>JALHNT010000051.1 GCA_022843385.1 Anaerolineae bacterium | reverse complement strand
CGACCCGCAAATCTATATCCGTGCGGTTTTAGGAGGCTGAAGCCATGCTCTACTATCTGCTGCTGACGGTGGTCTTCGCTGTCATCTGGATGATCGTTACTGCCCAGCTTAATCCCGGCGGCTTCTTCATTGGCTGCATCATCGGGCTGGTGCTGGTGTTGATCCAACGGCCCGCTAGTCCGCCATTGCGATTGGCACGTCTCCCCCGGCAGATGATGGCTGCGGTGTTGTACGTGCTGACGTTGTTCCGGGACATTTGCCTTTCCAGCATCGATGTCGCCCGGCGAGCGCTGGCCCCGGACATGCGCCTGAAGCCGGGCATCATCGCTGTGCCGGTGGGTGACCCGCAGGGGCGGGAGGTAGTAGCTGCCCTGGCCGCCCACAACATCACCATCACACCGGGGGAACTGGTGGTCGATTTCGATACTGAAAGCCGCATCATGTACGTTCATTGCCTGGATGTGGAGCAATCCGCCGCCGGGGCAGAAGCCGCTGAAAAACGTCGTGTGACCCGTTTGCGTGATCTATTAGAAGATGACCTGTGAACCCGATGATTGTGCTGGCGATTCAGGCCGGGCTGGTCTTTATGATCCTGCTGCTGTTCCCTGCGGTCTACCGACTGGTGATTGGCCCTACACCAAGCGACCGCTTGCAGGCTACTGATACCCTGACGACGCTCCTGATCGGCATCATTGTGCTGCTGGGGTTGGTACAGGGCAGCAGCCTGGTGATTGATGTGGGTATCGCGCTGGCCGCTCTGAGCTTCGTTGCCACCTTAGCCGTTGCCCGCTACATCTGCGAAGGCAAAGTTTTCTAGGAAGGAATAAACATGAACCCCGCCGAAATTTTAAGCCTGATTGCGCTCTTGTTTGGGTTGTTCTTCTCGCTGGTGGGGATGATCGGGCTGGTGCGCTTCCCGGATGTCTACTGCCGGATTCACGCTTCGGGCAAGGTCGCTACACTGGGGCTGGTTGGTTTGCTGGCGGCCTCCGGCTTGCTCATGCCGGAGACTGCGCTCAAGGCGGTGGCACTGGCGCTGTTTGTGGTGATTACCTCGCCAGTCGCCTCCCATGCGATAGCCTCAGCGGCTTACCGCCAGGGCGTGCCGGTAGACCCACGGCATGATGATTTGGCGCACCCGCCTCGATAGAGCCAGGGTAAGCGATCAATCCGTAACGGATACGGTAGGGCATGAACTTGCTACCTCATCTATACATACTTCCGCCTCCAGAAGGCTTTTGATGCGCTGGATCGAATTCTGGTGAATAGTATGCGCGGACAAGGTAGCCTCACGCTCAAGAACGGTTAGCACTATCTCACTAGCGCCGAGGAAGCCGAGCGCCTGGTCGATGCCATGCGGCAACCGGATGAATCGGCAGGAACCGATCAGAGCTGAATGGTGGCTGGTTTTGCGTCGCAGCCAGGACGATGAGCCATCGCTCAGGCATAGGCGACATCGAGTAACCGCGCCGCACGCTTCATGTGCTTGCGGAAGGTCAATGGATTGCGACCGTGGGCTTCAGCAGCAGCGGCATAGCTCACACCGTTGATCTGCGCCTGGATAGCGGCACCGATGCAGGGCGTGTCACGGTAGGCAACCGCTAGCGCCTCAGCCGGTGAGGTGTGACCGCGCTGGTACTGCTCCCGCCAGGAGCGATAAGCTGGGCAGCGGCGGGTGGGTGCAGGCACGATGGGATCGTCGCAAGTCGGTTGCGAGTAGTCGTGCTGCTCCAGAAACACCTGGGCGAACTCATAGCGCAGATCAGCCTGCACTGGCAGCACAAACCGTTGATACCAGCGCCAGCTATCCATGCCCGCCAGCACCGCCGCGTCCTTGCGTGATACTTCGGTCGTGAGGAAGTAGAGCGCGACCAGATGCTTGAAGGACTGGACGTACCTGGCGGCCAGCTTATGCATGATGCGTTCGATGTCGGCTCGCATATCGACGTGAGTCGCCCAGGCCGCCCAGGTCTCGCTGCGGTGGTGTTCCAGTCCAGTGATGACATACTCATCGCCATTACCATGCCACTCGGCAGCGACCAGCGGCTCCAGGCGATCATAGCGCGCTTCCTGATCCCGGATGGTCGAAATCTTGCAGCGTGCCAGAATGAAAAAGACCGCCTGGCGGCGGGTCTTCTCGGCGATGAAGTCGGGCTGGGCAGCGAGCTGCTCCCACAGCGCCATCATCCCGATTTGCAGGCACTCCTCCAGTTGATGGGGTTGGATGCCGTTGCGCTTCATGACATTGGTCGCGTAGGATGCGAGATCGACATAAAGTTGCTCGAACGTGATTTCACCTGCCCAGGAAGTCGGATAGACGGCCACCTGCAATTGAGACGCTGACATGATGAGAACTCCTCAACCGTGCTGGATGCGCCAGCGCGCTGAGCACAACCGCTCAGGCACGCCGGGCCAGCGCAGGGGAGGAACCTGTCAAACAAAAACGCGACTGCTTTTGAGTCGCGTTTTAGGTGGGTGGTTCGGTGGTACTGCCCGCAGGGTAGTGCCAGCGTACCGCCTGCCGGTGTTTGATAGGCGGGGCCACGCGCTGTACGATCACCGCGTGGCGGTAGTGAGAGGCAGTACGCCAATGCCACTACAATACAAGTGTGCTACCAGATGAGGTCTTGCATCCGATCTCGGTTCAAATTCCAAGCCAACCATTCCGGTATTAATCCCGAAGCAAGTTTGAATGGCTCATACGAAATTTGGTAGTCTCCCGCTAGAGTGTTGGTACGCAAGAAATGGGCCACATATTCTCGTTCAACAACACAATTGGGGGAGACTTCCTAATTTATAATTTGATGTTTTCGCAGTTCATCATGTACTTGCCATGACGTTCATCACAGATAGCAGTAACCCCAATTGCAATCGTGACTAATAGAGGTAGAGTCGCTGTCAAAGTGTTCTTTCCAGGGGGATTCTGGATTATGGGTCGCGCTCTGCTCTCTACGTCACTGCTTGTCCTCTTTCTTGTCCTTTCCATTTCGGTTGAGTCAGGCTTGGCTCAAGATGTTGAACCGGTTGATCCAACACTTGACTCGTCAACGCCGACAGTCGCCTTTACCGAAACACCTTACCCAACATTGACCGAAGCGCCGACCCTCACTCCTGTCCTCATCGAAACGCCCTCCGAAATACCGACGTTGACGGAAACGGCTACGCTGACTGCAACGCCAGTCCCATTAGAAACACCAACACTATCTGAACCTACTCCCAGTGAAACTCCCCCAGTGGAGATAACTTTAACGCCGGGGATTGACCCTGAACCGTCGCTGACATTTGACGGGCTTCTCTCATTAACTCCATCACTCACATCGACTCTACTGGAAACCGCAACCGAAACAGCCACACCCTCGCCAACAGAAACGCCCTATCCCCCGGAACCGCCGATGGCGCTGCTTTTCAGCGATAACTTCGACTCTGGCTCACTCATTCTCTGGACGCTGAGTGAGGGTTGGTCATTGGTTTCCAGTGAAGCTGGACAGGCACTACAAAGCACCACCGACTTGCCGGTGACGTTTGTCCACAACACACTTTACGAAGCGGCAGTGCAGGCGCGTTTCCAATACACAACTGGCATGATCCGGTTGGCGCTGCGCGAAAGCAAAGAGGGTAGTTATGAAGTCTATCTGACGCCTGATGGTCAGGTCAGTCTGAATCGAAACGGATTGCCGATTGCAACCGGACTGGTGAAGCCGCTGGAACCTGGGCAGTGGCGAACGATACGCTTATCGGCTGTGGGCGACTACCTGCGCGTGAGTATTGACGACCAGGAAATCATCGTTGTGCCAGAACCCTCGCCCCTGCCGCCAGGAACCATCGCATTCAATGGGTTGGCTGCTTCACCCTTCCTGGTCGATGATGTGATGGTATGGACGCCGGATGAGGTTGAGGGACGAAGCCAGTTCGTTGGCGCAACTCAACCGGCGGCAGAAACGCCAACGTTAGACACCAAACCCACGTTTGAATATGTCGCCACTGATACCTTCGAGGTGAGCGGCGGGTTATGGGATACACAACCGGACATGCTGGAAAGTCGCGCAACCGGGAAAGGGTTGGTGCTGTCTCATGAAAATCCACTGGTCAGCTACGGGCAGGGTTATCTGAAGAATTTTCAGTTCGGCCTGGATGTTACGCTCAATTCAAGTACATTTGGCATCGGATTTAATCAGAGTGGCGCTGGCATCTATTTCCTGGAGTGGAACCTGGATGGCTTGTTCAGCCTTTATCGCAATAGCATCCTGATAGCTGAGAGCAAAGTTGGTTCGCTGATTGCTGGGACTTCATATCGAGTTGAAATTCAGCAAATCGAGGGGCAAATCAGTATCTCATTCGATGGCAAACCCGTGATCCAAGTGAACGATCCGACGCCGCTGCCGCCAGGGATGATTATTCTTCGCAGCATGGATGGTGTTGTCGATAACATCAGCCTGCAAGCCAACATCAAGAAGCCAGTCTCGCCTTTCGATAATCTGCCCACTTCATCTCCATCCCCCAAGGTTCAAAGCCTGAGTGTCTTGCCGGCTGCCAGCCGCATCGTATACACGGCTATTGATTACAACACTCGAGGTTCCCCTTCGCGAATCATGATGGTGAATGCTGATGGAACCAATCAGGTAACACTTACAACCGGTCAGTATACATATGCCAAGTTGCCAGCCTGGTCGCCTGATGGTCAGAAGGTAGCCTTCATCATGAATCAGGATGGGGGCGATCAAATCTATGTGATTGATCTGAATACGATGAATCCTCCTGTGAAGCTGACGGATCTTAGTTCAGGAATATATTCTCTCTCCTGGTCTGTTCCTGACCCGAGCGGTAAACAGTGGCTGCTCTTTACAAGACCCACCACGCATATGGGTGTTGCAGTCCGTAGAGCTACTCGATTAGATGTCGCTTCATGTATGCAGTCGGGGAATTGTCAGGGTGATATGCTCGAACCAGCAATAAGTGGCTCGCCGTCCGATTATTCACCTGACTGGGCACCGAACAGCGCCTCCCGCTTCCTATACGTTGAACCTGGGTGAATGTATAAGTTACATATACGCAACATATCCTATCCATTCGACGATGTAGAATTGACCACAGAAACCAACCTTATTCCTCATAATCCCGATTGGGGATCAAGTTCCCAAAATCAAATCGTCTTTCAGGATAATGATAGCGAAGGCAAGCTCTTTACTATCGATGTGACAACCCGTGCAAAGCAGCTTCTTTACAATAACACTGCTTATGAACCGGATTGGTCGCCCGATGGCAGTCAACTAGTTATTGTTCTACCGGCTGTCACGACCGGAGATTTGCCGGCTGATAATCTGATTATCATCAATAGTTCGGGTGGAGTCGTCCGCACTTTAGTATCGAGCGCGATGGCAGAACGCGACCCGGATTGGTCAACCGGAGTGATGCCGGTGATCGGTACACCGACCATTGCTGTGACACCTTCCGCTACACCCACGCCGACGGCGACGCCCACTATGTTGGATGACTTCAACCGTGCCAATAATCCTTCGATTGGCAGCAATTGGGGTGGTGATGTCATCGGGTTCAACATCAACAACAACCAACTGTTTGCTGGCACTACACCAAGCGCGCCTATACTGCACTGGAAACAGCACGTTTTTGGTTATCAGCAGGAAGTATCAATCACGCTCGTCAATCGCCCAACCAACAGCTCAGCGGGCTACCTGTGCCTGGTGCTCAAGGGTGGACTGACAGGAGATGTGGTCATCAGCGGTGTTTCACCGTGTTTCAACTTCGCCACCAACAAAGTGGAGATTTTCTCGAAGCGTGTGACCGAGACTTACTGGACACTGCATTTCACCAGTACTATCAACATCTCATTGAATGCCAATGATCGCATTCGGGCGACGATGGACGACAAGGGCAAGTTGGACATCTACATCAATGGAACCCGGATGTTGTCGTACACACTCGATACCTGGACCGGCGGCGGATCAATCGGTGTGGCGCATAACAGTGCCGCCGGGATACGGTTGGATAACTTCGATGGTAAAGGTGACCCGAAGGTGTTGGATAACTTCAACCGTGCGAATGCGACCAGTATTGGACCGAGTTGGGGATTTCAAACCACCGGGTTCAACATCAGTAATCATCAGATGGTCACGACTGGTAGTGGGGGGTTCATCACCCACTGGCGCGACACTGCTTTTGGTGCCTATCAGCATGTATCCGTCGTTGTGGCAAGCCGTCCGACCAACAGTGCATCCGGCTATCTGTGCCTGCTGCTGAAAGCCGAAGTTGTTAACGATGCGGTGGTTAGCGGCGTTTCACCCTGCTACAGTTTCGCTACCAGTAAAGTCGAGATTTGGAGCAAGCTCAACAGCAGCAGCAACTGGATACAACAAACCACCAGCACCACTGCACTGGCGTTGAATGCCGGCAATATCTTCCAGGCACAGACGGATCTTTTTGGCGCACTTTACGTCTATGTCAACGGCTCACTGAGCATCAGCTATTCCATGAGCAGCTCGAACAGCAGCGGGCATGTTGGACTGGCACATAACACGGCAGCCGGGATGCGGTTGGATGATTTCGATGGCGGGAATTATGATCCATCCATTTGTATCTCGCCTGCCAACGCCGGGCCACTTCAGTTTAGGTGTCAACCGCTTCCGCCGACGCCTGATCCTATTTGCCGGGTCAGGTTAATTGACTGGAACACATGGAATAACTACAAGACCAATTTCCCAGCCCAGGTCAATGAAGTGGAAGACATGCAGGTGGTGTATAGTGGCGGGATTAGGCTATTAGAAGCTCCCACCATCAATGCCGAACAGATTGCGGGTCAGACGATGGGCTGGGACATAAACGGAATCATAGCCTATGCTCAGCCTTCAGGCCAACCCGTGCTTCGAGTTCAATTTCCACAATCCACCTTCACGAGTGGCGATACTCAAATCTGGTATCGTGTTTACAATGGCACCACCACTGGCTGGTTGCTGGCGCGCTACAACAGTTTGAATTATGCGACCCTGTCTGGCCCGTGCGGCAATCTCGATCAACCTTCAACACTCAGCTTTCCTTATGACCGTCGCTCCGCAGCCAACTATGCCATTGAGCATAGCTACGATACCGCCTACAATCATGGCAATCTACAGTCGGTTGGGCTTGTGACACAACGCATCACAACTTCGCCCCAAATCCCCTATGCCTATTTTCGTTACTCGGACATCGGGCAAGCAGGCAAAACTGGCTCTGCCGTATTTGTGTCACAAAGCCTGTGGATGGGTGGATTGCCGATGATCTGGGGACAACGTGACAATCCAAATACTCCCAACTTCAATGAAGACTCTTGTATCGTAGACCCAGCAGGACAGCCGTCTTTAGGGTGGCGCTACTGCTTTGATGGGGCGACCGCAACACCGCCAAACGGGAATGCGAGCAATCCGTTTGATACGCATGAGGATCTAAAATCCTATTGGGTAAGCAATAGTTACAATAACGTCCTGCGGAATAATCCCAACAACACAGTTGGCAATAACTCGATAGGGCGTTTTGTGGCGACAATAGTTGGACAAGATAGCAATACCAGTCCATTAGCCGAGTTTTTCGTTCAACAACAGGGCACTCTAGGCCGCCTCGGAACAGGTGTTGTTGGAAATCCATCGGGGTTGAGCCAATTTGTTGTGCAGCAAATTGGTCAGAATAATATTCAACGCGGGGACTACTTGTATATCAACAGCAATCCCACTCATGGACTGGTGATCATCGGTTGGGGGAGTGCAATAAGTTGCCGGGACGCGATTTTCGCTAGCGGGGTTGTACCCAGCACGACACCCTATACTCCGCCATCAACTGCAACCCCGCGTGGGGTTTATGTGGATCGGAATGTCAACCAATTTGCTGATACCTACCAAACAGCACCCAGCCTTGGCATCACTAACCCCGTGCCCTGGGTGGTGGATTTCACCTCGCCTCCTGATCGCTCTAACGATCCGCAAGGGCAAAATGTTACACAAGAAACGCAAAGCCCTGTACCGCGTCCGTTTTATTGCACACTCTATCGAGAGTCAGTTTACCAAGATACACAAGATTACTTCAGCGCCCATGATTGGCAGTTTTATGCCCTGCCTAATCAGGTTGAAGTGTCTACCAGCACCGGAGTTCTTCACCAACTTTACGTTGATCCCGACTGGCAGTGGTAACGATGAGATCATAAGGAGTCTGTTTTATGCGAATCATCACTGTATTGCTCATTGTAGTGTTGTTGTCTGTGGCAACGGGAAATGCAATCGCCCAAACCGATCCTAACGCCGTTTATCGGATGGACATGAGCGCCGACGGCACTCGTTTTGTAACCTCTAATATCGCAGGATTGACGCTGTACGACGCGGAGTTCAACCCAATTAATTTTCGAGCCTATGCGTCTGAAAATGACTATCTCTACATCCAGCCTTATTTCAGCCCTGATGGAAGGCGGATTTTGGTGCTGAAGGAAATTTGGGACAGCACCACCCTGGAGACGGTGACGACCTTACCGCTTGATAAAGTCATTGAGCCACAATGGAGTCCCGACAGCCAGATGATTTTGACGTTGCCACGCGGCGCTCAAATTCACAGTGCGCAAGATGGCAGTTTGATCCGTGAATGGTGGTATTGGCGGGCTTGGGGGTTCGATATGACCTATTTTGTAGCGCTAGGTGAACGCGGCTCTGATCAGATCCGATTCATGGATGCCACCACCGACGCTGAAATCGCCAATTATGTCTTCCCAGGTGAAACAGTAGGACAGCCACTATGGAATCCTGATGGTACGCGCTTTGCGATGTTTACATTCAGAATGGTTGAGCCGGGCACGCCCAACAGCCTACATACGGGTTCAGATACACAAGCTATATTATATTCCCTATTCTTTGTGGATGTACCAAGTGGGAATAGGATTCAGCTTGAAGGCTTGCCCGCAGGTATTGGGTCTGCGGCTTGGTCTCCTGATGGTCAATATCTGGCAGGTGGTTCAAATGCTGCCAGTTTGTATGTTTGGGACACGGTAACTGGTGCGGTGGCGGAAAGCTACGCGCTACCATCAGAGAAATGGCTTAGGATGGTGAAATACAGCCCAAATGGTGGGCGCTTAGTGGTTGGCATGATCGATAGCCCCGTCACATCTAATTTGATTGATACGACCTTGCGCGCAACCTCCACCTTCAGTCAAACGCAATTGGGTGGTGCCTTCCAAATCTTCGCTCCTGTCGCATCACCCGAACGGATGCAAGCAATCCTGACCGAATGCAGCAGTGATACCCGCCTGCAAACGTCCGCCGATACGCTGATTGACGCGGGGCAGTATCCGCAGTTTATCGCGCAACTGGATGCGACTACCGCTCTGCCAGCGCCCTGTGCTGCTGATCTGCGCTTGATGGCCGAGGCACTTCAGGCTGAGAAGCAGCCATAAATGGGTATGTGCGCGTAAATCAACACTGTCGTGTTGAAGAATGCTGGTGGATGCGACGTCGCAGTTTTGTCAACCATCAATCGCCCGCGGTATGTGGTGCAGGTATAAGGTAGAGGGACATGCCCTCTACCTCTCCTCTGTTCGTTAGACGGTGAGATTGAAGATCGTTGTGGCGGCTTCGGCGTCGAAGTTGACGAAGGCCAGGCGGACGGTGGCGGTGATCGGGTAGCTGTCGGTGTAGCGCAGATAATCTAGCTTGTTTTCTTGTTGACTTCGACCGGCCGAAAACGATAGACTCATAGTGTAACAAAACATGAACTTGACTTGAGGATTCAAGTAATCCTATAGTCTTGTCAACAACCAATCGCCCCCGGTTTGTGCTAGGAACACGCTCCGAGGGCTAACCCACCGCGCTGCTCCTGATTGATTTACACTCCCTGCTTAGGTGAAGTCACGGCTCCGTCGTTTGAAAGCTTCATTCAACCTGACCTTCGTCCGCAGCCGCATCTGCACCTGCTTTCTCGCTCGCGTGCCATCGGCTATGATCGCATTCACATAGCCTGTCCCTGCCTCGCGCACAACCTGTATCTTGCCGAGGTACGGGATGTCAACCCATTCCCCGCCGGCGATCTCCTCTGCCAGCGCCGCCAGATAGCGTTCGACCGCTTCGCGCACCAGTGCTTTAGTGAGATAGCGCCGCTGCCGGGCGACGTGGGCGACCCGTTGAGTATGGTTCATAATTGATCTCCTCTCAGATTAGGTGACTCCGGTGACACGGTGACACGGTGACTCTGTGACAAAAACCAACCTGTCACCGAGTCACAAGTCACAATGGTCACGCCAGTCACACGGTTGGGACGGGTTGCAGGTGTTCTAGAGCCGTGTAGCCCTCGGCTCCGTCCAGGCGGACTTCCGCCACCAGACCTGCCCGGACCAGCTCCTGCGCCACCTGCCGCCCGACTTTGGCCGTAACGTGCATCTGTCGGTAGAGGTCGCGCAGTTCACAGCCTGCTCTACCCTTCCCCCGAATGATGCCCAGCATCCGATCCTGCTGCCGCCGTTCGATGGTGGCCTCGCCGCTGCGGTCGAGTTGCTCGGTCAGGCGGTGCGCGCTCATCCGCCACTCTTCCGCGATGGACTGACCCGCGCTCCAATGGTCAACGGTCACAGTGGGAGCTGGATCGTCGGTCTCCAGCCAGTCGAGCGCGGCGAACAAGGAGGCCAACTTGAACGCCTGGACGTGCATCCGCCCGTAGATGCCCTTGAGCCGGTCGTCGAGTTCGGTGTCTTCCCCTGGCGCACAGCGGCGGCGCAGCCAGTCACCGTATTGCTGGCATTTACTCCAGCACTGAACCTCCAGGCGAAGCGCACCCGGCGCGGTCAGCCCGAACTCACCTGGCTCCGGTTGTGGCAGGCGGTCATGCAGGCGGCGGAGATCGTTGGTCAGACTGTCCGGCACAGTAAGGTAGCTGGTTGATGCCGGGCGTTCCTGGTAGTCCGGTTCGGGCGTGAGCAGCGCGAAGCGGATCAGCAAGCCGTTGTCCCAATCGCCCTGGCTGACGGCACTCGACAGGCTGGACGGAGTAGTCACGCCCAGGATGGAGAGTGCCGCGTTCTGGACGATGTTCAGCCCAGTCTGGGTGTCTTTGTCGAAGTAGTCCGGGCAGTCGTAGAGTTCCATCAGCAGGTCTTTCATGCCCACCATGTAGTCCTTGCGGTTGATGGCACCGAACAATCCGGCGACTTCATCCTTGAGCAAGCCGCGCTGGGCAGCGAAGGGTTGTGCTTTGCTCAGGCGTTCCTGTTGCTCGCGTCCCAGCTTGTCGAAGTTGCCCGGCATCCGACCGGCCAGCGCCTCCTGAAAACGCTCCGGCGATCCGGGCGTGGGCATGAGCATGTGCGGAATGGCGGCCCGCGCCACCTGCTCGGCCAGCTTGTAGGCGGTCGATTTGCGGTAGAAGGTGGTACCTGCCACCAACATCAGATACAGATTCGGGTAAATCTTGACACCCCACGGAGCCTCACCATACAGCCTGCGTCCAATGGCGGTTGCCAGCAGCCACAGTCCCGCCGCCTGGTGGAAAGCCAGCGGTGTCTGATTGCCGGTTGCACCTGCCCACTCCAGGTATTGCGACAACCAATTGGGCAGCCGGTGATTGGAGGCTGTTCCAGGTGGTATATCGCTCGGTGGCGCTGGTGGTCGAACAGGCCGTGCGGGCGATGCGATAATCGACGGCGCAGGTTTCTCGAACAGTCCACCGACGCTCACAGGATCAATGCCCAGCGTTGCACTGATGTCCTTCGCCAGCAGCGTGCCGCAGACGTAGCAGTGTCCATAGCCGCTGGTTGTGTTGAAGCCGAAGGAGGGATTGCGGTCGCCGTTGCGATGGCGTTCCGGGTGCAGGCAACTTCCGTGCAGCCAGTCCCCATGCGACTTGAAGCCCCGGCTCACCAATTCACGGCTGATGACCTCCAGTAAGCGCGGATTGAGTCGATCTTGTCCGACTGGTGCTGCCATGCGTGGCGGCTTCCACTCTGTTACGGCCTCACGCGGCTTGAAGGACTCGATCCAGGCCTCCAGATCGTCCAGATGGGCGACCCGCAAGATGGCGAGCGGCTTTTCGACCCGGTAGGCATTGCCGGTGATCGGATGCACACTCGGCGGCGCAACCACTTGCCGCCCGCTGGCGCACAGTTCGAGGTTGCCAATCGGTGTCCCCATGGCCTTGATGCTCAAGGGCAATCGGTCGGCGTAGAAGTAGACGTGCCGTCCGACACCGCCGCCTGTGGCGACGGTGAAGGTTTCGGTCAGGTGCGGGAAGGTGGCGGCGAAGGCTGGATACCCGGCTGCTCCGTCAAGATCGAGGACGGCCAGATTGCCGGAGACCGCGCCGCAGATCAGCCCGACGTTTTGGAGAAGTCCGGCGCTGATCCAACTCCGAATGACTTCGGTTGTGGCGGCGGTCTTTTGGAGTGCTGCCCAGCTCGTCAACGCCGGACGCTTACCATCGAGCGGCAGGACGCTCAAGCCGAGCGCAACATAATCAAGCGCCGCTTGGTGTGGACTGCTACTCAGTGTCGCCTGGACAATCGGCGGCTGGTGTTCGGTGTGCATGGTTGTGCTTTCCTTTGTGTACTACAAAATGATGGACAGCACAGCCGGACTGATGTATCCTCGATTTACCAAGATCAGCGGATACACCAATCCGACCGTGCCGCCAGCCCTTAAGCTGGCGGTTTCGTTTTGGACTGGGCGACATGCTCGATCAACGTCTGGATGTCATCCTGGACTGCCAGACCGGACCGGATCATGTCTTCGAGCAAATCACCCGGATCGCAGGCTTTCTTGTTCACCCGTTCTTTGAACAGGTGCAGGGTTTCCAGGCTCATGCCCAGCGTGATGACGAGCAGGCGTTCGAGAGCATCCACGCGCCGCCCGAACATTTTGGTGAAGTGCTTGCGACTTCCGATCAGGTCTTCCTGTTCATCCAGCCAGGCGCGCAGTGCAGCGCGGACGACCTCCGCTTTCGGCTCATCGCGCTGCCTGGCGACTTGCTCCAGACGGTTGTCCATCGGTTCGGTGATATGGACGGTCAGGCGTCGGGTATAGTTGGAACGGTTGTCAGACATACTTCCTCGTGTTTCAGGTCTTCATCGGACGAAAGCGGGACGATTGCGGACGGGCAGGGCGCTGTCACCTATGACGCGCCATGCTTCTCAGCGACGGTGGCCCCCTGGGGCAACGGCGCTGGCGGCATCCCGGAAGGGATGCCGCATCAAGCCTCTCCGGCACCTGAGGAGCGAGTTTATTAAACTCGCCACCCCTACTGCGTAGTGGGTTGGGTGTCCCGGCGCGACGTAATCGTCGTTCGCCTGGCGTGTTGCACGCCGGGACACCCGCGAGCGGCTCCAGGCCGCTCGGTTCTGCAGCGCACTGCGCCTCCGGTCGGACAACGTTAGAACTCGATGTCATGCTCAATGCCTCCAGTGATGCTCAACTCTGGTTCCGGCTGTTCGATCTCGCGTGTCCGACGCCACTCTTGCCCGATGGTACGGTCGAGTACCAGCTCAAACTCTTGTCTTGCAATGCGGTGCAGGTTGTCCTCCCGGTTCAAGCCGCCCCGATCGGTGCAGACCTGTCCGCGATGCGTCATGTGGGACTCGCGTTCACCCAGGCTGTTCTCAATCGTCCCGGCGACGAACACATGGGTGTGCAGCATTTGCAAACCGTAGTCGTCATCCGTGTCACGGTCGTGCAGCACATAGCTGTAATCCGGGATGTTCAGCCCGCGTGCCACATGCCAGTTCTCAATCGTTCGCTCGGTGACTTCCCGCACGACCTCCGCCCGGATCGATTCAGGAACCAATGCCATCAGGTCGGGTGCCGGGGCGATGACCAGGTGATGCGCCAGCACATACGGCCCGGCCTGCTCACCCGCAGCCTCATACACCGCCTTCCAGCCTGCTCCCAGCCCGCAATCCGTCCAGCGGTCGGACAGATCCACCGGGCGATGATCCGGGTTCTCCCGATAGGAGACGTACTTGAGCAGCTTCTGCAGCGAGCGATAGCCGCCTTTGCTGGGCTTCTGGTAGTGCCAGTTGGGGATGATGGTCGGCTTGCTCATGCCTCAGTTCCGCCTCGATGTAACAGAGTGTTTGACACGAAACTCCGATGTTCGGCTCGCCACCGCTGCCACTTGGCCTCCTGCTTGCAACGGTTGCTGCAATAGCGGCGCGGGCGACCACCCAGCGGTGAGCCAGCGGGCAGGCTCTCTCCACACACCAGACACCGCCCTATGCCCTGTCTGAGGATTGCGCCGGATGCTGCCCATTCCCGTTCGGGCTGACTGTCAGAGATAAAGGGTGCTCATCAGCGCGAACCTCCGGCGCGCCCTCGACCACTTCTACCCGCAAAGCAGGCTGCTCGTACCACTGGTCAGCTTGCAACTCCCGGTAGACCAGCGCCCGCCAGTCAGCGGTTGTCAGCAACTCCAGCACCTCGCGTTTGCGACTGTTCGATTTACGAAGGGCATCGCGCAGCGCATTGGCATAGAACTGCATCCAGCGTGGATGGTTCTCCGGGTTGAGGGTCGCCCGCTGCCAGTCGTTGATGGCGTCCTGATACGCGCGTTCGTTGGCGTGCCGCTGCTCGATGGCGACCAGCATTTGTTCCTTGAGGACGTAGGCGGTACTCAAGACCATCAGCGGTGGAGCAATGGCCTCCAACCAGGCGAACGGGCTGTGCATGTGACCAGGCAGCGCCACCTGTACATTCCCGACCAGGGCAATGGCAGTTGCGATGCCCATACTGATGTAGAGCAACCGTCGGACACTGGCGGTCGTCCCCAGCGTTGCCAGCGCCAGCGAGAACACCACCTGACCGATTTCGGCAGTCAATACGGTCGCAATTCCGACCGCCACTGCTGCCCGATCATCTGGTACGGCTGCGCCAAAGGTCTCTGAACCTATCACATAGAGCCGGATCGCAGACGGGGTAAAGGCTGCCAGCAGCAGGACGATACACAACACGGTGATAAGCCTGGTCACACGCGGTGGAAAGCGCAGGGCAGCGTACTGATTGAACAGTTCGCGCCGCGGCCGCTCCCCAACGGCGCGATTGACCGCTTCCTGTGCGGCGGCGTAAGCTAACTGGCGTTCTTCTTGCGTGAGGGGGCGTATGCTGACTAACGGGGTAGACTGCAAATGTTTTGCGGGCATGGTTCCATCTCCGATATGCTCAACAAGGTCAAGTTAGAACCCTTGTCTGGCATACCGTTGATGGGGATCAGCGTCAACAGCCTGAGCGAACCGCAGAAGATTGCCCAACGGGGCTGGTAATCCCTGCCTCTGCCGCGTAATCTAATGCCTCTGACAAGAGCCGGCATCGTCCCGATGGGATGCCGGCTCTTTTGTTATCTGTCCCTCCACAGTACCATTCGTGCCTATGACGAGTCTCCTCAAATCAGGGGAACATAAGGCGAACAAGCATGATGCTTCGAGCTATCGTGCGATTGATGTCGGCTGTGTTGATGGGATGTTTTGCGCTGATCGGTGCGGCGAGTTTCTGGGGATCGTGGCAGGATGGCGATGCCATGACCTTTGTATCGATTGACGAGAAGGATACGATCCTGTCGCTGAATGATCTGCGCACCGGCACCCAAATCCGCTTGAGCAAAGGAAACACATCGACACCACAAGCGGCCTGGAGCGTGGATGGGCGACTGGCGTTCACGGCTCTCGCTGCGGATGACGAATGGCTGTTTGTCTGGAATGACACCCGACTAACGCGCATCTATCAATCCGATGCTGATGTCGATGAGCTGGTCTGGAGTGCCGATGGACGGTTGGCCTTCACAGCGGTTGAGACCTTCAACCGGGATGTCTATGTCTGGGATGAATCGGGTATCCACAATATCAGTGGACTGGATGCGGATGAACGGCAGCCGGTTTGGAGCACCGATGGGCGGCTGGCGTTTACCGCCACCCATACCGGCGATTTTGAAATCTATGTCTGGGATGGGGCGAGGGCGCACAACATCAGCCAGTCGCCGGGGAACGATGCTGATCCGCAATGGAGCGCTGATGGACGGTTGGCCTTCACCTCGGCGCGGCATGGCGACCTGGAGGTCTATATCTGGGATGGGTTGTCGCTGGTGAATGCTTCGCAATCGGCTGCGGCGGATTACTCGCCCGATTGGAGCGTGGATGGGCGATTGGCCTTCACGTCTAATCGCGATGGTAACCTGGAGATTTATGTCTGGCAAGGTGGTGCGCTGACCAATGTCAGTCGTCTGCCGAACTCGCAGGAGCGTCAGGCGGTGTGGAGCTACGATGGACGCCTGGCGTTCACCTCGGAGCAGGATCGCGACTGGGAGATTTATGTGGCTGACGAGGCATCTGTGACCAATATCAGCCAGTCGATGGGGCATGATTCGATGCCGGTCTGGAACGCTAATGGCCGGTTGGCTTTTGTATCCACCCGCGAGGATAACGAAGACATCTATGTCTGGGATGGCGAGCACCTCAGCAACATCAGCCATTCGCCTGGGGTTCACGATCGACTGCCGGACTGGATGCCGTCGACGGCTCACTGAGCTTGTATAACGATCCGGGTTAGGCCGGACTCGCTTCACTCAACAGCCAGCCGGCATAGACGATTTTCCAGGCACCGTCGTGGTGTTCGAGGATGCGGGTTTCGTAGCTGACGCCGGGCATATCCATGTCGGGTTCGCCGGTGTCGGCGCTGTACTGATCGAACGTCACCCAGGCCATGTGGTCGCTGAGGCGGATGTTCACCTGTTCGCGCCGCACCAGCGCGGCTGACGGGTTGGGGGCCGGATTGGCCTGCATGAGAGTCTGCATGGTCGCACTGAGCGCTTCCCAACCGACGGTGACGCGGATGCCACCGCGCGCCCACCAGCCCATCATGCGGATGGCGGGGGAGTGCAGCCAGCAGCCGGCCCAGGCGGGGTAGTCCTTGTTCCAGAAGGCTGTCGTCTCGGCCTCGATCACCTGCATGACGGCCTGCTCAAGTAAGGTCTGGTTATCCACGACAATTCCCCCTGAATGCGTCGGAAGCATCGGTCAATCATAACCCATCAGAACGCGATTGAATAACCAGCCGCAGCGGAAGGATGCCTATGGTACCGTCACGGGTCTGGCTGCCGGTCACGGGGAGCAGTTGATCGGGGGCATCAGAGGCGTAGAGGCGCAGCCAGATGGCGTACTCACCGGGCGGCAGATCAGGCGGCAGATCGAGCGCGTGATGATCCCAGACCGGTGCGCCAGGGATGAAGGTCGTGAACGGTCTGAATCCCCACTGCGGCTGGGTATCAACCCCCTGCGCCACCACCTGTCCATCCGCATTCGCCACAAACCAGGCCAGCGTCGCATTCCGTTCCGGGGCGGCATCCACCTGCCACACCAGCGACAGCGCCAGCGTCTCGCCCGCTTGTTTGATCGTGCCGCCGGGCAGGCTATACCCCACCAGACGGATATTCTCGTCGAAGATCAAGTCGGTCGCCGCGTCCGGCCCGCGAAAAGCCGAAGGGTCAGGCGCGTCAATCAGGCGATAGTGAATCAGACGGGCGCGGGTATCGGTGCTGACTTCGCCCAGCGGATAATACTGGGTGGTCAGGAGGCGCTCGACCGGGCGAATGCTCCAGGGAATCCAGGGGCCATTATCCGCCAGCAGCCACAGACGCTCACGAGTTTGTGCCAGATTATGCACCAGCGCCACCGAGAACTGGGTCATCAGCGCTTCGGGATTATCGAGGTCGGCCGGCATGGGCTGTTGATCGTTGCTGCGCTCGCCCAACTGATCGGGCAGGGTGATGATGCGGGCATAGCGCAAGCGGCCGTGATTGAGGAAGAACGGCTCGTACTCATCGCTGGTCAGCAGCACCACATCGCCGGGTCGGGTCTGACTGTCGATGAGGGGCAGCATGTCGCGCATGGCCTGATTAGCGCCGCTGTAGATGATGTCGCCGTTGATGGAACGCAGCCCCACCCCGACCAAGCCGATCATCAGCGGCAGCGCCAGCCCGACCCAGCGCCCTGGCTGCCAGCCGCGCCAGCCGCGCCACAACCCCCACAGGGCGATGATCACCCCAGCCGCACACACGGCTCCCCAGGCGGGGATACCTACTCGCACCCAGGCGAAATCCGGCGGCTCCCGCCCCCACAACTGCGGGATGAGCGTCCAGCGGAAGTAACGAACATCGAGTAAGCCGGGCGGCCACTCACCCAGGCCGTTGGCTTCGGGCGGCAGCAGGGCATTGTAGGCACCCAGGGGGTAGCTGACCGCGCTCAACTGTACCCACAGGCTGTAGACGATGAGCAGCGCCAGCGCGAGGAACGAACCGATGCGGATCGCCCGCGTACGGGATGGGATCGGTTGCGCCCATCCCGATACCCATTTGCTCATCGTCTCCCAGACCGGCAGCGTCGCCAGCAGGAGCAGCGGCACCATCGGCAGGAGGAAGCGCGGCGGCCAGGATAACCCGCCGAACCAGTGCTGACCGCGCAGCGCGGCATAGCCGAGGGCGAATGACAACGGCAGGATCAGCAGCAGTAGCAGGTGGCGCATGTCGCCCCGGCGATAGAGCAGCCAGCAGCCGGGCAGCGCCAGGAGCAGGATGGGCGATGTTCCCCACACGCTGCCACCAGGGCTGAAGAGGTAGTAGTAGAAGGCGCTGTGTATCGTGCTGATCTGGCTGACGGGCAGCCCGGTGAGGCTGGCCGCCACTTGATTCATGCCATTGTAAACGGGAGCCGGCAGCAGGATGACCATGAGCGTGTAGCTGACCCAGGCCAGCATCAGCAGCAGAGTCGCGCCCTGAATCCAGCGGCGCAGGCGGGGGTGCTGCCAGAAGCGTTCCGGCAGCAGCAGGATGAGCAGGGCCGGCAGCGCCAGCGCCACCGCCTCTTTCGCCAGGAAAGCACCGATCAGCAGGGCGAGGCCGGTCAGCAGCCGGAAGATGGAACGATAGCCAGCCCGTCGCCAGCGCTCGAACGCCCAGAAGGTCAGCAGGATCATCAACCCAGCCAGCGGTTCGCGGAAGAAGGTGCGGGTGTAGGGCCAGATGATCGTCAACAGACCGAGCGCCAGCGCGGCCGCCAACCCCGCGCCGGTGGCATATCCGAGCGTCCGGGCATAGCCCAGCAGCGCCAGGCACAACCCGATGCTGACCAGGATGTTGAACAGCCAGACGGTATGCACCAGCCCCAAACCGGGGATCACATAGGCCAGGGCATACAGCGGTGCCGCCAGCACGATCAGCAGCGGCTCGGTATCGCTTTGTGTCAGCGGGTAGTAGGCATTGGGCAGCCGGGGATCGGGCGGGTCAACCCAGGCGGTTTCATCCAGCAGGGTATCGCCGAAGCGGACGACGCTACTGACGACATCGAAGTAACGGCGGGTGTCGCCGCTTTCGATCTGTCCGCTGTAGGTGAACAGATACAGGCACAGCAGCAGGCCGATGAGGGGAATCGAGTGACGCATCGCTATTCCTTAAATCGGCGGATTAGTTTACAGTAGGCGCGGGTTCTTCAACAGGGATGGATCGGTGACGCTGGATGTGATGGGGTGGTTGATCGTAGTCGGGGTGATCGCCCTGGCTTATCCGCTGGCCTGGACGCTGCTGCCGCCCGATGACGCGCCGTATCGCCGGGCGCTGCTCGGTCTGTTGACAGTGGGATTGGGCGTGGGGTTGTTGACGCTCATCATCCTGTGGCTGGGGCTGCTGGGCATCCGCTTCACCCTGGCGAATGTGACCGGCCTTTACCTGATCGTGATCGCGCCGTTTGCGGTGTTCTGGTGGCGACGCCGGCCGGCCCGCTTCGGTCAGCCGCGCCGTCTGCTTGACCGGCAGGCCATCCTCATCGGCGGCCTGATCGTCCTCATCGCCAGCGGTATCCTGTTCAACGCGGCTTACTGGCCGTTCTATCACGAAGACGCGCTGGGGATTTATGCCGACCGCGCTCATTATATGTTCATCGACCGGACGCTGGTGCCGCTGCGGGGCATCACCTTCTACAGTTATTATCAGGCCTATCCGATGCTCATCCCGATGAGCTACACCTATGCTTACATGGCTTCGGGCTGGGAGAATGCGTATCTGGCGCGGGCCATCGCGGCTGCGCTCAGTTTGGGCTGCGCCGGCGCGGTGTGGGTCTTTGCGCGGGCGGCGTATGGCGAACGTCCGGCGCGCTGGTCGGCCTTGCTGCTGCTGCTCACGCCCAGCTTCATCCGCTGGTCATCATCCGGTTATGTTGATCTGCCGATGGCGTTTTATTACACGCTGGTGGCGTTCTTCCTGTGGCGGCTGGGGGAAGGCGCATCCTGGCGCGATGCGCTGCTGACCGGGCTGATGATGGGGCTGGCAGCCTGGACGAAGAATGCCGCCCTGTTCGGGGCCGGGTTGTTCGGCGGCTGGCTGGCGTGGCTGTGGCTGCGACGATCGATTGGCCGGACGCATGTGCTGCTGGCCGTTGGTGGATGCCTGCTGGTGGCGGCTCCCTGGTACATCCGCAACTGGGTCGAGGCGGGCTTACTGCTGCCGGCCACCGCCTGGGTCGATCAGGCGCAGCCGACGCTGACCAATCTGTTGGTCTTCATCACGCGCCCGGAAAACTTCCTCATCAGCGGCTGGCTGGCGCTGCTGGGGGTCGGCATGGTCGCGTGGCGGATCACACAACGGCGACCGATCAGGGGGGATGGTCTGCTGCTGTGGATGACGCTGCCCTACCTGGCGATCTGGTGGCTGCTGGTCAGCTATGATCCACGTTTTCTGTTGTTGTTCATGCCGCTGCTGCTGGTGCCGGGGGGGCAGGCGATGGACCTGATCTGGTCATGGCTGCCGGGGCTGCCGCGCCGCCTGGCCTGGGCTGGGCTGATCGGGCTGGCGTTGTATGGAGCCTGGATCAGTGTAGAATTCAAAGATGAGATCGTTCGCCATCCCTTCATGAGCAGCGACGAAAAAGCCATCATTGTAGCGAGATCGCCATGACTGATCCCTGCGTCACCGTCATCACGCCGGCCTATAACCGCGCCGATTATCTGCCCGAAACGCTCGACAGCGTGTTGAGTCAAGCGTATCCCAACCTGGATTACTTAGTCCTGGACGATGGCTCGACCGACAACACGTGCGAGGTGTTGGCGCGTTACGAGGGGCGGCTGCGTTGGGAGAGCCACGCCAATATGGGCGAGGCGCGCACCGTCAATCGTGGTTTTGCGATGGCTGAAGGCGACTTGGTGGCGGTCGTCAACTCGGATGATCCGGTGCTGCCCGGTTGGCTGGCGGCGATGGTCGAGACTCTGCAACGCCACCCCGCCGCGCTGGGGGCTTATCCCGATTGGTACAAGATCGACGCGCAGTCGCAGCGCTTCGGCGCGGTCTATCAGCGCGATTATGATTACGCTACCATGCTGCGCGAGTGCATCTGTCTGATCGGCCCCGGCGCGGTCATCCGGCGTTCGGCGATTGAGCGCTATGGCGGACGCAACCCGGATTATCGCTATGTCGGAGATTTTGATTTCTGGCTGCGGCTAGGGCTGCATGGGGATTTTGTCCGCGTCCCGCAGCCGCTGGCAACGCATCGCGTTCATCCCGACTCGGCCACGGTGGCGCAGCGCGGCAAGCTGATGGGCGATGAACATATCCGTATGATTGACTCGGTCTTCGCCCAACCTGATCTGCCAGCGGCGATCCGCGCCCTGGAGTCAGCCAGCCGTAGCCGGGCGCACTATATGGCGGCAGCGCTGACGCTGGGGCAGTCGTATGCCGAGGCGCGGGCGGCGTTCCGGCGCTCGTTCCAGTTGTATCCTGCGACCTATTTGACCGATCCGAAGCGGCTGGCCTATCTGCTATCGACGCTGCTGCCAGAGAATATGCATCGACGGTTGTGGACGATATGGAAATCGGGCTAAGGTGTGTATTACTGCTGCGCTAACCCTCGAATCAAAGCGCGAGAGGCTGGGATAAGGGGAAGATATGCTACGATGAGGAGGTTGGTAGAGGGAGAATCAGCCGATGATACAGGTGACGCTGGAGATAGCGGAAGCCATCGAACAGGATGCCCGCAGCATCGCCCAACAGACTCAACATGAGTTGCCAGCCGTACTTCAGGAATGGCTCGAACGCTATGCGGCACAGATACCGGTTGACACGCTCTCTGATGAACGGGTGTTGGCATTGAGCCAGATGCAGATCAACAGTTGCAGCATGGAGTTGTCAGCGCTTTCCTGATAGGGTTGACGCATCCCAAGAAACCAGTTAGCTGAAATGACCTGACTGGTCATATCCTCGTTGGAATCACTGTAGTCACCATCTCTATTCCAATCAATCGCAATTGTCCATGTTGTCATCTCAATTCATCTAATATGCACTGTATATGTACCTTTTTGATACGATCAAAATTTCCCAAATACCCTACACTAGACCACAGTGAACGGTTAGATGCTCACTTCTCGATTATCATGGCTGGCTCGGCAATCCATCTATTGGATGTGTGGGGACAAATTCGTCCAACTTGGTTTGGATATCTTCAACCAGCATCAGCCGATACCGGTTTGTCGCTTTCAATTGCTCAAATATCGACCGCGCAAACGCATGACTAATTTGAGCACTTTGCGGAAAAGGTAGATTCCCAAGCGAACAACAGTAGATTCGGTACTGATAATCTTCAAAATCCAAGTCATCATCATTCATCAGAGTCATCTGATGTCCAATCAACAACTTGATATGATGATCAGAGCCATCATACACATAGGGATAAGGTTTGCCTTTGCTGCGCAATGTGCCTTGCTCGTCAACACCGGGTTGAATAGGAATCCTTAGAATACGCTCTAAATCGCGAACAAATACATCGATCGGTTCCTCGCACGCCACAAAAATATTAACGTCGTCACTATACATCTTAAGATCCTTTCATGCTTGACGGAAGAAGACATTTCACGCTGGAAACTTAAAATCTCTCAACTGTATAAGATACAATATTCATAAGAGTTATGCAGTTGAGAGAAGAGTAGGTGAACTGGTGATCGGTGATCTCAACGCGCCACGTGGCATTGCCTTCGATGCCGATGGCAACCTGATCGTGGCGGTTGCCGGGAGTGGTGGCGAGACCGAGTTGGTACTGCCCAGCCCGGAAGGTGAAACCACCATGATACTCGGCATGACCGGCAAGATCGTCTCGGTTGCGCCGGATGGCACTGCCACCGATGTTAGCGCTGGTTTCCCCAGCTATGCTGCCGCAACTGAAACCATCGGCCTGTACCGCGCCATCATGTTTCCGGCGTATGCTCAACATCTTGATGAGCAGGCGATTCGTGATCTGATCGCTTATTTGGAGACGTTGTGACGAAAGCGGGTTCGTCGGGATCAAGCACTTTCTCGTCTGTTGAGGCGGATGGCGGGAAAGACCATCACGATACGCTTCCCCCGGCATAACCAGACGATGACCAAAATATAATAAAGGTTGCGATGTTAGAACTTACGCAAAAGAGCAAGAAAAAGGCTCAGATGATAAACTGTAGAAATGAACACAGTAGCGATTGCCGAATCAATTGATCAAACCTCAACAACCCTAAACGGTAAATTATCTATTTAGGGCTCCTGACTCACTCTGCCAGACGTTCGTAATAGGCCATCATCCGCTGTCGGATAACTTTGCGATCCGCCAGTTGCCGGACGTAATCGACATTGGTCGTGGCGATTTGATCGACCAGCCCATCATCGGTCATAGCCTGTACCAGCGCCCCGGCCAGTTCATCGGGGTACAGGTTGCGGGCGTAGATGACGTGCTGGCGCGGTTGGAAAAGCGGCGTCAGGGTTTCGATGGGCGAGACCAGTGGTGCCGCCCCACAGGCCATCGCTTCATACAGGCTGTTCGGCACTCCATCGAACAGCGAAGGTGCCAGCATCACCCGCGCTCGCAGCATCCAATCGAAGACCTGACGGCGCGGCAGACGATCATAGAGGATGCACGAGTCGCGGATTTCGGCCGGCAGCAGTTGATGCGCGATGCGGATCTCATCCTGCACCACCGTCAGCATGACGATTTGGCACGGCTTGATCTGATCCCAGGCCAACTTGAGCGCTTCGAGAATCGGTAGCGCTTTGGTCTGGATATGTTCATAGGCTTTGGGCCACAGGATGATGCGCTCGCGCTGGGAGGGCAGTTGAGTCCAGCGCGAGCGCAGACCGTCGATGTCAATTCCGCCGGTGCCGGGCATGATCCCCAACTCAGAACGCTTTTCCGGCGCGAGTCCCAGTTCAAGTGCCAACTGGTAATTCTGTGGATTATCCGCGATGACCTGATCGCAGTTGCGCACCAATGCTTCCAACAATGGACGATGCTGCGGTAGATGTCGATGGAGTGCCAGCTCTGGACCGCCGCGAAACTGCATGACCCAGGTACCCCTGCGCAGGTTGAATCGTTCGCGCACCTGATGATAGAAGTAACCGGCTTTGTCCGCACCCAGTGTATGGATGATGTCTGGTTGCCATTCCTGGATGATGCGCGCCAGCAGTTCCTCCGGCGTCGGGGTGGGTGGCGACAGATGCAGTGTTTGCCCCACACGGCGCAGCGCCCGCGAACGCAGGCTCATGAAGTCAGCCGGATAGAGCAGGCAGCGGGTCATCGGGTTATAGGAATGAGCTAGGGCCAGATCCCGAAAGGGGTAGACCACATAGGTACGCACCGGCCAGTCTGCCGGGATGCCAGATGGGTCAGCAGGTAGAGCAAACAGGCGCACATTGAAGGGTGCGTCCTGCAGCAGGTCGATCCAGGCGTGGGTATGGCTGCTCTCACCCCAGCCGATGAAGAGGATTTTAGGACGCCCTGGATAGGGGTCTCTTTCAAAGGACGGGTTG
This sequence comes from Anaerolineae bacterium, assembly GCA_022843385.1. Classification (GTDB taxonomy): domain Bacteria; phylum Chloroflexota; class Anaerolineae; order Aggregatilineales; family Phototrophicaceae; genus CFX2. Next base: position 27,252 of record JALHNT010000051.1, on the reverse strand, counting down.
GGCTTCATGTAACACTTCGCGCTGCCACAACTCCAGCATCATCAGCAACCAGGGTTTGGCCCAGCCGGTCTTGCCCTCAAAAAAGCCATCGCGCACCGCGTCCACTGCGCTGACATCCAGCCAGCCGCGCTGGCGAGTGACTGAACTGGAGAGCGTATCGAGCATCACATCGCGCAATTCGTGACGCAGCCACGAATCAAAGGGCATGGCAAAGCCACGTTTGGGCTGCTGGTCAAAATCCGGCGGGAGCAGCTTACGCCCAATGTCGATCAGAATGCGTTTCGTCCCCATCTCGCGATAGGTCGAAGCCTGAGAGGTGCCGCGCAACTGGCGGGCATCGCCCAGCTTGGTCGAGTCGGCCAACGAGAGCGCAACATCGGCGATCACCGGGTCGAGGAAGGGTACGCGCACCTCCAGCGACCAGGCCATCGACGCTGCATCAATATCGCGCAGCAGTTGATGAGTGGTGTAACCGCGCAGACATAGGGCGCTCACCCGCTGCACCGGCGTACCATGCGGGATTTCATCGCCTGGCTGAATATCGAGCGCGATGGGTTGACCGGCTTCAGCCGCTTGCCGATGTTCGGCGGCCAGCAGCCCGGCCGCGCCGACCGGGCCATAGATCTGATGAAGCTGTCCATAAGTCGAGAGGAAGTCGGCGTAACCGCGCCAGCGATTGAGGCGCTCGCCATAGCGGCTGGTCATCAGCCGATTGAAGGCAGGATGTTGTACCCACTGCCCAGCCAGGCGACGGGCATTGTTGCGCAGCGTCGGCTCCTGATGCGCAGCCAGCACCATCTGATTAAACCAGGGATAACCGGCGAACAATTCGTCGCCGCCGGTGCCAGAGATGGCTACTGTGAAGCCCCGCCGCGCCGCCCGCGACACAAAATAGGTATTCACCCCATCCACCGTCGGCTGATCGAGACCGCTGGCGATGTGACGGATGTGGTCGCGCACATCGTCCCCAGTGACCATGATGGCGTGATGATCGGTGCCGATATGCCGGGCATTGCGGGCGGCATCCTGACTTTCGTCAATCTGTTCGCCTTCGGCCTGAAAGCCGACCGAGTAGGTTTTCAGCCGAGCACTGGCGTGCTGCGCCATCAGCGCCACCAGCAAGCCGGAGTCCACGCCGCCACTGAGGAAGGCACCCAGCGGCACATCACTCATCATCTGCAAGCGCACCGACTCGTCCAGCGCCGCTGCGACGGCTTGCACCTGTTCGTCGTAAGGCAGCGCCGCCAGTTCGGGCATCCGGTTCGTCCCCAGCGACCAGTAGCGCTCGATCTTCAAAGAACCCTTTTCCATCACGGCATAATGCGCCGGCAGGAGCGCCGACACCTGACGCAGCAGGGTGCGCGGCTGACAGACCGAACCATAGGTCAGGAGCTGACGCAGCGCCACCGGATCGAAGTCGCGGCTGATCCGTCCAGAAGCCAGCAGGGTCTTGATCTCGGAGCCAAACACCAGCGCTTCGCCGACCTGGGCATACAACAGCGGCTTGATCCCCATTTGGTCGCGAGCCAGGAGCAGGCGTTGGCGCGGCTGGTCGTAAATAGCCAGAGCGAACATCCCGCGCATCCGGTTGAGAAAGGCATCGCCGTAATGCCGGTACATCTGAAGGATGACTTCGGTATCCGATTGCGAGCGAAAGGTATAGCCGCGCTGCTCCAGGATGGCGCGTTCGCTGCGGAAGTTGTACATCTCGCCGTTGAAGACGATCCACACCTCACCCTGCTCGTCGCTCATCGGTTGGTGTCCGGCGGGGCTGGTGTCGATGATGGCGAGGCGAGCCATGCCGAGCGCCGTCTTGTTGTGGGTATAGACGCCGCAATCATCCGGGCCGCGATGCGCCATCGCCGCCACCATGCGCTGGATTGGGCTGGTATCATCGAGTCCGGTCAGGCCACAGATGCCACACATTTCAGGAACCCTCCAATGCCATATCCTGCGCGAAGGGCCTGAGCAGACGTCGTTTGGTCACCCGACGCCAGCAACGCAGCCAGTAGCGCAACGACTCGGTTGTTGGATCTGCGCGAAACGCCCAGTGTGCCACCAATTCGGCACTTGTATCATCATGACGAGCCCATGCCTGTTCGGCTCGCCCACGCATGACGTTGGCTAAATTTCGGAACAATTGAACCGCCGCGTCGGGATGACGCTGCGCCATAATGCAGAAGGATTTCAGGTAATCATTCAGATAGATTGGCTTCTGATTGAATACCTTGTTGCCCTGTACTTCATGGTCACGATACATTATCAGCGGCTCATTGATAAATCCTACTCGATGATCAGCGGCTTCAATCAGGCGGCTGGTCAGCTCCAAGTCTGAGGCATAGTATAAGTCCTTGCTGATGGTGCCGACTGCGGCGTAGAGTTCACGCTGAACCACCATGGTGTTGAAAGTATAGGTATTGGGCTGGTAGAGCATTTGCAGCGGATCATTCATTACCCCATTCGAGATGGATGCTGGCTCGCTGAGGATGCCAGTGGGTTCCCCCTTATGGTTGACAACTTCAATCCGTGAGAAGACCAGCGGTGTCTGGTATGTCTCAATCTGATTTCGAACGGCTCCATAGAAGCCGGGCAAAACCCAGTCGTCGTCGTGCATCACATGGACGTAATGGCCGCGTGATTGTTCCAGTGCTGTATGAAAGTTCCCCAGAAAACCCACGTTGTTGGATTGGCGGTAGAACTCAACCCGGTCACCACCCACCTGGTACACCAGCGCTGCCAGATCAACATCCGGTGTGGCGTTGTCGATAACGGTAATCTGCATCTCTTCCAGAGGGAGATTCTGACTTAGGATGCTTCGCAGGCATTGCTGAAGCATTTCGGGGCGATTGTAGGTTGGGATCATGACTGACCAGAAAGGTCGCCGCGTTTCCGAGGGGATCGGCTTGAGAGTCTGATAGCGCAGTGTGGCGCTGCGCCGGGGACGCAACACGGTCTGTATGAAGCCCTTAACGATTGTTTTCCCAGGCAGACTTCTCGTCAACCTGACCTCCGTGATAGGCAGAATCCTTTATCGTATCCTGCTTGCTGCCACCGGCACTGTCCATGTATTGTCGCTCGGGTGAACCAGATGCAGTGTGTGCCAACCTTGAAAGGCGCTATGCCTGCCTTTCACTTCAATTGACTAGTCTGTTATTTTAGATCTGCTTCCACTAGAATACCATCATTGGTTGTGCAGAAGGTGAATTCTTGACCCCGACACACAAGAAGCTCCAGGTGATTGAACCCTATCAGGCCTGGTTCGATCTGCGTTTAGGTGAAGTGTGGTCTTATCGTACACTGGTGGCGATGCTGACCTGGCGTGAAATCACCATTCGATACAAACAAACGCTGCTGGGAATTGGTTGGGTCGTGCTGCAACCGCTGCTGATGTTGTTGATTTTCACGGCGATCTTCAGCCTGATGATCCCACAACAAGCGACCGATTATCCATTTGCAATCTTTGTCTTTCCGGGGCTGATTGTGTGGCGCTTCATGAGCGATGGCGTTATGCGCAGCACTCAAAGCCTGATGAACAACGCACGCCTGATTGAAAAGGTCTACTTTCCTCGGCTGGTGGTGGTATTGGCGGCAGTGCTGGCAGCGACGGTCGATATGCTGGTGGCTCTGGTGCTGTTGCTCATTGGACTGGCGCTAACGGGTGTCACGCTGACTGCACAATTTCTTCTGGCACCCCTATACTTGCTCCTTGCAGGTGTGGTCGTTCTCACTGCAGCTCTGTGGTTAGCGCCACTCAGCGTGCGTTACCGCGATGTCAACCAGGCTTTGCCTTTCCTCCTCCAAATTAGCCTTTACCTTGCGCCGATCTTCTACCCAATCACACTGATCCCCGAACCCTATCGCGCACTTTACAGCCTGAATCCGATGGTGACTGTAGTAGAAGGCTTTCGGTGGGCTGTACTAGGGATAAATGTGGCTCCACTGCTGCTTCCATCAGTAGCCAGCACTGTAGCGCTGCTGGTTCTATTTGTGCTGGGTGTGGCTTTCTTCAAGCGCTCCGAAGCTGATTTTGCGGATTACATCTGATGACGTCAGCTATCACGGCCACACACGTGACTAAAGAATATACGATTGGCACTCAGCAGCGTACCAATCGATTGAGTGTGCAGTTTCTGGAGAACCTCCGCTTTTGGATGCGGCGCGAGCAGGTCTCTCGTCATCGACTGCCAGTGTTGCGCGACGTGTCGTTTGAGATTCAGATGGGCGAGAGTGTCGGAATCATCGGACGTAATGGTGCTGGCAAGAGCACTTTGCTCAAGATTATTTCTAATATCACTCGTCCTACTCGCGGACGTGTTGAGGTCTGGGGGCAACTCGCCAGTCTGCTCGAAGTGGGTACTGGGTTTCACCCTGAGTTGACTGGACGGGAGAATGTCTTTCTCAGCGCTGCCATACAAGGCATGAGCAGGGCTGACATCGGGCGTCGGTTCGATGAAATTGTGGATTTCTCCGGAATTGAGAAATTTATCGATACACCGGTGAAGCATTATTCATCTGGCATGTATATGCGACTGGCATTTGCGGTGTCAGCCCACATTGATAGTGACATCCTCTTGGTCGATGAGGTGCTTGCAGTCGGCGATACGGAGTTCCAGAAAAAGTGTATCGCAAAAATGCAGCAGTCTGCCCAGCTCGGACGTACGATATTGTTCGTCAGTCACAATATGGCGCTTCTGGCAACAGTCTGTCAGCGTTGTATCCTGTTGGTTTCCGGCGAAAAGGTGGCAGATGGGCCAGCCCATGATGTCATCCTCGACTATATCAACCTGACTGAAGGCAATGTCTCAGACGGCGAAATGTACTGGGGGAATTCCCCCTCTGCTCCGGCAACAGAGCAAGTACGACTGCGGGCCGTCCGGGTATTGTCTGGCGGAGATGTAACAAGCTCCGTCGCAATCGACCAGGAAGCCCAGATTGAAGTGGATTACGAAGTTCTGAAGCGGGGACCGTTTTTTGTTGGCTTGCATTTATTCAGTGGTGACGGGATTGGCGTGCTGGCAAGTGTAAATCTGCCTTCTGCCAATAGTGGCAGCGATCCGTGGGCAGGCCAGGATCATCCACCGGGGGTGTATCGTACACGCTGTACTATCCCGGCCAATTTTCTGAATGATGGCCGCTACAGCCTGAATGTGGTGATTTTGACCAGCACCATGCCCCACGTGGAGATTCTGGAGAATCATGTGCTCTCATTTCACGTGCGTGAGACTGGTGAAATGCGTAACGAATACAAGGGTGAGTGGCTGGGTGTGGTACGCCCCAGATTGGCGTGGATGACGCAGTCAGTTGAGGATAGTCGTTGAAAATAGTGATCTTGTGTGGCGGGCAGGGAACACGCCTGCGTGAAGAAACAGAGTATCGTCCAAAACCCATGGTCGAAATCGGGGGACGTCCGATTTTGTGGCATATCATGAAAACCTACGCCCAGTATGGTTTCCGCGAATTCGTCTTGTGTCTGGGCTATCGTGGCAACATGATTAAGGATTATTTTCTGAATTATGAAGCCATGAACAATGACTTCACTATTCACCTGGGGCAAAAACAACACATCACCTATCATAACTCCCATGCTGAGCAGGATTACAGTGTGACGTTAGCTGATACCGGGCAGGATGCCATGACTGGCTCACGGCTAAAGCAGGTAGAGCGTTATCTGGATGGCAACACTTTTATGCTCACTTATGGCGATGGGGTAGCGGACATCAATGTGCAGGCGGCGCTGGCTTATCATCAGGCGCACGGGCGGTTGGCAACGATGACGACCGTTCGCCCGCCGTCGCGTTACGGCAATGTCCGTATAGATGCGGGTGGATTGATTTCTGAGTTCGCTGAAAAACCTCGAAGCGAGGCCTGGGTCAACGCGGGTTATTTTATCTTTAATCCAGGAATCTTCGATTACTTGAATAATGATCTGGATCTGGTGCTGGAGCGGGAGCCACTGGAACGATTATCCCGTGACGGCCAATTGATGGCTTATCGTCATGATGGTTTCTTCTATGCGATGGATACCTATCGCGAATATATCTACCTGAATGATCTCTGGAGCAGCGGCCGCGCGCCCTGGAAAATATGGTGAATAGCTTCTGGTTAGATCGTCCAACCCTCATCACAGGCGCTACCGGTCTGGTCGGTGGCTGGTTGGTGAAGCGGTTGCTGGCGGTTGGTGCTGATGTGGTATGCCTGGTCAGGGATCAGGTTCCCCAATGTGAACTTGTACGAAGTGGTGATGACCAACGCGTAAAACGAGTGAGTGGCGATGTGATTGACCAAGCCGCCTTAGAACGTATTCTGGGCGAATATGAGATAAATACAGTCTTTCATCTGGCAGCACAAACGATTGTTGGAATCGCCAACCGCAATCCAGTATCAACCTTTGAAACCAATATTCGGGGTACCTGGTCACTTCTTGAAGCCTGTCGTCGCAGCCCAACGGTCAAGCTGATTGTTGCAGCGTCGTCGGACAAGGCATATGGTGAACAACTGACGCTCCCGTACACTGAAATTACGCCGCTACAGGGCCAGCATCCTTATGATGTCAGCAAGTCGTGTGCTGATCTGATTGCCCACTCTTATGCCCATAGCTATGGGCTGCCGGTAGTCGTTACACGCTGTGGAAACTTCTATGGCGGCGGTGATCTGAATTGGAATCGGATTGTGCCGGGAAGTATCCGTTCCATTCTCCGCGATCAGCCTCCAATAATCCGATCTGACGGGCAATTTGTGCGCGATTACTTTTACGTCGAGGATGGGGCAGCAGCCTATATGCATCTGGCAGAACAATTGGCATATAAACCTTCGCTGATCGGTGAAGCCTTTAACTTCTCCAACGAGATCCAGGTCACTGTTCTGGAATTGGTTGAGCACATTCTGCATCAGATGGGCTCGAATTTGAAACCCGACATACGCAATGAAGCGTCCAACGAAATCCGTCATCAATATCTAAGCGCTGCCAAAGCGCGGGATGTGCTCGGTTGGCATCCGTCCTTCGATTTGGACGAAGGACTGAGTCGCACCATCGACTGGTATCGGGAGTTCCTGTCATGAGTGCTGATGAGCTGCGGGAACAAATCCTTTCGCTGGTTGCTCGCTATCATGAAATTGCTTTTCCCGGGCGCGAGTTTGTACCGGGTCAGACGCCTATTCCCGTATCCGGGCGGGTGTTTGACGGGGACGACATGCGATATTTGGTGGACTCAGGACTAGATTTCTGGTTGACCACTGGGCGCTTTGCTGCTGAATTTGAACGACGCTTCGCTCACGATGTTTTCGGCCTGCGCTATGCTTCTCTAGTCAATTCTGGTTCATCGGCCAATCTGGTCGCACTCTCCTGTCTGACCTCGCCTACACTCGGTGAACGGCGCCTGCGGCCAGGTGATGAGGTCATTACTGTCGCCGCCGGATTTCCAACGACTGTTAATCCGATCATTCAGAACCAGCTTGTACCGGTTTTCATTGATGTAACACTGCCAACCTATAACATTGATGTTCGTGCGCTCGAAAGAGCGTTAAGTGAACGAACACGTGCGGTGATGATTGCTCATACTCTGGGGAATCCATTTGACCTGGATGCTGTTACAGCGTTTGTCCAGCAGCATGACCTGTGGCTGATTGAAGATTGTTGCGATGCAGTTGGTGCCGAGTATTCTGGAAAGTCAGTCGGGTTGTTCGGCGATCTGGCAACTACCAGCTTCTACCCGGCGCATCACATCACAATGGGCGAAGGTGGGGCGGTGCTTACGGATCGTCCAATCCTGAAAAAGCTGATCGAGTCTTTTCGTGATTGGGGGCGCGATTGTTGGTGCGAACCCGGTAAAGATAACACCTGTGGCAAGCGCTTTGAATGGCAGCTAGGAGATCTGCCTTACGGCTACGACCACAAATACATCTATTCCCACATCGGCTACAACCTTAAGTTGACAGACATGCAGGCGGCTGTTGGTGTGGCGCAACTGAAGAAGTTGCCGGACTTCATCGCAACACGGCGACGCAATTTCCAGCGACTTCACGATGGGTTGCGTGATCTAGAGTCAATGTTCATCCTGCCGGAAGCAACTCCGAACAGTCATCCCAGTTGGTTTGGTTTTGTATTGTCTGTGCGCCCTGATGCGCCGTTCACCCGTAATCAATTGATTCAGTTCCTTAATGATCGCAAAATCGGGACACGGTTGCTGTTCGGTGGCAATCTGTTGCGCCAACCAGCCTACAAGGAGATTGCGCATCGAGCCGTTGGGACATTCGATAACACCGATTTTGTGATGACCAATGCTTTCTGGATAGGTGTTTATCCGGGGCTAACCGATGCGATGTTAGATTATGTGATTGAGTCATTCCATGAGTTTGTGGCATGAATCGAGCGCAGCTGGGACTGGTTGAGGCAGATGTAGCTGCTATTACTGACCGCCTCGGCAATCAACTTGACCGACTGGAAGGCTCATCACTTTTGATAACAGGTGCGAATGGCTTCGTTGTTTCGTATATGGTTGATACTGTTGCCTGGCTGAATCAACATCGATTTCGTCGTCCATGCCATATCTGGGCAGGGGTGCGTTCGCCCATTAATCCTGACTCGCGGTTAGGTCACTTACTGGGTCGTAGCGATGTGACTTTCATCGAGCAAGATGTGCGGTTGCCATATGCTGTTGAGCCAGCTTTTATCGTCCATGCCGCTTCTAATGCCTCACCGAAAAAATACCTGGCTGCGCCGCTTGATACCATCGATGCTAACGTGACAGGTACCCGCCATCTGCTTGATCTGGCACTGCAAACGCGGACGAAGGGCTTCCTGTTCTTTAGCAGCAGCGAGATTTATGGTGAAGTGGATCTGGATCTGATTCCCGAAAGCTGTTTCGGACAGGTGGATCCTGTGTCACCTCGCGCCTGTTACACAGAGTCCAAGCGATTAGGTGAAACGCTCTGCAGAACCTACTGGCAGCTCTATCGGATGCCTGTCAACAGTGTGCGGCTATTTCAGACCTATGGCCCGGGTATGCAATTGGATGATGGGCGTGTAGTAGCAGATTTTCTGCGCAATCGGATAGAACAACAGCCGATCCGGTTATTGAGCGATGGCAGTGCAGTGCGCTCGTTCTGTTATCTGTCGGATGCAGTTACAGGCCTCTGGCAGATTCTCCTGAGCGACCAGACAGGGGAAGTATTCAATATTGGCAGTGACGAATCATATGGTATCCGTGACTTCGCCACTCTTATCAGTCGTCTAGAAGAACCTGAACTCGCGCTGCATTTTGCTGAGCCTTCTGCTTATAGCAAGGGTTCGCCTTCGCGGTCAGTCCCTGATCTGAGTAAGGCCAGGCAATTGTTGGGGTATCAACCACAGATCACATTGGCGGAAGGATTGCAACGGACGTTGACCTGGCATCGTGGCTAAGCCTGTTGCAGTACCCGAATGTCCGCTCCCTGTAATGTAGCCAGTGTCCCTTTGAAGCGCACCTGATTCTGGATTTGTTCGATGATCTCACTTTCATAGCGTGATGCAATGATAAGGACAACCTCCGCTGGCTCGGACTCCAGATGGGCCGGACTGACGATGGGTATATGTGACACTGGTGAATATTTCCCCTGCTTATAGGGTGCAGAGTCAATGATAAAGGCAACATCAGGGATCATGCCCAGCGCAAGGAGTGTGAGGGTTTGAAAACTTGCTCCCCAGATTGCTAGTTGCTTTCCTGCATGCTGTTCGCGGAATTGTGAGAGATTTGCCTGAAGAATATCATGATGGTCACGGATGGTTTCCAATGGCGCAGCAGGTGGTTTGCGTACTATCGCTGTGATATTCTCGCCGTCGCGGTTGCGCTCGATGTGTAATACCTCGAAACCGCTTAATTCCAGGCTTAGGCGCATGGTCCTGAGCGTGAAATAACTGAGGTGATCCAGGACAAAATCATAAAAGCGTTGGGTTTCCAGTATCTTGTCGATGGTGTGGCTCTCTATCAGGCCCACTGCTCCTTCGCGCAGATTGGCACAGATTCCTTGCAGGAAATCCTTGAGATCCGGTACATGCTCCAGGACATCGGTCGAAACGAACGCATCAAATAGATGATCTTCGACTTGAGTGTTTCGTGTGACGTATCCGACACGGGCGTTTAAGCCGCGCTCACGTGCCAAATCCACCGCTTTTTGGGAGGCATCGATGCCAAAGGCTTTTGCACCAGCCTCCTCAAGGAACTTCAACAGGTGTCCATCGCCGCATCCGACATCAAGGACCCGCTTCCCCTGCAACCGATTTGTGCTTACGAAATCTGCAATCTGTGCCTGCCGGTAGCTCATCATGCCAGCTGAATAGGCGGTCGTAGAGGTCGCCCCTTCAGCATACACGACCGGTGGCGTGTTCAATTGAACCAGTCCGCACCCAGAACACTCATATACTTGCAGGTCAGCTGCCCTATCCTGCGCCAGATCATCCTTCGTCGGAAAATACTGGATTCGGCTTGGAATATGCGCCATGTGAAGGATGGGGAGAGCAGGAAGGGGAGTCCCGCAAAGACGGCAGGCAGTAATTGTATCAGTCATGTCGATCCTGTTGGCACCATTGACGGTTGATGGTCAATAAAAGGTTAGTGTACCGATAGGCATCTGATTTGGAAAGCGGCGATCTTGTGGTCTTGTTTCGGCGTTGGGTGTGATAGAATATCCTCAAGGAAGGTGGAGTATGAATGACGACGCTTTCGCAACTAATCTCTGACTACCGATCCGGAAAACTCCCACGCAATGATTACTGGCAGGCAATGCAAGTGGAGCACAAACGATTGCTCGACTATGCATTTCTGCTTCACCAGACAGATATCGATCACCTTGAAGTTCATGCGGCTGATCTGCAAATCGCCCTGAAAAATGGACTGCGCTTCATCTGGCGGCCCGAAGACCTGCGCAGCGCCCCAACGGTTCTAATCAATAATGGCAGCTACGAAGTTGATGAATTGTTGATCTTGCGCCGTTTGGCGCAGGACTTCCCTTATCTTCTCGATATCGGGGCGAATATTGGTTGGTATAGTCTGCATCTGGCACAGGTGGTGCAATCGCGTGGCGGCAAGGTGTATGCAGTGGAAGCCATCCCCGCGACTCATCAACTGCTCTGCGATAATCTCGCGCTTAACCCGGATTGTGCAGATACTGTACAAACCTTTAACATGGCGCTCGGCGAAACTAGTGGCACGACCACATTCTTTCTCCCTCAATTGACTGGGCACGTCGCTGCATCGCGTCGAGCTATCCTGGCAGATGAAGCCAATGTAGCTGTCGAGGTCCGGATGACAACGCTCGATCAGTTTATGCACGACGAGGCTATCCCCTGCGTTAACCTGATCAAGTGCGATGTCGAAGGAAGTGAGTGGTTGGTGATACAGGGTGGCATGGAGACACTGCAAAATCAGCGTCCGGTCATCATGCTGGAGATGCTGCGCAAGTGGTCGGCGCGTTACGATTATCATCCCAACGAGATCATCAACCAATTAGCCCGTATCGGCTATAGCTGCTGGTACGAATCAGAAGGATACTTTCAACAGTTGCCGGTGATGGACGACGCCACGACGGCCACCAACTTTTTCTTTCTGCATGAAGAGGCGCATGCGTCTGTTCAATCTCAATGGGCTGCCGGAGTGTTGCTGGATAACTGGGTGAGATAAGCTATGAAAGTTTCGGATTACATCGCTTCCTATCTTTCGATGCAGGGTGTGACCCACGTCTATGAACTGGTCGGCGGGATGATTACCCATTTGCTGGACTCGGTACATCGCGCCGGGAAGATTCAGATCATCAGCATGCATCATGAGCAGGGCGCAGCCTTTGCCGCCGATGCTTACGGGCGCATGACAGGTAAACCCGGCGTGGCTTTCGCCACCAGCGGCCCCGGCGCAACCAACCTGCTGACAGGTATTGGCAGTTGTTACTTCGACTCATCGCCAGCCGTCTTTATCACGGGGCAGGTCAATCGTCACGAATTGAAGGGGCAGCGTCTGGTGCGGCAGTTGGGGTTTCAGGAGACCGACATCGTGGCGATGGCGAAGCCGATCACCAAAGCAGCCTGGCAGGTCGAAGCGCCCGAAGAAATTCCAATGCTGCTGGATCGGGCGTTTCGGCTGGCGATGGAGGGCCGCCCGGGTCCGGTGCTGATTGATATTCCAATGGATGTTCAGCGAGCTCAGATTGAAGCACCCACTTTGCTCACTCCTGATCCCCGTTATCCAACCAGAGTGGATGTCCAGCCGGCGCTTGATCTGTTGCGACAAGCAGAACGCCCCTTAATCCTGGCTGGGGGGGGCATCCGGGCGGCGGGTGCCATTGGTGAGCTGCGTCAGTTTGCGGCACAATCCGGCATTCCAGTGATTATGTCGCTGCTTGGAATCGAGAACATGCCCTATTATGACTTATTGCGTGTCGGCATGATCGGCAGTTATGGCAATCGCTGGGCCAACCTGGCACTGGCAGAAAGCGATTGTCTGCTGGTGATTGGTAGTCGGTTGGATGTGCGCCAGACGGGTGCTGATACAGTCTTCTTCAAGGATAGGCGTACCATCATCCATGTCGATGCTGATGCTGGCGAAATCAACAATCGTATTCTAGATTGCTTGCCGATTGTGTCTGATGCGCGCGCATTTCTGCAAAGTGCACTGGCGTCTCCTCTTGATTATCCTGATTGGCAAGAATGGCTGGCTCATATTGAGATGTTGCGGGCCACTTGGCCGGACGTAATGGAACTGAAGGATGTGCCGGGGATCAATCCCAATGAGTGGATGCACCGGCTGTCGGCAGGCTCCACAGCTGCGGCTGCCTATGTGGTTGATGTTGGTCAGCATCAGATGTGGGCGGCACAATCAGTGGAACTGGAAAAACATCAGCGATTCCTGACATCCGGTGGTATGGGATCGATGGGTTTCGCCTTACCGGCAGCCATCAGCGCCAGCCTGGTCAGCCAGCAGCCAGTCGTCGTCATTGCGGGTGATGGTGGCTTTCAGTGCAATATCCAGGAATTGCAGACGGTACGACGCAACAATCTACCCCTGAAAATGGTCATCCTGAACAACCAGACGCATGGTATGGTGCGTCAGTTTCAGCAGAGTTATTTCGATAACCGCTATCCCTCGACTCTGTGGGGCTATGATGCGCCGGATTTCGCGGCGGTGGCACAGGCCTATGGCATTCCTGGCGCGACTATCCAGCAGCCGGATGAGATGACGGCTGCAGTTGAATGGCTGTGGCAGGACCCATCACAGCCGGCGCTATTGCAAGTGATGATCCATACCTTCGCCAACGCCTATCCCAAAATCGCGTTCGGTCATCCGATCAGCGAGATGGAGCCGTTCGTCCAGCCGATTGAGATGGAAGGTACCTGATCAAGAGGGCGCATGGGGTCATGCTACGTCTGACTCTGGGGTTGATGCTGGCTTTCATCAGTCTGACGGCTGGCATTCGCGCGTTGGCGTTGAACCCGCCGGTGGCTCCGCAGCTCGCCTATGTCTCATGGGACTCGGACCTGGTTCTGCTGGACGTCAGCCGGGCGTTTCATCACAACCTGACTCGCAGCCTGGAGCGCGAGATCACCGCCACCTGGTCGCCCGATGGCGCATCCCTAGCCTACACTGTCATCACCGGTGACCTCTCGACTCACATCCGCTTACTCAACCTGGAAACCGGCTTTTCCGAGGAAGTCAGCCGCCAGTTCCCGCCGGTTTCTCAACCGCGCTGGTCGTCGGATAATCGTCATCTGGCCTTTACTGTCATGCGCGGGAGTGGAGTATCGTTTGTGGCGGATGTGAGCTGCATCCAATCTGAGCAGCCTTGCCCGGAACATCTGACGCGCCAGATGGATAATCGTCTGAGTGGTGGGTTGTTTCATTTTGTCATGTTGCAGCCGAATGGACAGGGCATGATCGCTGTCACTGATGACGGGTTGTACCGGCTTGACCCTAACAGTCTGAACCCCAGCCGCATCAGCCCGCTGCGCGTGGGCGAGATGATCGCGTCGCCGAACGGGTATTGGGTGCTGGTGACTGCCTACACCGACTCGGTGCAGGGCGAGATTTACCGGATGGAGGGCGCGTGTTTGTGGCAGGCAGAGTCGTGTCCGGCGCACCGGCTGACTCATAATCAGATGACCGAGGCGCATCTGGCCTGGTCGCCTGATGGTCGCACGATTGCGCTAGTGGGACAGGTCGAGGGTTGGTTCCAGTTGTTTCTGATGGATGCCGCCTGTGTGGATGCTACCTGTCAGCCGCGTCAGATCACAGATGCGCCCCTCGATCATGGTTTCCCTCAGTGGTCGAGCGACTCGACCCGCATCGCACTCCTGACGCTGACCGGCAATCAGGATCACCTGCTGCTGTTTGATGAGATGGGGCAACCCCTGAACGGTTGGACCGATCTGGCAGTGAATGGTGCACCGGCAGCCTGGCGACCCCAACCACCGGTTAAGGACAACTGATGCATCTAAACGTCCGTCATGACTGGAATGTGAAGCCCGATCAGGCCATCGCCCTGCAAAAGCAACTGGCCGCGCAGGTCATCAGCAGCCAACCGCTGGACATCGCGGCGGTGCGGCGGGTGGCCGGGGTGGATGTCAGCGTCCAGGATAACCAATCGCAGGCGGCAGTGGTCGTCCTGAGCTTCCCGGAATTACAGGTGATTGAGACGGTACTCGCCAGTCTGCCCACGCCCTTCCCGTATATTCCTGGACTGCTCAGTTTCCGTGAAGGGCCAGTGCTGCAACAGGCTTTTGAGAAGCTGCAACACGAACCCGATGTCTTCATCTTCGACGGCATGGGCATCATGCACCCACGCCGCATCGGTATCGCCAGTCATATGGGCTTGTGGCTGGAGAGGCCGACGATTGGTTGTGGCAAGACCCATTTCATCGGGGCGTATACCGAACCGGCTGTTGAGCGCGGCGCAACCAGTCCGGTGCGGGAACATGGCGAGGTGATCGGCGCAGTGCTGCGAACCAAGACCGGGGTCAAACCGGTTTATATCTCCCCTGGTCATCTGGCTGATCTGCCGACCGCGTTGGAGCTGGCGCTGCGCTGCACCACCCGTTACCGCCTGCCCGAACCGATCCGTGCCGCCCACCACGCCGCCGGTCAGATGGGCTGAGGCCTATCCCACTACCAGATCAACCCGGTTGCCATCATCATCGGTCACCCGCAGCGCCCCATCGGCGCTGGTTTCGGCCTCAACTCCGGCCTGGGCGATCCGTTCGCGGGCGGCTTCGAGTGCCATTTGATCCGGCACAACCAGCGAGAAGGACTCCAATCCCAGCGTTTGCGGCGGCTGGCGGCGCGAACCCGCCCAGATATTCAGCCCCAGATGGTGATGATAGCCGCCAGCCGACATAAAAAGCGCCCCATGCCCGCTCCAATCAGCGGCAACCGCTAACCCCAGCACCTCGCCATAGAAGACGCGGGCGCGCCCCAGATCGGAGACATGCAGATGAACATGACCGATGTCCGTCGCCGGATCAATCCCGCGCCAGGGGGCATCGTCGGCCTCGGCCAGCAGATCATCGACATCCAGCGGTTCGGTCGTCATCTGCACCTGCCCATCGCGGATGACCCACTGTTCACGCGGACGATCCCGATAGAGTTCGAGGCCGTTGCCATCCGGGTCGTTCAGGTACAGCGCCTCGCTGACGGCGTGATCGGAGAAGCCGCCGAAAGGGTAGCGCCGCTGCACCAGCCGCAAGAAGACGCGCCCCAGTTGCGCCCGATTAGGCAGCCGGATCGCGACATGATACAGGCCGGTGGAGCGCGGTTTGAGCTGCCAGCCGGGATGCTCGCTCAGGCGCAGATGAACAGTGTGTCCATCTGCCGAGAGCGTCACATCGCCATCCGCCTGTGAGATGACATGAAAGCCGAGCGCCTCATGATAAAACGCCAGCGAGCGCTTCAGATCAGCCGTCGTCAGGTGCGCCTGCCCGATGTGGGTGGTAGCCGGTAGGAGGGTCATGGTGAGAAACCTTGTGGGGTAGTGGATGATGTCATTCAGATGAACCGGATCGTATCATCCTTACTTCCAAAAGGGAAGTTAAAAACTTCAATATCTTTTCACCTGTTATGATGCTAAACTTTAATCAATTCTTGTATTTGCAAAGTCGTGATGTAGGTTGCTATGGCGAAGTCAATCTGTCCGGTGGCATTGACGGCGAAACTGGTCGGCGATACCTGGACCATCCTGATCGTGCGTGATCTGATGAGCGGAGCCAAGCGCTTCGGACAATTGCAAACCTCGTTGGGTCATGTCAGCCCCAAGACGCTCTCGCACCGCTTGAAAAATCTGGAAGCCGCTGACATCATCTCGCGTCAGGCTTTCCCGGAAATCCCCCCGCGCGTCGAATATACCCTGACGGAAAAAGGGCGCGCCCTCTCCGATGTCATCGAAGCGATGGGCGCATTCGGTGATCAGTATCTCATGGAAGCCGCCCTGGCGCAGCAGGCTGCTGGCGATTAGCGCAGATGCTGGTTGTTAGTTCTGAGTTGTTTGTTCCGAGTTCCGCGTTGTTCGTTCTATGCGCTGGCATCAGGTCGTTCTTGTCGCTGGCGGCGGTTCACTCGACTCAGACTCGAAGATGCCGAACTGCTCAATAATCTGATCGACCGCTTCCAGCCGCGCCTGCGCCTGATCGTGCTGCGCCACCAGGATGGCCGAGATGAAGGCGTTCAACAGGCTGAACAGGGCAGCCGATGCGCCGTAAACCCACACGCCGTAGCGGACGGTGAACACCAAATCAGCCCGGCGGGCGGCCGGCGACAGTGGCGTATCGGTGATGGTGATGAGGTGCGCCCCAACCCGACGGGCGTAATCCATGACGTGCAGCGTCTCGCGCATGTAGCGTCCGAAGCAGATGGCGAACACGACATCGCCGCTGCGGATGCCGGCCACCTGATCCACCAGATCGCCGACGCCGGGTTGCAGGATGAAGCAGCTCTCGCGAATCTGGCGCAGGCTCATGCCGAAATTCAGCGCCATCGGTGCCGAAGCCCGCAGCCCGATGATGTAGACGTGGGGCGAATCGATCAACCAGTGAACCGCCTGCTCGAAATCGACCAGCGGAATCTGTGGCACCAGGTTTTCGATATTGCGGGCATCGGTCAGCATCACCCGCTGCAAGACGGCACCAATGCTGGTAGGGTCCTGTTCGACCAATTCGCCCACCAGCTTACGCGCTCCCAGTTGCGCCACGCCGGCCGAGTTCAACTGACCCATGAGCTGCTCTTGCAGCGCCGCCTGAAAATCCGGGAAGCCCTCAAAACCGAGCGCCTGCGCCGTCCGCACCACCGTCGAGTGGCTGACATCGGTGATCTCGGCCACCCGCGCCGCCGAGAGATAGATGGCCTCCAGACCGCGCGTCAAAAAGAATTCCAGCACTTTCTGCTGGCTGGCGCTCATGGCGTCATAGTGGGCGCGGATGTGCGCCAGGACATCCTCATTGGTCATGCTGACTGCGTTTTCGATGGCATCGGTTCATCCCAACCATTCTAGTGCAATTCTTTGTGCAATTCCATTGCATTGTTGCACAGATTACTTCACACGTTATAATCTGTCGCTGAGAGATGGCAACCCGGTCAGCAGCAGATCATGATGGTGAGTGAGCCATGTTCGATACAGTGATACGCGGCGGCATGATTTACGATGGCAGTGGCAGACCGGCTTACCCCGGTGATGTGGCGCTGGTCGGTGAACGGATCGCTGCGCTGGGTCGTCCGGGGACGCTGGACGGCAACACAATGCTCGATGTCGATGGACTGGCGGTTGCCCCCGGCTTCATCAACATGCTCAGTTGGGCGGTCGAATCGCTGATTCAGGATGGGCGTTCGCAGGGCGACATCCGCCAGGGCGTGACGCTGGAAGTGATGGGCGAAGGCTTCTCGATGGGGCCGTTGAGCGAGGCGATGAAAGCGGCTGGCACACGCGGCATCTTGGGCAACCGCGATATCGTCTACGATGTCGATTGGACGACGCTGGGGGAATACCTGGAGTCGCTGGCGCGGCGAGGAGTCGCCCCCAACGTGGCCTCATTCGTCGGCAGTTCGACCCTGCGCATTCACACCATCGGTTATGATGATCGTCCGCCGACGCCGGCTGAACTGGAGCAGATGTGCGCCCTGGCCGCCCAGGCGATGGAAGAAGGTGCGGTGGGGTTGTCGTCCGCGCTGATTTATCCCCCGGCTTCCTATGCCAAAACCGATGAGCTGATCGCCATCGCCCGCGTCGTTTCGCAGCATGGCGGCCTGTACATTTCCCATCTCCGCAGCGAGGGCAACTTCTTCCTCGAAGCGCTGGATGAGTTCTTCGCCATCGCCCGCGAAGCCGACATCCGCGCCGAGATTTATCATCTGAAGGCGGCTGGCCGCGATAACTGGCACAAGATGGCCGAGGTCATCCGCCGGGTGGATGACGCCCGCCGCTCTGGGCTGGAGATCACGGCGGATATGTATCTGTATCCCGCGGGCGGAACCGGATTGAATGCCTGTCTGCCACCCTGGGCGCACAACGGCGGCGATGAAGCGCTGCTGGCACGCATCCGCGACCCGGAAACCCGCGCGCGCATCAAGCAGGATATGAACCGCCATTCAGACGAGTGGGAAAACCTGTGGATCGAAGTCGAGTCGCCGGAGCGAATTCTGCTGGCCGGTTTCACCTCCGAGACGCTCAAGCCGTTGACGGGCAAGACGCTGGCGCAGGTGGCTGCCATGCGTGGCACCGCCCCGGACGACACCGCCCTCGATCTGCTGCTGGAAGATGGCGGGCGCATCTTCACCATGTACTTCACGATGTCGGAGGAGAATATCCGCCAGCAGGTCAAAGTCCCCTGGGTGAGCTTCTGTTCCGATGCCGAGTCGATGGCACCGGAAGGCGTGTTCCTGAAATCCAACCCGCATCCCCGCGCTTATGGCAACTTCTCCCGCCTGTTGGGGCATTATGTCCGTGACGAGGGGTTAGTGACGCTGCCGGATGCGGTGCGCCGCCTGACCAGTCTGCCGGCGCAGGTGTTGCGGATCACCGATCGGGGGGCGCTGCAACCCGGTCACTTCGCCGATGTGGTGGTGTTCGACCCGGCGACGATCCAGGATCATGCCACCTTTGAAGCGCCGCACCAGTTGGCGACCGGCATGGTGCATGTGCTGGTGAACGGCGTCCCGGTGTTGAGAGATGGCGCGCATACCGGCGCGACGCCCGGTCAGGTGGTGCGCGGGCCGGGGTGGAGAGGGAATGGTGCTTAGCTTCGGCGGACGTGCCGTTGCATGTCCGAATGTAGGGACGCCCAACGGGGTGTCCGCGTAAACTGCGGCGGATACCGGGTTGAAAGACCTGTTTTCAGAGGGGCAGTATTGAGAAATAAGCATAACGAATAATCCGAATGATGACCTGCAAATCTGATTTCTACTTTTCACTCAGCACTTTTCACTTAGCACTCTCAGCGATGGAGCAGCACCCGTGAAATTGTTCACCGCCTGTCTGGCAACCGAAACCAACACCTTCTCGCCCATGCCCACCAGCTACAAGAGTTTCTTCGTGGCGCGGCATGGTGATTACAGCGCCTTCCCGCCCTTCGCCGATTCGGTGGTGGCGCTCTTCCGCCAATGGGGCGAAGCGCGTGGTTGGGAAGTTGTCGAGAGCCTGATCGCCGTCGCCGAGCCGGCCGGGACGACGCTGCGCAGCGCTTATGAGTCCTTCCGCGATGAAATCCTGGCCGATCTTCAGGCGGCGCTGCCGGTGGATGCGGTGCTGCTCGATCTGCATGGGGCGATGGTGGCCGAAGGGTATGATGACTGCGAAGGTGACCTGATCGCGCGGGTTCGCCAGATCGTCGGGCCGCAGGTGCCGATTGGCGTCGAACTCGATCTGCACTGCCACACCACGCAATTGATGGTGGAGAGCGCCGATGTCATCATCACCTACAAAGAATATCCCCACACCGATTTCGCTGAACGGGCCCAGGAACTCTTCAAGATCATCATGGATACGGTTGAAGGGCGCGTCCGCCCGACGATGGCGTTGTTCGACTGCCGCATGATCGGCCTGTTCTACCCGACGCAGGAGCCAATGAAGGGCTATGTAGCGCGGATGAAGGCACTCGAAGGTCATGACGGTGTGCTGTCGGTTTCGCTGGGGCATTGCTTCCCCTGGGGCGATGTGCCGGATTTGGGGGCGCGGACGCTGGTCGTCACCGATAACAACCCGGAACTGGCACGGACGTTGGCAGCGCAGCTTGGCCGGGAATTGTACGCTCTGCGCCATTCGGTCTATCCCCGCTACCTGAGCATGGATGATGCGCTGGACGAAGCGCTGGCGGTAGAAGGCAGTCCGGTGGTGCTGGCCGATGTCTCGGATAATTCGGGCGGCGGCGCACCCGGCGACTCGACCTTCCTCATCCGGCGCATGATCGAGCGCGGCATCAGCAATGTCGGCGTCGGCTGCATCTGGGACCCGATCGCCGTGTCGGTGGCGATGGATGCCGGCGTCGGTGCGCGGCTGGATCTGCGGATCGGCGGCAAGATGGGGCCGATGTCGGGCGACCCGCTCGACCTGAACGTGACCATCCTCGGCCTTCAGCCGAATGCCATCCAGTATTTTGGCCCGGACGAGAATCGCCAGAACGTCCCGCTGGGGCATTCGGCGGGGGTGACGGCGCACGGCATCGACATCGTGCTGATCTCCAACCGCACCCAGACCTTCAGCCCGGAGGTGTTCAGCAATGTCGGCATCGACCCGCTGCAGAAGCGGCTGCTCATCGCCAAATCGACCCAGCACTTCTACGCCCGCTTCTCGCCCATCGCCGCCAAAGTGATTTATGTGGCTGCGCCGGGGGCGATTGTGCCGGATTTCACCCGCATCCCGTATCAGCGGGCGGATCGCAATCAGTATCCCATCGTCGATGTCGGAGCGATTTAGGTGAAGTACGAACGCATCCCCCCCGCACAGGCCCGCGAGGCGCTGAAGGGTTTTGACGACTGGCTGCCGCCCATCATGGAACGCTGGGAAATCCCCGGCGTTGCCATCGCCGTCATCGCTGATAACGAGGTCATCCACAGCGCTGGTTATGGCTACCGCGATGTCGAGCGCAAGCTGCCGGTCACGCCGGAGACCTTGTTCGCCATCGGCTCGTGCAGCAAAGCCTTCACTACCTTCGGCCTCGGCCTGCTGGTGGAAGACAAACGGCTGGATTGGGATCGTCCGGTGCAGCACGATCTGCCCGGTTTTCGCCTGCAAGACCCGGTCGCCAGCGCCCAGGCCACACCACGCGATCTGGCGCTGCATCGCGTCGGGCTGGGGCGGCATGATCTGGCCTGGTATGGATCGTCCCGCAACCGAGAGCAGTTGTTCGAGGCGCTGCCTCACTTCGCCTCCAATCTCGGTTTTCGCTTCAGCTTCCAGTACAACAATTGGATGTACATGACGGCCGGCTACCTGACCGGGCAGGTCAGCAGGATGAGCTGGGAAGACTTCACCCACCAGCGCATCTTCGAGCCGCTGGGGATGACGCACAGCCAGTTCTCGGTGCAGCAATCGGAGCAGTCCGCGAATGCGGCGCTGCCTTATTCCCGGATTGCGGAAGTTGTCCAGCGCGTGCCATTCCGTAATCTGGATGCCATCGGCCCGGCTGGCTCGATCAATTCCAACCTGGTCGATCTGATCCCCTGGCTGATGCTGCACCTGAACCAGGGACAGCACAACGGTCAGTCCATCATCAGTCCGGCGGGCATCAAGGCCATGCACACGCCAGGAGTCATCACCACCCAACCGCTGGAAGCGATTTGGAATGAATACGCCGAAATGGAACACAACAGTTATGGGCTGGGTTGGGGCGTGCAGAGCTATCGTGGCTACACCTCTGTCTGGCACGGCGGCGCGATTGACGGCTTCCTGGCGATGATGTCGTTCATGCCCCATCAGGGTATCGGCGTGATTGTCCTGACCAACCTTTTCGATCACATGCCGCCATCGATCATCCGTTTGAATCTGCTGGATCGGCTGCTGGGATTGGAACCCATCGACTGGTCGGGGCGCTTTGCTGCTTTCAAGGACAAACTGAAAGGGATGACCGAGGAAGAAAAAGCCAAAGCTCAGAGCAAACGCATCGCTGGCACCCAACCGGCGCACGCCCTGGCCGACTATGCCGGGGTCTATGAGCATCCCGGTTATGGGGCGCTCGAAATCCAATCCAGTGCGGACGGACTGCGGGCGGTTTATAATGGACACACATTCACCGTCGAGCATTTTCATTATGACACCTTCCAGATCAGGAACACAATTCTTGATCTGACGCTACCGGCATCCTTCACGACGGGCATGGATGGCGCGTTGCAGGATGTCGCCATCCCACTTGAGCCAACGACCGACCCGATCCGCTTCACGCGGCGGGCGACCCAATAGCCTGTTTATTGTTGAGGAGGAACGTTTATGTCTCGTGTACGCCGATGGTTTGTGATGTTGATGGTTTGCGCTTTAGCCCTGGGAACGCTCGGTTCATCCGTGCTGGCGCAGGAGCTTCAGACCGGCGGGACGTTCGTGATCGCCGATGCGCTCTCGAATGTCGAACTCGATCCGTTCGTCACGTCGTGGCATAGCTGGCCGCACTACGCCCTCTTCTCTACCTTGTTGTGGAAAGACAAAGACCTGAATTATGTCGGTTATCTGGCTGAAAGCTGGTCGGCTTCGGAAGATGGCATGACTCTATCGGTAATGCTCAAGCCGGGCGTCACCTTCAGCGATGGTACGCCGGTCAATGCCGAGGCCATCAAGTGGAATCTGATGCGCTATGCCGATGAAGCGGTGGCGGCGCCGGCAGGGGCGGACCTGGTCGGTTTGCTGCTGGATGTGGTGGTGACGGATGAACTTAACTTCGATATGAAGCTGGCTTCCGCCTATGCGCCGCTGTATAACACGCTGGCTAGTCTGGAAATTGTCTCACCAACCGCCTATGAAGCCGAAGGGGTGGAGAACTTCAAGCTCCGTCCGGTGGGCGCGGGGCCGTTCATCCTGCAAGCCATCAACACCAACACCTCGTACGAATTCGTCCGCAACCCGGATTTTGCCTGGGCCCCGGCGGAGATTTATCAGAATGTTGGCCCGGCCAATCTGGACGCCTTCACCATCAAGTTCATTGAAGATGAACAGACTATCCTGGCGGCGCTGGAGACCGGCGAAATTCAGTATGCTGGCATCCCGACGCAGAATCTAGCCGATATGCAGGGCAACCCCGATCTGACGCTGCGCCAGATCACCGAGACCGGCATCCGTTACATCGGCTTCAACACTTCGAAAGCCCCCTGGGATAATGTCGAGCTGCGCCGCGCCATGTCCTATGCCATCAACAAAGAGGAATTCGCTGAACTGGCCTGGAACGGTCAGGCCATCCCGGTCTACCAACCGCTGCCCCCCACCATCTGGGGACACAACCCGGAACTCGATGCCGAGTCGATCCAGTTCAACCTGGACACCGCCAACTCGATGCTGGATGAACTGGGTTACGTCGATGTCGATGGCGACGGCATCCGCGAACAACCGGATGGCAGCCCGTGGCTGATTCCGTTCGCCACCGTCAACGGCGATGAATGGAAGCGTCAGGCCGAAGTGATCGAAGCCCAGTTCCGCGATGCCGGAATCCAGATCGAGATCACCAGCATGGAACTGCCTGCGCTGCGCGAATTGACCACCACCGGCACGCACGATCTGTTCCTGCTGCTGTACGGCTTCTCTGAACCGAGTATTCTGACCTTCTTCTTCGACTCGGATCGTAAGGGCGGCAGCAACCGCGCCTGGTTCTCCACACCAGAACTGGACGAATTGCTGCAGAAAGCCGACTCCGATCTGAACCGTGAAACCCGGTACCAGACGATCACCGAGATCAGCCGCACCGTGATGGAAGCCGCGCCCTGGATTTTCTTGGTCGCGCCCAATGGCACAGTCGGCGTTCGTAACGAGATGAAGAACTGGGACTTTGACCTGCAAGGCGGGTTCTTCTACTGGAATTCATGGATCGAACAGGGCGGGTAACCGTTCCTGAGGTGGGTCGGGGCGAGTCGTGACTCGTCCCGACCGGATATGTCAGCAGGAGTCAGAAGCCATTTGAACATTCGGGGACACGGCATTGCCCTGTCCCTACATCCCTTGAATTTCCAAATCGTTTCTTACAAAGGTAAGAAAAACCTAACTTTTGCCTGTTCTTGCCTGTTTATCAGGTCCTATTCGTAATCAACTGCGTAAGTCCTGACCAAAAATACGATGCAGCAATACATCTTCCGCCGGCTGATCGGCGCAATCCCCCTCATCCTGGCGATCATGACCATCGTCTTTGTCGTGCTGCGCGTCGCCATCCCCGGCGATCCGGTCTACATACTGGCCGGCGACACCGCCTCGCCGGAATTGATCGAAGCCATCCGGCAGAAACATGGGCTGGATCGTCCGGTGTGGGAGCAATATCTGATCTTCATCGGCAATGCGCTCCAGGGTGACCTGGGCAATTCGCTCAAGTTCGGCGAACCGGTCAGCAGCATCCTGGCGAAAGCCTTCCCCTTCACCGTGCTGCTCACCATCCAGAGTGTGCTGGTCGGCACCGTCATCGGCCTGCTGGTCGGCGTCATCACTGCCATCAAACCCGGCTCATGGATTGACCGGACGAGTATGCTGCTGGTGGTCTTCTTCAACGCCTTCCCGACCTTCTGGCTGGGTCTGATCCTGATGCTGATCTTCTCGGTCGGGCTGCGGCTGCTGCCGGTGGAAGGCTCTGGCACCTGGCAGCATTTTGTCTTGCCGGTCGCCACACTGTCGGTAGGGCAAGGCGCACTGATCGCCCGCCTGACTCGTTCCAGCCTGCTGGAAATCCTGGGCGGTGATTATGTGCGGACGGCGCGTTCAAAGGGGCTGGTCGAACGCCGCATCGTCCTGATTCACGCGCTGAAGAACGCGCTCATCCCGATCATCACCGTGGTCGGCCTGTCGTTTGCCGGGCTGCTGGGCGGCGCGGTCATCACCGAGAGCATCTTTGGGCTGCCGGGTGTGGGTCGGCTGACGATTGCGGCCATCGCCGATCTGGATTATCCGCTGATTCAGGGGAGTGTGCTGTTGGTGGCGCTGTCGTTCGTGCTGGTCAATCTGGCGGTGGATGTGATTTATGCCTATGTCGATCCGCGTATCCATTATGAGTAGCTGACGATGGTAAGCAAGACCTTGACCTCTACACCACCGGCTCAACTGACCATCCCGCGCGGTGACAGTCCGCTTCGGCAGGCGCGCCGTGCCTTCCTGCGTAATCGGGCGGCGGTGATCGCGCTGGTGCTGTTGATCCTCATCCTGCTGTCGGCACTGTTGGCTCCCAACATCACGCGCTATGACCCGTTGCAGCGCGATGCCAAAGTGCGGCTGCAACCCCCGTCGCTGGATTATCTGCTGGGGACGGATGCGCTGGGGCGTGATCTGTTGACGCGGCTGCTCTACGGCGGGCGCATCTCGCTCCAGGTGGGGTTTTTCTCGGTCATCGCCTCGACGCTGGTGGGGGTGCCGCTGGGGTTGATCGCGGGTTATGCCGGCGGTCGGGTGGACAACTGGATCATGCGGCTGATGGATCTGATCCTGGCATTCCCCGGCCTGATCCTGGCGATCTGGCTGGTGTCGATGCTGGGGGTCAGCATCACCAATGTCATCATTGCTATTTCAGTCGGGTCGATTCCCACCTATGCCCGCATCACCCGCGGCATCACCCTCTCGACGCGCGAGATGGATTATGTGGTGGCGGCGCACAGCATGGGCGCTAAGGCCGGGCGAATCCTCTTCATTCACATCCTGCCAAGCGTGATCGGCCCGCTGATCGTGCTGGTGACATTGAGCATCTCCGGCAACATCGTCGCCGGTGCCAGCTTGAGTTTCCTCGGGCTGGGGGTTCGCCCACCGACGCCGGAATGGGGTGCGCTGCTGGCTGATGGACGCGGTTACATGCGCAATGCCTGGTGGCTCTCGGTCTTCCCTGGCATAGCCATTATGCTGGTGGTGCTGGCGGCCAACGTCATCGGCGATGGTCTGCGCGATGCCCTTGATCCCCGGACGCGCGGGCGTTAGCCGACGGCGTTCTTATTCCCAGCGGTTGCTGACCTTGATGAATTCATAGGCTTCGGCCAGCGCCCGGAAACGCTCTTCGGCTACCGGTTGGGGCAGGGAGCTGACATCAGGATGGGTCTGGAAGGCCATCTTGCGGAAAGCGGCTTTGACTTCTTCGCGGCTGGCGCTGCGCTGTACCCCCAGCAATTCGTAGGAAATATCCAACCGGGACTTTTGCCCGTTGCTGCTGACACCACCCACCGGCTGTCCGCTGGGCGTATGAGTCTGGCGCGCCTGACTATCAGTGTTATGGACATCCCGTTCGTAGCGCGGGCCGCTGTATTGATAGGCACTGTAATCAGTGCGGCGCACCGGCGGGGTGTTGCCGTTCGGGTCATGCTCGAAATCGGCCAGCAGCCAGTAGCCCTTTACCTGGGGATGGCGAACGCTGACACGGGCATAGCGCAGAGCATGGATGGGTATGGCTGCGCCCTGCAACGTCTCGACTTCAAGCCGGGTCAATGGACGGAATTGCACCGGGGCGATGCTGGCTTCGGTGGGGGTGAAGGTGTAGGCATAAACGCGATCATCTGCCAGCGCTTGCAGCGGCACAAACCATTTGTCCGGCGCGACCCGCTGATGATGCGCCGGCAGAAGCTGGCGATTGACGATGAACAGCACCGGAATGCCATGATCGGAAGCGGTCTCAATGATGCGGCGCAGTTTGGCCGGCTTGAGCGCTTCATCCAGCACATGGATATGAATCACCACGCCGGCCCACATCGTCACCACCAGATCGGCATCACGGGCTGGCGCTCCGGCGGTGGCATGTTGTCCGACAACGCAGCGCTGAACGCTAACCATCCGGACGAGTTGATCGCGCAGCCATAACTTGAACGGGTTCGACATGAGGCTTTACAACTTGAGAGTTACCAGGCAACCAGATTAACGCAAGACCGCTGATCACGCCAATCGCCAGCCCAACCAGCGGCACTGTGGACTGACTGAAGCCGGAGGCGAAGGCGATGCTTTCCCCCACAATCCAGGCCAGCACCCAGGTCAGCAGCCAAGTCGGAGGCCGCGTCACTCGCGCCGGTCGTGCCAGCAGCCAGGTTGAAACGCCAATCATTCCCCCCACTAGCACACCAAACAGCAAGCCAGCCATCGTCAGGTGACCGGTGAGCAGCGGCACCAGGT
>JALHNT010000050.1 GCA_022843385.1 Anaerolineae bacterium | reverse complement strand
AAACACATGATTTCCAATTCACGTCGAGTCAGTTTCTCTTCCCGAGTAGAATTTTCTTGTTCGATGACCGTTGGGCGCACAATTTGGATCGAATGCGGAATCTGGGCTGCGACCACCTGCAGATCCAGGCGAGCGCCAATTTCCCAGGCCGCTGCATATGCTTCTGGACCAAGTGTCTGCTCCAGGTCATGGCGCAAGTCGGACAATAACGACCATTCTTGCATCCAGCCAGCCGCACGAATCGGGTGCGTAAAGGCTAATGCAATCCACTCGACTGCCCGGACGGCGTTACCGTGATAGAACAGGATCATGGCCGCAACCGGCAAACAGGCAATCATGCCGGTCAACCCGCGACCGTCGATCATGGTTCTCAAAGACTTCATCAGGCAGTCACAGGCAGTCTCATAATCCCTCAACCCGCAGGCAGCAAGCGATAAGCCCCACCAAGCCGTTTCGTTCATGAGTTCCAGCCCCTTTGCTGAAGCTGCCTGTCGGCACAATCGTTCTCCTTCCTGGTAATTGCCTTCTACACTGGCGATGATGCCGAGCAATCCCAAAGCCCATCCAGCGGTGTTCGAATTGCCAAACTGCCTGGCAATCCTCAGTGCCTCTTCAGCCGCTGCGCGTGCTTTGCTCAAATCTCCCAAGATGAAATAGACCTGATGACCGAGGTGAGCATTGCCCAGAGCAACCAGATAGGGATTGCCGATCTCGTGACCCAATGCAATTCGTTCTAACCAGAGTTCTTCTGCCCGTCGGAAGCGTCCAACGCGAGCTTCGCTAAGGGCAACTGCGGCTATTGACCAGGCCGCACCAACCCAATCGCCAATCTCACGCCTGAGGCGTAAACTCTCTTCACCATATCGTGACCAATCTGCCCACGAGCTTTGAAATCGGCCCATCATCTCAAAAAGGACATCTGCCATCGAAAAACGATTATCGAGCTGGCGATAAATTGCCAGACTTTGCTCAAGTATGTTTATGGCTGTCGCTTCGTCATGAACAGTCTGACTGAGTCTCATCAGACAGAAAGCAATCTCTGCTGGTTCTCCGTAATGACGGGCAATCTGGAGCGCGGTTTCAATCTTTGCTTGAAATCCTTCGGATTGGTCATCACCACGCGCAAGTAACTTCCCCCATAGGCGATCAGGCTCTTGTCCAAATTCTGGCGCAAACGGTTGTTGGGAATCGCTGAACATCTCAGCCACTTCGATCAGGCGGTCCCTGAGGTGAGCGAACACCCATAGACCGTCGATCATTTGCTCGATGATGTCCTTACGGTTCTGAGCCGATGCCCAATTCCAGGCTGTTCGCACGTTCTCGAAGACCGAATTGACCTCCGCAATGGCTGCAATCTGCCTGCTCCCGATTAAGTCCTCAACCCTCTGATTGAGGAAAACGGCGTAATGTGCGCTGTGAGCGGCTTGTGTGCTTTCATATTCGTCCGTTGCGCGCAGTTTTTCCTCTGCAAACTGGCGCAATAATTCATGTAGGTCATATCGATTGTTGTCATCGACCCGTAGCAACGAATGATCTAGCAGCGAGGTAAGGGTTCGCAGAGTCGCGCCTACCACTCCTGCAGCGGCCTCACGCATAAAGCCGCCGCGAAACACTGATAGCTTCGCAAATACCTGGCGTTCGTCTTCTGTCAGCCGCTTCCAGGTCGGCTCGAAGGCAGCACGGATGTTTTGGTGCCGAGACTCAATATTTCGGGCGGGCGTTTCAAGGATGTCCAGACTGTGGCTGACCTCCTCCGCAATCGTGTCACAAGTCAGCCCCCGTACACATGATGCGGCCAGCTCAATCGCCAGTGGCATTCCACCTACCAGATGACAGAGGCGGATGACAGCCGGCTTGAGTTCATCGGTCAGTCTAAAGTCATTTTTCACCCGCCGGGCATGTTGAGTGAACAACTGCACGGCGCTATAGTCATCGGCATACCTGTCGGTTTCACTGGCAGGATAGCTCAGTCCATCGACATCCAGCACCCATTCCTCGCGCAGGTTCAATCGTTCCTGCGATGTAACGAGGAGGCGAACCTCCGGGGCAGCCACTAGAAGGTCAGAGAGAACCTGCACACCGTCGAGCAACTGCTCCAGGTTATCCAGTATGAGCAAAAGCGACCACTGACACAGATAATCAAAAAGCTGCTGTTGAAGATCGCCGCCTGGTATGGCGCGTAAACCGAGCGCCTCGGCAATTGTCGGGACGATGAATTCTGAGGCTGTCAGAGGTTGAAGGGGAACAAAGCAGGCACCATCGTACAAGGTTATGCGGCGCGCCGCTTCGATGGCGAGGCGGGTCTTGCCGATGCCACCGGGACCGACCAGCGTCAACAGACGGCAGGCGGGGTTCGCCAGGAGCGCGGCAATCTCATCCAGTTCGGCCTCACGCCCAACAAAGGGCGTCGGCTGTGCCGGCAGGGCAGCTGTTGAAGGCATAGGCTATCCCCCTGTGAGTCTCCCCAAATACTACCTGATTATTATGCTGGATGACCAATCCTGCCAGCGCCCATAGGCTGTGTCTCAGGTGCCTCGTCGTCAAAGCAGGTAGGCGCGTCTTCCCCTTCTTCTTATGGACTGCCGAAAACAAAACGCGCAGATTGTAGGGGCGTAATCTTGAGGTTTGAAATAGTAATTCGGCAATGGAGAATGGAGGGAAAAGCAGGAGAAAAAAGATGATGTATCGACATGATGTGACGTTGGAGGACTACGAACACATCACATTGGGAGAAATACGTGACCATCACCCGAAGGGCTACATGCGCGAACGGGCGGCAGCGCTATTGAAGATTGAAGCGGGGATGAGTATCCATGCGGTAGCGTATGGAGGATTATAGCGCGAGAGAGAATGGGAGACAGTCGCTTTGTGGGGAAAGGGTATGAAGGCGGTGGTTTAAGTGAACCGTATAAGCAACCAGGCCAGGGACGCAAGCCGGTTTTTCCCAGAGCGCAAGCGAGTATACAAAAGGATCTGGGAATGGTCTTTCAGAGCACACCTTCTGATCATGGCTTAGCCGAAACGGGCTGGCACCTCAAGCATCTGGTGGGGTATATCGTTGGTGGCGGCTGCCCGAGTACTGTCTGGCGGGTCTTGCAACGCTTAGAATCTATCCAAAAAAGTGATTCTGCAAAGATACCCCCTACCCTCCCCATCCACACTCTCTCAAGTGGATCAGAGATGACGCTGGGGAGTGTCTGCCCATCAAGAGCGTCTCGGACACCCCCCACCCATCGTCCTGATTGCGTTGCATACCGGACTCTGCTATGCTGATGACCAGGTTTACTGTGGGGATAGGGGGATGCCATGTCCAGTGAGCGCACCCAGTCTGCCGAGCGCCGGCCCGCCAACCCGGTACCGTCGCCAGCGGTCGATGTGGATGGCGAATTCTTCGCCCCTGACGGTCAGATGGATTTGCTGCGGCTGCAACGACTGGTCGGCAATCAGACCTTGCAACGGCTGATCGGTGAAGGTCGCGTCGAACCGCTGCCCAACAGCCGCGCTCGCCTCATCCAGCGCGACACCCCCGATGCTGGTGCGCCCGTCGCTGGCGTCCCGGATGCCCCGGCTCCGGCTGCTGAAGACCCGGAATTCACCCGCATCATCAACACGCCGGAATTCAGTGAAACCGGTGCCCGCTTCGACTCAACCTACCAGCCCAACAGCGGCAACCCGGCCACCGCGCGCCCGGTCTCCGGCAACCTGACCATCACCCTCAAGCTGCACATCAACTTCCGCGACTTTGACCGCGCTGCCCGCCGGGAAGCCCCCTACAACACCATGCGCTTCACAGCAGCACAGCGCGCCGACTTCAACTGGACTCAACCGCAGCGCGAGCGGTTCAGCGCCGATATGCAAAGCAGCATCAGCAGCGCCTGGAGCGGTGCCCATCGCATGACCAGCAGCACCCCCGGCTGTGAAGAACTGAGTACCGCCGTCAACGTCCGGGTGCAGATTGTGGCCGATGCCGCCAGCGCCCACACCAGCGTCACCGCCCTCAAAGTCCCGGCAGGTGCGCCGCGTTTCCGGTCGTTTGTCCAGGGCAACACCGCCACCCTCGACTCGCGCGATCCGAGCGAGCCGGAAAACAAAACGATGGATGTGGCGCAGACACGGGTGCGCGTCGGCCCCTTCGCCACCAATGACGCCACCATCACCCCTGAACTCGCGAGCCAGATTGATACCTTTGTCACCCAGGTGGATGCCACGCCACCGGCGGCGGATGACGAATTTGGCAATCAGTTCATCATCCGCGTCACCGGCCATGCCTCAGCCGGCGGTGCCCGCGCCCGTAACCAGACTCTCTCCGAACAGCGCGCCAACGCCGTCTCCGACTATATCGTCGCCCATAGCCGTCGCGGCACACTCCAGATGCAGATACGCGGCATCGGCAACACCGGCGCGACCCGTGAAGACCGCTACCAGAGCGTCGGGTTGACGATCCAGGCGCGGCAGCAGACGTTCTCGCAGAATGTAGCGGCGCACGAGGCCGGGCATATGATGGGGCTGGACGACGAGTATCCCGATCCCGACGCCCACCGCATGACCGGCGAACGCAACGAGGACTTCAGCGCCATCGAAGCCGAGCTGGGCATCGACGCCGCCAACGAGACGCTGGTCGGCAATACCCAGAACATCATGTCGCAGGGCGGCACCGTCCAGCGTGGTCATTATGTCTATTTCCTGCAAGCCCTGGAACGGATGACGAGTGTGCAATGGACGATCTAGCCGAGCGTTTATCAACCGCCTATCTCAGTGTGCATTATCATGACCCTCACCGCGACCTGCACACCTGGCGCATTTATCAGCGGGATGGCGCGGTGCAGCTTTATGATGGGCAGGAGTGGCGGGTGGATTACGCCCTGACGACCGATCAGATCGAGCATATCCAGCAGGCCGTTGCCGACTGCGGACTGCCGGCCTCGCTGCCGCTGCGAGCCGCTGGCATCCATGATACCGCTGTTTACACCGTCGCCTGGGAACTGCCCGATGGCATCAGTGGCGAAGTGGCGAATTATGCCTACCCGGCTCTCACCCACGTCGCCATCGACTGCCTGATGGATGTCCTGCTGGAGATCGAAGAAGCCTACACCGGCGCACTGTAGAGTCGATTTCCCGCTCACCCCAGCGCTTCAGCAGGGACGAGTTGGTATTGCGTGCCTCGGTTTTCTGCGATCAACAGGGTTTTCTCGCCGCTCACCACTTTCCAGTGCGTTCGCCCACTGAGGCAGTACGGCCCATCCACGACCTGAGCGGGCTGCACCGGCATACCGAGATCACGATATGTCGCAGATTGGACCCACTGACCGATGGATAACTGCGAAATGACGCTGCCAGGGCAGAAGCGGCGCTCATGATCCGTCGGTCGCGGATCGTCCACGCCAACCGGCCTCAGGACAAAGTCCCAGCGCACACCGCCCTCAAAGTAGCTGATGCCCTCGCTGCCTTCGAGGAAACCGTCTGCTGTTCGTCGCAGCCACAGCGACCCGGAGTTCTCGCCGTACTCCGGGTAGTCGTAGCGGAAATCCCCCTCTGTCGTCTGGCGCAGGATCACCAGTCCGCGGGCGTTCGGCCCCTCATCAACCGACCAGTTGGTCAGACCCATCGCCACCATCACGCCCAGTTCGTCAAACACACCGATCCGCGCCGGTCGCGCTGGCTCCAAGGTCAGGTCGCTGCTATAGCCCCCGCCCGATCCGGCACCAATGCTCATCACGGGATACATCAACCAATCGCTGAAGCGCGTTTCATCCAACGGATAGCGGTCACGCAGCGCGGCAGTCAGCGGCTGCAAAACCG
Source organism: Anaerolineae bacterium (assembly GCA_022843385.1). Lineage (GTDB taxonomy): Bacteria > Chloroflexota > Anaerolineae > Aggregatilineales > Phototrophicaceae > CFX2. The sequence continues at coordinate 46,500 of JALHNT010000050.1, read as the reverse complement.
GGCGATCCGCTGTGTAGAGCGCCAGCGCCTCGGCATCAAACGAGGCTTCATCCAGCCGCCCCAACTTCCCGTACAGGCCGGCGCGGGCAACCCACGCCAGCGGGTAGGCAAACTCCACGCTGAACACGACATCAAATTCGGCCAGCGCCGCCTCCGGCTCCTCAAGCATCTCGTAGCTGATGGCGAGCGCGAGCGGCAGGCTGGTATTGCTGAAGACCTCTGGCTGGGGTGTTGACTGAAAAGCCGCCAGCGCCCCGGCATAATCGCCAGCGCGGAAGGCGGCCAACCCCTGCGGCACGCCGTCGATCAACGTTTGCGGCGGATCCCAGCTATACGACGACTGACCGAAGGGCGGCTCATACGCCACCATGGCCGCCGCCAGCAGAAGCGTGAGCTGCTGACAGGCTTCGTCGCCCGCAGCACAGGTCGCCGCCATCACCTGCATGGCTTGAAGCTCGCACTTGACATCACGCCGGTTGCTCTCGGCTTCACAGCTCAGGTAAGCCTCACACCCCTGGGCATAATCCGATCTGTCAGAACCGGCTGTGATGGCCTCAACCGCAGCAGCATCACAGCCGTCGTCCCAGGCCACATCCGCCCGCATCACATGAACCGGGAGCAGAACCAGCAGCAGCAGCCAACTCAGCCGACGTTTCATGAGTCAGTCTCCTTTATCCCGCGTGATGAATGATCATTGGGCTGGCTCCAGCCAGTACGTGCTGCCCTGCCCTTCCGAGGTGTAGCCCGTGGTTTCCTCATAGCGTACCTGCCACCACACCATGCCATCGGCACAGACTGGCCCGCCAGCCACGACCACCGCTGCGCCCTCCGGGAGCTGACCGATCAAGGCGCTGTCCACCCCCGGCTCGGCGCGCAGATTATTTGCCCCCAGACCAGTCACCACGCGGGCGACCGTGCCAACATTGATGCGTCGCGCCGGCGCTCCCGCACAGGTGAAGATTGTTTCCGGCGCATCACTCGGATTGAGGCGGTACTGATTAGCCTCATTCTCGGCGATCCATAATACGGTCTCGCCGCTCATCACCTGCCACCACGTTTCACTCCCCCGGCAGTCCGGCCCATCGATCACCTGCGCCGGCTGGAAGGTCATGCCCAGATCATCGCCATGATATGCTGAATTCACCCAATCGCCGACTCTCAGCCGCGAGACAACACTGCCGGGGCATAACCGCTGCGATTCCAGACCGGCGCGGGGGTCCGGTGCGCCAACTGGCATGAGCAAGAAGCTCCATTTCGACGCTCCCTCGAAAAAGCCAATCGATTCCTGTCCTTCATACAGCCCGCCGTCGCCAGGTGTCAGGCTCAGGCTACCGGCGTTTTCGTAGTACGAGGGATAGATCGCCGTGTGAACGCCTGTGTCAGTGCGCGGCAGGATTAACACCTGGCGCGGGTTCGGCCCTTCTCCAACAGACCAGTTCGACAGGCCGATCCCCAGCAGCACCGGCGGGTCATCAAACCAGCCGAGGCGCACCGGCAGCGGTGGCTTTAACGTTTCATCCAGGATGAAGCTGCCGCCCGGCCCATCGCTCTGACTGGTCAGCGCGTACAGCACCCAGTCACTCATGCGCGTTTCGTCCAGCGGATAACGGGCTTGCAGCACCTCCACCAGCGGGTGCAAAGCCGGGCGATCCACCGTGTTCTGCGCCAGCGCCTCGATATCGAACGCGGCTTCGTTCAGCCGTCCCAGCGACCCGTACAGGTTGGCGCGGGCAACCCACGCCAGCGGATGAGCGAAGGCGAAGCTGAATACCGTCTGATATTCCCTCAGTGCCTCGTCTGGCTGCCCCAGCATCTCGTAGATGATTGCCCGGCTGAGGGGCTGGTTGGTGTCGCCGACATAATCCTCTGGCGCAGTCATCTGATAGGCCGCCAGCGCCCCGGCATAATCTCCCGCCTGGAACGCGGCCAATCCCTGTGGCACACCGTCGATGACCGTTTGCGGAGGCGACCAGCCCAGCGCTTCGCCCATCGGCATATCATAGGCCAGGATGGCCGCTGCGTAGAGGATGACGGTCTTCAGACAGACATCATCATAATCGGCACAGCTCGCCGTCATGACCTGCATTGCTTCCAGTTGGCAGTAGAGATCACCATCACCGTTGGTTGTGTCGCAGGTGCGGTAGGTCTCACAGGCCACCCCGTAATCCACCAGCGCCGCCACCCCTTCCAGCGACTCGGCTGCCAGCGGATCACAGCCATCTTCCCAGGTCACTTCCTGCGCTTGCATCCCAGGCAGGGGCAGCAGCAGCAAAAGCAGCATGATCCAACCCATCAGGCGTACCATACCCAATCCCTCCAGTTGAAGATTTGCTGCACTCATCATACTGGCAATCAGGCCGGCGCAGTCTGATCGGTGGGAAAACGTCAGACAACCCGGTGCAATCAGGTGCGTTCGATGACGAACCGCAGATAGGTCAGCGCTGCCTCTACCGTTGGCACGAAGCGATAGGCTTTGTAACGGATCAGCTCAAAGCCAGTGCGCGCCAGAGTTTGCATCAGCGGACTCGCCCCCACTACCACCGTCGAACCGCTGGTGGGATGCGTCAGGCTGGGCGAGTTGCGCGCCTGCAACACCCCCTGGTCGATGCGGTTGGTACTGGAAAAGTCGACTACCAGATGGACAGGTTGGTCGGGGTGAGACTGCATGAAGGCATCCCGATGGCGTTCATCGGCTTTGAAGAGGGTGTACATTTCTGCGGTTTTCCAGGGATCGGTGAAGTGTACGAGCAGAATGCGTCCGTCGTTGAGTACATCCATTGTGACTGGCATGAGTCCGGGCTGTCCTTTGCTTACCTTTCGATGTGAGAAGTTCATCCACTGTACCCATGACCGTCAGTCGTTTCAGATACCAACTACCAATCAGGCTAACGGTCCGTATCAGTGTACCCTCTGCTTGCATTGTAGGTGCACTTTCGCCAGGTAAACCTTAAGGAGCATCGCGGCTGATCGACGCATGATGAGCGCCGAATGAGTCACTCTTGACATCTCGCGGTTAGTGAGTGTACACTCACCATCATGATGAACAAGACGATTGACCACCCACCGCGTATCTCGGCACAGGAGCGGCGTGAAGCCATCCTCGAAGCCGCCATCATCGAGTTCGCCCGCAACGGACTGGCGGGCAGCTCGACCGAAGCGATCAGCGCTCGTGTGGGCATTTCGCAGCCGTATCTGTTCAAGCTGTTCGGCACCAAGCGCAACCTGTTTCTGGCCGCTTACGAACGGGTGATGACGCGCATCGACAACACGCTGGATGAGGCGGCTGCCGCCCACCCGGATGATCCCCATGGCGCGATGGACGACGCCTATCGCCAACTGCTGGGGCGGCGCGATGACCAACTGCTGCTGCTTCAGGCTTATGCTGCCGCTGGCGACGATGAGGTCAAAGCCTACGTCCGCGCCCGCGAAGCCTGCACCTTCGCCGAAGTGCTGGAGACCTGCGACGGTGATGCTGAGGCCGCCCGCCGCTGGTATGCCCAGTGCATCATGCAGACCGTCGGCGCGGTGCTGGATCTGCCAGAGTTTATCAAGTAGGCTGCGCGAAGAGTTTTTTTCGACCCGTGAAGTTAGTGACTGCTCACTGTTAAGCGATGATGAAGGACTGATCCCTATGAACGCCGAACGCATCGTGACCCCCGCCCCTGCCCTGACCACCCCCGCGACCGGTCTCGCCCCGTATCTGGCCGAACTGCGCCCACTGGTCGGACTGGCGGTGCCGCTGGTGGCCGGGCTGACCACCTCAACCATGATGGGACTGGTCGATACCTACATGCTGGGCCCGATGGGCGAAGCGGTGCTGGGGGCTGTCTCGCTCACCAGCAGCGTCCTGCTCATTTTCTACGCCGCGCTCTATGGCTTCATGGGCCCGGTCGGCATCCTGGTCGGTCAGGCTTTTGGCGCGGGCAAGCCGGACAAGATCGCCGAGATCGTCCGCCACGCGCTGATGATCGCCTTCCTCGCCGGGTTGGGCAGCGCTGCGCTGATGCTCATCGCACTCTTTTTCATCCTGCCTCACACCGGCCAACCGGCCGAGGTAATGGCGGTGCTGTCGCCCTACTGGCTGGCGATGGGCTTCTCGCTCTTGCCCTACTGCCTGTCGCTGGTCTACAAGCAGTTCTACGACTCGATTGACCGCCCCTGGCTGGGCTTCCTGCTGACGCTTGTCCCAGTGCTGACGAATGTCGGCCTGAACTGGCTGCTGATCGGCGGCAACCTCGGCTTCCCGGCGCTTGGCATCCTCGGTGCGGGCATCGGCAGCCTGATGGCGAGTACGTTGGGGGTGATCGGCATGGCGCTGCATTACCGCCTGTCGCGCACGGCTTCAGCCTATCGCGGCGGCTCACCCTGGACGCTGCGCTCATTCCGCGAGCAACTGCGTGAAGGGCTGCCGATGTCGTTCCAATACCTGCTGGAAGGCGGCGCGGTCGCGGTGGCCGGGGTGCTGATCGGCTGGCTGGGGACGACAGCGCTGGCCGCCAACCAGATCGTCTACAGCGTCACCAGTGTGCTGTATATGCTGCCGCTGGGCATGGCTGGGGCGGTCAGCATCCGCGTGTCGCAGGCGGCGGGCGGCGGCGAAAACGGACGTATCCGTTCCATCAGCTACACCGCGCTCGGATTGGTCACCACCTGGGCGGCGCTCTTCACCGTCATGCTGCTCTTCGCCGGAGATCGCATCGCCGACTTCTTCGTGGACGAGGCCGATGTCATCGCCGTGGCCGCCGCGACCTTCGTGGCGGTCGGCATCATGCAGGTCTTCGATGGACTGCAATCGGTCAGCCTGGGAGCGCTGCGCGGTGTGCTGGATAACCGCTGGCCGACCCGCGTCTCGCTCATCGGCTACTGGCTGATTGCCCTGCCCGTCGGCTATGTGCTGGGCTTTGTCCTCCAGTGGGGGCCAGCCGGCTTCTGGGGCGGCTTCGGCCTGGGGCTGGCCTTCGCCGCTGTCATGCTGCTGCGCCGCCTGCGCGGGAAGATGGTCTAATCGCCTGACTGTATCGAGTCTGGGCTGCGTTGAGAGTGCGCGGCCCAACGCATCGATTTCTCCACGCCTCCCCTACTCCTGATCTACGATAGCACTACGCTCAGGATTCCAGCGCTATAGTCAAGAAAAATCATGAAAGGTAGGTTCATGATGCGCAAGCATTTCTTGCTGATCCTGTTTTCGCTCATTACACTGGCTGCCGTCCATCTGCCAGCGGCGCAGGCGTGCAGTGGCTATCCCTATTTTGGTGTTGAAGACCTGCCGAACATGCAACTGCTGGTGCGGGCAACTGTCATCGACGCCGATGATCGTGGTTTCAGCGCTGTCATCCGGGTTGAGGATTATTACAAGGGGCGCGGCCCACAACTGCTGGTCGTTATGCGGTATCCGGCGGCCCTGGCATCTGGCGCATATGTTCGCGGTTATGATACAAGCTGTCTGTACTCAGGACGAGGGCATCGCTGGGTCAAGGGTTCGCAGGGTTACTTTGGCCTGACCAGCAATGGCAACGGAACGTTCACCGACGAGTATTATGGGACGGCACATTTCTACCCGGTTGATGGTGTCATCAGTTATCAGGAGGGTGCCACTGAAGGTTATGCGGTTGAGTTTGATCCAGCTCTCACCATCACTGAAGATGAATTTGTGGCAAAACTGCTTGAGATTGGCGGACGCCCAGCCCCGCTAACTCCAATGACCGATACAGTGCAGTTTTATCCGCTGATGCGCTTTCTAGATATCACCACCGAGAATGGCACCCGTTATCAGGTTAATCCAAACCGCACCCTGTCACGATTGCCCGACGATTGGCCGCTGGCGATCTCCCCTGACGGGGCGCATGTCGCCTTTCGTGATAACGACTCCACCATCGGCTTCCAGTACATTTGGACCCGGTATGAGTACACCGCCGAAGCGAGAGCGCGCTATTCAACCGATGGTGATCCGTTCGAGCAGTATATGGTTGAGGGGCAGGCCGTGCGGTTTTCGAACGACAGCAATCTGGCTGCCGTCTGGGATCGCGATCAGTTATCGGTCATCCTGTTCACCAATTACGCCGATACCGGCTATGGAATGGACATCGGCGTGAACATGATCGGGCAAGCCAATCTGTCTCAACCCAAGACCGAGCCACTGCCCCTGGTACAGTGGAGCGCAGATAGCAGCACACTAGTCTGGCAGGACGCGCGGGGAATCTCACGCTGGAATCTGATCGAAGAAGCCAGACCGAAAGTAGTGATGAGCGCCGCTGACCTCGAAACAAGTGACTGGGGATTTCCCGCTTTGCTGGATGTTTCGACCTACGGACGATTTGTGCGTGTGGGCCAGCGTGATGAATGGATACTGATTGACGCTCTTTCAGGGGAAAGACACGCCAACCTGATCGCCGCACCTACCGAACAATATCTGATTTCAGTGCATGACGAGGTTTCGCAGGAAGAGCTACCGACAACCTGCAAACCGCCCTTGCGTCAAAATTGCCAGGCACACCTGAGCGACCGTTATGGCGCGCAATGGACTTTTCCCTTTCAACTCAACTTTATGGGTATTGGTGCCTGCCCCGATGACCAGAGCTGTTGGATTTCACTGGCTCAATGGCATCCTTCCATGAACGGCGAGGTGAGCCGAATCTATGGTGGCGCTCAGATCACGGAGTTCCGTCAGATCATTTATGATCCATTATATGATCGTCCAGCTATCCTGGTCGGGGATTATCAAATAGACTTTGACTTCTATTCCTCATCCTACTTCGAGGAAGAGTCTTATCTGCCCTATCTGGACTACCTCGACCTGGAAGATCAACTGGACAGCCCGATAGCGTTCATCGAGTGGGGTCAGCCGGTTTTTTATGACGAGTACCTGACAACAACTGTCAACTGGCTGCCTCGTTGATCGGTACATTTCAGGTTATGAGGACGCTAGTCTGAGGGAAGAGATGTGAACAGCGTCTGCTTAAGCTCGCCATTCAGATGGGCATCAAAAGGGATTTGACAAGCATTTCATCATTGTCGAGCATCTTGAAATGCGCCCTAGCACAACCCACCGCTCTCTTGTGTTGAAAGTACCAGATGCGCCGTAGCCGATTCAGTTTCCGGGCACACCTGGTACTTCACCTTGTCAGGTGATAGATGCGTGGCTGCGGGTTACGCCTCGCGCTCCCATTCCGCGCCACGTACCGGCTTGAGCGCCCGCCACTGCGCCGCCACCGGCACCCAGTTCAACTGCCGCACCAGATCACGCGCTGCCAGCCCAACGATGGCGGTGTAGGTCGGGTAAGCCAGCTCCAGGTCGGCCAACTGCTCGATGCGTAAATCCGCTGCCATGCCCGCCGCCAGCAGTTGCACGATCTCCACCGCCTGCTCACCCACCACATGCCCGCCCAGGATCAGCCGCGTCTGGGGATCGATGATGATCTTGCAGAAGCCCACCGTGTGGTCATCGATCACGGCGCGATCCAGATCGGCATACGGCACCTCGGCCACCAGACAATCAGGATGCTCGGCGCGCGCCTGGGCCTCGGTCAACCCGACGCTGCCGTACTCCGGGTCGGTGAAGCCGCCGTGTGGCACCAACCGGTGATTGATCCCCACGTCCGGCGTGGGCAGCAGCGCATTCTCCACCGCCAGCCGTCCCTGGAGACTGGCGCTCTGCACCAGCATCATCCGGCCAGTGATGTCGCCCGCCGCGTAGATGTGCGCCGCGCTGGTTTGCAGATAATCATTGACGCGGATGTACGCCCGCTCGGTTTCGACCCCCGCCGCCGGCAAATTCAAATCGGGCAGGTTGCCCGGCCAGCCCACCGACAGGATGACCGCCTCGCTCGTCAGCACATGCGCCGCACCGTCATCGGTATAAGTCAGGTGCAGGTCGCTCCCCTGCTTCTCGATCTGCGTCAGGCCGCTGATGCCGGTGATAATCTGGATGCCGCTGTCGAGGAAGCGCTGCCGCATCACCTCCGCCACCCGTTCGTCCTCGTTGATGAGGATGCGCGGTGCCAGTTCCAGGATGGTCACTTTACAGCCGAAGGCATCAAAGATCGACGCCAGTTGACAGCCGGTCGCCCCGCTGCCGACGATCACCAGCGAGCGCGGCAGCTTCCGCAGCGACCAGACATCGCTGTGCGTCAGGGCATGTTCGCTGCCGGGGAAGCTCAGGCGGCGCGGCGCACCCCCGGCGCAGATGATGAACTTATCGGCCTGGAGCGTCCGGCCATCGGCCAGACTCAGACTATGCGGATCGGCGAAGCGGGCCGTGCCAACTCCGTGCAGCGTCCTGACGCCGACCGCTTCCAGATGACCGATCAACTGCTTCTTCTCCTGCAAGCGATAGATCACCTGCTGGGTGCGGTCGATCACCGCCGCGAAATCCACCTGCGGCAGTGCCCCCATCAGGCCGTACTCGGCGAACTGCCGCGCCTCCCGCGCCAGCCGCGCCGTCTTCGCCAGCACCCGCGTCGGGGCGCAGCCATCGTTGGTACACGTCCCGCCCATCCGCCCCCGCTCCACCAGCGCCGTCTCCGCCCCCAGCTCACGCGCCCGCAGCGCCGCCGTCACACCGGCCGGCCCACCGCCAATCACGATGACATCCACCATGCGTCGTTCTCCCTTTGTTGCCATTGCCGGACACGCCAGTGGCGTGTCCCTACACCCCGCGTCCCATCATCATCACACCGTAGGGACACAGCACCGCTGTGTCCGCCGTGTCCGCCGCCTACGCCCCCGCGCCCCGCCGGGACGCATTCAACACGGTGATGCCCACCAGCTCGTCATCGCGGTAGTGATAGATGGTGTCCTCGGTTTCCATCACGCTGTCGTTGGCGGACTGCGGCTTGCGAAAACTGATGTACAGCACATCGGCGCTGTCGTCATAATCCGTCCACACCTGACGCGCCGCCAGCTTCAGTAATTCGTCGATCCATTCACTGGTGAGCGTGACCATATGATCCGTCCTTATTTTGCTCCGCCTCGCCCCCATACCACCGCAGGAACAACACCCTGCCGGATGCGTCCCCGGCGACAATCGTCTGCCCGTCGGCAGAGACGACTGGTTTTGTGGTGATGTGTGCATCGGCGTGAAAACACGTTAGCAGCGCTCCGTGTCTTGATTCATACAGTTCAATACTTTTTCTGACCACTGCAACCCACCAGGGTCCCCTTGGGGCCGGAACATCCGGATACAGCGTCGCACCATCTAAACCATGCTCGGCTGCCCAGTCGAAGATGCGCCGTTTGTTGCCTTCGTAGTATCCCTCATCCAGCCTGTGTAGGGGAGTCCCGTCCGAAGCCCACAGCCGCAGTGTTGCATCCTGCGACCATGACAGCAACCGCCCATCTTTCAACTCCACCGCGCCCAACACTATATGCGTGTGTCCCACTAATGTTGCCAGTGCGTTTCCATCCGTACTCCACAGGCACAACGTCCTGTCCTCGGACCACGACAGCAGCCGTCCATTCCGCAACTCTATCGCTCCATTTACATTAGCCGTATGCCCTGCCAAGATCGCCTTTGCTGCCCCGTCCGACGCCCACAGGCGCAGCGCCTTATCCCACGACCACGATAGCAGTCGTCCATCTGAAAGCTCAATTGCACCCCACACATTACCACTATGCCCAGTAAGTACCGTCCGTGCGGTACCATCTGCTCCCCATAGCCGTGGTCCATAGTCATCATCCTTCATGTTACCAGCCCACGACAAGAGCCCCCCAACCTTCAACTCCACAACACCTGTCACCTCACCCGTGTGCCCTACCAAAACTGTCGGAGTTGTGCCATCTGTTCCCCATAGCCGTAGCTTATTGTCTGTTCCCTTTATGGTACCAACCCACGACAGCAGCCGCCCATCCTTCAACTCCATTGCCCTCCACACCGCATCTGTATGACCCACCAAAGTACCCTGCAGCACCCCATCCGAACCCCAGTACCTCAGCGTCTTGTCATCCGACCACGACAGTATCCGTCCATCCCGCAGTTCTACCGCGCCAATCACAATACCTGTATGACCCGACAGCACCATCAGCTCTGTGCCATCCGACGCCCACAGCCGCAGCGTCTTGTCCCGCGACCACGACAGCAGCCGCCCATCCCCTAGCTCAACTACCCCACCTACACTGCCCATATGACCCGCCAGAATACCCTGCGACGCTCCGTCCGTTCCCCAGAGCCGCAACGTCTTGTCCAATGACCACGACAGCAGCCGCCCATCCCGCAGTTCCAACACTCTCATCGTGTAATCTTTATCTTTCACTATTACACCTAGCGCTGTGCCATCTGATGCCCACAGCCGTAGAGTATTGTCGTCCGCCCGCGACAGCAGCCGCCCATCCCGCAGTTCAAGTGCGCCATTCACCGCAGCTAGGTGCCCTGCAAGTACGCCCAGTGCCGCCCCATCTGATTGCCACAGTCGCAGAGTCTTGTCGTATGACCACGAGAGCAGGCGTCCATCCCGCAGTTCCAACACGCCATATACGTCAGCTACATGTCCCCTCAACACACCCTGCGCCATCCCATCCGAATCCCACAACTGTAGAGTCCCATCATCCGACCATGACAGCAGTCGCCCATCCCGTAGTTCTATCGCGCGGCTCAATCTGCCTGTATGCCCCGCTAGGACACCCTGTACAGTCCCGTCCGAACCCCACAGCCGCAGCGATTGGTCTTGACTCTTAAAGCCACCTCCCCACGACAGCAGTCGCCCATCTCGCAGTTCTATCGCGCCATTCACCCTATCTGTATGTCCCGCTAGGACGCCCTGTGCAGTCCCGTCCGAACCCCACAGCCGCAGAGTCTTATCGTATGACCAAGATAGCAATCGTCCATCCCGCAGTTCCAGTGCGCGAAGCACACCACCTGTATGGCCCGAAAGTGTAGCGAGCAAGTTACCACTGGCCTGGTTCAGCACCGGATACTCGCTGTCGAGGTTCGCCGGATACAAGCCTGGCACGGTGGCGACGATGGCCTCGGTCAGGGCGCGGATGGCGGGCTGGGTCTTGCGCCAGGTCATCAGCCGCCCCACCAGTTGATGCGCCAGCGCGTCCTTGTCCTCCAGCAGCACATGGCGGCTCATCATCAGCGCTGAACGGATCAGGCGGAAAACGACATCATTCTGGAGATAGGTGCAGTCGTCAATCAGCGCGTTGACATCGGTGGCCGCCAGCTTCGCCATCAGCCAGCGATGATCGAGCAGCAGCCCCCGCAGCCGTTCGCCCTGCCCGGCCTCAACCAGATGATAAGCGTAGTAGCGCCAGGCATACTCATCCGGCAGGGTGTATTCCGTCTCTCCGCCACCGGTTCCCCCTCGCCCCTGTGTGGACTCCCGGCTATCCTTCCCCTCGCCCGGTGGGAGAGGGGCCAGGGGTGAGGGCATATGAGGTGAGGGCAACCCCCAACGCTCCACCAACTCCCCCTGCCATGCCGCCATTAACCCCTGATGTTCGTCGCGCAAATACTGCCGCACCACATCATGCAGCCGGATGACGCGCTGGCTCAGGTCGAAGTTCAGCAGCAGCGCCGCATCGTTCAGCGCTCCGGCGGCCTCCTCAGTATCGAAGTCATCCAGCCGCCACAGGTGCTCCAGCGTGGTGAAGGGAACCGCCACATCTTCAGGAAAAAGCGCCAGCCGGGCGAACTGCGCCTGCTGTGTCGCGTTCAGCAGTTCCAGGCTCACGCCCAGGGTGCTGCTCACCGCCTCGCCGCGCTGCTGTGGATTATCGCCGTCGAAGGCTTTTAACCCCTTGCGACTCAGGGCTTTATCGGCGTATTCCAGCGCTTTATCCAGCGTGTCGCCCCGTTCGAGACGCTTGCGCAGCACGCCATTCGCCAGCCGCAGCAGCACCGCCCACTCCCCCAGCCGTTCCGCCAGCCGCTTCAGCCCCGCCTGATGAGTTTGCGCTCTCCCATCCCCCTCGCCCGGTGGGAGAGGCTGCGAACGACTCAAGTGAGCGTGGGGTGAGGGCATCCAACTCAAGAGCTTGACCGCCTCAGCCGGCTGCATCGCGTCCACCCGCTGGCGGAAGCGCGTGCCATCCGGGAGCTGCTGGTCATAACGGGTGGTGATGAGGACGGCGCTGTGCGGTGCGCCGGTGAGGAACAACTCGCTGTCGATCTTGCGCCACAGGTCATCGATCACCAGCAGCAGGTAGCGGTCGCCGATGGCCTTCGCCAGTTCCGTCCGCGCCGCCTCGCGCCCTTCCACCGCCGGACGCTGGCCGGTCAGTTCATAAACCCAATCGAGGACTTTGCCGATCAGGTCGGCTTCGCTCGGCTTTTCCCCCAGCGTCACCCACAGGATGCCGTCGTCGAACGCGCCGCGCACCCGGTTGTCGTGACAGAGCGCCAGCGCCAGCGTCGTCTTGCCGAAGCCGCCCGCCCCCTTGATGGCCGCCGTGATTGCCACTGCGCCGTTCCCATCCACCAGCGCCTTGAGCAGCGCCTCGTACTCCGCCGGACGCTCGACAAAATACTCCGGCTTGCTGCCCGCCATGAACGGCACCTTGCGCCCCTGGTAGGGGGTGTTGAGGGTGGTGATGAACGCCGCCCAGATCGTCTCGCGCTCCGGTTTGCCGGCGCGGAAATCCTTCCAGTCGATGCGACTCATCCAGCGCGGCACCGCATCAAAATCGACATCGGCCACCACCACCGGCAGCACCCGCCTGCCCTGCTGCCGGGCGTAATGCCATTCCTGCTGCACATAGGGCGACGCCAGCGCGTCCGGCGACATGCACAGCACGACCGTCTCGCAGCCATCGATACCCTGCTTGATCTCTTCCCAGAACGGCTCACCGCCCGGAATGTCGTGCAGGTCGCGCCAGAGCTTGAAGCCCAGCGCCTCCAGCTCGGCGTACAATTGCCTGACGGCATCGCGGTCTTTGCGCGAATAACTGATGAGGATCGATTTGTCGGTTCGGGCGCGTAAGGTTGTGTCGCTCATGGGTGGTCTGCCATCATTCATTGCGGCCTGTCCCCCCATGATAGCGCACCTGATGCGCGACGGCTAATAGGCGCGGGGCTTCTGCATCCGGCGGACACCCTGTCCCACAGAGAGGCTTCGCACTTGGGTGTCCCTACACAGAGGCCGAAATTGTAGGGACAGGCAATGGCCTGTCCGCAGCATTCCCCCCACGAATGAGGGGCTTGACACCATAGCCCACTTGTTCTATACTGGTGATGTGGGGAAATCCATTGTTCCCCGTGCAACTTAACAATCCCATAGCCAGGCCAGCGCCGAAGCGAATTGACCGTCGGCCATGATTCACGAATCGCAAAAAGACTGATGCGAATCTGACGAATTTTGTGAATCAACACTCTGTTTTCTCTCTGTGTCCTCTGAGTCTCTGTGGTCGGTTCTGCTTCCGGCGGCGGATGTCGGCGCAGCGCTCCCGTCGTTCCGCCACCACACTGTCGATCCGCCGGCGGCAGAGCGGAAGTGCAAAGTGCAAAGTGCTGAGTTGAAAGTAAAAGACTCCGTTTGCTCGCTGTGTCTCTGTGGTTCAATTCTTCTTCTTTCTGGCGATCAGGCGTAGGTCAGCCGTCAGGTTGGCGACGGGCAGCGCCGCCCCAAATCGGTTTACACTGAATGTCAAACCCATTGCTCATTCAGGAGTGCTGCTGATGAAACCGGCTGTCTGTCTGCTCATAGCCATCCTGCTGCTCGCCCTCGGCAGCCCGGCGCTGGCCGAAGACCCGCCCCCGGCCTATGGCCTGTCGGCGGAGGAAATCGCCGCGTATCCCGAACCGGCGGTCGAAGCCCTGCCCGTCAACGAGAAGCGCATGTATGACCGCTGGTATCAGCAGGCGCTCGACAAACTGGATATCTTCGACGCCCCCAACGGAACCGTGACCGCCTCCCTCGACAAGGGCTTCAACTTCGTCACCGCCCTGCAAGCCGTCGATGGCTGGACCGAGATCAACCCCGGTCAGTGGGTGCGCTCCGAGCTGCTCAAAGAGACTGGCTACATCGTCTCCTCGCTCACCGGCGTCCTGCTACCGGCAGACGGCCTGCCCTACCCGATGGCCTGGGCGCTGGTCAATATGTACCCATCTCGTTTCCCCGGCGGCGACCCGGCTGAGTCGAACGGGCTGATTTATCGCTACACCCGCCTCAACCTGTACGCCACCGTCGAACTCGAAGGCGAAATCTGGTATCAGGTGGGCGTCGATCAATGGGTGCATCAATACCACGTCGCCAAGATCATCCCGGTCGAGCGCCCGGCTGAGGTCGATACCCATCTGTGGTTCAGCCTCGATCTGTACGAGCAGGTGTTGGTCATGTACGAAGATGCCCAGCCAGTCTTCAGCACCCTGATCGCCACCGGACTGGATCGCTGGCCGACGCGCGAGGGTCTGTACAACATTTACTTCCGCAAAGAACGCGACAACATGAGTGGCGGTCAGGTCGGTGATGACTTCTACTTCCTTGAAGAAGTCCCCTGGACCATGTTCTTCGACGAAGGCCGGGCGCTGCATGGCGCCTACTGGCATGATGGCTTCGGCTACCGGCGCAGTCACGGCTGCGTCAACCTGTCGATCACCGACGCCCACTTCCTCTATCAGCGCGTGGCCGATGAAATGGGGACGCGCTCCTCGCCCGACCGCGAACACGGCCCGGCGGTCTACATCTATAGCAGCGGAGTCTATCGCTGATCCCCTGTCGAGGTGAATGCCCCTGATGGTATACTGGCTCTCATCATGTAAGCCGCAGCGATGGGAGCCGCGCCATGTTCGCCCGACCCCTGGATGAATACCTGAGCGAAGCTGAGTATCTGGCGCTGGAAGCGACCAGCGAGATCCGTCATGAATATCACGGCGGCCTGATCGTGGCGATGGCTGGCAGCTCGCCCGAACACGACCTCATCACCGGCAACACCTTCGCCCTGCTCCATCAGCAGCTCACATCGCGCGGCTGCCGCGTCTTCACCGCCAACATGAAGGTCAAGACCGGCAGTGGGCGTTACTACTACCCAGATGTGTCGGCACTGTGTGAACCCGCCGAGTTCACCGCTGACCGTCCCCCTTCCCTGCTCAACCCTACGGTTGTCGTCGAGGTGCTGTCGGACTCGACCGAGAAGGATGACCGGGGCAAGAAGGCCAGACACTACGCCACCATTCGCTCGCTGCGCCAGTACATCCTGATTGCACAGGATGAGGTGTTGATCGAAATCTACACCCGCGTCGAAGCCGATCAGTGGGATTTCCGCCGCGTGGCTGATCTGGAGGCGGTGATCGAGGTGTTGTCATTGGGTGCCAGCCTGCCCGTCGGCGAAGTGTATCGCAACACGCTCGACGCAGCCGAGCCGTCCTGAGAAAGGTGCAGCATGTTCGCCCGACCCCTGGATGAGTACCTGAGCGAAGCCGAGTATCTGGCGCTGGAAGCGACCAGCGACATCCGTCATGAATATCACGGCGGCCTGATCGTGGCGATGACCGGTGGGACGCCGGCCCACGCCCGCATCAGCGTCCGGGTGGCGGCGCTGCTCGATGCCCAGCTTGCGCCGCGCGGCTGCGATGTGTTCAACAGCGACATGAAGGTCAAGACCGGCAGCGGGCGTTACTACTACCCGGATGTCTCGGCGCTCTGCCAACTCGCCGAGTTCACCGCTGACCGTCCCCCGTCGCTGCTCAACCCTGCTGTTGTCATCGAGGTGCTGTCGGACTCGACCGAGAAGGATGACCGGGGCAAGAAGGCCAGACATTACGCCACCATCCGCTCGCTGCGCCAGTACATCCTGATTGCACAGGATGAGGTGTTGATCGAAGTCTACACTCGCGTCGAAGCCGATCAGTGGGACTTCCGCCGCGTGGCTGATCTGGAGGCGGTGATCGAGGTGTCGTCAGTGGGTGCCAGCCTGCCCGTCCGCGAGGTCTACCGCAACACGCTCGACTCTGCCGAGCCGTCGAATCCAACGGAGACGGATGAGTAAGCAGTTGAGCCAGAAACCTCACCCCCGCCTCACTTCGCTCGGCTCCCCCTCTCCAATGGATTGGAGAGGGGGCCAGGGGGGTGAGGTCAGCGAAAAAAACCCGACCATGACTTCCCGACTAGCTTCGTCCCTCACCCGCCACCTGGCCGTCCTGCTGGTCTACCTGGGGCTGTCGTTCCTGACCATCTATCCCTGGGTCTTCAACGGCGCGACCCATGTCGGCGGACCGCCCCCGACCAACGTCTATAACGATTACTATCACTTCCACTGGAATTACTGGTGGATGCGCCACGCGCTGACCACGCCCGGCCTGAACGTCTACGAGACCAACTTCGTCCTCTTCCCCTACACCACCAACCTCGGTTATCACACGCTGACGCCGTTCTGGTTTCCGGTCTGGGCGCTGCTCGAACCGCTGACCGGCACCTTGATCGCCATGCTGGTCATCATCCTGCTGGCGATGACACTGTCGGGGGCTTGTGCTTTCTGGTTCTTTCGCGGCGAGGGCGTGTCGTCCGGTTGGGCGCTAGCAGGTGGGGCGCTTTATCTGCTGACTCCGGCCATGCTGCTGGCTGTGATGCTGACCGACATCAATTACGTCAGCCTGTTCTGGTATCCGCTGCTGCTCATCCTGTGGCGACGGCTGGCTCGTCAGCTCGCCTCTCATCCCGCTGGCTCTGTCCCTCGTTACTCGTTACTCATCGCTCGTCACTCGCTGCTGCTGGCGCTGGCGCTCTACGGCATGGTCATGACCGACCTGCAACATGGGCTGTTCCTGGCCTTCCTGCTCATCCCCTACGGCCTGTGGACGTTGATCGTCGCGCCGGGATGGATGGCGCGGCTGCGGCTGGTGGTCGCCGGGAGCATCGGGCTGGGCATCGCCCTGGCGCTGTTGTGGTTCGTCGGCCCGCTGCCCTATGTGCTGAGTTTCGACCGTTCGACGCTGTCGCCCATGCCCATCGAGAACGCGCTGGCGATCCCGTTTCCACAGGGGTTCGTCTGGCGCTTCAATCTCTATGACTACCGTCAGATCACGCTCGGCCCGGTGCTGCTGCCGCTGACGGGTCTGGCGCTGGTCGCGGCCTTGTGGCGCACGATCTCACGGCGACGACGCCAGGATCGCCAAGAAAAAGACGAAGAATTGAACCACAGAGACACAGAGAACACAGAGAGGAATCAGAGGTCTTTTCCTTTCAACTTAGAACCTATCCGCAAACCTTTTCATGCACCTCACCCCCCAGCCCCCTCTCCAATGGATTGGAGAGGGGGAGTCGAGCAAAGCGAGACGGGGGTGAGGTTAACGGATAGACACTTAGCACTCAGCACTTTCAACCCTCCGCCCAGCACGCTCGTCCCTCGTTACTCATTACTCGTTACTCCGGTTGGGTTCTGGCTGCTGATCGCGCTGCCCCCGCTGCTGCTCTCGGCAGGGGCGACCATCACCCTGGGTGAGGCGACCATCGCCCTGCCTTACGCCACTTTTCACGAGGCGCTCGGCGGACTGTTCCGCGTCCCGGCGCGCTTCGCCCCCCTCATCATCCTGACCTTGTGGCTGGTGGTGGGAAGAGTGCTAAGTGCAAAGTCCAAAGTGCTAAGTACAGATGCGGTGGATAGCGCTCCCCCATTGTCACAACGAGTCGCCTCAGCGTCTCTTTACTCATCCCTCGTTACTCGTTACTCATTACTCATCTCTCGTTACTCGTTACTCCCCCTCGTCCCCCTGCTCCTGTTCATCTTCTGGGACTCGCGGCTGGCAGGTCTGATGCCGATCCAGCCGGTCATCAAGCCGTATGCGTTCTATCAGGCGATGGGGCAGGAAACCGGCCCACCGTACGATGACTACGTGGTGGTTGAAGTGCCGACCGCTGGCGGTACGGGCGAGGCCTGGGTTGGTGAGTTCAAGAACATGGAGACGCAGTTCTACGGCATGACGCATCACAAGCGGATGCTGAACGGGTCGCTGGCGCGGGCACCGCTGGGGCATTACTGGTACTGGCTCTACGATGATCCGATGATCGCCTGGCTGGGACAGCGCCGCTTCCTCGAACCAGAGGCGGTCGAAGCTCAACTGCGCGAGCGCATCTTCAACTGGCCGGTGGGTTACATCGTGGTGCATCAGGACTTGATCGGGCGCGAAGGCCCGACGGCGCAGGAGATCATCGGCTGGTTCAATACGCTGGATGATCTGCTGTGTCCCGTCTGGGTGGAAGGCGATGCAGTGGTCTATCGCACCGCCTGGCATCCCGATGGCTGTCCGCTGCGCACCCCAGCAGAGACCGAACCGGGCGTGTATGCCATCGACATCGGCACCGCTGGCGATGAACGCTTCATCGGCTGGGGCTGGCACTGGCCGGAGATCGTCGGCGGGAGTGTCACCTGGCGCTGGACGGGTCAGTATCCCCAGACGCAGCTCTATGTTGATCTGCCGCCAGCGGCTTACACCGTCACGCTGTCGGCGCAGGCCTTCTACCAACCGCGCCAACTACGGCTGCTGGCGAACGGTGCCGCGCTCGTTCCGATGACCCTTCCCGTAGATGCGGATTGTTCGCTGACTGACTGTTCAGTTCTGGTGCAGCCCGATGGCTTACAGGTCGTCAGCTTCCGTCTGCCGGCTGCCCTGGTCGGGGATGGGCGGCATCTGAACCTGACGCTGGACTACGATGGCACCGTTGAGCCGGCTCAGATCGCGCTCAATGGCGACCCGCGTCGCCTGGCGCTGGCGGTGGATTGGATGGCTTTCTCGCGTGATGGATAATCGGACATCGTGCCAAGCCGTATAACTTGATGGCAATAA
This sequence comes from Anaerolineae bacterium, assembly GCA_022843385.1. GTDB lineage: Bacteria > Chloroflexota > Anaerolineae > Aggregatilineales > Phototrophicaceae > CFX2. Next base: position 27,788 of record JALHNT010000050.1, on the reverse strand, counting down.
TGCTTCCGATTCGATTAGACACATCCTTATGCTTCACTGATCAGAAATGGGCATAGAATCGAATCAACGGTTGGTTACACTATGGACTAGAATCATGTCTAAAGCAAAATTCCTAGCGGCCAAAGAGCTTATAGAGGAAGGGCGCTATACCGAAGCACGGCAGATACTGGTGTTAATCAACCATCCAACTGCTAGAGAATGGATCGACAAAATAGATCATCTTGCGCCACCGAACATTTCTTGGCCTCAAGCACAGCAGAATACTAATCGTGTCCATGGACGCAACACATCGCCTCTCAATCCCCCAACTGCAAGACACAACAATAGAGGCAGTGAAGCAGAACGATATTTTGGAGCAGAAAACCGGAAACGCCGCAATCGGCTGATTGACAAAGGCGTCAACTTGGTCATTGCAGGCATTTTTCTCTTGGGCTTTGCGGCTTACTTGATGATCACAGCGCCGTCTACTGGCGTAGGAGATCAAACTTTCCCCTCCCTACAGACCATATTGATTGTTTTCGGAATCACTGGACTAGTCTCGGGGTTAGGCATGTTGGGCAAGCGAAACCAATGAAGGATATGACCCCGATTGCCTATACAGCTACCCATCCGCCGGGCGTAGATAGCATCGTCATCGCGCGACACAGCCACCTCACTCCCTGATGTCCTGGCTCACCAGCCAACCGCTGATGGTTTAATCCCCATTTAATTTGCTGGCTCCATCCTGACAGTCACCTGATCAGGGGATCACCTTTCGTGAAGCAAGAAGGAGCAAGCATATGACCATCGACCACAAGAGTAAGCTGCTGATTATCCTGGCAGTCCTATCCACCATCGCCTTGACCGGTGGGCTGGCAGCCACCGCCCAGACTGATCCGCCGGTCTGCACCCTGCCCGCTGGTGAACCCACCACCATCGCCGCTGCCAAGCTGTACATCGAGTTCATGTCAACCGGCGTTGACCTGGGTGTGCATGGCTACTTTGACGATCACGGCTGGTCGGAACTGTGTGTCTACGATCCGAACGGGGCACTGGTGCTGGCGGTCAGCCCGCAATCGCAACTCCATGACCTGGGCATGGCCGGGATTTTCTTCGAGTCGCGCGAGCCGGTGATCGAGGAATTCCCATTTGAGGCGCTGTTCGCTCGCTTCCCGGAGGGCGAATACCAACTAGTCGGGACGAACTTTGATGGCACAGGGTTGGTGGGTGCGGCCACCTTCACTCACCATGTCGCCGCGCCGCCGGTCATCACCGCGCCCGTCCTGACCGAAGAAGACCTGATCGCCGAGGTGGTGCATCCGGTGGGTGAAATGGTGGTCGCCTGGGAGCCGGTGACCGAAACCGTTGAGGGCAATCCAGTCACGATCATCGGCTACGAAGTCATCGTCACCAACATGGATGGCAAGCATCCCCACAGTTTCGCCCAGCCGATCTACGATGTCCATCTCCCGGCTGATCGCACCCGCCTGACAGTACCGGCTGAGTTTTTCCAGCCAGCCACCCGCTACGAAATCGAAGTGGTGGCAATCGAGGAAAGTGGCAACCAGACCATCAATAACGGCTATTTCACCACCCAATAGCCACGCCTGACCGTTTTAGAATTGAAGGAGCAATCTCATGTCTGTCCAACCGAAATCTCGTCTGCTCATCATCGCGGCTGTCCTCATACTGGTTATGCTGGCGGGCGCGGCGCTGGTCACGGCGCAGAAACTGCCATCATCGGTCACTCCCGGTCAGGGGGCGAACATAAGCGACGACAGCGGCGATGAAACGCCAGCATCACCGGCTGATGCTCAACTGACGGAAGCCGAAGCCATCGCAATTGCCGAAGCCGAGCGCGGCAGCACCGCCACCTTCGTCGAACTGGAACGGGAAGGCGGCCTGGTCATCTATTCGATTGACCAGGCCGATGGTTCGGAGGTCGAAGTCGATGCCAGCAGCGGCGCTATCGTGGAGGTTGAACTGGCCGACGGCAACGATGATTGACACGATGACGGAGTAACCCCGAAAGATGGAGAGGATTGCGACCCTCTCCGTCTTTTTCTGCGGTGACAGTCAGGCGCATTTGGTTGTCGGCATTCGCTTATGGGCGCAGCCAGGTGCTGATGCAGGTTAAGAAAATATCCAGATAACGGTTTACCCGGACACCCCGTTGGGTGTCCCTACAAACGAACCAGTTGGTGTAGCGACGTGCAACGGCACGTCCGAATACTATCTGATTTAATTCTTAAAGTGCATTAACCCGCAGCGGCGCAGCGCTACAGGATAGTCCTCGTGGATGAACGTCTGACGCCTACCCACTTTGAAATACACCCGAACCACCTGCTTACTTGATAAGAACGCCTGTTCCGTGATACCATAAACAGCGATGCAATATACTCTTGATGCCAAAAAGGATTTCCTCATGGCCGAGCTAAAGACAAAACTCACGGAACAATCTGCCGTCGCATTCCTCAATCAACTTGAGAATGACAGCCGCCGGCAGGATTGCCTGACTGTCCTGGAGCTGATGAAAGAGGTGACCGGGGAAGAACCGCGCATGTGGGGAGAGAGCATTGTCGGCTTTGGCAGCTATCACTATCGCGGAAAAAGTGGGCGCGAAGGCGATTGGATGCTGGTCGGTTTCTCGCCCCGCAAACAAAACCTGACCCTGTATATCATGGCGGGCTTCGACCGCTACGACGATCTGGTGAGCAAACTGGGGAAGTTCAAGACCGGCAAGAGCTGCCTTTACATCAACAAACTGACCGATGTCGATCTTCAAATCCTACGCGAACTGGTCAAACAATCCGTTGACTATATGCGGACGACCCATAGCCCGGATTGAACCTCATCTGCAAGCTCATCACAACCGTTCCCTACCCCACCCCTTCCGGCAGGCCGAAGCGCGTCACCAGACCGGGGCGACGGAAGGTGATGATGTCGGCGATGCCGCTGGCTGTGAGCGTCAACACCTGAATGCCATAGGCCCGATGCTCGCCGCCCTCCAGCCGATACAACCCGAACGCCACCTGACCGTTGGCGCGGGTCGGCAGCAAGCGCCAGCGGCCTTGCGCCTCGCCACGAAAGATGGTCTTGCCCACCAGCTTGCCAATCGTCTCCCGCCCCTGATACCATGCCGGGATCGGCGGCATACTGAAGGTGGCGTCGTCTTTCAGCAGCCGCAGCAGCGCCGGAATATCGGCCTGTTCCCACGCCTGGACATAGGCCGCCAGCCGCCCGTCATCCCAGTCCTGCGGCGCATCGGTCAGCGCCCCCTGCTCGGCCAGCGTCGTGCGGGCGCGGTGCAGCGCACTCTTGACCGCCGAGACCGTCATGCCCGTCCACTCCGCCACATCCTGCGCCGACCATTCCAGCACCTCGCGCAGCAGCAGCACCGCCCGCTGTCGGGGTGGCAGCCGGTGCAGCGCCGTGATGAACGCCAGCGAAATCTGTTCGCGCTGGATGACCGCACCTTCCGGGTGGGTATCGCCCTGCCCCAGCCAGTCATCCGGATATGGCTCTAGCCAGATCGGTTCGTTCACATCCGCCGGGATCGGTTGATCGACATCGCCGACCACCTGACGGGTACGCGGCACAAAGCGGCGTGACCGCTTCGCCAGTTCATCGAGACAGGCGTTGGTGGCGATGCCATACAACCAGGCGCGCACCGAGGCTCGTCCGGCATAGGTCTCGCGCCGTCGCCACGCCCGCAGAAATGTCTCCTGTACCACGTCCTCGGCATCGTCCAGCGCTCCCAGCATCCGGTAGCAATGTACCCGCAGCTCGTGGCGATGGGGTTCGGTCAGGGCGCTGAACGCCTGCGTGTCGAGGTGAGCGAGGGAGTTTTCCGTCATAGCGCATCCTATTGCGGGTTCACACCGTCATATCCTGTGAAGCATGCACGATTATATAGGAGCATAGAACATGAAACGCTTCAGCGCCAGCACCACCATCCGCGCCTCGAAAGAAACCATCTGGGCGATTCTGACCGACGCCCCCAACTACCCGACCTGGGACCCCGGCGTGATCCGCATCGAAGGCACCATCGCTGCCGGTCAGCAGATTACGGCTTACAGCAAGCTGGCACCAGATCGCGCATTCCCGGCCACTGTCAGCGAATTTGTACCCGGTCAGCGGATGGTGTGGAGCAGCGGAATGCCCCTCGGCCTGTTCAAGGGGGTGCGTACCTTTAGCCTGACGCCACGCAGCAACGGCGAGATCGAGTTCAGCCTGAGCGAGGAATTCACCGGCCTGCTGCTGCCCCTCTTCGGGCGTTCGATCCCGGATATGAACCAGAATTTTCAGGACTTTGTGAAGGGGCTGAAAGCCCGCGCCGAACGGGGATAGACATTCAGCCGGCGATCTGCTTCAAGCGCTCCCGCGCCAACCGGAGCGCTTCCTCGAATGAATCAACCACCTGGCTGAGGGGTTGTCCCTTGTCGGACACCTTGATGAAGATCTTCAGGATTTCTCGCCCGGTAGTGGTGAGGGCGTTCGTGCCAGGGTAGACAACCAGCGACAGGATGACGTTAGCCGGCATGTTCTGCCGCGAGGCATTCAGATGCGAAAAGGCCGACCCCTTCGGTAGCGTCCTGGGATTGTCGTGGATAATCACAATCGGGTGATCCTGAGCGGAGATGGCCTCAAAGCTCAGGCGATACCCGACATGAAAATCCTCCCATGTCCAGTCCGGCTCGTACGTCACAATCTGGATGGACTTCTCTTGGTCGTACCAATGCACATCAATGCCAGGCATTGCAAACTCCATCAGGGCACGAACACCTGAATGCATTGTATACCCATTCTTGACAGAAAAAATTTACTCAGCCCAAAGTCCAGAATAATGTGGAACAAAAAAGGCGACGCTTCAAAGAGGATGGTAGATTGAATTCTACCACTCAGGGCGCACTATCCGCTTGATGCCGGTAAAACTGCTACGTCTCGTGGGCGATGATCGGTTTCATGACTGGCAGGCGCTTGAGCAGGCCAAACAGCGGCACATCCACCAACTCCTGATTGGCGCGGCGCTGCGTTGGCCGGCGAATGCGCCCCTCGGTTGCCAGCTCACTCCCCGCCTGTTCATAAGCCGCCAGCACCGCCCGCACCCGCCGGGCGTCGTCATTTGCCAGCAGGGGTGTGGCGTTGCGGCGCAGCTCACCGACCAGCGGCGCATCCATGAAGTCGGCATAGGTGCGGAAGTAATGGACAGCGTTGGCGGTCATCCCGGCTTCCAGGTTGGCGCAGCCGACGACATAGGCGAAGGGTTTGGCGCTCAGTTCAGCATCAACATGGTGATGCAGCAGCCCGGTCTGGGTCAGACGGATGTCGGCGCAATCCATCGTTGCGTACAACCGATCCAGCAGCGTCTTGAGCAGGGCGCTGATGCCCATCATGTAGATCGGCGTGGCATAGATGAGGATGTCGGCGTTACGCATCCGCTCGAAGATCATCGCCACATCATCGCGCTGGTCATACACACAGGTCAGGTGGCGCTCGCCCGCCTGCTGACACTTGAGACAGGCCAGACAGCGGTTGATCTTCAGCCGCGCCAATGTCAACGACTCGGTCTGGGCGCCGCCGGCCTGCGCCCCCTTCAACAGATAGGTCAGCAGCCGCTGGGTGAATCCCTGGTCGCCCCGATGACTGGCGTTGAGCGCAAGCAGTTTCATCAGCGATGTCCTGTTGCTATTCACTGGTTTCAGTGTATGCCGAGCCAGTCTGGGCGCGTCATGACAAACGGCAGGAAAATCACAGATGGATATGCTATGCTCAACAGAAGTAGTCGGAAGAGGTGGCTGATCCTGATCGATACACGTTTGCTCTCCCTCAATGGCGCGATGGACACTGGCGATCATTGATCTGGTGTCGACGGGATTAAACGAGGGAGAACCCTGAGAAATTGCTTCCTGCAATCCAGTCAGCCAGGTCTCGCAAAGCAGTTGATAGCGGCAGTGTACAAACCTCGCCGACTCATTTCACCTTGACGCGCTTCAGGCGATATATGGTCTCCGGGTGATACCGCAGTCCCGGTTTGAGCTCAACCGAGAAATCACCCCAACACGTCAGATATAGCGGCGTGTCCGTCACTTGCCCGCGATACCAGACAGCAAAACGGTGAACCGCCTCTATCTTCCCCATCATCAGGACAATGCTATAGCCATCAACATGCAGCCCGCCGTGCAGCAGCATGTTATTCACCCGCAGCCGCCAGTTGAGCGCATAGGTGCGCGGGCGCGGCTGGTACACATCGAACTCGGCTTTCGGCCAGCGCGTCACAATCCGCTCCCGCAACCACTCCGGGTCAATCTGCAGCGTCGGCTGGGGGACACGGCTGAGATCGCGGTAGTAGCCACGCTCCGCATCTTGAATCTTGATGCTTCGTTCGAGCGAGATGTATTCCAGGCGCGGGCTGATGACCCAGACTGCTGTGCCATTCCCGCTGCCATGATAGGCAAAAGCCAACGGCAGCAGCGCCTCCCGCCCCACCGACCAACCCCAATCCGAGGGCAAAGTGTCGTCACAACACGCCAGTTCATCCAGTCGTTCCCGCGCCGGCGCGCGATCAATGTGACGAATGACCGTGAATGCATAGGCAGCCCAGAAACGAATCTCGGCTTCCGGCGCATCTAGCAAAGCTCGATAATCATCGGCCCAGTCAGCCTGCCACGACCATTCAATCGCCGTACAGCGTAGCCGCAGCGGTTGGCTGGCGTCCATCATGATCTGGCGCATTGAGGGAAGCACATCCTCAAGGTGACGGTTCGCCAACTCATAAATCACCCATGCTCGAAGATATTCATCTTCCGCCGGATTCATCAGCATCTGGAGCAGTGGCTGAATCACCCGCTCATCATCCAGTTTAAACAGCGCTGTGGCTGCAAGCCTGCGTAAATGGCCCTCTTCCGATTGCATTCCGTTGAGCAGCAGCGGGATCAGCCGGTCCGCATCCAGATGAAAGTTCAATACCTCGGCAACGTGAAACGCCGCTCTTTCCAACTCCGGGTTGCTCCCCAGTGTTTTCAGCGCTCGATATAGGGCAACATCGGTCGTGACGCCATTCGCCTTGAGAAAATCAACCCTCTCGTCCATCAGGACGCGCCGCAGCAGCGAGATGATGCGCTTTGCCATGCGGCCTACCCCTCATCACTCACAGGCCATAGACGGCGACGTGCTGCATCCCGTTCTTCGATGCTGGTGTGGATGTCCCATGCCGTCATCCCCGGCAGCAGTTCAGTCGACTCGTCCGCCCACCTCGTTAGATAGAGTGGCGTGTCCGTCACCTGCCCGCGATACCAGGCGGCGAAACGGTAAGCGGCATGGTCATTCGTGAGGTACAACACAACGGTATAGCCATCGACATGCAGCCCGCCGTGCAGCAGCATGTTGTTCACCCGCAGCCGCCAGTTGAGCGCATAGGTGCGCGGACGCGGTTGGTACACATCGAACTCGGCTTTCGGCCAGCGCGTCACCATCTGTTCCCGCAGCCACTCCGGGTCAATCCGCAGCGTTGGCTGGGGGACGCGGCTGAGATCACGATGCCAGCCTCGCTCCCCATTTTCGATCATCAGGCTCCGGTTGAGAGAGGAGTATTCCAGACGCGGACTGATGACCCAGATGACCCCGGCAATCGACGCACCGTGATAGGCATGGGCCAGTGGCAGCAGCGCCTCCCGACCGACTGACCAACCCCAATTCGGGGGTATAGCATCGTCCCAGCACGCCAGTTCATCCAGCTGTTCCCGCGCCGCTGTGATCTCGTTGTCCGCGATGCAGGTTAGGGCGAAGCAGGCCCAGAAGCGAATCTCGGCCTCCGGCGCATCGAGGAGACTCACATAATCATCCAGCCACGCCACCTGACGCGAGATTTCAAGTGCCCGCCCCCGCAGTCCAGATGGTTGGCTCTCGTCCAGCATCAAGCGATGCATCAGCGGCAGCGCCGTTTCACGACTACATTCCTCCAGCCCATCCAGCGCCCGCTCACGGATGCCGGAGTCCAGCAGCGGATTCAGGATGACCTGCATCAACGGCTCAATCACCCGCACATCAGCCAACCTGCCCAGGCTTTGAGTCGCTACATAAGCGGACTGAGGATCGCCAACTATGATGGCGCGTGGCAGCAGCCGCACTAGCCGATCCACCTCCAGGTATTGTCCCAAGTCGTAACAGGCTGAACACACGGCTTCATCCCGTTCAGGGTGGCTGCCCACCTGCTCCAGCGCGATGTAAAGTGTCTCGTCGCTGGTGATGTCGTGCGCTCTCAGCGTGGCAATCGTACCGACGGTATAGGGCTTACCTTGCAGCAGGGCGATAATGTCAATCGGCAACAGCGTCTCCTTTACTCGCGTCATCACTTCTGGGCATTGATAGATTACGCGCTGCATCCCGTTCTTCAATGCTGCTGTGGATGTCCCGTGCCGTCATCCCCGGCAGCAGTTCAGTCGACTCGTCCGCCCACTCTGTCAGATACAGCGGCGTGTCGATCACCTGCCCGCGATACCAGGCGGCGAAACGATAGACAGCGTGAATATTGCGGGCATTCAACACAACGGTATAGCCATCGACATGCAGCCCGCCGTGCAGCAGCATGTTATTCACCCGTAGCCGCCAGTTCAGCGCATAGGTGCGCGGACGCGGCTGGTACACATCGAACTCGGCTTTCGGCCAGCGCGCCATGATCCGCTCCCGCAACCACTCCGGATCAATCCGCAGCGTCGGCTGGGGGATACGGCTGAGATCGTAGTAATACCCCCGCGGGCCGCCGGTGGTGTTGATGCTCTGCAGCAACGACCAGTATTCCAGGCGCGGGCTGATGACCCAGACTGCTGTGCCATTCCCGCTGCCATGATAGGCAAAAGCCAACGGTAGCAGCGCCTCCCGCCCCACCGACCAGCCCCAATCGTCCGGCACCGCGTCATCGCAGCACGCCAGTTCATCGAGCCGTTCCCGTGCCTGCGCGAGATCCACATCCCATACCTGAGACAGGGCATAGCATGACCAGAAACGCAGTTCAGGTTCCGCCGCATCCAGCAGCCGCAGATAATCATTGAACCACTCCGCCTGCCAGGAAAGTTCAACTGCCCGCGCTCGCAGTCCGGCGGGTTCATCCTTGTCCAGCATCAGTCGATGCATCAGCGGCAGCGCCGTTTCACGACTACATATGTCCAGCGCATCCAGCGCCTGCTCACGGGTATCGTCATCGCGGGATCGGTCGAAGATGATCTGCGTCAAAGGCTCGATGGCGCGGGCGTCTTTCAGCCCGCCTAAAGCTATGATCGCCATGTTGCGGGTATCACGATTTTCAGCCCGCGCTGCGTCCGGCAGTAAGCGCAGCAAAATGTCTTTATCCAGTTCACCGTCCATGCTGTAACAGGCCGAACACACCGCTCTGTCCCGTTCGGGGTGGCTGCCCACCTGCTCCAGCGCAGTGTAAAGTGTCTCGTCGCTGGTGATGTCGTGTGCAATCAACGTGGCAATTGTACTATCACTATGGGATTTCTCTTGCAACAGGGCGATGATGTCAATCGGCAATACCGTCTCTCCATGAACCGATAATCAGGTCAGTGATCCTTCATGACCCGTCATCCAGTATAACAGACCGTCACTCGCAAGGCAAAGACTATTTCGGATCGTCGGCGTGCTGCCCCTGGCAAGACGCCTTGTGTGGCCGTCGTGTAACCCAAGAGTTAAGGTCAATCCTTTCAGAATGCGCCCTGCCTATTCGCCTCGCTGGAAGCTCAAGGCTTCTGACTACGGAATAGGTCTGGAGCAATTGCCCCGCCCGCACACCTACATTGTCTATTAACACTTTTAAATGAGATGAATAATTTTTAGAAAATATGCTATTATGATCTGGTAGCCCGCTTGTCTTAGCCAGACACGTTAGATCTTTTAGCCATTCTGGAGGAACATCATGCACGATCCAATGACTATTGCAAAAGACTTTGTCAAAGCTTGGCAGTCCCGCGATGTGCCGCGCATTATGGCGCACATGGCGGACGACAGCTCCGTTTATATCATTCCACCTTTCCCACACACACCACCGGAATTTCATGGCAAGGCTCAAATTGAGATGTTTGTTAATGGGTTCATCCAGGGCTTTGAGGGTGAATTCTCGGACTTCGTGGCGGATGGCAATCGGGCAACGTTTTTTGGCAGGCTCACAGCGGATGGAGTCAAGGCAGTTGGTATCGCCGAAGTGAGCCAGAATGATGAAGTGGAGATCGTGGATGGCAAAATCAAGACGTTCACGCTTCGCTTCACCCCAGAGACTATCGAAAAGATCAATGCTGTGAACGCATCGTAAAGGCAGATGTTTGAACAGGGCTGAAGCGGCGCAGTATTGACCGTTGATGAATTAAATCGGCATTGTGCGTTGGTCGGCAGAGGACACGCCAGTGGCGTGTCCCTACAGCCGATTCGCCGATGGAGGGACGCCCGACGGGGCGTCCGCCGGACTGTATGGCGATTGCCAAATCAATTGGTAGAACATCAATATTGCGCCTCTACGAAGGCATGTATGGGCTAAACATTTTTCTGGAAGAGCCTAAGAACCAACAACCAGAAACCAGGAACTAACAACTACCGCTATGCATCGACCAGACGCCGGTAGATTCCCGGCGACGAGTCCTCGATGACCTGCGCCTGTACCGTCTTGACATAGAACTCCATCGCGCTGCGCGCCGGCCAGCCAATGATGGCGTAGCCATACCCCTCGTCCCACATCGCCAGCAGCGATGCCAGCAGCAGCGCCTTGCCAACCCCCTTCCCCTGCGCCTCCCGCAGCACACCCGTCGGGCCGAAGTAACCTTTGGCCGTCGCGTTGTAACAGGCGAAACCGATGATCGCCCGCTGCTGCACGGCAAGGAAGCAGGTGGGCGGATGGTTGGTCAGCGAGGCCGCGCACTCCGCCATCCAGCTATCTTTCGACTCCTGCGGCCAATGTGATTCGGCGTTGGTCTCGATGAAGCGGATGACGCGCCGCGTGTCCGGGGCAAGGACGCGCTTGATGCTGATCTGCTGTTGTTCCAGCCGGGCAATCAGCGCCGGATCGGGCGAGACATTGTAGAGTTTAACTAACATATCGGCCATCATCTTCTCCTTTCCATCGCCGCTGCTACGGGAGTATACCATGCGGATGAGATGAGGCTTATCCAAGCGAGGTGAACAGGCTGCAACATCAACCCATCAGGGCAGATGAGGCACTGCCCTGACCCGTCACCGCGGGGTGACAGGAGCGCGGGATCAGGCTTTGGCGGCGTCTTCGGCCAGCACTTTGGTGGCCGAGGGCGCGAAGTGAATCGTCACCGTATCGCCAGGGGACGGGAGCGCCATGCCGGGGTTGTTGAAGGTATCGAGGTTCAGGTACTGTTCTACCAGCCGGGTGCGGATGCGTACCACCGAGCCGAGGAAGTAGATGTCGTCCACCGTCGCCTTGAGGGCGTTGCTGCTCCCATTGCTGGCGCTCAGGCTGATCGACTCCGGCCGCACCGCCACCGAGACCGTCGCTGGCGCACCCTCTAGCACATCATCGGTGATGAAGTCCTGCCCATCGACGCGGATGCGGCGGCTGCCCCGGTCGGCGATCTCCGCTTGCAGCACATTGAGCGTGCCGATGAACGAGGCGACGAACTGGGTCTGTGGCCGGTTGTAAATCTCCAGCGGCGCCCCGATCTGTTCGATCACGCCCTGATTCATGACCACGATGCGATCCGAGATCGAGAGCGCCTCTTCCTGATCGTGGGTGACGAACACAGTCGTGATGCCCAACTGCCGCTGGATCGAGCGAATCTCCTGCCGCAGCGACAGGCGAATCTTGGCGTCCAGTGCCGACAGCGGCTCATCCAGCAGCAGCACCTGCGGACGGATGGCGAGCGCCCGCGCCAGCGCCACGCGCTGCTGCTGCCCACCGGAAAGCTGCGCCGGATAACGCTGACCAAAATCGTTCATGTGGATCAGCGCCAGCATCTCCTGCGCCCGCTGTTTGGCCGCCACCGCATCGACGCCGGCCACCTTCAGCCCGAACTTGATGTTGTCCAGCACCGTCATGTTGGGGAACAGGGCGTACTGCTGAAACACCATGCCGATGTTGCGCTTGTTGGCTGCCATCGGGGTGACATCATTGCCATTGATGATGATCCGGCCCGTCGTCGGATGCTCGAAGCCGGCGATCATGCGCAGCACCGTCGTCTTGCCGCAGCCGCTCGGCCCCAGGAACGAAACGAACTCGCCCTTCTCGACCTGCAACTCAAAGGACGAGACCGCCACCGCTGCGCCAAACATCTTACGAATACCGGTCAATTCAAGGAATGCCATCGTTACCCTGCCCATGTTTTGTCAAACGCCCATTGCGGTTTACACGGACACGCCATTGCGTGTCCCTACGAATGAACCGATTGGTTGTAGGGACGTGCAACGGCACGTCCGCCGGAATTGATAGTCTACCGCACCGTCGCCGCGTTCAGGCCGCTGCGCCCGCGCCCGATCACCTGGATCAGCAGCACACTGCCCCACGTCAGGGCGAAGCTGATGATGCCCAACGCGGTCGCCTGGTCGGCCTCACGCGAACTCAGGTCCAGCATGTATGGGCTGAAGGCCGGCTGCGCCAGCAGCGACGCGATGGTGAACTCGCCCAGCACAATTGAAAAGGTGATGAAGCTGCCGTTCAGCACCCCCGGCAGCAGATTGGGGAAGATCACCCGCAGCAGGATCGTCCCCCACCCCGCCCCCAGACATTGCGCTGCCTCGGTCAGGGTGCGAATGTTGACCGACTGCATCGCCGCATCCACCGAGCGATACATGAACGGGAACGAGATGATGACATACGCCCCCAGCATCAGGATGTAGACGCCGTTGGAACTGTTGGTCAGCGGGGTGCTGTTGAAGAAGCGGATCAGGCCGAAGGTCATCAGCAGCGCCGGAATGACCAGCGGCACCACCGTCAGGAACTCGATGATTGGACGGGCTTTGGGCAGCCGCAGCGTCACCCAGTAAGCCGTTGGCACCACCAGTCCAGCGCTGATAACGATGGTGATGAGGGCGGCGCGCAGTGAAAACAGAAATGTCTCGGCGAACTTGGGTGCCGCGAACACCTCGGAATAGGCCACAAAGGTGACGCCACGCGGTGTGGTGATCGACGACCAGATCATCGCCACCAGCGGCAGAAACAGATACAGCACCGCGATCAGCAGCCACAACCAGGCCAGCGGCGAAGCCGATTTTTTGACCATGATGCGCCTCCCCTTATTCCGCCCGCCGCAGCCAGCGCTCGGCGCGTCGGCGGCTGTAGGTATACATGGCGATGGTGATGCCGATGACGACCATCATGCTGAAAGCCAGCGCGAAACCCAGCCCCGGATCGCCGAAGGTGTCGGTGCGGAATTGATTCGCCACCACAATTGTCACGGCGAAGGTCTGCCCAATCGCCCCCAGCAGCGCCGTCGCCGTCACATAGGTGCTGAAGGCATTGGCAAACAGCAGCGCCATCGCCCCCAGGATAGACGGCATCAGGATGGGAAAAGCCACATATCGCCAGTATTGCGTCTGGGTCGCGCCCAGGTTCTCAGCCGCCTCGCGCCATTCCTTGCGCAGCCCTTCCAGCGCCGGTGTCATGATGAGCACCATCAGCGGAATTTGAAAATAGGTGTAGACGATACACAGCCCCCAGAAGCCGTAGAGAAAGGTCTGCGGATCAATCGTTACCCCGGTCGGGCGGAGAATCTGATTGAGCAGCCCCACGCGCCCCAGCAGCGCCACGAAGGCGAACACCAGCGGCACCCCGGCAAAGTTGGCCGCTACGCCGGAGAACGACAGCACTGTATTGCGAACCCAGGCCGGCAGATTGCCCAGCGTGATCGCCCAGGCCAGCAGCCCGCCCAGCACGGCACCGCTGATGGCTGTGATAATGCTCACCATGATCGTGTTGGTATAGGCCAGGCTGATGACAGGGTTGCTTAGGCCGAGCATGTTGCTGAAGGTCAGGTTGCCAGCGCCATCGGTCAGGGCGCGCACCACAATCGACATGGCCGGCAGAATGAGGAAGATGGCGACAAAAGAAAAGAATGGCAGCAGGCCGATCCAATCCACCGGCAGTCGTTCACGCAGCGGCACCGGGACAACGGGTGCAGCGGTGGATGATTGGGTTGGGGCGACAGATGCCATAGAGTCCTCGTAAGGTCTATTTCAAGCGGGATGTTTTCACCATAACGGATTCAGATCATTTGAGGGAAAACAGGAGCGCACCGCCGTGCGCCCCCACCGGAACATCACATCGAATCACCTGGTCGTGGTCTGCTGCTCGGACACCCCATTGGGTGTCCCTACACCGCACATCTCGCGTAGGGACGTGCAACGGCACGTCCGACAAGGTAACCGATATCCAAATTCCCTCAAAAGCGTTCAAGACAGATCTCAACCCATGTCGAATGTGATAAACCGATCTGTCTTGTACTAACAACTAGAGCGTGTTATGAACTTCGCTCTTGTATTGCCCTCACCCCACGCTACGCAGCTCTCTCCCACAGGGCGAGGGGCTTCCAAACGAGATGTTCCTGACGGCTCCCCTTCTCCCAGTGGGAGAAGGGGCAGGGGGGATGAGGGCTACAAAGTGCATAACAAGCTTTAGGAACTAACAACTACCTTAGCTGCTGTAGGTGATGCCGACTTCGCTGGCCCAGTTGTCACGCACGAACTGGAGGCCGGTCTTGAGCTGGTCAAGGTTCGGGAAGGCCACCGGCACATCGGCCACCGGCAGTTTTTCCAGCAGCTCTTCCGGAATGACGCCACGCGCCATCAGATCATCGAAGCGCACTGGCTTGGCATAACCCTTCAACCAGATCAACTGGCCTTCATCGCTGTAGGCATGTTCCATCCACAGACGGGCCGCGTTCGGGCGCGGGGCATAGGCGTTGATGGCGCACAGATACACGCCGGCAATCGTGCCGCTCTTGGGGTAGATCACCTGAATGTTGGCCTGATCGACATTGGCATCGCGCCACGCCAGCGCGTTGTAGTCCCAGCGCAGGGTGATCGGCAGCTCACCGCTCACCAGCGACGCCGGCTGCCAACCGGTCGGGACCAGGTTGCCGCTCTCGGCCAGCTTGCGGAAGAACTCGATGCCCTTTTCCGGTTCGTCCAGGTTGCCACCGTCGGCGAAGGCCGCTGCCCACACCGCATGGGTGTTCTGGCTGCCCGCCACCGGGTCGTTGATGGCGATCAAACCCTTCAGGCGCGGGTCGAGCAGATCATTCCAGTCCTGCGGCACAAACGGAACGGCATCGGCGTTGACTTCAAAGGCCATCGTGCCATAGTAGTTGCCGTACCAGAAGCCGTCCGCATCCTTGATTTCTTCGGGGATGGTGTCCCAGCTCGCTACCTTGTACGGCTGGAGCAGCCCTTCGCTCTTGGCCTGGTCGCCCCAAACGAAACCGACATCGATGACATCCGGGTTCTGCGAACCGCTGTTACCGGCATTGGCCTTGATCTGTTCGATCTCTTCCGCCGAGCTGGCGTCGGGGGTCAGGTCGGTGTATTCAAGGAAGTCGTACTTCTTGAAGAAGCTCTCTTTCATTTCCTTATAATTGGCCCAGTCGTCCGGCAGCGCGGTGGTGGTCAGCGCGCCTTCTTCACGGGCAGCTTCGATCAGCGCATCCATTCCACCAGCGGCTTCCAGGTCAATCGGCCCCGGTTCCGGCGCGGGGGGCAGTTCCAGCACAGGAGTGGCGGTCGGGTCCTGGGCCATCAGCAGGCGCGGTGCAGCACCGGCCATAGCAGCAGTGATGGCGCTCATCTGCAGGAAACGGCGGCGCGAGATCTTGTTATTCAGGTGTTTCACACTCATTCTCCTTCGGGCATCAGAAACGATTCGTCCAACTGAGGTTATATCCCAGCCGTGATGAATGTGCCATAATATTGTTAAATTATGTTTAAGGATATGTTACCGACTGTTGTAGGAGATGAGGGACATTTCTTAATGGAAATGGGTTCAGGCGTGATACGGATGTGGCACAGTATAGGTCTCATCCACCTGTGGACGATCCAGCGTGGTCTCCGAGCCATCGGGCCAGCGGATGCTGACGCGCTGCACCTGCTCGATCAGTCCCAGCCCGAAGTGCGCCACCGGTTCCATCTGACACAGATAGCCGCTGCCCCCATCGATCACCCGCCGCTGAACTCGTTTGCCCGCCTCCAGCGTCACCAGCGCCCCGCGTGCCGGCGCACCATGCAGCGTCAGCGGCAGCACCCGCAGCCAGTGGTTGCCATTGCGCGGCGTGTGATACAGCGTCAGCGGTTGCATCCCGGACTCGCCGTGCGCGATGAGCAGTTCCAGCCGCCCGTCGCCATCCAGATCAGCGACAGCCGCACCCGTCCCCAGCCAGTTCGGCTCCAGCGCATCGCCCACGCTGATCGATGCCCACGCGCCATCGCGCCGGGCGAAAAGCCGGTTCGGTTCGCCGATGTTGTTGAAGAAGATTTCCTCGTAGCCGTCGTTGTCAAAATCCGCTGCGATCACTGTCCGCACCCGCGACGGCTCAGCCATCTCCGGCGGGGCGGCATCGCTGAAACCACCGCTGAAATTCTGGATGAACAGTCGGTGCCGGCCTTCCCAGTTGCCACACACCAGGTCGAACAACCCATCGTCGTTGGCATCCAGCGCCGCCACGCCGCGCGCGTGCTGGCTGGCATCGCTCACCCCGGCCATCCCCGCGATCTCTTCAAAGCCCCCTTCCCCGGTATTGAGGAAGAGGAAATTCGGCCCGTTCTCGTTGCCAGCGAAGACATCCATGCGCGGCGTCAACAGCGGCAGCGCCACCGCACTCCGTCCGCCGGTCGTCAGATTCAGCCCCACATCCGGCGCGACATCGTGCAGCCGCCCATCTTCATCCAGTTCATACAGCCGCATCGGCCCGCCAAAGTTGGCGAGGAAGAAGCCGTAGATGCCATCGCCATCCCGATCCAGCGCGATTACCGAGCGCCCGGCGGTCAGGTTCAATACCCCGCGATGTACCGGCATCGAGAACAGATCAACCCAATCGCGATCAATCCGGTCAAACAGGCGGTCGGCGAAGACTTTCTGACCGGCGAAAGTGTCGGTGTTCAGCAGGTACAACTCCTCATCGCCATCGCCATCGATGTCGGCTGCTGCCACGCCAATCGTCTGCCGCGCCGCATCCGCCAGCGTCGGCGGCGTGTTGGTGATGAGCGCCGCGCCATTCCACTTCAGGATGACGTTGGGGAAGCCAAAGCCGGCAATGAACCACTCGAAGCGGCCATCGCCATCGACATCAGCGACAGCCACGCCATAATTGAATTGTGCCGGATTACGAAGGATGAGATCGCTGCGGTTGGTGAACATAAACTCTGGTTGGGTGTGTCATTGGCGCTGCGTAACAGTGTACCGGAGACTTTCGCCAGAGTCGATATGGGGCGCAGGCAGATGAATGTCATGTTTATCAGACGACTCCGCAGTGCGTCGCGTTAGTACCATAGTCCCATCATGAACACGTGTTATCACATCCGAATAGTGTTACAATCTTGAAATTGTCCTGAAACGTTTCGAGTCGGGGCCACAGGTGGAACAGATCGGACTCGTCGGCAACCGTTACCAGATTATTGGGGAAATCGGTCACGGGGGTATGGGAGCCGTATACAAAGCGCTCGACCGGCTGAACGGCGATCTCGTCGCCCTCAAGCAGGTTAAGCTCATGCCGACCCAGATGGAGTTCGCCACGCTGATGATGGTGGACGATACCGATGAGTCGCTCTATCTGCTCGCCCAGGAATTCCGCACCCTCGCCAGCCTGCGCCATCCCCACATCGTCAGCGTGCTGGATTATGGCTTCGACGCCGACCGCCAGGCCTACTACACCATGCAGTACATCGACGAGGCGCAGGACATCACCGATTACGCCCAGTCGCTGGCGCTGCCGGAAAAAGTCACCCTCCTCATCGCTGCTTTACAGGCCCTCTCCTATCTCCATCGCCGCGACATCGTGCATCGCGATGTCAAACCGGCCAACGTCCTGGTCAACCCGGCGGGCGTGGTCAAGGTGCTGGATTTCGGCCTGGCGCTCGATCAGAATCAACGGCTCACCACCCCGGAACAACCCGGCAAGCTGGTTGGTACGCTGGCCTATATGGCCCCCGAACTGCTGCGCGGACGTCCGGCCACCATCGCCTCGGATCTGTACGCTGTGGGTGTCATGGCCTACGAGATGCTCACTGGCCGCTATCCGTATGATGCCAGCTCCACCGGCAATCTGGTGCACGAGATCGTCAACATCTATCCCGATCTCTCGCTCCTGCCTTCTGGTCTCAACGCCGTCATCGGGCGGCTGCTTGCGAAAGACCCCGATGATCGTTACACCACCGCCGATGACCTGATCGCTGCTCTGGCCGACGCGATTGACCTGCCCCCACCACAGGAAGACATCATCCTGCGCGAGAGCTTCCTTAAGGCGGCTCGCTTCGTCGGGCGTGAAGCCGAATTGATTCAGCTTCAGGACGCCCTGCGCGAGATGATGGATGGGCGCGGCTCGGTCTGGCTGGTGGCGGGCGAGTCGGGCGTCGGTAAGACACGGCTGCTGGATGAGCTGCGCGCCTGGGCACTCATTAGCGGGGCGCTGGTGCTGCGCGGTCAGGGCATCGAAGGCGGCGGCCTGCCCTTCCAGCTCTGGCGCGACCCGGTGCGCCGGTTGCTGCTCAACACCCAATTGACTCCGCTGGATGCCAGCACGCTCAAGGAAGTGGTGCCGGACATCAGCGCCATCCTCGGCTATGAAGTGGCCGATCCATCCCCACTGGAAAAAGCGGCTGAACAGGAACGGCTGCTGGAAGCCATCGTCAGCCTGTTCGAAAAGCAGCGCCAGCCGATCCTGCTGCTGCTGGAAGACCTGCACTGGATGGAAGAGAGCCTCGCCCCGCTGCGCCGCCTGACTGAGGTCGCTCCCCAGGCGCGGCTGCTGGTGATCGGCAGTTATCGCGATGACGAGAAACCGCACCTGCCCGACACCCTGGCCGGGACTCATCGGCTGCGGCTGGGACGGCTGCGCGACGAGGCCATCGCCGAACTGAGCGAAGCCATGCTCGGTCAGATCGGACGCCAACCGGATGTATTGTCGCTGCTCAAACGCGAGACAGAAGGCAATGTCTACTTCCTGGTCGAAACCGTCCGGGCGCTGGCTGAAGAAGCCGGACGCCTGAGCAACATCGGCAAGGGAAAGCTGCCCGACAAGGTCTTCGCCCATGGCGTCCAATCGATTGCCCGACGCCGCCTGAAGATGCTGCCGCTGGACGATCATCCCGCACTGCGTTTCGCGGCAGTTGCCGGGCGGCAGGTGCATCTCGACTGGTTACAGCAGATTGATGATGAGATGGATTACGAGGGCTGGCTGATGCGCTGCGCCAATGCCGCCATCCTCACCCCCGATGACGCCGGCAATTGGAGCTTTGCCCATGACCAACTGCGCCAGGGCATCCTGGTCGATCTGGCCGAGTCAGAACGCGCCCGCCTGAACGCTCTGGTCGCCACCGCTATCGAGGGGTCTGCCCCGGCCAACTCAGATTATGCCGCCATGCTGGCTGATTTCTGGCACGCCGCCGGTGATTACGAAAAAGAAGCTGAACACGCCGTCGTCTTCGGCGAGCAATCCTATCTCCACAGCGATTATCAGGCTGGGATGGCGCTGCTCCAGCGGGCGCTGGAACACGTCCCCAAAGAAGCGCCGGTGCGGGTCCACCTGCTTCGCGTGACCGGTGACACTTTCGCCGGCATCAGCGACTACTTGCGCGCCGAGGATCACTACGACGCCAGCTACCAGTTGGCCGTCCGCCTCAGTGATGCATCGGGGCGCGCCTGGGCGCTCTATGGTCAGGCCAAGATTGCCGGGACGCTGGGCAACTACCAGCTCGGTGCTGAGTATCTGACCGAGAGCCTGCTGCTCTGTGAGGAGTCGAATGACCAGTACGGCATCGCCCGCATCTACCGCAACATCGGCTGGATGATCGGCGCTCAGGGAGATTATCTCACCGCCCAGCGCTATTTCGAAAAGAGCCTCGAGATCTGCGAAGCGATGGGCAACAAGAACGGCGTCACCCGCAGCCTGCGCCGCCTGGCCTGGAGCCTGCTGGCACAGGGGCGGGTTGATATAGCCCGGACATACTTGCAGCGGGCCCTGATGTTCAGCTACCAGATTGGCGACAAACACGGCATCGCTTCCTGCCTCGACCTGCTGGGGCTGGCGCACTATATGACCGGCAACTTCGCGGACGCCTGCAAGATGCTCGATAAGGGGCTGATGGTCAATCTCGACATCAACTTCCAGCGCGGCGTGGCCCGCACCATGGGGCTGCTGGGACGGGTCATGCTGGAACAGGGTGATGTCAAAGCGGCCGAAGCCATGCTCATCGAAAGCCTCTCCACCCGCAAGAAGATCAGCTACCGCCCCGGCAGTATCATGGCAATGAGCGGCCTCAGTTTCGCCCTGCTGGCACAGGATCGTGTTGCCGATGCCAGCAACCTGCTGCTGGAAGCCCTCCAGGTCAGCAGCAAGGTAGCCGCCCCGCCGCTGCTGTTGGAAGTGCTGCTGGGGTTCGCCCGGCTGCACCTGCTGCACGAGGATTACATCCTGGCTGCCGAGATCGCCGGACGGGTGCAGTCTCACCCGGCGCTGACCGTCGAAGTGCGCCGTTACCGCCTGGAGCCGCTGCTCCGTGACCTGCGCCATGCCCTGCGCGGCAATGGCCTGCAATCCGCCCTGCTGCGTGGCGAGAAGACCCCCCTCAACAGCCTGACCGAGCGCCTCCTCGCCATGTACACCCCCGCCGCTGCGGGATGATTGCGACCCGCTAGCAGCCACCTGACACGACGACATCAACCCTACATCGTTGATCCTTGCTCTGATCCTACCCGGTTCGCTACTCGCCGTCATCCACCCGAAGCGGGAGATTGGCCTGCCTCACCCCCATACCACCGCAGGAATAACACCCGGCCCATCGCATCCGCGACAACTATCGCTTCTCCATTTGTCGTAACGACAGGTGACCCATAGATATATGCATCATTGCGAAAGCACATCAACGTTGCGCCGTTGGTCGAGTCATACAGATCAACGTGATCCCCACGCCAGGCCACCCGCATCCCGTGAAATACCGGATCATCTGAGAACAGTGTCATCGCATCAAATCCGTGTTCCGCCGCCCACGCGAAAACGCGTTGGTTATAGTCCCCAACAAACTCATGCAGTACATCTAGCTGCATCCCGTCCGCCCCCCACAGCCGCAGCGTCTCATCTCTCGACCACGACAACAATCGCTCATCCCGCAGTTCCCATGCGCCCCACACACTATCCATATGCGTCGTCAATACCGCCTGCGCCGTTCCGTCCGCTCCCCAAAGTCGCAAGGTGTAGTCGTTGCTCTTTCCAAATAATCCAGCGCACCATGACAACAGTCGCCCATCTGCCAACTCAATTGCATCAGTCACGCTATCCGTATGCCCTACCAATTTTGTCAGCGAGGTCCCATCTGCTGCCCACAATCGAAGTGTCTTGTCCAGCGCCCAGGAAAGCAGCCGACCATCTTTTAGTTCAAGCACTTCCCTGACAGGTCGCCTATGTCCGACAAGTACTGCTAGCAGTTTCGCATCCACGTCCCACAATCGAAGTGTCTTGTCCAGCGCTCTCGATAGCAGCCGACCATCCGCCAATTCCTGCGCTCCGGTCACTTCACCCTTATGCCCAACGAATTCCGCTACTGCTGCCCCATCCCGCCCCCATAAGCGTAATGTCTTGTCACTTGACCATGACAACAGCCGCCCGTCCCGCAGCTCCACCACGCCATTCACTTCATCCGTATGCCCAGCCAACACCGCCTCGGGCTTACCATCCGCACCCCACAGCCGCAGCGTGAAGTCTTCCGCCCATGACAACAGCCGCCCGTCCCGCAGCTCCATCATGCCATTCACTTCATCCGTATGCCCAGCCAACACCGCCTCGGGCTTACCATCCGCACCTCGCAGCCACAGTTTGCCATCTTTATTGACAGAACTATGAGACCACGACAGCACACGCCCATCTCGCAGATACAATACATCTCTTACCCGCTGCATTTGCTCGTCGGGAGGTATATGTGACATCCCGTTTGTGTCCCACAGCCGCAGGGTCTCATCCGGCGACCAGGACAGCACCCGCCCATCCCGCAATTCTATCGCTCCATCTACACCCCAGGTATGACCCGACAGTTCCGCCAGCGCCGTCCCATCCGCTGCCCACAGCCTCAGCGTCTCATCAAATGACCACGAGAGAAACCGTCCGTCCCGCAGTTCCATCACACCATTCACAAAATCCGTATGCCCTGTCAATATCGCCAGCGCCGTCCCGTCCGCTCCCCACAGCCGCAACGTCCCTTCCCTCGACCATGACAGCAACCGCCCATCTCGCAATTCCTTCGCCCCACTTGCCCCACCTAGTTGCGCCTCAAGCACTGCCTGCACACTCCCATCTACAGTCCACAGCCGCAGCGTACCTTCACTCGACCACGACAGCAGCCGCCCATCACGTAGTTCTATTGCCCCATACACACCCCAGATGTGACCCGCCAATTCTCCCAGTGATCTCCCATCCGCCCCCCACAACCGTAGGTTATGGTCTTTGTTGTTGTAGCCGCCAGCCCACGACAGGAGACGACCATCCCGCAACTCCGCCGCACCGCTCATTCTGTCTTTATGCCCCACCAGAACCTTCAGTGCTGTCCCATCTGCCCCCCAAAGTCGCAGCTTCTTATCCCAGGCCCACGACAACAATCGCCCATCCCGTAACTCCAGAGCCCCTGTTACCTTAGCTGTATGCCCTGTAAATTCCATCAGCGCCGTTCCATCTGCTCCCCACAACCGCAGCGTACTGTCACTCGACCACGACAGCAATCGCCCATCCCGCAACTCTACCACTCCATTCACGTCCTCTGTATGCCCCGCCAACACGGCCTGCAAATTCTCATTTGCTCCCCACAGCCGCAGAGTCTTGTCTTCCGACCACGACAGCAGCCGCCCATCATCCAACTCCAGCGCACCCTTTACCCCATCAGTATGCCCGGTCAGAATTGCCTGCAAATTCCCATCCGCTCCCCACAGCCGCAGCGCCCCATCAGTCGCCCACGAGAGCAACCGCCCATCTCGTAGCTCTATCGCGCCATTCACCAAACCCGCATGTCCCGCCAGTGTCGCAATCAACATGCTGCTGGCCTGATCCAGCACCGGATACTCACTATCGAGATCCACCGGATACAAGCCCAGCACGGTGGCGACGATGGCATCAGTCAGGGCGCGGATGTCCGGTTGGGTCTTGCGCCAGGTCATCAGCCGCCCCACCAGTTGGTGCGCCAGCGCGTCCTTGTCCTCCAGCAGCACATGACGGCTCATCATCAGCGCCGAACGGATCAGCCGAAGGGGTTCAAGCCGCGCCTTCTCGTCGGGTGTAGGGACGGTTCGCGTTTCCCCTCGCCCAGTGGGAGAGGGGCCAGGGGTGAGGGCCACATCATAATCCCCCACCAGCGCGTTGACATCGGTGGCCGCCAGCTTCGCCATCAGCCAGCGATGATCGAGCAGCAGCGCCCGCAGCCGTTCGCCCTGCCCGGCCTTGACGAGGTGATAGCCGTAGTTTTGCCAGGCATACACATCCGGCAGGTTATAGGGGTCACCCCAGCCCTCAATCAGCCGCGCATGGCTAGCAGGCAGCAGGTCATGGCTGAGCAAATCGGCCTTGAGCGCCGTCAACATCTCGGCATAGCGCTCAGAGTGGCTGAAGTCCCAATGAGCGGAGCCTTCTAGATCCGGTGGTATTTCGGCATCTGCCTGAAGCAACAGCGAAATGATGCGCTTATGCTTACGCAACGCATGCCGTTGTTCAGCCCGACAGATTTCTGATTCCTTTGCGCTGCGCACCAGCAGCGCCAGGAGACAATCGCATTCATCAATCGCCTGTTTGATCTCAACCGACCAACTCGCTTCGCCGTCAACCTCACTTGTGTCGAGCCAGACAGAATGTCCTGCGCCGGTCAAATCCGCCTGCAATCGCAGTGCCAGCTCGCGCCCGTCGCCCCGCGCGTAGGAGATGAAGATACGAAGTGAATTTGGGCTAGTGTCATTCATGGATGATGTACCATCACTAATCGCTGCCTGTTCCCCCATGATAGCGCACCTGATGGATAGTGGCTAATAGGGTGGGCTCCTCTGAAAGAGAAGAACAGGCCTTTGTCTGTGCACTACATTCCTCTATCCATCAGGTACTTGACACCATAGCCCTTTTGTTCTATAATGTTTCTTGTGGGAAACGCATTGTTTTCCCCGTGCAACTTAACAACTGAAGGTAGTCACCGGTCATCAGTCGATAGTCAACAGACGAAATCCTCGTTACTCGTTGCTTTCTACTTAGCACGTTGCACTTTACACCACCCCTGCCGGTCAACTCAGGGGAGAAGTTGGCCGCCGAATCGAATTGACCGACGGCCATGATTCACGAATCGCAAAAAGGACTGATGCGAATCTGACGAATCTTGTGAATCAACACGAGAAAGTTCAAAGTGAAAAGACCTCTGATTCTTCTCTATGTCCTCTGTGTCTGGCTTGAAGATGGGCCCGCAACCCGGCAGCAGCAGCCAAGGGGTTAACCCCTCGGCTACCAAGAGATGCAAAGCCCACTGAAGGGGCTGCTTTCCAGAGTGTTTTCCAGCGCCGTTAGTGCGCTTACCGTATTTCCCGCTAGCTGGGTGGCTTCAGCCCCCAGCGGCTAACACTGGTAGCCTATTTTCATCCCTTCGGTCGAATGCGTTTTTCACGGATAGCTGCTCTGAAAGTTCAAAGTGCTGAGTGCTACGTTGAAAGTAAAAGACATCAATTCTTGGCGTCTTGGCGGTGAATTCTGATGTCGGTGTCTGTCCGACGACGACGACGACGACACAACCGATGAGGGAAATGTTCACAAAAAGCACGTGTGACTTTGACGAATTTGACGAATTTGACGAATTTTGTGAATCATCGCTCAGTATTTCTATATCCTCCGTGACTCTGCGGTAAAATCTCTTTCTTTGGTTTTGGTGTCCTGGCGGTGAATGACGCGCTCCAATCAGCAAAATCAGCAGCAACATACCGATGCCATCAGTAACACGAACCGAAAACCAATGAACTAACAACCAAGAACTAACCCACCAACAACTACCGATTGGACTTGCCTATGCTGCCCGACATCGCCTACACCCAACTCACCCCCGACCTGCGCATCTGCCGCGTCCTCAACGGCCTGTGGCAGGTCTCCGGCGCACACGGGACGATTGACCCGCGCCGCGCCCTGAGCGATATGCTGGCCTATCACGATGCTGGCTTCACCACCTGGGATCTGGCCGATCATTACGGCCCAGCCGAGGACTTCATCGGTCAGTTTCGCCAGCAGCTCACCGCCCGCGATGGCGCGGCTGCCCTCGACTCGTCGCTGGCCTTCACCAAGTGGGTTCCCCGCCCTGGACGGATGACGCGCCCGGTGGTCGAAGCCGCCGTCGATGTCTCGCGCCAGCGCATGGGGGTGGCGACGCTCGATCTGCTGCAATTCCACTGGTGGGACTACCGCGATTCGGCCTATCTCGATGCGCTCCGGCACCTGGCCGATTTACAGGCCGAGGGGAAAATCCGCCATCTGGCGCTGACCAACTTCGATACCGAGCATCTGGCGACCATCGTCCAGAACGGCATCCGCATTGTCTCCAATCAGGTGCAGTATTCGCTGATCGACCGGCGGCCTGAAGTCGAGATGCGCGCCTTCTGCCAGCAGCACCACATCCACCTGCTCACCTATGGCACGGTCGCTGGCGGCCTGCTCGCCGAGCGTTATCTCGGTCAGCCTGAACCATCATCGGCCAGCCTGAACACCGCCAGCCTGCGCAAGTACAAGAATATGATCGATGCCTGGGGCGGTTGGGCATTGTTTCAGGAATTGCTGCGGACGCTCAGCCCGGTGGCCGCAGCCCATCAGGTCAGCCTCGCCACCGTCGCCCTGCGCTTCATCCTCGATCAACCGGCAGTCGGCGGCGTCATCGCTGGAACCCGGCTGGGGGTGGCCGAGCATCGCGCCGCGAATGCCCGCGTCTTTGCCATCGACCTGACTGCCGATGAGCGCCAGGCCATCGACGCCGCCAGCCGCAGTGGACGCGACCTGTTCGCCCTGATCGGTGACTGCGGCGATGAGTACCGGCGGTGAGATTAAGGCAGGTCTTAGGCTATTCCAGGAGAATAACGATCCCAATCAGTCAAACCAGATTGCCGTGTAGGGACACAATCTATGTCGCATGATATAGGGTTAGGCTAGGCAAAAAGACACAGGGTTTTGCAAACAGACAGGTCAGGATGCCAACAACGTCGCTCTTGAAGATCAGGAAACCAATCGCCCAGCGCCATGGGATAAGAGAGACATTCGCCTCCATGGCTTCTTGGAGGCTGTAACGGCGGTGCGCGAGTCGCCCCGACGGGCGAAACCCATCCGCCGGTCACCGCTGAGGCCGGTTATGCTGGGGACTCCCCTTCCCCGGTTGGCGGGCGTTTTGCCGAACGCCGCGCCGCCAGCGCCCGCGAGGTCACCGTCAGGATCAGGGTGAAGGCCAACACGACATACAGCGCCAGGAACAGGATGTCCAGAATGGTTTGTCCCTGACTGTTGGGCGGAGTCATGACCTGGCGCAAACCGAAGATGCCGAACAGAATCGCGGCCGTGATCTCCAGCAGCGGCTCCAGCTCCAGCACGAACGGCAGCAGCGAGATGATGACGATCATCGCCAGGATCAGGAGCGGGTACGTCAGGCGGAACAACAGCGGGCGGTCAAAGGTGAAGTCCGCCGCCAGATAATCGCCGTCGCGCAGAAAGCCGAAGAAATCGCTTGGGTATGGTGCTTCAGCGCTCACGGTCGCGGCGCGGGTCGTCACTTCCACATTCCAGTTGCGTTCGCTGTCAGTCTGAAAGACCCACACCGGGAACGGCGCACTCACCCCTTCGCTTAACACCTCGTCGCCCCGCAGCAGCCGGTAGGATGCCTGGGCGACGGCGCTCAGATCGAACGAATCATAGGGATAGCGGTAGAAGACATTGGTGGTGGGCAATTCGATATACAGTTCATCGAACAATGCCCGGTTGAGCGGCGTCTGAAGCGTCGCCCGAATCCACAACGTCGCTTCGCTTCCGGTGACCGGTTGGCCCAGATCGCCACACATCGGCTCCGCACCATCCAGAATATCGACCCCGATCAGGACATCGCTGGTTTGCCCCATCTGCGGATCGCTGAAATCATAGCCCAGCCGCAGCTCATCCAGACACAATTGATCGACGTCGCGGTTGGGATCGGCATCGAAGACGTAATAGCCCAGATCATCGAGGCGGATGCGGACCAGGTTGCCCTCGTAACCCGCGCCGGCCGGTGGCAGCACTTCCAGCGTCGGGATCAGCGCCAGCAGGGCGATGCTCTCTGGTTCAAAGTTGAGGCTCTGTGTCAGGCTGGTGATGTCGCCCAGGGTGAAGCTCCGCCCTTGCACGATGGGTTCAGCCCGATTGATGACGAGGATGAAGACGAACAGCAGCAGGGCGAAGATAAAGGTTGAAAGCAGGATGCGGACGCTCGGATTTATCGAGCGAAAGAGGCGACGCATAAACTGATCCTGATCTAGTGGGTCAACCAGCATGAAAAGAAGGGTAAAGGCGTTTGAGTTTGATCCGGGCATCGGTGGTGGTAAAACGCCAATTGACGGTGACTTGGGTCTGATTACGTTTGGACTGCCAGAG
>JALHNT010000049.1 GCA_022843385.1 Anaerolineae bacterium | reverse complement strand
GGGGATTGCGCTTTTCATCACCGATAGCGGCTCGGACTTGATCTGGGTCTGGCCGGGAGATCTGCTGACCAACCGCCTGATCGCCGTCATGCTGCTGACGCTGGCCGTTGGCGCTGTGTATAGCCTGCGCTCATGGCCTCTGGCGCTGACTATGCAGGGGATGTTTCTGATCTACGGCATTGGAGTAGGCATCGCCAACCTGGTTAATCAGATCAACGGTAGACCAGTCAAGCCACTGTATATGCTGGTGTTTGGCATCATGGCGCTCGTCGCTGCCATCTGGATGTGGCGTTCAGGCCTGTCAGCCCAATGACGATTCGACAACTTTGATGACTGTGCCGATGCGGGTGTAGCCGCGCCGCTGATACCAGCCCAGCGGCCAGTCATCGGTATCGGCTCCGATGAACAGGGCCGCCGCGCGGCGCTGCCAGGCCAGCGCTTCAACCGCTGTCAGCAGTCTGTTGCCATTACCCTGCCCACGATAGCCGGGAAACACATCGACATCTTGTAAGCGGCCATAATGCTGCCCCTGATGCTCGAACAGCAGCAGCCCTACCGCCCCCACCGCTTCCTCATCCAACCACAGAAAATGCCAGCCCAGCGCCATCCGCTGCATTCGTTGCTGCATCTGTTGAATAATGCGTTCGGTCTGCTCCAGGTTGAGCCCATAGACCTTTTCGACTTCATATCGTGCTTGCAGATAGGCCGCCCAGTCGGCATCGCTGGCAATTGCTTCCAGCCTGAGCGGAACGGGTGATGGAGCGTCAAGCGTCTTCGGTTTAACCAGCAGCGCTTTGCCTTCAGCATGGTCATCAACGAGTGTCACGTGTTCGAACAGAACCCGTTCAGATTCAAGAGCAGCGTCGAGGAGCATAAAAACATCCTCGGGCGTGGTTGACATGTCAGAGCTCCCAATGAGGATATGGGGAACGCAGGCTGCGCTCCCCTGTTTGGAAGATCTACCCCTCGTAATACCCGTCAATCTTGGTCAGAGCATGGTCGAGGATGTCCAGCCCTTCCTTTAGCTCGGATGGGCTGACGATCAGCGGCGGGCAGTTGAAGATCATATTCCAGCGCACAAAGGTGCTCATGCCCTCATCACGCAGCGCCTTGCTGACAATTGCCAGCGGTTCGCTCGTCGCGCCCTGCCAGGGGGAAAGCGGCTCACGGGTGTCACGGTTCTTGACCAGCTCGATCACCTGGTGGCAGCCCGCGCCACGAATATCGCCGATGACCGCGTGCTTCTCCGCCAGATCCATCAGCCCGCGCCGCAGCGTCTTGCCCATCTCGCGGCTGCGCTCAACCAGATTCTCCTGCCGGTACACCTCGATGGTAGCAATCCCTGCCGCCATCGCCAGCGGATGGGAGCTGTAGGTCAGCCCCAGCGAAAGCTGCTTGTCGCCAAAGTAAGCCGCGATCTCGTCGCTGACGACGGTGGCTCCCAGCGGCACATAACCACAGGTGATGCCTTTGGCCGTCGCCAGGATGTCCGGCTTGACGTTGGGGTAATGATCGACGCCGAACCACTCGCCGGTGCGCCCCCAGCCGCTCATCACTTCATCGACGATCAGCAGCAGCCCGTACTGCTTGCAGATCTCGCCGATGCGATTCCAGTAGACCGCGCTCGGTTGGATCACGCCGCTGGTGCCGCTGTAGCCTTCGAGCAGGATGGCCGCGATGCTCTTGGGGTCTTCCATCTGCACGATTTCCTCGACCATATCAGCCATGATGGCATCGCCTTCTTCCTGCGTCCGCCCCTTGTAGACCGGGCTGCGGTAGGCATACGGATCGGGCAGGCGCACAATATCGGGGATGCCAGGGCCATGCCCATGCCGCCGGGGATCGCCGCCAGCGGTGGCCGCGCCGAAGGTCGCCCCATGATACGAGCGATAGCGCGTCAGAATTTTACTCTTGCCGGTGACCAGCCGCGCGATTTTGATGGCGTTCTCGATCGCATCGGTGCCGCCGTTGCAGAAGAACGAATGATTGAGGTCTCCCGGTGTCACTTCCGCCACCAGTTCCCCCAGCTTGCCGCGCGCTTCGGTGGCGATGCCAGGGTAGGCGAAGGAGATGCGGCTGACGTGATCCTGAATTGCCTTAATGACATGCGGGTTGCCATGCCCGATATTGACGTTGACGAGCTGCGATGACCAGTCGATCCAGCGCTTGCCATCGGTATCCCAGAAATACACCCCCTCGCCCCGATCCATCACAATCGGATTCCAGGCATTCTGCGCTGTCCAACTGGTGAGGGTGAAATCCTTATTCGACTTGATGATGTCGGCGGTGGTCGTCATCGGCTGCTCCTTCAAAATGGCTGAATAGTGGGTCGATCGTGCCTGTATTGTAAACCAGCGGCATTGAGGAACTCAATTCCCGCGCCAGTCCACTACCCGCTGAAAAACCCCCGCACCAGGCCGAAGTACGCCTCGCGCTGGGTGGTGGCTGGGGAATGTCCGCCGTTGGTGTAGGTATGGACGCGGGCGCTGGGGTAGAGCGCTTTCAGACGGGCGCGGGCGGCGGCGTCGAAGGTGGCATCATCTTCTGACTCGATGATGAGGATGCGTCCTGCCCATTCCGGCGCGGTCTGCGGCTGCTGCGGCTGTTGGGCGAAATCCAGCAGGCAGCGCACCGTACTCAACATATCGTCTTTGGTCAGCCGCTCGCTGAACAGCTCATCTACATACGCCGTCCAGAAGGTGCGCTCGTCATTCGGCGGCGCGATCATCTCGACAAAGCGGCCTTTGGAAAACTCCGCCACCAGTTCCGACGGGGCAGACGCGATCATTGCTTCCTGCTGCTGATAATTCGCGACAGCTTTTTCGTCCAGGACTGCTGTGGTGGACAGCACAACCTTGTTCACCCGCCCCGGATGCCGCCGCAGCAAGGCCTGTGCTACCATGCCGCCGAATGACCCGGCCAGCACATGCGCCGTCCCTACCCCACTGGCATCCAGCAGCCTAACCAACCCATCCACCAGCACGTCCATGCTCATCAGCGGAGGATAGCTTGGGGCGAGAATGCGGAAATGATCTTCCAGCAGGGGAATGGAACGATAGGCCGCGTCCGCCACCCGCAGCCCGCCCACCAGCCACAGGATGGTCGCCTCGCCCTGTCCACAGCTCAGGTATTCCCAGGTCATGCCGTTGATGGTCGTCTGACGCGGCGGATGAGCCCGGCGAAAGGTCATCAGCCGTTCGACCTGATCGGCGGGGGCAGCAGCGTAGTAATCGCTCATCCATTCATCTCCGCCGCATAGATCAGCTTCTCCAGTCCCTTCAGGTACGCCGCCGCTTCTTCTGTGCCTTCGCGCGGTGCCCAGTCAGCAAACTTCTTGTGCGTCTCGGCGATATACGGCCCCTGGATGATCTCCAGCACCACGCACGGTGTGAGGGCGACGAAGTTGTGATAGACGCGCGGGGAAATATCCACGCCCAGGGTGAATCCGCCCGGCTCCAGAATGTGGATGTTGTGGATGCCGCCGCTGTCGGTGAAATGCACCACTGCCGCCCGCCCCATCAGCGCGGCGATCAGCTCGACTTTGTCCGGGTTCTCGTGCTTATGCGGGGTAATGTAGCTGCCGGGCAGGATGGCGTTCAGCATCCGTTGCACCGAGTCTTCGTGTTCATGAAAGCGATAGGGGATGCGGCGGCGCTCTTGCTGCGCGGCTTGTTCCAGCAGATCATCCAGGAGTTTCTGGGTTATCGGACGCATGATTGTTCCATCAGTGTGTCATCGAATTCAACCCAGAGTATAGTGACGAATGGCGAAAAATGCATGGCTCATCGTGATGGCGGCGGCCATGCTTCCCGCATCTGATGCCGCCCCGGCCACCCCGCATTCTGCTGCTGACTGCCTCGATTAGCTCTCAACTGACATGCTGTTCGTTGATCTGTAGTATAGAACATCAGTTCAAATCTGTCAAATTTTCGGCCAACAAAACCCCCCGTCATCATCTTTACAAAATACGAAATTTGTGTCATGATGAACCTGATAGTGAGGAGAAAATGGTTGAGTTTTGAGATTGCACGTTCCCGTCTGTTGCCAGTGTCCGGTGTCTGTGCCTCTTATTTGCCGCGTCTCTTCCGCTATCCAAGTTCGGTTTTCATATCTGTTTAGGAGCTAAGTGTGAGCAAGAAGTTGTACGTAGGCAATCTGCCGTACACTGCGACGGCGGACGACATTCGGACGTTGTTCGAACAAGTCGGGGAAACGACTGACGTGGCCGTCATTATGGATCGCGAAACAGGCCGTTCCAAAGGTTTCGGGTTCGTCGAAATGGCAACAGATGAACTGGCTCAGGAGGCGATTCGCCGCTTCAATGGCTACTCGCTCAACAATCGTCCGCTGACTGTCAATGAAGCACGCCCGCGTGAAGAACGCGGTGGTGGTGGTGGCGGTTTTGGTGGTGGCGGGCGTCGCGATGGTGGCGGAGAACGCCGTTACAATGATCGTGGGCCGCGCCGCTAGTCGGTTGCTAACCAGATAAACCTAACGGGGACATCCACTTCGATGTCCCTGTTTTTATTTTCCAAAATCACGCCGCAACAGAGCGAACAAACCGAGATCATGGAAGCGACCATCCTCATAGAATTGTTCGCGCTGCACGCCTTCGCGGCTGAAGCCGACTTTTTCCAGCACCCGCGCTGACGCGGGATTGCGCATATCTGCATCAGCTTCAATCCGGTTTAACGCCATCTGGTCGAAGCCGAAAGCGATTACCGCCCGAAGCGCTTCGGTCATAATACCCAGCCCCCAGAATTCCCGTGCCAAGTCGTATCCCACCGAAGCGCGATGGTCATGGCGCACCCAATAATTGTAGCCCACCATGCCGATCACGCTGTCATCTTCACGTAGCGTAATGCCCCAGCGCACTTCCAGGTGCTGGTTATAGCCGTCAGTGATCCCTTCGATCAGGTTCTGGGCTTGCTCACGGGATTGGTAGGCGCTGCCGATGTTGTAGCGCGTGACTTCGAAGTCGCCGCGAATGTGCAATACAGCGTCGGCATCCTGCAGACGAAGCTGACGCAATACCAGACGGGTGGTTTGCAGAATCGGAAAGATGTGGAAGTCAAAGATCTCAATACGTTGGAACGAATTGGCGGTATCGGCGTTCTTGCTCATGCTTCATCTCGGCCCATAGCCGTTCAAGACAGTTAACCAAAGCACGTTCAGCCTGTTCCATCAACTGCACCGCTTCCCACTGCGCCGGGCTGAGCCGGTCAATTTGCTGGACATGATTCACAATCAACAGGTGGGTGCAGATGCGGATCATCTGTAACGGCGTACGTGAAGCATACATCAGACGATAACGAGGGTCAAACTCATCACTATAACGGCGATGGCGTTTAGCGGCGACATAATCATCAACGGCATTGGAGAGGATCAGTACGACCGTCCAAATCTCGCGCAACCGCTGCATCTGGCGTAGGCTGAGTGCTTCATTCGCTTGGCGCAACAAAAAATCATAGCCACGCAGCATGTCGTCGCGATAGAGGACGAGTTCGTTATCAGTCATATAATTGTGTCCAGAGTTAGGTCAGATCAATGCCTGGGGCAGCATTGCCTGATAACCGCACCACACTGCTCATTATGTCCAGTGTCTAACTGCCCAGAGTTGGATAGGACTAAAGTCATATCCGCCCCCATTCTACATGAAAAAGACCTTGCAGGAACGTAACAGATAGAATCCTCTGATTGGCGAATTCTGGCGAGCGACAGAGGAAGCAAAATCACATTCGATTTCCCTGATAATGGTGTAGATAACTGACGACGGATATACTCGAAGCCAGACAGAAAACAATCTGTGTATTCCCATGACTCCTTCACTTTATGTCGATGCGCTCAACCGCCTGTGCCAGCCGGTGCGGGCGGTGGATTTCCCCCGTTCACTGGGACCGATGCGGCATCTGCTGGCGCGGCTGGGCAACCCGGAGCAGGCGTACCCGGCAGTCCTCGTCACGGGTTCCACCGGCAAAGGCACTACCTGTCATCAGATCGTCAACGTCCTCAATGGGATGAACACCGGCCTGTTCACCGGCCCGCATCTGCACAGCTTCCGCGAACGGATGATGATCGACGAGCGAATGATCGAGCCAGATGAGCTGGTCGAGGGCGTGGAGCGGGTGCTGGCTGTTGAAAGCGAGATCGGGCTGCGTTACAGCACATTTGAACGGACGACAGCGCTGGCACTGTGGTGGTTTCAGCAGCGGCAGGTCAGGCTGGGGGTGCTGGAAGTGGGCATGGGCGGGCGCTGGGACGCGGTCAATGCAGCCGCGAGTCGAGTGGCGCTCATCACGCCGCTGGAACGGGAACATCTGGCGATGCTGGGCGGCTCGCTGCAAACCATCGCCTGGCACAAAGCCGGCATCATCCGGCCAGGCGGGCATGTCATCCTTGAGCCGCAGTTGCCCGAAGCCGAGGATGTGCTGCTGGAGGTCATCGCCCGACAGTCAGCCCATCTGCATCCCGCCGAATCGGGTCAGGCGGCTCATGAAGGGCTGCGGATTTTGATGGAGAAGGGGATTGTTCCACAGAAGCCACTGCCAGATATTCTAGCGCTGCCCAACTTCCTCGGACGGCGGGAGCTAATTCATTTAGAGGGCAAGCCGATTCTGATTGACGGCGGGCATACTCCGCGTGCTGCCTATGCTCTGCGCCAGCACATCGAGTCGCTCTACCCAAAGCCGCCTGTCCATTTGGTCGTAGCCATGTTGAAGGATAAGGCGGCAGCCGATTATCTGCGGGTCTTCGATGAGACGCAGTTTCACGTGACTTTCACCAGCCTGACCGGGCATCGCGGGCTGACGGCTTCCGATCTCGAGCAGCAGGTCGGTTTGCGACAGGCGCAGGTACGGCTTGAGCCGCGTCCAGAAGTCGCATTGGAGCAGGCGCGGCGCAGCAACGGCCTATCGGTCATCTGCGGATCGCTGCGGCTGGCGGCGCTGGCGCGGGAATACTACGGTCTGTTGAACCCGGATGAACTGGATGAAGCCCGTGTCACACGCTCGATCTTCGAAGGCGCGGATTATCTGGCGCGGCTGTGATACCACCCATGATTGGCGTTTCATGCCGAGTATGCCATAATCGCTGAACGCCAATACTGATAGAATCCTGATGCGCCCTCCGCTGGAGGGTGTTTCTGTTGAGGGAGAGCGCCGCTGTGTTCGACTTAAAGCAACATCTGAAAACGATGGTCGAGACCCACGCCCCATCCGGTCATGAAGGGCCCATCTGCGAGGTGGTACGCGCCGCCTGGCAGCCGTATGTGACGACCTTCGAGCAGGACGGATTGGGCAGCCTGATCGGCATCAAGCGGGCGACACAACCGCTGGAGCAGCCGCGCAAAATTATGCTGGCGGCGCATATGGACGAGATCGGGCTGATGGTGCGCGAGATCGTTGATGGCTTCATTTATGTTCACCGTATCAGCGGGGTCGATAATCGGGTGATGATGGCGCAGCCGGTGCTGGTGCATGGACGCAAGCCGCTGCCCGGCGTGGTCGCCAGTGTGCCACCGCATCTGTTGAGTGCCAACGCCCGCAAGAAGTACCCGGCGATGGATGAGCTGATCGTGGATGTCGGGCTGCCCGCCGCTGAGGTGGCGGAATGGGTTCGGATTGGCGATCTGATTACGCCGGATGTGCCGCTGCTGGAACTGAATGGCAAGCGCGTGGCCGCCAAAGCGCTGGATGACCGCGCCAGCGTGGCTGCTGTGACCGCGTGCCTTGACCAGCTTCAGGGGATGCATCACCGCTGGGATGTGTACGCGACGGCGACGGTGCAGGAAGAGACGGGTTTGCTGGGCGCGGCGACAGCGGCTCATGCTATCCAGCCGGACATCGCCATCGCGCTCGATGTGACCTTTGCGCCGCAGCCGGGCATCGATGCCGAAGAGGGCAAGGAGATGGGTGCCGGGCCGACGCTGGGCGTGGGGCCGAACTTCCACCCCAAACTGATCGATAAGCTGCGTGAGACGGCGCGACAGTACGAAATCAAGCTACAGGATGAAATCATCCCCGGCGCAAGCGGCACCGATGCCTGGGCGATTCAGGTGGCGCTGGAAGGTATTCCGACGGCGCTGCTTGGCTTCCCCATCCGCAACATGCACTCGCCGGTGGAGACGGTCGATCTGCGCGACATTGAACGTGCTGGACGGCTGATGGCGCACTTCATCGCCGGTCTGGATGCCGACTTCATGAGCGCGGTGGACTACCGGGTGGATGAGGACAAAAAGGCTCATCAGGACTGACGCAGTTGAGTACGAATATGGACCTGATAAACAGGCAAGAACAGGCAAAAGTTACGGTTTCCTTACCTTTGGTATGGAATTCCTAACTGTAGCAGCATGAGGATGACGGGCGGACGCGCCGTTGCGCTTCCCGACGAATCCCCGGCAGTCTCACCCTGTTGGCATCCTGGACAATAACCTGCTTGATTGATCGACTATTGACTGACGACTATCGACTACAGATGGACGACGATGACGATGAATTATCTGCAACAGCTTTCAGAGGCAGTAGGTGTTTCGGGCAAGGAAGAGGCGGTGCGCCCGATCATCCTGGATGCGATCAAGGATCAGGTGACCGATCTGCGGATCGACTCGCTGGGCAACATCACCGCCATCAAAAAGGGGACGGCCTCCGATCGTCCGCGCGTGATGCTGGCGGCACACATGGATGAGATCGGCCTGATGGTGACGGCTATCGGCGGCGACGGCCTGATCAAGTTCACCAACATTGGCGGCGTGGATGAACGCATCCTGCCAGCGCTGCGGGTGAAGATTGGCGATGAAGCCGTGCCGGGGGTGATCGTCTGGACGCCGATTCACCGCAATCGTGACCAGAACGCGGTGGCGTTGAGCAACCTGCGTATCGACATCGGTGCCAGCAGCAAAGAGGAAGTCAACGGCAAGGTCAAGGTAGGTGACCGGGTAGTGTTCGACAGCCGCTTCATGGAGATCAGCCCGACGATGGTGCGCGGCAAAGCCTTCGATGATCGTGTCGGTTGCTCGATCCTGATCGATGTCTTGCAGGGCGGCCCGTATCCGGTGGATGTGCTGGCGGCTTTCACGGTGCAGGAAGAGATTGGACTGCGCGGGGCGCGGGTGGCAGCGCAGACGCTCAAGCCGGATGTAGCGATTGCGCTGGAAGGCACAACCGCCAACGATATTCCCAACCCGCTGGCTGACCCCGATGACATGGAAACCGAGAGCAATCCGGCCTGCCGCCTGGGAGCCGGGCCGGTGCTGACGATGATGGATCGCAGCCTGATCGTGCCACCGCGTTTGTTGAGCTTCCTGCGGACAACTGCCGACGCCCATCAGATCCCTTACCAGTTGAAAACCCAGTTGGGCGGCGGAACCGATGCCGGTTCGATCCACACCAGCACCATCGGCGTCCCATCGGCGGTCATTTCGATGCCCTGCCGCTATATCCACAGCCCGACGGCCTACCTCAACCGCGACGATTACGCCCTGGTGGTGCGGCTGGTGCAGGCCGCGCTGCATGGGATGACGTGGGAGGTGATACGGTAATGAACAGCCGAATTAGCATTCAAGTCATATTGGATCAGATTGATAAGGCTCTTGAAAAGTGGACTCTTATTCAATATGCCAGAGATAATGAATATCAGTATTACAGAGTCTCCAATTTTGAACTTCAGGAAGTGATGACAACATTGACAGCTACAATAAATCGTATAGTCCCTACATCCAGTCAATACTCTATCGATATGGACGAGGTAGTGGCATATTATCGAAAGTCAAATGAGGCTTCTATAGCGGTTGATCGGCTCGCTGGTATTTTACGTACTATACGCTCAGATTATCAAAATGGTTATTTGGAGTCGATCCAAGAACTTGTTCGCGCTGACTTGTTTAGCGATTTCCTCGAAATGGCCTCCTATCTTCATGCCGAAGGCTATAAAGATCCGGCAGCGGTTATGGCCGGTGGGGTACTTGAAGAACAGTTACGAAAACTTTGCCTCAAAAATGGGCTGCCAATTGAAGACGCGAAACCAACAGGGAATGAGCCGAAGAAAACAAGCAGGCTTAATGATGATTTGGCGGGACACGGTGTATATAACAAGCTCGACCAAAAACAAGTGACCAGCTGGCTTGACCTACGTAACAAGGCAGCGCACGGTCAATACACCGAGTACACAAAAGAACAGGTAGCACTCATGCTGCAAGGGATTCGTGACTTTATTCTGCGTAACCCTGCCTAAAATGGATAACTAACTCATGCGTCGTTTGCATTACCATCTGCTCGATGTCTTCACCAATGAGCGCTTTGGTGGCAACCAACTGGCGGTCTTCACCAACGGGCGCGGCATCTCCGGCGATCTGATGCAGCGGATCGCCAAAGAACTGAACCTTTCCGAGACAACCTTTGTCCTGCCGCCGGAAGACCCGGCCAATGACTGGAAGGTACGCATCTTCACCCCGGCGCGTGAGCTGCCGATGGCCGGGCATCCCACCGTCGGCACATCGTATGTGCTGGCACGGGAACACATGGTCAGCGTGACGCCCGCCCAGCCGATGATCCGGTTGGAAGAAGGCGTGGGGGTGATCCCGGTGGAGTTCCAGTTTGTTGACGGCCAGCCCTCGCTGATCTGGATGCAGCAGCTTCAGCCGACCTTCTCGCCAGAGTTCACGGATCGCCAACTGGCCGCCGACCTGCTCTCGCTGCCGGTGAGCGATCTGGCTGACTCGCCGGTGCAGGAAATCTCGTGCGGTGTGCCATTCCTGTTCATTCCGCTGGCCTCGCTCAAGGCGATACAGTCGCTCAAGTTCCGCACCGACATCTGGGAACGGGCGCTGCAACAGTATGGCGAAGTCTTCGTCTTTACCCGCGAGACGATCTACCCGACTTCGACGGTGCATTCGCGCATGTTCGCCCCGTCGATGGGCATCGCCGAAGACCCGGCCACCGGCGCGGCCAGCGGGCCATTAGGGTGTTATCTGGTGCAGTATGGCTGGGTGAGCGGCAGTCCGGCGCGCATCGTCAGCGAGCAGGGCTTTGAGATGGGGCGACCCAGCTTCATCCACATCGAGATCGAACAAACTGCTGGCGCGATCAGCCGTGTCCGCATCGGCGGCGAAAGTGTGTATATCGGCGAAGGTAGTCTGGAAATCTGAGCGGGACGGAAATTATTGGGGACGCTGTCCCTGCCATGTGAGGAGAATAGATCACTGTGAAAGACCTCATTCGCAAACTGGTGGAAGCCTGGGGGCCTTCGGGCTATGAACATCACGTCCGCCAATTGATTCAGGCGGAGGTGGCTGATGTGGTGGACGAGATGACGGTTGACCCGCTGGGCAATCTGATCTGCCGCGTCGGCAAGGATGGCCCGCGCGTGATGGTGGCGGCGCATATGGACGAGATCGGCATGATGGCAACCTATGTCGAGAAGAACAGCGGCTATGTCCGCTTCGCCCCGATTGGCGGGCTGAACCATGCCACGCTGGTCGGCAACCGCGTCCGCTTTGAGGACGGCACCATCGGCGTCATCAGCGCCCACGATCCCTGGAATACCAATCGCCCGGAGATTGACGACTTCTACATCGATGTGAGCGACGGCAACGGCAATGGCGCGATCCAGGCCGGGATGCCGGCGACGCTGTGGCGCAACATGGAAGAACGCGGCAGCCGCCTGATCGCCAAGTCGATGGATGACCGCATTGCCTGTGCCATCGCCATCGAAGCGCTCAAGCGGCTGAAGACCGGGCGCAAGAAGAAACTGCCGAATGAGGTGGTGGTGGTGTTCACCGTGCAGGAAGAGGTCGGGTTGCGCGGGGCGCGTCCGGCGGCCTATGCCGTCAAGCCCGATGTGGCGCTGGCGATTGATGTCACTCACAGCGGCGATATGCTCAAGAGCAATAAGATGGCGGTTCGGCTGGGCGGCGGCGCAGCCATCAAGCTGCACGATCCCGGTCTGGTGGTTCCGCCAGCGGTGCGCGACTGGATGATTAACCGGGCGCAGGCCGACAAGGTGCCGTATCAACTGGAACTGCTCTCCGGCGGGACAACCGACGCGGCAGCCATGCAGACGGCGCGGGCTGGTGTGCCGAGCGGCTGCATCTCGATCCCGACGCGCTTCATCCATACCACCAGCGAAACGGTGGATAGCAACGATGTCGAAGCCTGCGTCAGCCTGTTGGTCGGGCTGCTGCGGAACGAGGCCAAGCTGTAGCGTTAACCGGCTTCTGGATGCTCCCCACTCCTTCTCCCGCTGGGGGAGGGAGTGCTGTAATTCAGATCGGCCTGGCAGTCAGGAAATTCGTCCGCCCTCGCGCGTCGGCTCAGGCGTCCATTATAATACCGCGTCATGGTTATCAGCCGAACAAAGGTACGGGAGCAACATGGCGCAACCCCTGAATTTTCAGCAAATCATTCTGAAACTCCATGAATTCTGGGCCGGGCAGGGCTGCCTGATCTGGAATCCGTATAATGTGCAGGTGGGAGCTGGCACGGGCAACCCGGCGACGCTGCTGCGCGTGCTGGGGCCGGAACCCTGGCGTGTGGCCTATGTTGAGCCGAGCGTCCGCCCGGATGATGGTCGTTATGGCGAGAACCCCAACCGGATGCAGTATTATTTTCAGTATCAGGTCATCCTGAAACCCGATCCGGGCAATCCCCAGGAACTCTATCTGCAATCGTTGGAAGCGCTGGGGATCAGCAGCCGCGAGCATGACATTCGCTTCGTCGAAGACAACTGGGAGAGTCCGGCGCTGGGTGCCTGGGGGCTGGGCTGGGAAGTGTGGCTGGATGGTCAGGAGATCACCCAGTTCACCTATTTCCAGCAGGCCGGCGGGCTGGAACTGGAGCCGGTCAGCGTCGAGATCACCTACGGGCTGGAGCGCATTGCATTGGCGCTGCAAGACAAGAATGCCGCCTGGAATATCGACTGGATTCCGGGGCTGGAATATGGCGATGTCTTCCTGCAAAGTGAGATCGAACACTGCAAGTATTACTTCGAGATCGCCGACATCGAAGCGCTCAAGGAAGTCTATGATAACTACGAGAGCGAGAGCAAGCGGGCGCTGGCCGAAGGTGCCATCATCCCATCGTATGATTATGTGCTGAAGTGCAGCCATCTCTTCAACGTGCTGGATACGCGCGGCGCGATTGGTGTCACTGAACGCGCCACCTTCTTCCACCGGATGCGCAACATGACGCGCGATGTCGCCAAAGCCTTCGCCAAGCAGCGCGAAGACCTGGGGTATCCGCTGCTCAAGTCGCAGAAGGGCTGGGATGCGCCGCCGCTGCAAAGCGCGGGGGCGCTGCCGGCTGCCTCTGCCGGGGATAAAGCCAACTTCCTGCTGGAAATCGGCGTTGAGGAACTGCCAGCCGATGATGTGGCCGATGCTCAGGAGCAGTTGGAAGACCTGGCGCAAAATCTGTTCGAGCGCCTGCGCCTGGCTCCACCGCAGGGCGTGATGGTCTACAGCACGCCGCGCCGTCTGGTGCTGGCAGCCTGGGATGTCCCGGCGCGTCAACCGGATGTGGAGAAGGTCGAGAAAGGGCCGCCGGCCGCCCGCGCCTTCGATGCCGATGGCAAGCCGACCAAAGCGGCGGAAGGCTTCGCCAAAGGACGCGGACTGAAGGTTGAAGATCTAAAGGTTGAGACGCTTGACGGCGGCGAATACGTGACGGCGCTGGTCAAACAGGCGGGACGCTCGGCTATTGAGGTGCTGGCGGAAGAACTGCCGAAGCTGATCGCGGCCATCAAGTTCGGCAAGAATATGCGCTGGAACACCACCCGCATCGGCTTCTCCCGCCCGATTCGTTGGCTGACAGCGCTGTTCGGCGAGACTGTTATCCCCTTCGATTATGCCGGCATCGCCAGCGCCAGCAACACGCGCGGGCTGCGTCCGTTTGGGTCGCCGGAGATGGCGGTTCATGGCTTACAGCAATACCTCGATGCGATGAGTGCCGAGGGCATCATCCTCAATGGCGAGACCCGTCGTGAGACGATCATCGAACAGGTCAAAGCCGTAGCTGCCACAGTCGGTGGGCAGGTTCCACTGGATGATAATCTGCTGAACGAAGTCACTAATCTGGTCGAGCGTCCGACAGCGCTGCTGGGCAAGTTCGAGGAGAAGTACCTGGAACTGCCGCGCGATGTGCTGGTGATGGTGATGCGGAAGAAGCAGCGTTACTTCCCCATCGAAAATGCTGAGGGGCAACTGCTGCCGTATTTCGTGACGGTGCGGAATGGTGACGATCAATATCTGGATAAGGTGGCGCATGGCAATGAGCAGGTCTTGCGGGCGCGCTTCGCGGATGCTGCTTTCTTCTACAACGATGATCGCAAGAAGCCGCTCAAGGACTTCCTGCCGCGCCTCAGCACCCTGACTTTTCAGGAAAAGCTGGGGTCGATGTACGACAAAAATCAGCGTGTATTCGATCTGGTTGAGCCGCTGGGCAAGCTGCTGGGGATTGGCAGCACCGAGATCAACATTGCTCAACGCGCTGCCAGCCTGTTGAAAGCGGACCTGGCGACCCACATGGTGGTCGAGATGACCGAGCTGCAAGGGGTGATGGGGCGCGAATATGCTCGGCTGGAAGGTCAACCGGAGGAAGTGGCGAACGCCATCTTCGAACACTGGCAGCCGCGCGGTGCTGGTGATAGCCTGCCTTCCAGCGAACCCGGTACGCTCCTGGCAATCGCTGACCGTCTCGACAGCCTGGTGGGGCTGTTCGCCGTCGGGTTGGCTCCCAAGTCGAATGCCGACCCATATGGGCTGCGCCGCGCCGCGCTGGGTGTGATCCAGATTCTGGTACAGAAGCACATGGATGTTGATCTGGGCGAGGCGCTGGAAGAGGTGATGAAAGCCCAACCGGTGCGGGTGACGGCGACCAGCAAGGCCGAAGTGCTGGACTTCATCGGTGGGCGGTTGCGCGCCTGGATCGAGGAACAGGATTGGCCGCGCGATGTGATCGCAGCCGTGCTGGCCGAGCAGAGCGCTAACCCCTATCGGGCGCTGGAAGGCATTCGTCAGTTGAGCGAATGGGCGCAGCGCTCGAACTGGGAAGGGCTGCTGGATGGCTTCGCCCGCTGCGTCCGCATCACACGCGGCCAGGACGAACGCTACGGCGTCAATCCAGACTGGTTCACCGATGAGCAGGAGCGCCATCTTTATAACGCTTATGCCGAGGCATTTTCACGGCTGGAACCAAATGATAATGTTGACGCCTTCCTCAGCGCTTTTGAGCCGATGCTACCGGCCATCAGCGACTTCTTCGACAAGGTGATGGTCAATGTTGAGGAGGAGAAGACGCGCCATAATCGGCTGGGGTTGCTGCAAGCTATCAGCGCCATGCAGAAGGGCCGCGCTGACCTGAGCTTCATGAGCGGGTTCTAGTGCACCATAGGGAGGGATTGTCTGTGGACAGTCCCTCTTTTTTGTTCAACAGATGAACTTGTTTAGCCGGAAACCGGCTCAATAGCGACGGCTCTCGGTGCGCGGATCATCCAGCTTGCCAGCACTGAGAGCGCTGAAACAACCAGCAGCAGGGTGATGAGCGGCGCATAGCTGCCAGCCTCATCATAGATGAAACCAGCGACCACCGGCCCGCCCGCCCGCGCCAGCGTCAGGATCAGCGTCAGGATGCCGTTCAGCCGCCCATACTGGCGAATGTCGTAGAGTTCGCCCATCAGGGCTGCGCGTCCTGGCACAA
Organism: Anaerolineae bacterium; assembly: GCA_022843385.1. Lineage (GTDB taxonomy): Bacteria > Chloroflexota > Anaerolineae > Aggregatilineales > Phototrophicaceae > CFX2. The sequence continues at coordinate 38,708 of JALHNT010000049.1, read as the reverse complement.
TGGCGCCGAAACCTGCCCCATACAACACAACAAACACAATCATCAACGGGACGGTTGTCGCACTGGAGAGCACCAAGAGGGCAACTGTCATTGAGAGGAAGATGCCGGTGATGACATATCGACGCGGCAGATAATCCCCCAGCAGAGTGAAGATCAGGCGACCTGGAAGTGAGAGCAGACCCACCGCGCCGACAGCCAGCGCCGCTGTCTCTGAGGCAAACCCCTGCTCGACCAGCAGCGGCTTGAGGTGAACACTGAGCGCCATGTAGACGATGGTGTTGAAGAAGAAGGCCGCCGACACCCACCAGAACAATGGCTGCTGCATCGTCTGACGTACCGAGGCAGGCGCAGGATTTTCGCGGTTTTCAGCCGTCGACTGACTGGCTACGCTGGTTTCCCCATCGACCTCCAGCCCCATATCCTGTGGACGGCGACGGATCAGCAACAGGTGGATCGGGATGGTGACCAGCGCCAGTAGCAGCGCCTGCATCACCAGCGACTCACGCCAGCCGAAAGTTCGCACCAACCACTCGACAATCGGCAGAAACAACACGCTGGAAAATCCAGCAATGAAGGTCAGCACCGTCAATGCCCGTCCGCGCTTACGGCTGAACCAGGCCGTCACCACCCAGAAGGCCGCTTCGTACAGCACCGCCGCCATCGCCAGGCCGAGGCCAATCCAGATCAGATAGTAGACGGGCAGCGTCTGCACCGTTGACCAGGCGTAGACCAGCACCGAAGCCAGCACTGAACCGGCGGTCATGACCCAGCGAGTGCCGTATCGGTCAAAGACAAAACCGAGCGGCACCGACGCAAAGCCAATGATAACCTGCGACAACGAATAAGCGCCGGTGATTTCGGCGCGGCTCCAACCCAGTTCGGCCTGCATCGGTTCAATGAACAGCGTGAAGGCATAATACAGCACTCCGTAGGAAATCAGCTCGGTGATACCCAGTGCGACCACCATCACCCAACCGTAATAGGGACGTTTCATAGCTTCGCTGCGATCTATCGATGGGAGTATAATAAGCGTGTCCATTATGCGGCCTCTCTGCTTTCACACAAGGGACAAGTGATGCCATCCTATGCCGGGCTGAACGCCACTACTGATGAGGGTAAACGGATCATCCGCAATATCCTGACGCTGCGGAAGCAACTGGATGCCGAAGTGCCGGCGCGCACGTTTCAGGAGACGCTGCTGCTGGCGACCTGGAATATTCGTGAATTCGACTCCGGCAAATATGGGGCGCGGGTGCCGGAATCCTTCTATTACATCGCCGAGATCATTGACCGCTTCGATCTGGTGGCGGTGCAGGAAATCCGCGAAGACCTGAAAGCGCTCGACAAGCTGATGGAAATCCTGGGCGAATACTGGAAGGTGATCTTCACCGATGTCACCCAGGGAAAGCGCGGCAACGGTGAACGGATGGGCTTTCTCTACGACTCGCGTAAGATCAGCTTTGGTGGGCTGGCGAGCCAGTTAGTGCTGCCGCCTGTCGAAAGCAAGGACGAAAAGACGGGCGAAACCATCTACGTCCCGGTCAGCCAACTGGCGCGCACCCCGCTGATGGCGGGCTTTGTCTCCAATTGGACGCGCTTTGTCCTGGCGACCGTCCACATTCTCTATGGGGAAGCAAAGGCTGAAGACCCGGAGCGCGTCAAGGAAATTCATCATCTGGCGCAGTTCCTGAAAGGAAGAACTGAAGACCCGTATGCCTGGGCGCGCAATCTGATCCTGCTGGGCGACTTCAACATCTTTGCGCCGGAAGATGCCACGATGAAGGCGCTGCTGGAGGCCGAATTCGTCATTCCGCCGGAGCTGCAAAAGCTGCCCTCGAACGCGCCACAGACCAAGTTCTACGACCAGATCGCCTTTCGCGTCCGCCCGGGGCGGCTCGATAGCACCGGCAAAGCCGGCGTGTTCAACTTCTTCAAGTCGGTTTTCCGGCTAAACGATGAAGATGAAGCTACTTACAGCGGCGATATGGGCAAAAAGTATCAGGCCGAGAAAGACCCCAAGAAGAAGCGTACTTATTATCAGCAGTGGCGCACTTTCCAGATGTCGGATCATCTGCCAATGTGGGTTGAACTCCAGATCGATTATTCAGATGAGTTCCTCAAGGACAAGCTCAAACCAACTGAACCCGTGGTGGCTCCCGGCAAACGTAAGCCACGTTAGCCCTCGAACTGCCCCGCCACAAGTGGCAGCGGTTCAATTATAATGACCGGTTCTCGTTTACCATCAACCGACGAGTGACCTATGCTGCTCACCGGAGTGCTTGATCTGCTGCGCGGTACAGCGCCTTACCGCGAATTCCTGGACCAACTGCGCCAACCTGCATCCATGCCCGACCTGGGGATCATCCGGGCTGCGCGGCCGTTTCTGCTGGCGGCGCTGGCGCGCGACTGGCCGGCTCCGGTCATCTACATCACCGGGCGGGTGGATCGCGCCTACAACGTGGCCGAGCAGCTCCCGGTCTGGCTGGGGGATCGTCCGATCTATCGCTTCGCTGAACCGACGGCGTTGTTTTATGAACGCGCACCCTGGGTCGAGAGCGTCATTCGCGGACGCATCGCCACCCTCTCCGCCCTGACGACCAGCGACGACCAGGCAGAAGCCAGCGCGAACGGAAATGCGCCGATCATCATCACCTCGGCCCGCGCCATCATGCAGCGCACCATGCCGGTCAACCAGTTCCGTCAGCACAGCCTGACCCTCAAGCCGGGTCAGCGCCATCCGATTGAGCCGCTGCTGGGGCGCTGGCTGAAGCTGGGTTATGAATCGGTGCCGGTGGTAGTTGAGCCGGGGCAGTTCAGCCGGCGCGGTGGCGTGGTCGATATATTCCCGCTGGCTGCCGATAAGCCGGCGCGGATTGACTTCTTTGATGACGAGATCGATACGCTGCGGGCTTTCGACCCGACGACGCAGCGCTCTCAGGCGGCGCTCCAGGCGATCGTCATCCCACCGGCGCGAGAGATCATCCCGGAGCAGACGGCTGCTGTGGCGGCGCACCTGTCATCGTGGTTTGAGGCGCTGCCAGCGGCGGGCGAGGATGTGACTAGCCCGCAGCGCGATGCCGAACCGCTGCGCGAGGGGAGCAATTTCCCGTATCTGGAACATTACCTGCCGTTCGTCTATCCCAACCCGGTCAGCCTGCTGGATTACGCGCCGATGGATGCGCTGGTGGTGGTCGAGGATTGGGCGGAACTGCGCGATACGGTGGCCGGGATCGAAGAGGCGGCGCTCAAAACCCGCGCCGAGAAAATCACCCAGCGCCAGCTCGCCCCCGATCATCCCTTGCCTTATCTGACCTGGGATACCCTGGCCGAAGAACTGGAAGGCCGCCGTTCGCTGCATCTGGGTTCGCTGGGTTATCAGGATGAAGAGGGCGATACCCTGTCATCCGGCAGCGCACCGTTGTATCCACGCGGCTTGTTCGCGCCCGGCGAACGCTTCGGCGGACAGCTTCGCCCGTTTGTCACCCGGCTGCGTACCCAGCAGCGCGAGGGCGACAGCGTCATCATCATCACCCAGCAGACGGCGCGCATCAGCGATCTGTGGCGCGAGCAGGGATCATTTGCCCCGACAGCCAAAGACCTCACCTTGCCGCCAGGCGCTTCTTCACTGACGTTGATCGACGGCGCATTGGGCGAAGGCTGGGAGTTACGCCTGCCGGAGCGCACGGTGCATCTGCTGACCGACGCCGAAATCTTTGGCTGGAACCGCCCCGAACCGCGCCGGCGCAAGCAACCGGCGAAGGGACGCCTGCCGGAATCGAGCTATGCTGATCTGAATGCTGGCGATTATGTGGTGCATGTCGATTATGGCATCGGGCGCTTCGGCGGGATGCGGCGGCGCACCGTCGAAGGCAATGAACGCGAGTACCTGCTGATCGAGTATTCCGGCACCGATGCCGTGTTCGTGCCGATTCATCAGGCCGATCGCATCACCCGTTATGTTGGCCCGGATGATCGTCCGCCAGCCTTGAGCCGGTTGGGTAAGCCGGATTGGGCGACGGTCACCCAGAAGGCGAAGAAAGCAGTCGAGGAAGAGGCCAAAGAGCTGCTCGAGCTGTACGCCCGGCGCATGGCAACCGATGGGCATGGTTTCGAGAACGACACGCCCTGGCAGCACGAACTGGAAGCCTCGTTCCCCTATGTCGAGACCGAGGATCAACTGCGGGCGATCCGCGAGGTGAAAGCCGACATGGAGCGCCCGGTGCCGATGGATCGGTTGATCTGTGGTGAGGTGGGATATGGCAAGACCGAGGTGGCGCTGCGGGCGGCCTTCAAGGCGGTGATGGGCGGGACGCAGGTGGCGCTGCTGGTGCCGACGACGGTGCTGGCGCAGCAGCATTATGAAACCTTCCGCAACCGGCTGTCGCAGTTCCCGGTCAAGGTCGAGATGCTGTCGCGCTTTCGCAGCAAGGATGAACAACGCGCCATGCTGCCCCTGATCGCGGCGGGTGAGATCGACATCGTGATCGGCACGCACCGGCTGTTGAGCGATGACATCGCCTTCAAGAACCTCGGCCTGGTCATCATCGACGAAGAACAGCGCTTCGGCGTCACCCACAAGGAACATCTCAAACGGCTGCGAACACAGGTCGATGTGTTGACGCTGACTGCCACGCCCATCCCGCGCACACTCTATATGAGCCTGACCGGGGTGCGCGACATCACCATGATCCAGACGCCGCCGGAAGAACGGCTGCCAATCATCACCCACGTCGGCCCGTTCGATGATAAGCTGCTGCGGCAGGCGGTGCTGCGCGAACTGGAGCGCGGCGGACAGGTGTTTTATGTCCACAACCGCATCAACACCATGGATGTGGTGCGCGATCGGCTGCAAGAGATTGTGCCGGAAGCGCGGGTGGTCAGTGGTCATGGGCAGATGGATGAACGGCTGCTCGAATCGGTGATGGGGGCGTTCACGCACGGCGAGTATGATGTGCTGCTCTCGACCGCCATCATCGAGAACGGCATCGACATCCCCAATGCCAACACCCTGATCGTGGATCGGGCGGATTTCTTCGGCATGTCGCAGTTGTATCAGCTTCGCGGGCGCGTCGGACGCGGGGCAGCCCAGGCCTATGCCTATTTCTTCCACGCCAGCACCAATCGCCTGACCGATGAGGCGCGGGTGCGGCTGGAGGCGCTGGCGGAACTGACTGATCTGGGGGCCGGTTATCAGATCGCTATGCGTGACCTGGAGCTGCGCGGAGCCGGTGATATTCTCAGCACCCGTCAGACCGGACATGTGGCGGCTATCGGGCTGCATCTCTACACCCAGTTGTTGACTAGCGCGGTGCAAAAGCTGAAGGGCAAACATGACGGCGAATTCACCCCACCGGCAGCCGTCAGCAATATCACCATCGACCTGCCGCTGCCATCGTATCTGCCGCACGACTGGATACCGGAGATGGCGCTGCGGCTGCAAATCTACCGGCGCATCGGCAGCCTGTCGTCGATGGATGATGTCGATCAGATGCGCGATGAGCTGCGGGATCGCTTCGGCAATCTGCCCCCGGCGGTGGAGGGTTTGCTCTACGGCATTGATGTCAAACTGCTGGCACAGCAGGCCGGGGCGACGGCCATCATCCATATCAACCGCGTCATCCATGTCAAGCTGCCCTACCTGGCCGAGATCAGCCGCGAACGCCTGGAAGCTGACCTAGGTGTGCCGGTGACGCGCACGGCGGTTATGATCGCGATGGACGACGACATCTGGAAGCTGCGCCTGCTGGATGTGCTGAAACGGCTGGGCGAGGCTGTGCGCGACGGCGCTGGGAAGTAAGGGGGTTATGGCTGGAGCGGAATAAACGAAAAAGGGCGACGAAAACGCCGCCCTGATTGAACCGGAGTCAACTACTTGACTTCGACAACGGCACCTTCAGCTTCCAGCTTGGCCTTGGCATCGTTAGCCGCATCCTTGCTGACGCCTTCAACCACATTCTGTGGCGCGCCTTCGACCAGATCCTTGGCCTCTTTAAGACCCAGGTTGGTGAGGGTACGTACAACCTTGATGACGTTGATCTTCTTCGGGCCACCATCCTTGAGGATGACGGTGAATTCAGTCTGTTCTTCAACAGGTTCCGCCGGAGCTGCCGCTGCCGGAGCTGCCGCCATCATCACCGGGGCCGCCGCCGCAGCGGTAACGCCCCACTTGTCTTCGAGCATCTTCTTCAGTTCGGCGGCTTCCAGTACCGTCAGCGCGCTCAGGTCATCGACCAGTTTATTCAGATCAGCCACAGTCTTTTCTCCATGTGCATGTGTTGTGATACGAATGTTTGGGCTGTCATCCAACGATGGCGACAGCAGTTACGATCAGGCTGCCTCGTGTTTCGAGACATTGGCCTGCAGGACCATCGGCACGCCAGCGACGACAGCATTGATGCTGCCGACGATGCCAGAGGCAGGCTGCACCAGCAGACCGGCCAGCATGGCGCGCAGTTCGTCCAGCGTCGGCAGATTGCTGACGGTTTCAACCTGTGCCGGCGTGAGCAGTTGACCGGCCATGATGCCGCCCTTGATGCTCAGGAAGCCGTCAAAATCCTTGAGCAGACCCATCGTGGCTTTCGCCACTGCTGGGAAGTTGGCCGCACCAAAAACCACGGCGGTCTGCCCGGTCAGAATGTCATCAGGAACCGGCCAGCCAGCGTTCTCCAGGGCGATCCCGAACAACGTATTCTTGGTGACAACATACGTCCCTTCGACATCGCGTAGTTTACCGCGTACCTGCTTGACCTGTGCTACCGTGATGCCCTTGAATTCGGTGAATACGACACCGGTCGCCTGCCCCAGTAGTTCGCCGTAGATGCCCAGCAGCTCTTCTTTGCGTTCTCGTGTGATTGCCAAGCGCATTTCCTCCTTTCCGTAAAGATGTAAACAAAAAGCGGCTTCGCACGCAATGCGAGGCCACTTCTCTGTGATCACAGGGGGAAGGGGATGTTCCTCGCCTCGGCAGGATGATTAAGCATAACGCGCCTGCTGTCTGCGGCTGGGGTCGTTCTTTGTTATGGAATGCATAATACCAGACGAGATAGACGGAGGCAAGGGAGAAATAGAAGTGCCTGGCTCAATAAGTGACTGCTGCTTCGCCAGTCCGACCAGAACGGCGACTGTTCTGTTGTCGAGTGGCTGTTGACTACAAAACAAGGAGGTTGTTTCGTTCAGAGAACACCCTCTGTGGATCAGTCAGTTGACACAGACTTCAGCCTGTGGGACGGCTCAGACGTTTGCTACGCAGTTCAGCTTCCAGCTCGGCGCGGCGCTGCTCGCTGGCCTTGCGCGCCTCATCCAGTGTGTCGGCATAGCCCCGTTTGATACGCTCCACCAGGTCTGCGCCGGAGGTGGGAGCGAACAGTGTGACGACGGCGGCGGCGATGACTGCCCCCAGCACCAACCCCAATAAAAAGCTCAATAACTGCCGCATGATGAATGCCCTTTGTCCTGAAACCATACCGCTATTGTACCGCATCGGTCCGGACTTAACCGAACCTTAAATTGGACAAAGCGCTGCTGGGATTTATAATACAATTGAATTTGCTCCAATTGAATTTGAATGAATTTAACTCAACATGCCTGATCTCATATCACCACCCCCAATTCTCCGTCTGCTGGCGCATGACCTGCGCTGGAGCCTGCTCTGCCGCCTGACTGAGAGCGACTACCGTGTCTTTGAACTGGTCGAATCGCTGGGGCAGCCGATGAACCTGGTGTCGTATCATCTCAAGCTGCTGCGGGCCGGCGGCATCGTGAGCGCCCGCCGCAGCGAAGCCGATGGTCGTGACTGGTATTACAGCCTCGATCTAGACGCGCTGCGCGATCAGTTTCAGTCTGCTGGACGCCAGCTTCATCCGGCATTGAGTGGGGCATTAGCTGCGACGATCCTCCCCATTCCGCGAGTATTGTTCCTCTGTACCCATAACAGCGCTCGTTCCCAGATGGCTGAAGGGCTGTTGCGGCATCTCAGTCAGGGGAAGGTGGAAGTCGCCAGCGCCGGCAGCCAGCCGACCCGCCTGCATCCCGACGCCATACGCATCATGGATCAGCATGGCGTTGACATCAGATCACAGCAGGCCAAGCATATCAGCGATCTGGGCGACCAATCATTTGATGTGGTCATCACCGTCTGCGATGAGGCGCGTGAAGTCTGCCCGGCATTTCGTTCAGCTCGCCAGCAGATCCATTGGGGTTTCCCCGACCCGACCCGCATCACCGACCCGCTGGAACGGCAGCGGCAGTTCGAACAGATCGTGCGGCGGTTGCAATCGCGCATCATCACCTTTTTGACCCCGTTCACAGGAGCGGCTTCAGCATGACCCTTCAGATCACCATCTTTGGCGATATTCACGGCAACATCAGCGCCCTCGAAAGCGTCTGGACGGATATGGAGCAGCGCGGTTTACCCAACCGTTACTGTCTGGGCGATCTCGTCGGCTATGGCGTTTTCCCTGGTGACGTCGTCGCTTTCATTCGCCAGCATCAGGTGCCGACGCTGATGGGCAATTACGATCAGGGCGTGGGGATGAGCAGCGATGACTGCGGCTGTGCTTATAACACCGCTGCGGCTGAGGCGTTGGGCAAGCGTTCGATTGCCTGGACGAATGCTCACACGAGCGACGATCACAAAGCCTTTCTGCGTCAGCTACCGGCGCATATCCCGCTTCAGCTTGGTGCTCTCAAAGTGCTGCTGGTGCATGGCAGCCCGCGCCGCATCAACGAGTATCTCTACGAGGATCGCCCGGTCGAAAGCCTGGAACGGGTGCTGGATGCGACCGAGGCCGATGTGCTGGTGTGTGGACACACCCATCTGCCTTATCACAAAGTGCTGCCCAGTGGTCGCCACCTGGTCAATGCCGGCAGCGTTGGTAAACCTAAAGACAACAATCCCCGCGCCTGCTATGTCGTTCTCACGGCAGCGGAACGCAGCCTGAGCGTTGCGTTCATCCGCATCGAGTATGATGTCGAACGGATGACACAGGCTATCGAAGCCACTGAGATGCCGTCTGAGTTTGCCCAGATGCTCCGTGACGGACGCGGTTAGGCCGAATCACCCATGAAGTCTTCCTTGCTGAGACGCGCCGTCGCCGAATTCGTCGGAACTTTCGCCCTGGTGCTGGCCGGCTGTGGAGCCATTATCGTCAACAGCCTGACCGGTTCGCTCACCCATGTGGGCGTCGCCCTCACTTTTGGCCTGACCATCATGGTCATGATCGCCGCTGTCGGGCATCTCTCCGGCGCTCACTTCAACCCGGCGGTCACCCTGGCTTTCTTCATCACCCGCTTCATCACCCGCGCCGAGCTGCTGGCCTACTGGCTGGCACAGTTCGCTGGCGCGACAAGTGCGGCGCTCACGCTGGCGGCGCTCTTTGGTCCGACGGCTCAACTGGGCACGACCCTGCCCGGCGGCGCAATCGAGCAGTCATTCGTGCTGGAAATGCTGCTGACGGGTATGCTGATGTTCGTCATCATCGCCGTCGCCACTGATGCCCGTGCGGTTGGCGCACCCCCGGCGCTGGCGATTGGCTCAACCGTCATGCTGGCAGCTCTCTGGGGCGGGCCGATCAGCGGCGCATCCATGAACCCGGCGCGGTCGCTGGGGCCGGCGCTGGTGGCCGGCGTATGGCAGGATCAATGGCTTTACCTGGTGGCTCCGATTCTCGGCGCGGCCCTCGCGGCTTTGCTGTATCAATGGCTGCGCGAATAGCTCAACGATCCGCAATGTCCAGCAGATCGGAGAGGATGCCGAAGCCGGTCTGCAAACGCCCCGCGCCCGCGCCGACCAGCGTCACTTCGCCCAGCAGATCGGTCGCATAGGTCACGGCATTGGTCGCGCCGGAGACGGCTGCTAATGGGTGATTCAATGGTATCCGCATCGCCTGCACACTGCCACCGCTGGGGGTGACGCGGGCGATCAGCTTCCACTTTTCCCCGGCAGCCTGGGCTGTCCGCACATCATCCAGAGTGATCTGGCTGATGCCGCTGACCGCCATATCGGCCAGGGTGATTGAACTATTGAAGAGCGCCCGCGCCAGGATGATGACCTTGCCAGCGGCGTCCCAGCCATCGACATCAGCCGTCGGGTCGGTCTCGGCGTAGCCCAACTGCTGCGCCTGCACCAGCGCATCGCTGTAGCTCATGCCGCCTTCCATCTGCGTCAGGATGTAATTGGTCGTCCCGTTCAGGATGCCGTGTGCCTCGTGGATAGTGCAGCCGCGCAGGGCTTGCAGCGCCAGCCGGATCGAAGGCGTCCCGGCCATGACCGTCGCCTCGAAGCGCAGTTGTTTATGCGCCTGCTGCGCCAGGGTGACCAGTTCAGCATAGGCCAGGGCGAGCGGCCCTTTGTTCGCCAGCACCAGATGCTTGCCGCTGCTCAAGGACGCCCGGCAGTAATCCAGCGCCGGTTGCGCCGTCTGAAGATTAGTCGGGCTGCACTCGACCACCACAGCGGCGCTGCTCTGGCGGATCAGGGTCAGCGTGTCCAGATTGCGCTGCAAACCGGCTGTATTGGGGTAATGATCGAGATGCCCCGCCTGAATCGCGGTCAGCAGTTCGCTGATGCTCAGGCCGTCGGCGTTCGCCAGTGTCCCTTTGCTGCCGGTAGCGACGGCCACGATCTGCGGCTGAAAGCCATACCGACCCGCCAGTTCAGCCGCTTTGTCGCGCAGGATTTCCAGCAGCCCTTGCCCAACCACACCCAGGCCAATGATGGCGATTTTCATCGGGTTTCTTCCTTGTGCATGACAATAGGCGACCAATGATGCACCGGAAAGTCGCGTTGCGCCAGCCTCATCAGGATAAGGGTGAGTATGCCACTGTGGACTCTGGGTGTCGATCCGTTGATGGGAGCAGGAGCATGCCACAATCAGGGGACGAACCACTGTGCTGGCGCTGAATGCACAAGGCCATTTGCTTGCCCACAGTGAACGCCCTGAGCCGCTCACCGGATCAGCATGGGATGCATTTGTGTCTAAGCGATTGGGACATATGAACAGAGGATGACCCTGGTAGGGCTCGAACCTACGACACTCCGCTTAAAAGGCGGGTGCTCTACCACTGAGCTACAGGGCCAATGCTGCGAATTGTATCGAAGTATTCCTCTATTTCAACCCACAACCCACAAGTACGTGGTAATTGCCACGGATATAACTTTCGCCGGGTTCGACTACCGGTCACAATGATCGTCCAGACTATCACTTCCCCAATAGCTCACTTTCCCTTGCTCGGCTGCCTCCCGGCTGAAGACAACGATCCAGTGGTGTAGTGCGGATGGTCTAGTAATGATTGACTGCCAGTGATGAGATTGACGCTGGCGCCGGATACCCTGTTTCTAAAGCGAGAGGGGAAAGCCTGTTGGTTTGATGTTGCAGTCACATGCTGACATTTGGCACACTTTCTTTATTTGTTCATCTGTGAGAGCGCCGCCGATCACTTATCACAGTCAATCTGTTACCGATCTTCTCCACCTGTTTTGCCGCGATGGCGTGAAGATGGCGCATCCCCCGTCTGTTTCCGCCGTTATACCAATTTGTGGATGGCGGGATATTCTCTCGTGGCTACTGCAATTTGGGCAGGTACAGCCGAAGCTCCCGGAGTCACACGGCGAACCGCCGGGAGCCAACCGCCTGAACGTTTGGCGGCGCGAATCAGTCCTGGATCAGTTTCACAGGGTCGCCAATCTGGATCATCCCGCCCTGGATGACGCGCGCCATCACACCCATCAGCCCCTTAACCGGTTCCAAAGGTTTCCCTTGAATCTGGGAAAAGCGCTGGCAGCCATTGCGCCGTTCCACCACCTCGATGATGGCCTCGGCTCCCAGTTTCAGGCGCGCCCCGATGGGCAGGTTATCCACGTCCATCTGGTGGATGACAATCTGTTCGCCCATCTGCCCCGGTTCGGTGTAATAACCCTGGGCGCGGAGATTGGTGAGCGTTTCGTAGGACATCAGGTTCAACTGGCGATCCGGGTGGCCGCCCTTGCGATCACCCTCAATCCCGTAGCCGGCGATCAGCCACGCCTGTTCGAGGTCGACTCGCAAGAAGTCATTTTCGGGAACCGGCTGACCTTCCGGCTTGTACACAATGCTGGCAATCTGAGTCATCGTGAGTCCTATTCCAAATCCGGCACAATCGCCATGACCAGTTTGGTCGCCGGGCCGCCAAAGACCATGCCGACGGCCGCGCTGGCATAGGCATAGGCATCAAATGCTGAGAGACCCTTTTCGTGGATGAGCAGGTCAAAAGCTTCATCCAGCGCGATCTGATGTGCGGCTTCCAGCGTGTCTGCCATGCCCAGGCAGTAGGTCGCGGTGCCGACGCGCAAACGCGGATAATTCAGCTTCATCCCTTTTTCGAGGCTGATGCGTAAGGTCGCTTGTCCAGCCGCTTCCAGGCTGACCCAGGTCGGCTCGGCCGTCCCCATGGCCGCGTGCAGATCACCCATCGCCAGCAGCGCTCCGCTGACCTGTACCGGCAGATAGAGCGTAGTTCCGGCTTCCATCTCGCGCAGATCCATGTTGCCGCCGAAGGGATAGGCTGGCATGAAGGTCGAGCCTTTGCCTTCTGCCGGGGCCACGCCGATGCAGCCGATCATGGTACGAACCGGTACGCTGAGTGTATCCGACATGTGGGCGCGACCATCCTTGAGGGGGATCATCCTGACGTGCATCTCTTTGGTGCGATTGCCCAGCCCACCAAAACCGGGCAGCCACACCGACCAGGCACGGCGCACCTGTACCTCCAGCACCTCGATCTTGAGCGCGTCGCCCGGTTCGGCCCCGCGCACCCGGACCGGGCCCGTGACCGCGTTGAAGTTCTCCAGCCCGATGGCTTCGACGGTTTCACCATTCGCCAGTCGCTCATAGGCGGCGTCACCGGTTTCAAAGGTCACCGTATCGCCGCTGTCGATCTCCAGCACCGGCGGGATCGACCGATCAAAGGAAAACGCACGTTGTTCTTTCTTGAGGGAATAGGTCGCCATCACAAGACTCCTGAGCAAAGGCACATCAGTCAATCGTAACGCGGGATTCTGAGAGTCAATTAAGAAGACTCTCCATCGTCAATCAGACCAGCCTGACGCAGCAGCAGCAGCGACTCCGGCAGTTCCGCCCAATAGTGCGCGGCAAACTCGGCGTTGTGACCGGGGCTGCCACACTCCAGCGTCACCCAGCCGGTGAAGTGTGCATCCTTCAGGGCGCTGGCGACGGCCAGGAAATCCAGCATCCCTTGTCCCGGCAGCCGCCGGTTGCTATCCGCCAGATGCACATAGCCCAGGTCAGCCGCATGGTCGCGGATCGATTGCACCAGATTACGCTCTTCCATTGCCATATGGAACAGGTCAGCCGCAATCTTGATATGAGGATGATCCTTGATGCGCCGGCGAACGCGGGCTGCATCAGCCAGCGTATTGATGAAGTGGGTCTCGTAGCGATTGACGGGTTCAATGTACAGGTCAATGCCGATGGCGTAGACATAATCCGAAAGCGTGCGCAGATGATTGTGCAGCATCTCGTATTCAAGCTGCACCACCGACTTGTAAGGTGTTAGATCAGGCAGCGTCGGCTCGGCGAAGTGTGGCACCAGAATGACCGCTGTCGCGCCAAGATCCACCCCATTGACCACCGACTGCCGGAAGTCGGCCAGCCCGCGTTCGCGCTCGTCAATATCGGGGTCGAGCAGCCGACCCTGCCGCCCATGATTCACAGCAGCGATCACGATGCCCGTCTCTTCAATGGCATCCACCAGTTCCGGCACACGCGGGGTCAGTCCGCTGGCCCAGACCTCCATGCCGGCGAATCCGAGCGCCTTCGCCTGTTGAAATCGTTCCAGTGCCGTTTTACCCGGCAGCATATCTTCCTGAATAGCCAGTCGCATATCGTCGCACTCCTAAGTGAACCAGCGCAAATCCAGCGGGAGATGCCCTACGTCATTCATAGAAACCAGTCGGATCCGTCCATCGTCATCAATCGCACAGCGGGTGATGCCGCAGTGATTGGTCTCAAGCCGCGTCCAGCGCACGACCGGAATATCGATAGCCCGGCACACCAGATAGCGGATCAGATTGCCATGACAGACCAGCACCAGATGGTCTTCATCCTCGCTGGCCGGGACGAAGAAGCGGTCAAAGGCGCTGTCCGCCTGCCGACGGTCCCCGCTGAGACGCGCGTCATCATAATCCGGGAGGCGGGCTTTGAATATGGCCTTATCTTCCGGCGGGATGACCGGCACTACTTCGCGCAGTTCTGGCACGATATGGGGATTCAGGCTGATACGGTTGGCGATGAACTGCGCCGTCTCCTGCGCCCGACGTAAAGGGCTGACGTATAGCCCCTGGGCGTGGATGGTCCGCAGCGCTTCGGCTACATAGGATGCCTGGTCACGCCCCAGTTGCGTCAATGAACCACCCAGTTCGTCCGGTTCGTAGACTTGATTGTACTGACCGTGACGAATCAGATAGAGATGTCGAGTGGGCATATTCGTTCCAATAGTCGTCGGAAAGGACTATTTTACTGGCAATCGTCTCGCCTGCCTATCGTGCATGGTTCTATTGTCCTATTTTCCTTAATGCAATATTTACGCAAAATTGATAAATAGGCTTGAGAATGGATATAGAATGATCTTATGAAGCACATTCACATTAATTCTACGTCCCACCAAATTAACACCAATAGAGAGGGGCGGGTATGCAACCCCCTGGCACAACGTCTGCGATGACTCCGATTATCCCCAACCGCACACCACAACGACCACGCCTGTTGGTCATTCTGCCATCAGTGCGAATTCCAGCCGGTATCAAGCAGGCGCTTGAAGCAGAGTACACAGTGACAATTAGCAGCAGCGATGATCTGGCGCGCTGCCTGCCGACGGCCGATCTGATATTGATGGATAACCGAGCGGATCTGGTCGCTCTCATTCGTCAACAGCGCTCGATGCTGGAGCTGCCCATTCTGGTGATTGCGCCGGTTCCCTCCAACAGCGAGATGGTCAGGCTGTTGCAGGCCGGCATCAATGATTATCTTCATGCGCCGATTGAGGTGGATGTCCTGATCGCCCGCATCCGCACCCAGCTCATGCTGAAGAAACGTGGCGATGAACAAACTTTTGCCCTGCAACAGATGAAGCGGGCCTATGAGACCCGCACCCGTCTGATGCGCATCGTCTCGCATGACCTCAAGAATCCCCTCAACACCATCCGCCTGTCGCAGCATTACCTGCGGCAAACGGTAGGTGACCAACCCGAAGCGGTCGAAGCGCTCGATAGTATCGAAATGACGGTGAACAACATGAACGACCTGATAATGGACTTCCTCGACTCAGCAGCGCTGGAAAGCGGGCGGGTCAGCCTGAAGCTGGAAATGATTGAGATGGATATGCTGATCTGGGAAGCGTTGGCGCGCCACAGTGCTGCCGCGAACCAGAAGAACATCATCCTGCTGATGGGCGAGACGGAAGGCACGGTGCTGGCCGACCGCAAACGGTTGCTCCAGGTGTTGACCAACCTCATCAGCAACGGGATCAAATACGGCCCGGTGGATAGCGTGGTGACGATTGAGTCACAGATCAAAGGCAGCAGTGTCCTCATCAGCGTCCGCGATGAAGGCCCTGGTATCCCTGAAGCCGAATGTGCGATCCTGTTTGAGCCATTCTCGACCCTAACCCCGCGCCCAACTGGCGACGAGTCTAGTACTGGTCTGGGATTGTGGATTGTTCGCGAAATGGTTGAGATGCATGGCGGTGTGGTGCGCTACGAAGCGGCAGAAAAGCGTGGCAGCATCTTCACTGTGGAACTCCCCCTTAGCGCCGAGAGCCTTAAGCAGGCTGTCTAGTTCCTGCGCCCTCGCCGGGGCAGTTCGCTGCCCCGGTTACAGGTCTTCGCACAGCTGCATTCGTCTGTTGACGGCTGGCAATTCCCCTTCAGCATGTTTCAATAATGCAACCTGAACCAATAAAGCATAAACGCCACTGGTACTGATTAACTACACCACAATCGCGCTAACATGACTTTTCTCTCATACCTGTGTTGAGGCAGTATCGACACAATCAAGGCAGTGTGTGAAAAGCGTAAACTGCTTTCACCGCCTTAACGTTGGGATTATGAGCAGGAGTCTTTATGCGTCGTTTATGGGTGCTCCTCGGACTTTTGTTGTTTCCTTTAGCGGTGGTGACAATGGCCGCCCCGCTCAACCAGACGGCTCCGCCCAATCCGGCGGATTATAGCCTGGTGGAAGTGTCGGCGGGTTTCAGCCGCCCCATCTTCCTCACTACCGCGCCGGGCGATACCAGCGGACGAATGTTCGTGGTTGAGCAGCGCGGTCAGATCCGTATCCTCCAGAATGGGTCGATTCTAGCGACACCCTTTCTGGATGTGAATACGATCATCACCACTGGCGGCTCAGAACAAGGGCTGCTCGGTCTGGCCTTCCATCCGAACTATGCCAGCAATGGTTTGTTCTACATCAACTACACTCGCCGCGATACCAACTCCGGCCTCAATGGCGACACTGTCATCGCTGAATATCAGGTGTCGGCGACAGATGCCAATCGCGCCAATCCCGCCGCTTTACGCACACTGCTGGTGATTGACCAACCGTATGCCAATCACAATTCGGGTGGCATGGCCTTTGGCCCGGACGGCTTACTGTATATCCCTGTGGGCGATGGCGGCTCCGGTGGTGATCCGCAGAATTATGCCCAGACGATCAACCCGGCCAGCAACCCGAATGTGCAGGCTGCCCCCAGCCGCATTTATCTGGGTAAAATCCTCCGGCTGAACGTCAGCCAGACGACCATCACGCCGGAAATCTGGGCGCTGGGGCTGCGTAATCCCTGGCGCTTTAGCTTTGATCGCGCCAACGGCGATCTGTACATCGGCGATGTCGGGCAGAACGCCTGGGAAGAAATCAGCTATCTGCCAGCCAACAGCCCGGCAGGTCGTAACTTCGGCTGGAAGCCGTTTGAAGGCAACGTGCCCTTTCCGAACGGCGGCACGCTCAGCACGGCACCCGATACCGAAGTCAAGCCGATCCTGGTCTATGGCCGCGATGCTGGCTGTTCCGTGACCGGCGGTTATGTCTATCGCGGCTCGTTGATGCCGGCATTCCAGGGCGTGTACATCTATGGTGACTTCTGCACCGGCACCATCTGGGCGGCGTATCGTAATGCCGCCGGTGCCTGGCAATCTTTGACGCTGCTGGAGACACCTTACTCGATCAGTTCCTTCGGCGAAGACGCGGCTGGCGAATTGTATGTCATCGACTACGGCGGACGAGTGCTGCGGCTGACCTCACTGGTGCCGACTAGCACGGCTAGCCCGATCCCCAGCAATACATCGGTTCCGCCGACCTTCACGAGCACACCGCTTCCGCCGACCTTCACCAACACACCGGAACCGCCTACTGCGACTAACACGGTTGAGCCGTCGGCGACTTTCACTGATGTGCCAACCAATACGGTTGAACCCTCGGCGACATCAACGGATGTCCCGACCAATACCAGCGAACCGCCGACCAACACCGCTGAACCACCGACGGCCACCGCAACGACGGTTGGGGCCGCCTTCCGCGTCGAGGTCAACCCGACTTCGGCTGATGTTGGCGGAGCCGTGAGCGTCGCGCTGAAGCTGGAGAATGTGGTGGATGTCTACGGTATCCAGGCACAGTGTCTCGTCAGTCCGAATGTGCTGACCGGAACGACGGTCACGCAGGGCGATGGCTTCAATGACGGCAACAGCTTCATCGTCAACCAGGGCTTCCAGGCCGACGGGAGCTGGTTGGTGGCTGGCACGCGCTTGCAGCCCAACCCGGCGATCAGCGGCAATGCCGTCGCCATGACGCTGAATTACACCGTGCTGGCAGCCGGTACGAGCAACATCGTCTGCGATGTGCTGGCAGCCGACATCAACGGCAATGTGCTGACGCTCCAGATCATCAACGGCAGCTTCACCGGCACGCAGTCGGCGACAGCGACAATTGCACCCAGCAATACGCCGGAACCGCCGACGGCCACACCAACCGATGTGCCGACCAACACAGCGGAACCGACGGCCACGCCGGTTGAACCGAGCGTGACACCGGTCGAACCGACCACGACAGCGGAACCGCCGACGGCTACGGCAACCTTCACTGACATGCCGACCAATACAGCGGAACCACCGACGGCTACGGCGACCTTCACCGATGTGCCGACCAATACACCGGAACCACCGACGGCTACGGCGACCTTGACACCAACCAACACGCCGACGGTCACCTTCACCCCCAGCCCGACGGCTACGCTGACGGCCACGCCGACCAACGTCGTCCTCAGCACCATCCGGGGGCGGGTGATGTACCAGAGCCGCAGCGACCACAGCGGGATCATCGTTGGCCTGTATCTGCTCGATGGCACCAAGCTGGTCGAGGTGACAACGGGTGCTGACGGCAACTTCACCTTCAGTGATGTTCCGGTCAACAGCTATGGTGTGGTCGCCAACGGGGCGCAGCATCTGACGCTGGTTCAAAGCGCGAACGTCGTCTCTGATGGTCAGGTGATCGACCTGGGCAGCGACACGCTCAAGGGCGGCGATGCGGATGGCAACCAGGTGATCGATCTGGCGGACGCCGCGCTGGTGGGTGCGAACTTCAACATCACGGCACCACCGGCTCCGGCTGCGGCTGACCTCAACCGCGATGGTGTGATCAACATCCGCGATCTGGTCATCATTGGCAGCAACTTCGGGCTGCGCGGGCCGATCATCGAGTCCTGATCGACACGCCAATGGGGTAGCTGCGGCTGCCCCACCATCAGTACATGATTATCGAGGCGAGGCTGGCAATAGTTTCGCCTCGATTGATTCAGCGTCAGTTCCACTTGCAATCTACCATTCGCAACGGTTAAGATTCGCACAGCATGAACTCAAGGATAACAGCAAGAGGAGTTGGACGATGGCGAAGAAGCTGAAGAATTACATCGGTGGCGAGTGGGTTGAATCGAGCGCGACGACCTACACCCCGGTGATTAACCCGGCCACCTGCGAAGTGCTGGGCGAATGCCCGGAGTCGACCCGCGCCGATGTCGATCAGGCGGTCAAGGCGGCTCAGGAAGCGTTTGTCGAGTGGCGCTCGACGCCAGTGCTGAACCGCGCCCAGTACATGTACCAGCTCAAGCACATCATCGAAGATCGTTTTGAAGAACTGGTCGAGATGGTGGTACAGGAAAATGGCAAGACCCGCGACGAAGCGCGCGGCGAAGTGCGTCGTGGCATCGAAAGCATCGACTTCGCTACCACTGTGCCGGTGCTGATGCGCAGTGATGGCGTGGAAGACATCGCTGCTGGGATTGACGAAGATACCGTGATGCAGCCAGCGGGCGTGTTCGCAGCCATCACCCCGTTCAACTTCCCGGCGATGGTGCCGCTGTGGTTCCTGCCGACAGCCATCACCTGTGGCAACACCTTTATCCTCAAACCCTCGCCCCAGACCCCCATCAGCATGGACATCCTTTTCCAGATCATGGAAGACCTCGACCTGCCCGAAGGCGTGGTCAATCTGGTGCAGGGCGGCAAGGAAGCCTCGATGGCGCTTATGGAGCATCCCGGCGTGAAGGGTGTGTCGTTCGTGGGCAGCAGCCCGGTGGCGCGGCTGGTCTATGAAACCTGCACCAAACACGGCAAGCGCGTTCAGGCGCAGGGCGGGGCGAAGAATTACATCGCTGTGCTGCCAGATGCCGATATGACCGCTTCGGTCAAGAATATCATGGGCGCGGCCTATGGCTGTGCCGGTCAGCGCTGTCTGGCGGCTGCGGTCGTGGTCGGCGTCGGCGATGCTTACGACAAATTGCGCGATGAGCTGGTCAGGCAGGCGCAGGGGCTGCGCGTCGGCTATGGTCTGCAAGAGACAACCCAGATGGGGACAGTGGTCAGCGCCGCGGCTAAAGAACGCATCGAGCGTATGATTACCGAAGGTGAGAAGCAGGGCGCGAAGGTGCTGCTGGATGGCCGCCGGGCGGTGGTCAACGGCTTCGAGAATGGCAACTTCGTCGGCCCGACCATCGTCGAGAATGTGTCAGCGGACAACATCCTGGCGAAAGAAGAAGTCTTTGGGCCGGTGCTGTCGCTGATGAAGGCCGACAGCTTCGATGAAGCGGTAGACATCATCAATAGCAGCAAGTATGGCAACGCCGCCAGCCTCTTCACCGACAGCGGACGCCATGCCCGCGAATTCAAGTACCGCGTCAATGCTGGCAACATCGGCATCAACATCGGCGTGGCAGCCCCGTCGGCGTCGTTCCCCTTCGGCGGGCAGAAGGAGTCGTTCTTCGGCGATCTGCACGGCCAGGGCATCGACTCGATCAACTTCTACACCGAGCGCAAGATCGTCATCGAGCGCTGGATCTAGGCGCTGCTGAGGGGCGGTTTTCGGATCGCCCCTGATCTCCTGTGCGGTGATGTGCCAGGCGAGACAGGAATAGATTGCCATGACAGACATGCTTGCTGAGAAGAAGCGCCTCACCTATGCCGAGTTCGCGGTCATCCAAAGCCAGCCAGAGAATGCCGACAAAATCCTGGAACTGGTGGATGGGGAGATCAGCCAAAAATCGTCTTATTTCATGCCATCGGTATTCGCCGCGCGCCTAGGTGCTTTCATCGGCGTGTTTCTGCTCACCAACCGCTTCGGCTATGTCACCGGAGAAGCCGGTGGATATATCCTATCGGATAAATATACCTTCAACCCGGATGTGGGCTATATCGCCAAAGCCCGGCTGCCACAAACACCAGCGCGGGAAGTGTCGGTGACTCCTGATCTGGCGGTTGAAATCATGTCGCCGACCGATAGCAAACGCAAGCTGCGCGAGAAAGCCGAGATTTATCTGCGCTATGGCACCCGGCTGGTGTGGCTGGTGTTTCCGTCCGAGCAGCGTGCGGGCGTGGTTCGAGCAAAATCATGAGACCGCCGCTGAGATGTGGCTGGGCTATTACAAGAAGGCGAGCGGTACGCCGAGCGTCACCTGGCCGGAAAGTGTGGATGAAGCGCTGTGCTTCGGCTGGATCGATGGCCTGCGTAAAACCATCGACGCCGAGCGCTATATGATCCGCTTCACGCCGCGCCGCGTGGGCAGCATCTGGAGCGCGGTCAATATTCAACGGGTGAAGGAATTGCAGGCAGGCGGTCGGATGCAGCCGGCTGGCGAACGCGCCTTCGCTATGCGACAGGATGAGAAATCGGCTGTCTATGCCTATGAACAGCGACAGAGCGCCCAGTTACCCGAAGCCGATTTGCAGCAGTTCCAGGCCAATTCCGCAGCCTGGGCTTTCTTCCAATCCCAACCGCCCAGCTATCAACGGGCTGCCGCCTGGTGGGTCATCAGCGCCAAGCAGGAAGCGACGCAGCGCAAGCGGCTGGCAACCCTGATCGCCGATTCTGAAGCTGGCCGCACCATCGCACCGTTGACGCGCCCATCCAAAGCCAAATAGGCTGAAGGGAACCATTCATGCTGTCATCCTTTCCCCTGCGCTTCACCATTCCGGTGAATGATGTCGAACGTGCCCGCGCCTTCTACGAGCAAGCCCTGGGTTTCTCGGCAGGGCAACATGGCGCTGGCGGCATCCTTTATCCGTCGGCTGATGGGTACTTTGCGCTGGTGAAAACCCCTGCGCCTGCCCAGGTCAATCACTCCATTATGACCTGGCTCGTGCCAGACATCACCGCATCGGTCGCCGGCTTGAAAGCAAATGGGATCGCCTTCGAGGAGTATGATTTCCCTGGCTTGAAGACTGTGAACAGTATCGCCACGCTGGGACCCGATCAGGTCGCCTGGTTCAAAGATAGCGAAGGCAACCTGCTGGCACTGGCGCAATTGGGTTAGCAGGGTCTACCCATCAATTAACGTTCGTTTCTCACACTGGAGCTACCATGTCCCAACCCCAATGGACTGCCGTTGATGATTATCTGAGCCACTTGTTCGCGCCGGAAGACGAAGCGCTGCAAGCTGCCCTTCACGACTCGGCGGCTGCCGGTCTGCCCGCTATTCATGTGGCAGCCAATCAGGGCAAGCTGCTGGCGATCCTGGCGCAGTCGATCAAGGCCACGCGCATCCTGGAGATCGGCACGCTGGGGGGGTATAGCACCATCTGGTTAGCCCGCGCATTGGCCCCGGGTGGAAAACTCATCACGCTGGAAGTCAACAGCAAACACGCCGAGGTCGCCACCCGCAATCTGGTGCGCGCCGGACTGAGCGAGGTGGTCGAAGTGCGCCTGGGGGCTGCCCTCGACAGCCTGAAAGCGCTGGTCGCCGAGGGGCAGGAGCCCTTCGATCTGGTGTTCATCGATGCCGACAAAGCCACAATCGATGTCTACTTTGAGTGGTCACTCAAGCTGGCGCATCCTGGCAGCCTGATTATCTGCGACAACGTGGTGCGGAATGGCGCGGTGGCTGATGCTGACAGCACCGATGTCAATGTCCAGGGTGTTCGGCGCATGAACGCCATGATCACGGCTGAATCGCGCGTGACCGTGACGGCCATCCAGACAGTGGGCAGCAAGGGCTATGACGGGCTGGCGATTGCGCTGGTGTTGTGAGAATCGCTGATGACATCGTTCACCTATACAACGACGCTTGATGGTCTGGCGGCTGACCACCTGCGCGGCGGCTTCTTCGAAGGTTGGCCGAACCCACCGACTCCTGAAACGCATCTGCGCTTGTTGCAGGGCAGCAGTCATGTTGTGCTGGCCTGGGATCAGGAGCAGGTCATCGGCTTCATCACCGCTATCAGTGATGGGGTCCTGAGCGCCTATATCCCGCTGCTGGAAGTCCTGCCGGCTTATCAGGGGCAGGGCATCGGTACGGAACTGACGCGCCGGATGCTGGAGCAGCTTCAGTCCTTTTATATGATCGACCTGTTATGCGATGCCCGCCTTCAGCCGTTTTATGCCCGGCTGGGGATGCAGCCGGTGCTGGGCATGGTCATGCGGAACTACGAGCATCAGAACGGTGAGGCGTAATCAGCTTCCATCCAACACCTGAAACAGGGTGATCTGCATCCCATCCGGCGACTCCAGGCGGGCGTTCAGATTCTTCCAGGGTGTGATGACTGGCTCATGCACCAGGCGCGCCCCGTGCGCGACGGCTCGTCCGACGGCAGCGTGGACATCCGGCACCTGTAAGGCCAGCCGCACCGCGCCGCTGACCCGCTCGCCAACTTCCAGTTGATCGACCGAGGCCGCCTGCCGTTCATCGAACACTTCGAGCGTGGCGCGACCCATCTCGAACAGGACGGCCTGACCGTGATCGGTCCAGATTTCGGCGGCAGATAATCCTAGCGCCTCCTGATAGAAAGCCAGCAGGCGGGCATAATCATCGGTGGTGAGGGCGACGCGGAGTTCAAGGATCGGTGCGGTCATGGGTAGGATGCTCCTGTGAGGGTAATCGTCTGTTCAGCTTATGATAGAAAACCCACCCCTGTCTATTGACCGATGGGACAGCTCAACCTCCTCATAAAGACCGATGCTCAACAGAGTGATCGCGCCTTATCCTCACCGACAAAGGAGAAACCCGCATGTTCACCCTCGATGATCTCGATCATGTTGCCCTCAGCGTCCGTGATCTGGCACGCTCGATTCAGTGGTACACAACTGTGTTGGGCATGGAACGCCGCTACCAGGAAGCCTGGGGCGATGTCCCGGCAATGATGCTGCTGCATCAGACGGGCCTGGCGCTGTTCCCGGCACAACGAGCCGTTCCCTCAGATGAGCCGCAGCCGGTGATCGCCGTGCGCCACGTGGCCTTCCGCGCCTCACGAGCAAATTTTGAGCAGGCACAG
This sequence comes from Anaerolineae bacterium, assembly GCA_022843385.1. Taxonomy (GTDB): domain Bacteria; phylum Chloroflexota; class Anaerolineae; order Aggregatilineales; family Phototrophicaceae; genus CFX2. The sequence goes on along the minus strand of JALHNT010000049.1, from coordinate 14,908 downwards.
CGAGAGCTGCAAGCACAGGGGATCACCTTCGAGTTTCAGGATCACGTCATCAGCCATTCGATCTACTTTCAGGACCCGGACGGGCATCAACTCGAAATCACCACTTACGAGGTGTGAGTGACCTGCATGGCTCTCTGTGGAGTCCTGCGATGATGACAGGATGAGAAGCTGAGATGGGGTGTTAAGGATCGGCTGCGGTCGGAATGCAGTACGCCCCTTTGCGCGAGAGGGGCGTACTGCCATAAGTCTATTCCAAGAAGTTTAAGTGCCAATTGGAAAGGCGCTAAACGCCTTTTGATGGTTCTTTTACACATTGCAGATTATCCCCCTGACACTGAGCAGCAGGGGGTGACATTTGTCATGGGTTGGCGCGAAGAATGTCATCCCCCAGCGGAATCGTGGCGGCTGAGGGATAGAGCAGCACCAGCAGGCTGTAGGCCGGATCATCCATATCGGGTGGAAGCGCCTCGGCGTATTCCCGTACCAAGTGGCGCAGCTTATCCTGGAATTCCTCTACCTGAGACGGTTGCAGCCGCAGCACATGCCGTGTGATGAACAGACGGCGGTGTGGCGGTTTGTCATCGCTGTCATCGGGCGATACATCCAGCACTTCGGCTTCTACGCTGGCCTGAATATCCTCGCGGGTGTCGTCGAACAACCCGGTCAGCATCACATTCAGGCTCTCCTTGCCTGCGTGTGAGGTGAGCGAGAACAACTCCCGGTTGACGCGGTAGTGATTGGCTGTGGCCTGATACTGCTTTTCGATGATGCCCGACACGATACGGGTATCGACCACGCGGATGAGGGCGTGTTCCTCCAATTGTTTGATGTGATAATAAAGCTTGGTGGGCGGCATGTTGAGCACCGCCGCGACCTGTTTGACAGTGCGCGGAGCCTGGGTAATCAGTTCAACAATTTGCAGACGCAGGGGATCAGCCAGTACGCGGAGGGTTTCGAGATCATTGACGATGAACTCGGTTTCGGGCTTATAGGGTCGTTGATTGGGGTCGGGTTTGGGTTCGGCCATGATACACGCAAAACATCCTTCTGATGCAGTCTTTTGAGGCAGTAGAAGATTATAACGCTGTGCGGATAATAGTGAAGAGTCGAGCAGCGGCTTTTGCAAAATGACCTGACCTCTAAGGGCTGGCTCATGCGGCACATTCTTCGCCGATTTCCTTGCAGGTTGCGGATCAGTCGTCAGTCGATAATCAATCATCAGCCACACAGCAACTCACAGGATTCAGTGTGCAAGCCGGATCCTTTACGGTCAACTTTGCACTCAGCACTTTCAACTTTCTGAGCAGGACTCAGAGCGAAAACGGAGCGAGTCTGCATAAAATTCGTCAAATGCTGCAACAGCAAAAGCTCTTTTTTGCAGATTGTGACTCATGACCGGCGGTCATCCCATTTCGGCGGCGGCCAACTCCTCCCGTGAGTTGACCGGCATGGAGTGGTGCAAAGTAGAAAGCGTTGAGTTCAAAGTAAAGAGTGACGAGTAACGAGCAATGAGACTTTCCTCTGATGAATGATAGCCGCTGCAAAAATTCGTCAAAGTCACTCCTGACTTTTGTGAACAATCGCCTTCAGCTTTCAGTCTGTTGGCCTTTAACTGACGGTTGTCCACTTCCTGCCATCTGGATACGCCCATTCCCACCGTTACAGGTGAACTTTTGGTAAACTTTTTGTTCTAGTCGCGACGGGTTTGGCGCTAACCATCGGACGGGAGCGCGGAGGTTAAGACCGTCGGTGGAGGGTTAGAAGTTGGTTGGAGAATTCGGGGTTGAGGGAGCAGAAATTGACCCCAGCTAGGTGTAAAGATCGCTTGAAGTGTGTTTGATGAACTATTCTTGACCGGTTATCTCTGATTGCTATTGCTGTTGGAGGGTTAAGTTTACTTGTAGATCATCAATTAAAATGTCCAGACCGTAGATGGTTAACCTTACTGACCCGTATGAAATTTCAGGATCAATCACAAGTCTGCGGACTTGAGCATTATCAATGCTAACGTTGAGGTAGTTTTCTTCGGTTCTAATGCTGAGCGAAGTCCATCTAGAGGGAACAAAATCGAAACTGACTGGAACTCCAATTTCGGTTACTTCATCCCGTGATTTCACCTTCTTGAAGAATCGCGCCTCATCATCAGCAAGGTCAAACGTTGTGATGAATCGTGAATCTGTTGTACCTCGAAAATGAACAATCACACGAGACGCGGAATAAATCCTCAATGGTTTTATTCTGAAATGTACTTCATAATCTATCCAACTATCATCTCCGCATTCAATTGCGCCAACTGTACTCAATAGCGTTAGTGTTTTATTGTCTGCATCATCTGCTATACCCCATTTACCGTTAATCGGCTTCCAAATCGATAGGATATTGCCATCACTGATGGTTGTTTCGCAGGATTGAAGACTTGATTGGGAAGACTGGTCCAATGGTGACTCGGTAGATGTTGAGGATGGAGAAGCTGGCTCACAAAAGATGTCAGTTTGAAAAACGCTTCTACCCCAATTACAGAGCGTTCCTCTTGAGAGTAAGGCCATGAAACCGAAAATCGCAGCTATAACAGCAATAATCAATCCGACAACTTCCAAACGCTTCATGAGTAATCCTAATCCTATTTCAAAGCGGGATATTAATTTGTATGAATCTAACAAATCTAAGATGCAGTTTGCAACATCCATTCTGGCGGTGAGTAGCCGATTGATTCCACCCAACACCCATGCTATACTGCGAAGACTATCCATTCAGGCGAGGTCATGCATCATGAACAGCCGCGTTCCCAACCCGGTGATCGAGGTGAGCCGCTCTTCTCTTATGTAGCGGTTGATGACCGCGCCCCGCCACTTTCCGACCCCCACAGCAATTCATTCTTTCGCTATAATCGTCCCGATCACTGTCCGGGAGCGATTGCTGGCTGCCTGTTCACCGACCGGGTTGGTCGGATATTGTATTTGCCTAGAAGAGAGTAACCATGCCCGAAAAGACACCCTATAATCCCCAGGAATTTGAAACCCGCTGGCAGCAGAAATGGGAAGCCGACCAGCTCTACCGTTCACGGGTGGATTGGAACAAGCCCAAGCATTACGCCCTGACCATGCTGCCCTACCCCAGCGGCGATCTGCACATCGGTCACTGGTTCGCCATGACGCCCTCGGATGCCCGCGCCCGGTATATGCGGATGCGCGGCTTCAACGTGCTGTTCCCGATGGGCTTCGATGCCTTTGGTCTGCCGGCGGAAAACGCGGCGGTGCAGCGCAACATCCATCCCAAGACCTGGACGCTGGCGAACATCGAGCGGATGCGCAAGCAGTTGCGCAGCATGGGTGCCATGTTCGACTGGGAACGCGAAGCCGTGAGCTGCGACCCGATCTACTACAAGTGGACGGAGTGGTTCTTCAAGAAGTTCTACGAAGCCGGCCTGGCCTATCGCAGCGAGGCGATGGTCAACTGGTCGCCGACGCTGCAAACCGTGCTGGCGAACGAGCAGGTCATCGATGGCAAGGACGAGCGCACCGGGCAGCCGGTGATCCAGAAGATGATGACGCAGTGGTTCTTCCGCTACACCCGCTATGCCGAAGAGATGCTGAACTTCGACGCCATCGACTGGCCGGAGCCGATCCGCATCATGCAGACCAACTGGATTGGCCGGAGCGAAGGGGCGCGGGTGATCTTCAAGACCGAGCAGGGCGACCCGCTGGAGATTTACACCACCCGCCCGGATACGCTGTGGGGGGCGACCTTCATGGTGCTGTCGCCGGAGCATCCGCTGGTGGATAAAGTGACCACTGCCGAGCAGCGGGCGGTGGTGGATGAGTACCAGGCGCAGGCTGCCCGCAGCACTGAGATCGAACGGACAGCCGAAGGCCGCGAAAAGACCGGCGTCTTCACCGGCGGGTATGCCATCAACCCGGTCAATCAAGCCCGCATCCCGATCTGGATTGCCGATTATGTCATGATTAGCTACGGTACCGGTGCCATCATGGCCGTCCCCAGCGGCGACCAGCGCGACTTCGACTTCGCCCGCAAGTTTGGTCTGGAGATCATCCCGGTGGTGCAACCAGAGGGTGAACGCTTCGAGGGCGCGACGATGGTCGAAGCCTACGACGGCGCGGGCGTCATGATCAACAGCGGCCCGTTGAATGGGCTGGTCTCCAACGGGCAGAAGGGGCGCAAGAACCCGGCGGTGGATGCCGCGATTCGCATCCTGGAGGAAAAGGGCATCGGCAAAGAAGCCATCAACTACCGCCTGCGCGACTGGCTGATCTCGCGCCAGCGTTACTGGGGATCGCCGATCCCGATGATCCGCAAAGCCGACGGGACGTATGAGCCGGTGGCTGATGAGCAACTGCCGGTGCAACTGCCGGATGATGTCGCCTTCCTGCCGACGGGGCAGAGTCCGCTGACGCTGCACCCGCCCTTCCTGAACACGGTGGATAGCAATGGGCAGCCGGCCACCCGCGAAACCGATACGATGGACACTTTCATGTGTTCGTCGTGGTACTGGTTCCGGTACCTGAGTCCACAATTCACCAGCGGGCCGTTCGACCCGGAAGAAGCGGCTTACTGGCTGCCGGTGGATACCTATACCGGCGGCGCGGAACACGCCACCATGCATCTGCTGTACTCGCGCTGGTTCACCAAAGCCATGCGCGATCTGGGTATGTTTGAAGAGACGATGGACATCATGAAGGCGCACGGGCGCGACCCGGAAGTGCTGAATCTGGGCGAGCCGATGCTGAAGCTGCGTAATCAGGGGCAGGTGTTGGGCGAAGAGCGCGAGGGGCATACCGTCGTCGCCACCGGCACCTGGCAGGCGGCCAAGCTGTTCGCGGATAAGGTGGAGGTGATTAATCCGGCGGATGTGCCGGCACGCCGCACCAAGACCAAAGCCGTCGTCGGCGAGATCATCAAGCGCACCGAGAACCTGCTGACGGTGGATGTGGGCGAAGGCGAGCTGCGGACGGTGGAGATCGTGCCGAACGCCGTCATCACCATCCCCGGCATCGACGGCACCTGCCGCCCCGATCAGTTGAAGCAGCACCTGGAAGTGCAGCGCATGTCCAAGAGCAAGGGCAACGTCGTCAACCCGGATGAGCTGGTGGCGAAGTACGGCTCGGATACGGTGCGCGCCTATCTGATGTTCGGCTTCGACTGGCAGAAGGGCGGCCCCTGGAACAGCCAGCAGATTTCCGGCGTGGTGCGCTGGGTCAATGATGTGTGGGATCTGGTGACAACCACCGAAACCCCCGCGGCTGGCAGCGCGGAAGTCGAGCGTGTGGTCGAGCGCCGGGTGCATCAGGCCATCCGCGAAGTGACCGACGACCTGGAGAACTTCACCTTCAACGGGGCGATTGCGGCGCTGATGAAGCTGCGTAACGAACTGCGGGCGCTGCTGAAGACCGGGCAGGTGGGCACGGCCTGCTGGCGTGAAGCGGTCAAGAACATGCTGCTGATGATGGCACCGTTCACGCCGCACCTGACCGAGGAACTATGGGCGCAGCAGGGACACCCCTACAGCATCCATAACCAGTCATGGCCGGTCTATGATGCCGAGAAGGCCAAGGAAGACCTGATTACGCTGGTCATCCAGATCAACGGCAAGGTGCGCGATCATGTCGATGTGCCAGCCGATGTGACCGAGGAGCAGGCGCAGGAGTTGGCGCTGGCGCGAGAGATCGTGCAGAAGTCGCTGAACGGCGGCGCACCGAAGAAGGTCATCTACATCGCGTCACGCAATGGTCAGGAACCCAAGATCAACGTGGTGGTGTAGCCCAGCAACAGGATTGGGAGGGGCGATCTGAGAAGGTTGCCCCTTTTGTTATCCCTTCGTCGCGCCAGCGGTCAGGTGATATGAGGTTCAGACGATTTCATTCTCGTCGAAATCATCCATAATGCGGCGGTAGGCTTCGTTGAGCGCCTGCATCTGGGCGGTGGCGTCGGCATCCTGATTGATGTCGGGGTGAATCTTGCGGGCGATGCGGCGATAAGCGGTCTTGACATCCTCCGGTTCGGCATCCGGTGACAGCCCCAACACCTGGTAACAGGCTTCCAGCGTGCCGGGCATGACGGTGGTCTGGGTGTGCGTCTGGCTTTCCTGATGATGCTTGTGCTGGGCGTGGCGGGTACGCTCGCCGAAGTGGGCGACGCGCCACTTGCCCTTCATGAAGGGCGAGCCGATCTCGACGAATTCGCCTTCGAGATGGCGCATACTGACCGTCTTGCCAAAACGAATTTCGCGGTACTGCCCATAGGGATGATACTGCACCGGGAAGAGGAACACCTCGCCGCCGAAGACATCGTAGGCCCAGATGCGTTCGCCATACAGCGCCAGCAGCGGCCATTCCCAATCCTGCACCTCGACCACATTTCCCTCTTCCGGCAGCAGCATATCCGCCCAGAACAGCAACATAGTATGTATGCCGTTGGCGTGATTATAGGCGATGGTGCTTTTGATCTCGTATGGTTCGATGCTGCTTTCGATCAGGTGGATGCTGACCTCTTCGCCAGTTCGGACGCGGACGTGGATGATGTCGCCGCCGTCTTCGAGGATGACCGCGCCAGCGTGCTTGAGCTGCCAGACCAGATAGGCGCTGGCTTTGTAGGTGTCGAGGCGTACCACAGGCATGACCGAGCCTTCATCTCAGCGAACAGCGGGGGAATCAGAAAAGGGATGCGAGCATCCCTCTCCCTGATAGAGTTAACTTTAACGTAGATTGGGGCTTTTGACCAGATACGGTGCAACAAAAAGAGACCGGCAACGCGGTCTCTCGGACATAACGACAAACGATCAGGCGACTTCTTCGCCTTGAAGCATGGGGGTCAGCAGGCCGCCACGCAGCATCGAGCTGAGTTTGGAGCTGGTTCCACTCAATTCAGCTTCTTCCACATCATCGCCGCCAAATGGCCCGGTTGACACATTGGATTTGGCTTCCAGCACGATCAGCTTGTGATCCAGGCACCAATCCAGACCGAGCTTGAATTCCTTCTCGCTCAGGTTGAGCGCAGCGCGGACATCTTCAGGGTCATCCACGAAGCCGCCGGGCTGACGCTTGAGGTACTGACAGATCTGCCGGGCATAGTGACCGGGTTTCCTCATCGCAAGTGTTCCTGTCATGAACGCACCCCTTTAAGCAATGTTGTATTGTCAAAGGCTAACAATCAAACTCTATATTCGACATGGTACAATACTTCCTCACGCCTACCATTAAGGTGCGTCAATTTTCATAAACTTTTCACGTTTGTAACATGCTGAAACTGCGCATAGCGCAGCGCTCAAATCTTCAGTATAGTGTTTCAAAATCGTCATGTTTCCTACGAGAGAACGATATGGCAACGCCGCAGGAACGCACGCGCATCAGCCAGTTGACATCCACCTACAGCCCGGACGAGCCGCCCAATCTCCCGCTGGGTTTTGGCGACTTCCTTTCGTTGCTATGGCGCATTGATAAACATGCTCCCGAGCTGATAAAAGTGAAGTATTACCGTCGCTGTGCATATTCTCTTGCTGACGGCCTGGGTATACGCACGCGCAGTCTCTACCGCCTGGTCGAGCAGACCGAAGCCGGCAAGATCTATGAACAGATGCCAAATGCTCCATACCGTGGGACGAGCAGGTTGCTGGATGCCCAGGATCGCAAGGCCGCCATCGCTCAGTTGTCGCAGCTTCGGCTGGATGTGCTGCGGATTGGCACCTATCAGGATCAGTGGCCGGTGGGCTGGCCTGGCAGCGGCATCATGGATACTGAACTGCGAGATCGGGTGTTCGCTGTACTTTTCACCGCGCTCCAGGGTCAATACGAGAACTTCGGGCGGCTGCTGCTGGTGGTGGATATTGTGCTGGCGAATCTGCTGCTGGGTTCTGAACCGGTGGGCGAGATCAGCCTGACTGAACTTATCGCCAATCACGGCTATCCCAACTATGCCGATGTCAAGGTGCGCGCCAGTTACTATAGCGAGTGAGCGCCGGGCGGCACAGAACCACACTCTCGTGTACAATGAGGCGGGAGAAGCTGAAGGAGAAACCGTCATGACTGACCATGCGGAATACTACCATGAGGAAGATGAACCGATTGAGGCCTACTGTGTGCGCTGCCGCCAGACCATCGAGGTCGAGCATCCCCGCGCGGTGTGGACGCGGCGTGGCGTCCCGGCGGTGAAGGGCGAATGCCCGGATTGCGGCGGCACCGTTTTTCGGATGGGCAGCACCCACCTGCATAATCAGGGTGAGCGCCCGGCAGCCGTCCATGTGGCGACCAGCAGCCGTTCCAAACTCTCACAGGACACGGCTTATGTGGCCTTCGCCGAGGTCGATCAGGCGCTGGCCGAACAGATTGGCGATGACCTGCGCAAAGCCGGGATTGCTGTCTGGCTGCATGAGGAGTCCGACGTCGAGTGGGCGGGCGGCGTCCATCCGGCGCTGACTGAATGCTCACGCATGGTGTTTGTTCTCTCACCGGGAGCGCTGCTGGCTGGCAGTGTCGAGGCCGCGTGGAAGTTCTTCAAGAGCAAGGGCAAACCAATTGTGATCGCCCAACTGGCTCCGGTTGACCCGCCCGACCCCATCCGTCGCAGCCCGCGTTTCAACTTCGTCACTGATTACAAAGCCGCATTTCGCCAGATGGTGCAGGCGCTTAGTCCTTGAGGGCTAGTACAGCTTGGCTCAATTATAGGCAAAGTTATTTTTCTCCCCTCGCCCCGTGGGAGAGGGGCTGGGGGTGAGGGCAATCTGTTCCAAAACTTCCGTCAATCTGTTCTAGAATTCTTTTTCCGTCAGGGCGCGCTGCGGGAAGACAAAGCGTTCCAGTGACCGAGTTCCAGTGCTGAGGGCGCGACGATTGGCCCGTTCGAAATCCAGATGCAAATCGCGCACTAGCGTGGCCTGCTGCGCTGATGGCTCCAGATGGAACATCGTCAGCGTCACAGCGTGATCGCCCAGCGCCAGCACCAGCCAGTAGCCATTGCCCATCTCCTTGCGTGCCAGCCCTATTTTCGGGCGGTTCGGCATTCCCCAGAGCGCCCGCAGCACATTGCTGATCTGATCCATATTGGGCTGCTGCTTGCCGCCCATCATCAGGGCAGTGGGCATGTTGTGCTGAAACACCAGGAAGTACATCAGCCGGGCTTCAAAATGCTGACGCAGAAATGACGTGTGGCCGGGGGCGGCGGCCTGCTTCCAGGCCTGGTTTTTCGGGTCCTTCTGCAACAGACGCTCGATGATGGTGCGCTGTTCGCTATAGCGCCCGTAGATGGCGTTGAACTGGGCGCGGTTGATCTTGCCCTCGCCAAATTCCGAAGCCACCGATTCCATCTTGCGCCGCAGCATTTCCAGCGCCGCCTGTGGATGATCCGGCAGTTCCAGTGGCCCGGATGCCAGCGCTTCAACGGCCTGGCTGTCGGCGATCTTAGCGGCTTTGTTCAGCAGACCGGTTTGCGGAGGGTCAGGGCGTTGGGCGGGCGGTGGCGAAGCAGTGCCAGGCATGGTGGGACGAATAGGGGAACGCAGCGGCTCGCCCGGCGGTGCCGTTGGGCGGATGGGCGACCTCAATGGACTGCTGGGGGCTGCCTTGTCATTCGCTGGGGTCGCGGACTGTTCGGGTTTATCGCTCACGCTGCGCTCGCATCAGACGGTAAATAACTCGTTAACGATTATACTACACCGGTTTGAAGCGCTATACACTTAAGTTATGTTCCTAACCGCAAATCAACATGAGCTAACAATGCTACACTTTGGCCTGTACTTCACTCCTGAACATGTCGAACGCGCCCGCAAAGACCGGGAACGTGAGCCATTCAAGAGCGCCTGGTCGCTGCTCGATCAGCCGCCGGCCAGCCCGCTTGACGCCCTGCTGCTGAATGCTTTCCGCTACCGTTTTGCTGATGACACTGCTGCCGGTGAAGCGGTCATCATGGACTTGCAGGCGTGGGTCTCGCAAAGCCTGGATGTGTATCCCGCCTACTGGGAGGCGCTGGCCGGTACCATCGCGCTGGCGCAGGGCTATGAGATGACGCGCGATCAGGCTGCCTGGGGCGATGGCACGGCGTGGCGCGATGCCTATCAACAGGTGGTCGAGACTCTCAACATTCTGCCAGGTGAGTTATCGCTGGTCGAGACCATCTGGCTGGGCTTACTGAATCTGGTCAGCGGCGTGGTGCTGGAAGATGAGATGCGGCTGGAACAGGGCGTCGCCACCTTTCGCCAGATCATCGCCACTGAAGTTCGCCCAGAAGGCTATCTACCGCGCGTTGTCGACGGGCGGGATGGAGGCAGCCTGGAACGCGATCTGCTGGCGGTGGCCGGGCTGGTGCTGCTGGCGGAAGCCGGGCGCTGCGCCGGACTCGATCTCTGGGGGTACGAGTCGCGGGGGATTTCGGTGCATACTGCTGCCGCCTACCTGACTTATTATGCCTACTATCCCGACCAATGGCGCTGGGACGCTGACCAGACCGAGATTGCCCGGCGTGCTTTCAAAGAGCAGGGTGGCTTTCTGGAGATGGTGTACCGGCGCACACAGCCGCATGATCTGAAGCTGATGCTGGAAGAACGACGACCCTTCTTTCATCCCCTGTTCGGTGGACTGACGACACTCTCGCATGGAGTCACAGCGCGCAAGGGTCTATTTCGTTGATGCGATTGCCCGTCAACCCGAATGCTCCGTCCGGTAGCGCTGGATGACATTCTGGCAGCCACAATAACCGGGGTGATCCGTGACCAACCGCGCCGGTACGCCATCATATCCCCTGGCTATGCATCGGGCGCAACGCCATGCTCTGGGTGAATACCAATGACCAGCATTTTCCCGGTATATTTCCCCGCACAGGCGCAGCGCTTCATCCCTGGGGATGATGGCCTGTCGGGAGTGGATGCCCAGCCGATCCATCGCAACTTCGGTATACCAGTCGCGCATTTTTTGAGTGGCGAACATCTCGATCCCCGGTCGAAATAACAACATGGTGTCCTCCTTCCAATAAAAACGGACGCCCCCGCTATGATGAGGAACGTCCGTGAAAAAGGCTGCTTTGTTCGACATCACCGGATAGCGGAGTCCTGAAGCGGCCTCCAGAGCAGGGTGAGTGTAATGCCGTATTGATTCCATTGTACGACGCAACCCACTTCTTAAGATAGTGCTTGCATCATCATGACTGCGCCGCACAGGAAAATCTGTTCTGAACGGAACATATGGTCTGATTGTGTGGTACAATGCCGGTCATGCCGATTCAATCTGGGGGAATGTGAGCATGGTGTTGAGTGTGAAACCGGGCGTTGACCCACACGCCGAGCCGGATGATATCACGCTGCCGGTTGTGGAAAGGCGGTCGGACTCGCCATTGGTCGAACGAATCTGGTACAGCCAGAGCAGCGACGGCGGCTCATTCACTTCTTCAGCATCGAGCCATTGGGAAATGGTCGTGACGAAGTACCAGGGGCGTCTGACCCTGACGGTGCGCGGGCCGGAGACGCGGGCGACCCCGGCCTTCTGTCCGCCCGATGCCGAATTCTTTGGCATAACCTTCAAGTCTGGCGCGTTTATGCCCGACTTCCCCGTCAACACGGTCATGGACCGGCACGACCTGAATTTGCCCCTGGCATCCAGCCAATCGTTCTGGCTGAAGAGTTCGGCCTGGCAGTTCCCTGATTATGAGAATGCTGATAGCTTCGTCCGGCGGTTGGTACGCGAAGGGCTGCTGGTCTATGACCCGTTGATCGATGCCACTTTGCGCGATCAGCCGCATGCGCTCTCACGCCGGACGGTACAGCGCCGATTCTTGCAGGCTACTGGCCTGACTTACACCACGATTTATCAGATTCAGCGCGCTCGCTGGGCCACCCTGCTGTTGAAACAGGGGAGATCTATTCTCGATGTTGTGGTCACGGCGGGGTATTCCGACCAATCCCACCTGACTCGCGCCTTGAAACACTTGATGGGACGAACGCCGGCACAGATCGTCAACCGGAGCGCGACTGTGCCATTGTCGTTTTTATTCAAGACGCTGCCCTTCTGATGTTTTATGCTGTGGATGTTGATCGAGATCGCACAAAGGGGAATTCAAGATGCGAAAGTTAACATCGGCGCTGTTCATTACGCTGGATGGGGTGGTTGAGGCACCGGGCGGAGAGCCGACCCTGCCGGAAAAGCTGCGTGGTTGGTCGATGCCCTATACCAATGATGAGGCGCAGCAGGTGATCGGCGCGGCGATGGCGAACAGCGACGCCATGCTGCTGGGGCGCAAGACCTACGAGGGATTTGCCGCTTTCTGGCCCAGTGTCCCTGAGGACGATCTGTTCGGCGGGTATATGAACAACCAGACCAAGTATGTGGTCTCAACGACGCTCAATAAGGCCGAGTGGAAGAATTCGCATCTCATCCAGGGCGATGTGGTCGCGGAACTGAACCGCCTGAAGCAGCAGCCGGGCAAAGACATCAGCACCGTCGGCAGCGGTACACTGGTGCGCTCGCTGCTGAAGGCTGACCTGATTGATGAACTTCAACTGATGCTCTGCCCGGTTGTCCTGGGGGCTGGGCAGCGGCTTTTTGCCGGAGCTGACTTCATGAAAGCGATGAAGGTGCTGGAGACGAAGACCTTCACCTCCGGCATGATTTATCTGCGGCTGCAACCCGAAAAACAGGTATAGCCTGTTCATCAACTCTATGAGGTTGGTGAGATGTGCGCCAACCTCATGATGGGTGTATAGTGACCTTGAGCGTGCTGGCAAAAAAAGGTCACCCTCATGGAACTGACGGAACAACTGGTCGATAGCTGGCATATCCACAACCGCATTCTGCTTTACCTGCTGGATGCCATCCCCGCCGAAGGGCTGCCCGGCGTTCCGGCCTCCAAAGGGCGCAGCGTCGGCCAAATCCTGGCGCATATCCATAACGTCCGGCTGATGTGGCTGAAGGCTGCCGCCCCAGAATTGATGGAAGGGCTGGTGAAGCTGGAAGCTCCCAAACCCGACAGTGTAACCCACGACTCGATCCAGGCCGCGCTGTCCGCCTCCGAAGCGGCGCTGGTCACGCTCTTCACTCAGGGGCTGGCGACCGGGCGCATCAAAGGCTTCAAGCCCCATCCAGCGGCCTTCTTCAGCTATCTCATCGCCCACGAATGGTATCATGTCGGTGAGATCGGCATGACGCTGACGCAGGCCGGCTTCCCCCTCGACCAGAAAATCGCCTACGGCCTGTGGGAGTGGGGGACGCGGTGAGTATGGGTGATTTAGACGCAATGCCATAGCGCTACCTTAGGAGGAGACCTCTTGGTACTCGTTCGAGAAGCCATTTGAACGCCCTAACCTTAGGCCAATCATGAACAATATGGGTTTGTCAACAACAGCGAATTGCGGAAGAGCTAGAAATGCAAAGTGAACTATGAAGATCAACGAAAATGAATTGGATCGTCTACGCCTAACCATATTGAAACATGAGTGGAAGGATGTTTACAATTTATTGCCTATCTCATTGGCTCGAAATCTTCCTCAATGTACAGTGCTAGTTGCCGAACACGTGGCTCGAAGTAGCCTGCGATTTCAGTCAACATATGAGCTTAGATGGATTACCCATTTTGTGCAGGAAATGGTTCAGTTTATACAAGAAGAGCGCAAAGAGCGTGATATACCCAAACTGCCTGATGAATGTAGTGAAACGTTTGCAGATGCACCTTATGGTGTGACCAATTTGGTCGGTGGGGTTCATGAGTTATGGAGAAGTGTTTCCGCGCAAATTGCTGATGAAAAAGCTAAACATCTTGCATATGCTATAGAGCGGTTTATCGTTGCAGAGATTGGTAACTATTGGGAAATTGTGCATCCAGGAGAGTTGGAACTTCGAGAGAGATTCTCGAATGCCCATACAACCTCTGAGGGTAGAAAATTACTACCTGCTGACATTGATAAGGCAAAACTATATTCAGGAATTGGTTATCGCAAACAGCCCGAAAGCATCGGGTATCATGCAGCAATGTTGCTAAGTATAGTCGATGAAATAGAGCTAATTCTCAGTAGCAACCACTAAGCGTCTGTCAATGGATAATTTGCGATTTTGCTCTCATCCATTAATTCGATGGCGCGGGCCGTCGGGTGCAGCAGACCGTCGGCGCGACCATCACCCAATAGGCACGAATTCTGCTCCCTCAACTCTGATTTTCCCCAACCCTTTTCTAACCCCTCGCCGACACCCTTAACCTCCGGCCTCCCGCCAAATGGTTAGCGCCGACTCGCGTTAAGTCGTACCAAAAAGTTTACCAAAAGTTCACCGGTAAGGACGGGATTGGGCGTATGCTGAGGGCAAGGAGTCGTCAGTCATCAGTCGATAGTCAACAGATAAAGGCTTGGCTCGGTGATTTCTCTCTGTGTTCTCGGTGTCCTCTATGTTGGTCTCTTGCTGAGGGCTGAAAGCTGATGGCTGTGCGCCAAATGTCACAACATTCACCTCTGACTTTGACGACTTTGACGACTTTTGTGACTCATCACCGTTGGTTCATACCCTGTCATAGACCCGCGCCGGTAAAATCGTCCCGTAAGTTAGCCGCCGCCGAAATGGGATGACCGCCGGCCATGATTCACAAACTGCAAAAAGGGCTGTGCAGAATTTGTCGCATTTGCAGAATCTACGCAGATTTACTCGGATTTCGCTCTGTGTTCTCTGTGTTGGTTTTATGTCTGTGTCGTTGTGTCTGTCCGACGACGACGACGACACAAAACGGGAGTTGCATAAAAAGGGAGTTCTAACAGTTGCAACTGTTGCAATGTTTGAGGGAAAACGGTGGCACAAGATTCGCGAATTGAAAAACAAGGCTCATGGGTAGAAAGAGTGCAAACGGACCAGGGATGAGATGAAAGCAACGGAGACGCGCTTGAGATTGACGCGAAACTCATGGATCGCGACATAGCCACTGAGAAAATGCTTGC
>JALHNT010000048.1:6410-54750 GCA_022843385.1 Anaerolineae bacterium | reverse complement strand
ATTAGGTCTTATCTCGGGCGTGATGGGCGGAGTTGAGTTCCAATCACGACAGCTTCCATCTGGGTTGATTGCCAGCCTATGAGCCGTCGGGACTTCCAGGGGCAGCATTCATGCCGCCCACTGCTTGACACCTGTGTTCGAGCATATTGAGATACCATTAGCCGGACTTCGCTCAAGGGAGGGGAAGATCCGTTCACATCACCATTCTTCAGTGGATGGACGCTACAGTAACCGGAGGTAGTAGTTGACTCATGAACCGACTCGAGGACATTCCCCCCAGCAAACTACGAGAGATTCAGCGCTACCAGCAAATGAGCCTGGAAGAACTGGCTGAAGAGATCGATGACATCTTGTTTCCAAGTTCTCAACTCGAATTTATGGGGGCATTCGTTCACTTTTTAGCCACCGTATTCCGGTTCTTGTACCGGCGCATCGAGGATTTTGTCTGCGAGCGCTGCGGAGCCGTCGTCAGCGGCGATGGCTACACCAACCATTGCCCACGCTGTCTTTGGAGCAAGCATGTCGATGTCCATCCTGGTGATCGGGCAGCCGAATGCGGCGGGCTGATGGAGCCGGTTGGTGCCGAGAAAAAGGGCAGCGAGATCATCATCGTCCATCGCTGCGTCATCTGCCGTCACATCAAGCGCAACCGCGCCGCGCCGGATGAAGGCTATCCCCTCCTGTTTCGCGGCAAAGGGATAGTCCCCCGCTACACACTCGATCTGCAGAAGACCTTTTGCGGTGATCGGACGCTGCGGCAACAGCTCGAGGGATTGGCGGCGACACCTGACCATCAGATCGTTTATCTGGCTGAGCATATCTGGAAGCACGGTGAACAGAAGGGCTACTCCAGCTCGTATCTGATCAGCGCACTGGCAGGGGCCACGCTACTGCTGAAGATGGGCTTCCACGACTTTTGCGGCGAGACCGATTGATGTAAAGAGACAGGGCAGGCTCATCAACCTGCCCCGGCTGAGGCGGTTACTCGATCACCCAATCCGGTTCGCCAATGTCATCCACGCAGTCGGTATCCAATCGCGATTCAGGGTCGTCGAAGAAGTCGGTCAGTATACCCATAGTGCAGTCGGTGCTTTCCAGTACACCATGCCCGCCATTGGTCACCACTACCAGCGTGCTGTTCGACAGATAACTGGCAGCGCTCTTGGCCCAAATGACCGGCGTGATCGGGTCATACTTGCCGCCCGCCACCAACGTCGGAATATCGCTGCGCACTGGTTCGGTCTCGATATCATCTGCCGGCGGGACATCCCAGATAGCGCAGTCATCGAAGGTCAGTTCAATCGTCAGGGTGCTGTTCTCATACAACGGCGCCGGTTCAGGCGGCACATTATCCAGCGCCCGTTCGAGATCGAGGAAGGCCAGCTCTTCGCGGCATTCCACCGAGAGGTTCATGCCTTCGCTGTCGCTGACATCTTCAAAATCATCCTGGCGCGGACGGCTGAAATTGGCATCGAGCAGTTCGCCGTTCTCCAGCGCCTCGAGCGTGGCATAGCGACCATCGGCTACCTGGGCGATGACATAGGGCAGATAGGGGATGCTCACACTGTCATAAAGCAGCCCAAACACGCGGTCAATCAGATCGCTGCCAGTTAATTCAGCGTCGCTCTCGATACCGGTCTCAGGATCGATGCTGACGTACTGCCCCGGTTCTTCATCCAGTCGGGCGGCCGTCTCCCAGAACACCTCAGCCAGATCAGGATAGGCGCGGTTACAGGCGCGGTCGGCGGCACAACCGGCGAACAATGTCTCGAATACCCCCAGTGTGATCGGGCCGTATTCTTCCCACGAGTTCACTTCAGGCGGGTAGACCGAATCGATCACCACGCTGCGGATGTTGTCTGGATGATCGCGCATGACGGTCAGCGCCAGCCGCGTGCCATACGAAATGCCGTACAGATTGTACTCATCATATTCCAGCGCATAGGCCAGATCGGCGATGTCCGCTGCGCTCTCCGCGCTGTTATAAGCCGCCAGATCAATGCCTTCATCGAGCAGGCGGTCGCGGCATTCAGCCACCGGATCGTCTGCGCCATCCTCATATTCGGGGCAGTTCAGGGTAGGCTCGGAATAACCGGTGCCCCGCTGGTCGATCAGGATCAGGTCGCGGTTTTCGAGATAGGGCAAATCTAACCAGGATTCGACATCTGCCACGGCATTACCGCCCGGTCCGCCGGCCAGATAAATGATGGGGTCTGGTTGAGGGTCATCACCATAGGCATAGAGGATGGCATACGCCAGTTCGATCAGGGGGCTATCGGGGTCGCTGCGCGTCTCCGGCACGATCAGATAGCCGCATTCGACATCTTCGCCATCTTCGATGTCATACAGCTCCATCCAGCAGTCAGTTGCTTCGACAAAGGGGACGTCATCCTGCGCCACTGTTCCCATCATGGGCAGCAGCAGCGCCAGCAGCAGGGCGAGATATTTCATGAAGGTTCTCCTCGGTGCAGTTCACTGCTTATCAGTGTAGCGGAAAAACACAGTGGCACCCTTAAGAGACAGGCGGCGGGAGAAAGACAACCTCACCACTTCAGCGGTTGACCATCGCGGAAGAAACCACCGGTGGGGCCGTTATCGGGGAGCGTCACTGCCCAAAGCACACTGGCCGCACCATCGGCCACCGGACGCCCACCGCTGCCACCCATATCGGTAGCCACCCAACCGGGGCATACCGCGTTCACCAGAATATGATCGGGGCGCAGTTCATCCGCCAGCATCCGTGTCAGAGCATTCAGCCCGGCTTTAGTCAGGCTGTAGGCTGGTGTCCCGCCGCCCATGCTCGCCAGCGATCCCGCTTCGCTGCTGACATTGACGATTCGTCCGTGTGAACTGCGACGGAGCAATGGAAGAAAGGCCTGCACCATACGCCACGGACCGTAGAGATTGGTTGCTACAGCTTCCTGAACCACCTCAAAATCAGCGTTGAGCGCCCGCTGCCAGGTGTCGTAATGGATGGCGGCATTGTTCACCAGCACATCCAACATCCCATATTCAGCCGAGACCCAGTCCCGCAACTGATCGATGCTGACGGGGTCGCTGACATCCAGTTGACGGACGATGACCCGCACATCGCCTAACGAGGCCGCCGCCTGTTCGCCTTTCGCTGGATCACGCGCGCCGAGGATGACAGTCATGTCGCGTTTCGCTAACTGGCGACAAACTTCCAGGCCGATACCACGATTGCCACCGGTGACGATTGCCAGCATGGGGTCTCCTTTTAGTTGCTACGAACTTGCATTGTTCCACCTGAGCACAATCCGGCGAATGATGACCTGGGAAGATCGCAGCCGATTGGGATAAGGTTGGGATAATTGAGGTCATGAAAGCGGCCAAGCGTGAGCAATTCCCTCACTCGATATAGCCCAAGGCCCGCAGATGCTCGACCACCGCTTCATCAGCCGGGGCGGAGGCGGCCTCGCTGGCGGCGACGCGCTGGATTTCCGCCCGCGAGACGAGTGTCGCCAGTTTGCGCTGGAGTTCGCTGACGCGGCGCGGCTGGTCAGCGGCGATGCTCCGGGTTTCGCCTGGATCACTCGCCACATCGAATAAGCCTTCGACGCGCTGATCAATCTGCGCCAGCTTGTGCGCCCCGTCGTAGATAGCGCGGCGCACCCCCAGCAGGCTCAACTGTGGGATAAGCGCCGGCTGGCGGTGGCGGATGACGCTGAGGAAGGTCAGCGGCGGATAGGCTTCGGCCATCGGGTTGCCCTGCTCGGCATCGGCTGCGCCATTGGCAACAGCCGACAGCGACAGCGTACTACTGCGACCCCCATCGGGCAGGTTGGTCACGCCCGCCGCTTCGAGCGTGGTGTGGAACAGGCGGCGCGTCGAGACATTGGCCGGCAAGCGCGTCCCCGCCGGGAAGCGTTCCGGCGCATGGATGATGAGGGGGACATGCACCAGCTCCTGATAGACGACGAAGCCATGCCCGACGAACTGGTGATCGCCATGCCCCTCACCATGATCGGCGCAGATGATGACCTGGGTGTTGTCGAGTGCGCCGGTCTGCTTCAGGTGGCGCAGCAGCCGCCCCAGGTGAAAATCCTGATGGGCAATTTCGGCGTCGTAGAAATCGTTGAGCGTTTGCTGTTCCCAATCTTGCAGCGGCTCATCCAGCGGGCTGGCCCAGCGGGCGGCCTCGGCATTGAAGCGGCGCATGAAGGGGTAGCTCTGGCGGCTGCGACGGACTTCCGGCGCGACCCGATCCAGATAATCCTGCGGCGGGTTATAGGGCAGATGCGCCCCCATCAGGTTCAGGAAGGCGAACACCGGCTTTTCCGCCCCGCCGGACTGATAGGCATCCCAGTAATGGATGAGATCGCTGACCGAATGGGCGGTATGCCCCTTGTAATTGATGAGGCGCGTCCAGAACGGCACCAGCCAGGGATGGAGCGACAGACGGAACAACAAATCGGAGTGGGCGAACTGGTTGCCGATGGGACGGGCGAAGTGCCGCCGGAACCGCTTGAGCAGTTCCCGCTGCCACTGGCTGCGGTCGGCTTCGGTCGGGCGAAAGGGGGCGGCGCTGGCGTAGTTGTAAAAGCGCTCGAAGCCGCGCTGCAAACCGTTGTTCAGCACCCCGACCAGCGGGTTGTTGCAGAAGGCGACAGTGTGATAACCCGCCTGCCGCAGCAGCTCGGCCAGCGTCGGGTAGGCGTTAGAAAGCACCCCGTTGGCCTGGGTGAGTCCATGCGTGGTGGGATACAGGCCGGTGAACATCGAGGCGTGGGAGGGAATCGTCCACTGGGCGGCGGCGATGGCGCGCTCAAAG
The DNA here is from genome assembly GCA_022843385.1 of Anaerolineae bacterium. Lineage (GTDB taxonomy): Bacteria > Chloroflexota > Anaerolineae > Aggregatilineales > Phototrophicaceae > CFX2. Next base: position 49,958 of record JALHNT010000048.1, on the reverse strand, counting down.
ACGGTGGAACGGCTGGCGAAGTCATCCAGTTCGGGCGTGGTGTCGCGGGTGTGGCCGTAGGTGGAAAGACGATCCCGACGGGTGGTATCGAGGACGATGAACAGGATGTTGGGCGGCTGAGTGGTGGGCATGAAAATCGACCTGATGCTGGACATCTTCGATGACAATTCGCCTAGCATAGCACTCTTGCCAGGCAGGGACAATCCTGGGTCGAGCACCGTCGCTGTCAGCGTTCTGCGATGGGCCGTGCCAGCAGCAGCGCCGATGAGCGCGCCGCCAGGGAGTAGCGTGGCTCATCAAGCGCTGGAGACTGATCCGGCGCGGTGAAGTCCTGTGGCGAGGGCAGCGCGGTATCGACGATGCGGTGCCAGCGCCGTCCGTTCACCAGACCAGGCAGATCAAAAGTCAGCGGTTCCCAGTAGGCATTGAGCAGGACATGCACCGCGTCCTGATCGGTGTAAATGGTGAAGGCCAGGCTGTGGGAGTCCTCGCCCCAATCCGGCTGATCGAGGTGTGTGCCATGCCAGTTAACCTGGGTGGTGTAGCGTCCCTGCGGTGCGTTCCAGAACATCTCCTCACGGAACAGGCTCAGCGATTGGGTGAAACCAATTAATCCCTGCACATAACGCAGCAGCCCGGCTTCTTTGCGCAGGGCGTCCCAGTTGAACCACGACAGATCATTATCCTGAGCATAGGCGTTGTTGTTGCCGTGTTGGGTGCGGCGGACTTCATCACCCATCAGCAGCATCGGCGTCCCTTGTGACACCAGCAGGATCAGCAGGGCGTTCTTGATCTGTTGTAACCGCAGCGCATCCACCGTAGGATCATCGGTTTCGCCCTCGACGCCACAGTTCCAACTGGCATTAGCGTCGGTGCCATCGCGGTTCTGTTCGCCGTTGGCTTCGTTGTGCTTGTGGTTATACGACACCAGATCATTGAGGGTGAAGCCATCGTGACAGGTGACGAAGTTGATGCTGCGGTTGGGGTCACGATCCAGCCGGGTGTAGAAATCCGGGCTGGCGCTGATGCGGGCAGCCAGCGCGCCGACGGTGTTGCGATCCCCTTTGATGAAGCGGCGGATGTCATCGCGGTAGCGGCCATTCCACTCGGCCCAGCGATCCCCGATGAATGTCCCGACCTGATACAGACCGCCGGCGTCCCAGGCTTCGGCGATGATCTTGGTGCCAGCCAGCACCGGCTCCGACTCGATCTCCCACAAAATCGGCGGGCTGCGCAACGGCTGCCCCCATTCGTCACGGGCCAGCACCGAGGCCAGATCGAAGCGGAAGCCATCGACGTGCATCTCGCGCACCCAGTAGCGCAGGCAGTCCATAATCAGACGCCGGACGATGGACTGGTTGCCGTTGAGGGTATTGCCGCAGCCGCTGTAATTGGCATAGTAGGCCGGGTTGGATTCCAGCATGTAGTAAGCGCGATTCTCGAAGCCGCGCATCGAAACGGTCGGGCCACGATGATCGCCCTCATGAGTGTGGTTGAAGACGACATCGAGGATGACTTCGATGTTCGCCGCGTGTAGCGCCCGCACCATATCACGGAATTCATCGACTGCGCCTTGATGATCGCTGCGGGACGCATAGACCGCGTGCGGGGCAAAGAAGGCCATCGGACTGTAACCCCAGTAGTTGTTGCCGTGCGGCGCATCCTGGGCATCGAATTGCTGCACTGGCAGAAGCTCAACGGCTGAGATGCCCAACTGTTTCAGATAGGGAATTTTTTCGATCAGCCCGGCATACGTGCCGCGCAGATGATTGGGGAGTCCGGCGCTGGGGTGACGGGTGAAACCGCCGACATGCAGCTCATAGATCACGGTCTGGCTGTAGGGATGGCGCAGTGGACGATCTCCCTGCCAGTCATAACGACTGGGGTCAACCACAACGGCTTTGGGGGCATAGGCGGCGTTGTTGCCGGGGCGGGCAGCCGCAGCCCGGTCATAGCCAGATCCGAGCGCGACGGCGCGGGCATAGGGATCGAGCAGTAGTTTGGAGCCATCGAAGCGATACCCCTTCTCCGGCGCGAAGGGGCCATCGACACGGTAGCCATAGAGCTGTCCCGGCTGCACCCCGGGAACGGTGATATGCCAGTAGTAGAAGGTGCGGTTCAGACGCGGATCGAATGGGATGACACGGGAGGGTGCGCCATCTTCGGCGCGGTCAAACAAGTGCAGTTCGACCTGATGGCAGTTCTTGGAGAAGACACAGAAGTTGACGCCCTCGGCGGTCATCGTCGCGCCGATAGGGAAGCTCTGACCGGGCAGGGTGTCAAGTCGGCGTTTGACCATTGTCCACGCCTTTCGTTAGCCGGGTACGGATGTATACCCTGATGTTTCTATTATAAGCCTCGTTCGACGAAATGGCTCGATAGGTAAGAAGTCGGGTTGTTTGATGTATCGAATTTCCCTTATGCTACAAAGGGGGTGATATTAAACCACCCTATTTTCCACACACGAGGAGACACGTGATGAACAGCTTGTTACGGGGCAGTCTGCTGGCGCTGGTAGTGATGGTGATGCTGGCAGGGTGCGGTGGGGGTGCTCCGGCAGCCAGCACCAGCGGGGGCAGTGCGGCGGATGCGGCGCGGCAGTTCTTTACAGCCATGATGACAGGTGAGGGCGATCTGGCCGCCATGCTGTGCAGCACCGTGGATGAAAGCGTGCGAAGCGGAATCACCCAGGCTGGGGATGCAATCAAGTCGACCTATGACCAATTGGGCGCCACTCTGGATCTGACCGGACTGACCTTCACGGTGCAGAACGAGAGCGGTAATAATGCCGAGGTCGTTATCGCCGGCAATCTGAAGGTGAATGTCAACGGAGCCGTCAATGAGGCACCGTTCCCCTCGACGACCTACAAGATGCTCAACGAGAATGGCTGGAAGGTTTGTGGCTGACACCGTCTGATCGCAGTCGCGACAGCCTTGAATGACTGTTGAGTTTTCTCTCGTAGAGGCGGCTCACGCATCGCCTCTACGACCAACCTTCTTCAGTAAACACCCAACGCCGTTGTTTTTTCAACTCATGTAAGGTGAGTCCTGTTGCGACAAGCCGCTGACGATTTATATCCGCCGCGCCAGCGCCTTGCCGGAGCCGGTGGCTTCGATGCGACGGCTGATGAGCGACATGGTGTAGCTGCCGATGAAGTACAGGATCAGCAGGAAGGTGAAAATCTCCGGTCGCAGCCCCAGGAACTCGGTCTGATTGACGACGTTGCGACCGATGCCGGTCAGGTCGAGCAGGCCGACAATCGTCACCAGCGTGGTATCCATGAACAAGGCGATGAACTGACCGACGAGCGCCGGGATGACGGTACGCAACGCCTGCGGCAGGGTGATTTGCAGCGTGATCTGGACGCCGTTCAGCCCCAGCGCTTTAGCCGCCTCGATCTGCCCCGGCGGGATGGTCTGTAGACCGCCGCGAATATTCTCCGCCAGATAGGCCGCCTCGAACAGCACGATGCCGATGATGGCGCGGAAGACGCCGGGCGTCTCCTTGAGGTCGGGGTTGACCAGCGGCACCAGCAGGAAGGCCATGAACAAAATGCTGATGAGCGGGACGCCGCGAACGAGTTCAATGTAGCCGGTACAGATGGCGCTGATGGCCGGGTAGTGGCTGCGCCGCCCCAGCGCCAGCAGGATTCCCAGCGGGAACGACAGAATGATGCCGCTGATGGTCAGCAGGCCGGTCAGCATCAGACCGCCCCAGCGCGCCGGGTTGGTCAACGGCAGGAGATTCCCCAGGCCGTAGATGAACAGGAACATCAGCACCGGCGAGGCCGCCAGCAGCCAGACCGCCAGGCGGCGCGAAGTGCGGCTGAAGTCTTCGACCGGCGACAGACGTTGATCGAGGATGCGCCCGATGAAATAGGCCAGGATGAAGAGCGCTACCACTGCCAGTGCCCCAACGCTGATCTGGGCGAAGAACGGCCCGACGAACAGGCTGAGATACTCGGTGAAGCTGCGCGACCCGCGATAGGCGTTGTCGATGATGGTGTTCATCGGGATGTTGCGGCCTTCGGGCGTCTCCGGGCGGGCGGTGCCGATGGTGAAGCCATCAGTCATGCGGGCGTATTCTGAAACGCTGCCAGTGGCACCCTCGCCCTCAGCGCTGACGGTGCGTTCCAGCAGCGGGTAGATGCCGGTTGTCTGGAGCATGACAGCGCTGTTGGTTTCGGATTGGACTTCTTTTTCCAGCACATACCAGCCATCGGCGGGCAGGGTGAAGGTCAAGGCGCTGGAACTCGTATCGAGCAACCCTTCGGCCACCACCGTATCCAGGTTGGCCCCGTCGAGGATGCGGAGCTGTACCGCCCCCTGATTGAGGGCGAAGGTTTCCGCCACCGAGTCCGGCACGGTGATGCGCTCTTGCTGGATGGTCAGGCGGCTGCGCTGACCGGGGGTGAGCAGATCACTGGCGAGGGCACCGTTGATCTCGTCCAGCCGTGTCTGATTCTCAAACCGATCCTCAGCGATATTCCGCAGTTGGTTGGTGTAATCATCGACGAAACCATTCAGTCCGGCCACAGCCGCATCGGTGGTCGTCGGGCTGACCTGAATCGTGATCGATTCGCCGGCGCGTCCGATGAAGGCCAACTGACGGTTCGGTGCCAGGACATCGGTGCCGCTGAGGGGAATATCGATATTGGCGGCAGTGAAATAGTTATAGGGCAGTGGGGCGATGGCGCGGATGACTATCGGCAGCAGGAACAAGAGCGCCACGATCACCACCAGGGCGATCAGCAGGCTGCGGCGAAGGCGGCTGAAGGCGGCGAAGGCCATGCCCACCGTGAAGGCCATCACCAATAGCACGATCTGAACCCGCCATTCATCTTCCTGAGGATAACGTCCGACCATGTAGAGGCGGAAGTTGAAGGTGATGGCGAACCAATTAGCCTGCTGCACCGCCCAGCCGATGAAGCCGGTCAGCCCGCCGACCACGATGACCGCGCTGATGAGGGTGACAATCGTATCGAAGACCGAGCTGAACAGATTCTTGCGCAGCCAGCCCAGTACACCGACCTCACTGATAGGCGGTGGCTTGACCGGCGGCTCGTCATAATTGACGACGGGTTGGAACGGACGCGAGTCGGGTAGGCTTGCCATAGGCGTTACCGTGTCACAATGCGGAAGCGGCGGTTAGCGATATTGGTGATGAGCGCAATCGTCAGGCTGATGACCAGATAGAAGGCCATAATCATCAGGATGCCGGTCACCGATTGGCCGGACTGGTTCATGATGGTCTGGGTGACGAAGAAGACATCGGCATAGGCGATGGCGGTCGCCAGGCTGGAGTTCTTCGACAGGTTGAGGTACTGGTTGCCCAGCGGCGGGATGATGACGCGCAGGGCTTGCGGCAGCACGATCATCGTCAGCAACTGGGTGGTGGTCAACCCCAGCGCCCGCGAGGCTTCAAGCTGCCCACGCGGCACCGCCAGGATGCCGGCGCGCACAATTTCGGCGATGAAGCCAGCGGTATAGACGACCAGACCGATCAGGAGCGCCATGTATTCCGGCGGGATTTCGCTGCCGCTGATGAGACCAGTGGCGAAGCCGGCACGGTTAATATTCTGGCGCGGCAGCAGGATGTGCAGCGGCTCACGGACAGTAGCCGCTTGAAGTTCCTCGGTGCCAGGGACATCACGCCACTCGACCCAGGCTTCAGCCAGCGGCAGCGTCGCTTCAGTGCCATCCTGCCGGGTGAAGGTAACGGTCTCCGGCGGACGACCCAGCAGCAGCGCCACCAGCCAACCCCCGACGACGGCCAGCAGCAGCAGCGCAACGGTGATCTGGAGGCGGGGATAGGGTTTGCCAGTCAGCTCGGTCTGCTTGCCCAGATAAATCCACAGCCCCAGCGCGATCAGCAGCGCGATCACAATCCCAACCAACCAGATGGCGGTGGACGGCGTCGCCACCAGTTCCGGGAAGACGAAACCGCGCACACTCGCCAGCATCAGCGGATAGATTTCCAGCCGCGCGCCGGCCAGCGGCAGCACGCCTTCTGACGGGAACGAGACCACCGCATTCCGGAAATCCGGCAGCGAGAACATGACCACAAAATACCAGATGAAGAGCTGGATCAGCAGCGGCGTGTTGCGCACCAGTTCGACATACAGGCGGGCAATCGTCCGCACCAGCCAGTTGCTGCTGAGGAGGAAGATGCCGATCATCACGCCGAGGACAGTGGTCAGCACCAGACCGAGCAGGATGATGCGCAGAGAGTTCATCATGCCGACCTGGAAGGCCGTCCAGTACTGGCTGTCGGAGGTGTACCAGGTGGGGGCATTGCTGATGTCGAAGCCGGCTCGATCCGACAAAAAGCCGAGGTTGGGCGTCAGGTTATTGGCGGCCAGGTTGGTCAGGATCGAGGAGAACAAAGCGCCCAGAAGCGCGACGACCACGAAGACGGCGATGATCTGGGCAATGGCCGACAGGACGCGGACATCGCGCAGGAAGGCCGGCATCTGACTTTTCAGGGGTGAAACATTCATGGGCGATCAGATCAGGCGAATAAGCACGTGCAAGGATAACATGAGCAGGGGCGACCCCGGTGGATCGCCCCTGCGTGTGAGAAAGCGCTGCGCTCTAGCGGAAGGGCGGTGAGTACATCAGACCGCCGTCAGTCCACAGGGCGTTGAGACCGCGCGCCAGGCCGAATGGCGTATCCGGACCGAGGTTGCGATCAAAGATTTCGCCGTAGTTGCCCACCTGACGGATGACGTTGACCGTGAAGTCCTTCGCCAGACCGTAGAGTGTGCCACCGGGGTTGTCGCCCTGGCCGAGGAAACGCTGAATGGCCGGGTCTTCGCTGCCGATGAATTCATCGATGTTCTGGCTGGTGATGCCAAATTCTTCCGCCTGGATCAGGGCAAACAGCGTCCAGCGGATGATGTCGGCGAACTGGGCATCCGACTGGGGCGAGAGCGGGCCCAGCGGTTCCTTGCTCAACGTGATGTCGAGGATGGTGAAGTCCGACGGATTGGGCGAGGTGGCGCGGTAGGCGGCGATACCACTCTTATCGGTGGTGAAGGCATCGCAGCGACCTTCGACGAAAGCAGACCAGGTCGGGTCGGCTTCAGCGAACACCTGCGGGGTGTAGCTCAGGCCACGTGCGCGGAAGGCATCGGCCAGGTTGAGTTCGGTGGTGGTGCCGCTCTGGACGCAGATGGTCAGGCCATCGAGTTCTTCGATGGTGGTGATGCCGCTCTCGGTGCGGACGGCCAGACCCTGTCCATCATAGAAGACGGTCGGGCCGAAGGTCGCGCCCCAGGTGGCGTCGCGGCTGAAGGTCCAGGTGGTGTTGCGCGACATCATATCGACTTCTTCCGACTGGATGGCTGCCTGGCGCTGGGCTGCTTCCAGCGGACGGAATTCAACCGCCTGGGCATCGCCCAGGATGGCCGCAGCTACGGCGCGGCAGAAATCGACATCGAAGCCTTCATATTCACCGGCGTCGTTGACGATGCCAAAGCCCGCCAGACCCGGATGAACACCGCAGATCAGCGAGCCACGATCAATGATGCGCTGGGTGATCGGCCCAACGGTGACCGGCTGATCCTGCGCCACTGCCACGCTGAAAAGGCTGAGCAGTACCGCCATCAATACCAAAAGAACCGCTAAACGTCGAAGCATGGAACCTCTCCTTCAAGTTTTTTCACACAGAGAATACAGTGCAGCCGATGGTCTTCAATGGTTATTGAACGAATGGCTACCTCTATTGGGCAGTCTACCGTACTATAAAGGAGATGTCAAAAAGCGGGTTGGGGTAAAACTGCCAAAAATTAAGCGCATTCTCAGGTTAATGGCAACATCCTGAGCACCTGAATCGATCCCGATGTGGCAATCAATTGGCTGCGAATATTGACTCGGGCAGGGGCAGATGCGCTCATCTACCCCTATTGAATTGTCATCTCAACGAAGCGAGTCGCGCAGCCGTTCCACCAGTTGGCGCTGCTCCGCCGTCAGGTTTTCCGGCACCATCACCAGGATGCGGGCATAGAGATCGCCCGTCATGGCTTTGTTGTTCAGGATCGGCATCCCCTTACCCGTCAGGCGGAAACGTCGCCCAGACTGCGTGCCAGGCGGAATGCGCAGTTTGACGGTGCGTTCCAGCGTGGGAACTTCGACCTCACCGCCCAGCAGGGCAGTGAACATATCGACCTTGACTTCGGTCTTGAGATCGTTGCCATCGCGCTCGAACTGGTCATCCGGCTCGACCTCGATGATCAGATACAGGTCGCCGGCGGGGCCACCGCTGAAACCGGGGCTGCCCTCGCCGCTCAGACGGACGCGGGTGCCATTTGTCGCGCCGACCGGGATGCGGGCTTCCAGCCGTCGTCCGCCGATGTTGATGATGCGGGTTGCGCCAGCGTAAGCCTCGCGCAGGCTGATCGTCACCGGTTGCTCGATGTCCTGTCCTTTGGGACGGACGTTGGTGCGGAATGCCCCTTCCTGAACATTGCCACGCCCGCGGGTGCTGGTACGGCTGAAGCCACCGAAGATCGACTCGAACAGATCGCCGAAGGAACCAGCCTCGCCGAAATCGGTATTGCCACCGGGATAACGCCCGCCAGTGGGGATGCCCTGTGGGTTGGCAGTGCCGAACCGGTCATACATCGAGCGCTTGTCGGGGTCGCTCAACACTTCATACGCCTCGTTCACTTCCTTGAAGCGCGCTTCGGCGTTGGGATTATTGGGGTTGGCGTCCGGGTGTGACTCTTTGGCTTTCTTGCGAAAGGCAGCCTTGATGGTCTTTTCATCGGCACTTTTTTCGACACCCAGAATCTTATAATAGTCTTTGCTGCTTGCCATGAAGTCTTGCCTTTACGGCCGCGCCGGGGAAGGCACGGCGTTACGATACGGTTTGTTTTCTATTCCCATTGTATGAGGGACAGGCACATGGGTCAACTGATGCCCGCCGATTCTTACACAACATTGATGTAGGCGGCATTGGGTTGATTGTAGCAGATTTCGGGTTGGCCTACCGACGTCAAAACAAGCCGAGTCCACGCCGATAGCGCAAGGCGAGGCCGGGTTCTACAATCAAGGTAGTTAGCTTGACGATAAAGGTATGGTTACGATGACAGACATGCTGGTTAAACTCTATCAGCTTCCGCCCCTGACACCCGTGATGCAGCAGCAGACCGAACACGGCATCACCATTCGGCGGGCGATCCCTCCAGAAAAGCATCATATTCTGGATTGGATTCGCCAGCACTTCTACGACACCTGGGTCAGCGAGTGCGACGCCGCCATGAGCCGAATGCCGGTATCCTGCTGGGTGGCGGTGGAGGGCCAGAAACTGGTAGGCTTCAGTTGTTACGATACCACGGCCAAAGGCTTCTTTGGGCCGATGGGCGTGAGCGAAATCACACGGGGGCGCGGCACTGGAGCGGCGCTGCTGCTGGCCTGCCTGCACGACATGTATGCCCAAGGCTACGGTTATGGCATCATTGGCGGCGTTGGGCCAATTGACTTCTACAACAAGATTTGCGGTGCGACGGTCATCCCGGACTCAACTCCATCGGTCTATAGCGGGATGCTCGAATCGAGCGAATGAGTGGTGTAAATTGAAATCCGAACTGGCAACGGAAGGCGCAGCGGCCTAGAATGGGCTTTCGTTGAGGAAGCGAAGGAAGCTGTCATGGATATTTTGATTCTGGGCGGAACGCAGTTCTTGGGTCGCCATCTAACCGAGGCTGCCCTGAAAGCCGGACATCAGGTGACCTTGTTCAACCGGGGCAAGACCAATCCCGGCCTCTTTCCCCAGGTAGAGCAAATCAATGGTGATCGGAACAGCGATCTGAGCAAACTGGCTGGGCGGCGCTGGGACGCAGCCATTGATACCTGTGGCTATATTCCGCGCCATGTGCGTGACTCGGCGACTGCGCTGGCGGATGCTGTCGAGCATTACACCTTTATCTCGACTATCTCGGTCTATGACGGCGATCGCTTGCTTCCTAACATGGATGAGAGCGGGCCACTGAGCGGCTTGGAAGATGAGACCACCGAAGAAGTCAACGGTGCGACCTATGGTGGCCTTAAAGTCCTTTGCGAGCAGGCAGCGGAAGCAGCTATGCCGGGGCGGGTATTGCAGGTGCGTTCCGGCCTGATCGTCGGCCCACATGACCCGACGGATCGGTTCACCTACTGGCCGGTGCGGCTGGCAATGGGCGGGAACATCCTCGCGCCCGGTGGGCCGAACCGCCGGGTGCAGATCATCGATGGGCGCGATCAGGCTGAGTGGATCATCCGCATGGCCGAAGCCCGTCAGGCTGGCACCTATAATGTAACCGGGCCGGATTATCCCTTAACCATTGGCGATGTCATCAACACCAGCCAGCGGGTGACCGGCAGCCATGCCACCATCGTCTGGGCTTCGGATGAATTCCTGTTGGAGCAGAATGTGCAACCGTTCATGGAGATGCCGCTATGGGTGCCGGAACGCTACAACGCGATTCAGATGGTGAATGTTGATCGGGCGCTTCAGGCTGGGCTGACCTTCCGCCCGCTGGAGCAGACCATTCAGGATACGTTGCGCTGGAATGCCACGCGCGCGCCATCCGAGCGCGAGTATCGCGATGGCAACCGTCGCGGCGGCCTGATGCAGGCTCGTGAGGCTGAACTGTTGACTGCCTGGAGTCAGCGAAGCGGCGGTTAAATCGAGTCTCAATCCAAATTGATCCGCTCCATTCAGACATCAAAGCTCATAGATCCTCCGACGAATGCCGGAGGATTTTTTTTGCTCCCTGACTTCGACAGTTACACTTTATTACAATCTTCATAAATTTTTCACAAATCCTGCATGATTGCAAATACTGAATCAACTTAAAGTTAAGGAATGTTCTTATCCCACATTCGCTTTAATGAAAGGTTCAGCCCGTGAAACGTGTCACTCTCCTGACGCTTGGTTTGGTGGTCAGTCTGATTCTGGTCTTCAGTGTATCGGCGGTGTTCGCCGACGCGCGCATCAATGTCGTGCATCACTTCGGCGGCGACACGCTGTTCTGCACTAACGTCGATGGCTGCAAGCTGTTGAACAAGAACGGCGAAACCTTGTGGCAAGTCGAGCAATCAGTGATTGATGCAGCGATGGCCGACGCCTGCGAAACCCGCCAGCCGCAGTTCATCGAAGCCGGCGAAGGCACCTATGGCCCGAATGTGCTGGAACTGGCCTGCTACGAAGGCATGGGCAAGTCCCTGAACCTGACCGGTTTCGATGAGTGGGGCAAGCCCAACAGCATGAAGTTTAGCACGGATTATGCCCCGGTCAGCCCCCCGGTTGCGCCAAACCAACCTGTCGTGGTGGTGTTCGGCTGTTCGGTTGATCTGGCCGCCTATGGCTTTATGAGCATAGATGGCATTCATAACAGCGTTGGGTTCGACATCTGGGATGCGGATTTCAGCAACTTCCTATACTGGTCGCCGACCTCACTCGGTCAGCCTGCTTGCGATTTTAAGAGCTAAAGCGCTCACCCCTTTGTCTGGCAAATCCCCTGATACCCATCAGGGGATTTTTTATTTCCAGTGGACGCAATTGCCCGCCCCATTCGCCAGCGAAGCGGTTATAATCAGGGCGGTCAATCGGTGGGAAAGAATGGCGCATGAACAACATCAATGTCCGCAATATCCTGATCGTGCTGGGCATCATCGTGGCGGTGGTGCTGGGGATGAATGTGCTGGCGACGCTGCTGGGGGCGATCATCCCGATCATCATCACGGCGGTGGTGGCCTTCACATTGGGGCGGCTCTCCGGCAATCAGAGCTTGCTATCATTCGCCCGCAGCGCCCGCGATGTGATGGCGAGTGTGGGGGCGGTGATCGAAAAAACAGCACCGAAAGCGGCAGCGGAGAAGCCCGCGACGGTACAGGGCAAGGCCACGCCGGTTCAACCCAAAGCTGCCGCGGCCCCGGCCAGCGATGCGCCGCCCGCGTTGAAGAACACCGAGCTGCTGGATACCGATTTTGAGGTCAAGACGCCGGAACAGATCGAGGCCGAAGTCCGCCTGCGCGAGCAGGAATTGAGCCAGAAAGCCGCGCCGTATGATGCGAAGGCGGCGCTGGAAGAACGCAAACGCCGGCTGCTGGGCAACAAGGACGGCGGCTAAGGCATGACCATCAGCAACCTCCTGACCGGGACGCGCGTCCGGCTGACTCCCTTGACGACGGCGGATGCGCCGACGCTGGCGCGCTGGCAACTGGATAATGAATTCCTGCGGCTCCTGGATGCCAAGCCGGCGTTCCCGCGCAACGAACAGCAGATCATCGAATGGATGCGCGACGGACAGCGTGGGCGGGATAACTACCTCTTCGCCATCCGCGCCGTGTTTAATGAAGAGTTGATCGGCTTCATGGAACTGGGCGAAATCCTGTGGACGCACCGCAATAGCTGGGTTGCCATCGGCATCGGCGAGCGCGATTATCGTGGGCGGGGGTATGGCTACGAGGCGATGTCGCTGGCGCTGGATTTTGCCTTCCGCGAACTGAACCTGCACCGGGTACAGTTGACCGTCTTCAGCTACAACGAGGCGGCTATTCGGCTGTACGATAAGCTGGGCTTCACCCGCGAAGGGGCGCAGCGTCAATTCATGGAGCGCGATGGGCAGCGCCACGATATGCTGCTGTATGGCATCCTGCGCCAGGAATGGCTGGGGGAGTAACCCTTGCCGGTTTCATCCCGTGTCTGGTCAACCGGCTGGGGATTCAGTCTGCTGGCGCTTGGTCTCGGCCTGATCCCGTTGTGGGCGCATGAGAGCGACGCCGGGCAAATCCTGGGGCGTTACAGCAGCCGTTATGCGCTGGCGCTGGGCGTCAGTCTGGTGCTGGCGGTCGCCTGGCTGATCGGCTTCTTCCGTCGTGAGTGGCTGATGCATGGGCTGCTGCGTCTGCCGGAATCGGTGCGGCTGGCGGGCATCGGGCTGGCGGGCATTGTCCTGATGGGGCTGGCCTTCCTGCCCATCGAGTCGCCGATCAAGGATTTTCTGCTCATCAACGGGCTGGCCGCCGGGCTGCTGGTGGGGCTGACGATGGATGCCCTCACCCCCCCGTTCGCTTGGGGCGCTCACAGCCTCTCCCACGGGGAGAGGGGAGTTGATGCCCTCACCCCCCCGCCCCTCTCCCACGGGGAGAGGGGGGCAGAACAATCACGCCCTGGGGAATTGACGCGCCCGGCGGAAGTGGCTTCAAGAACCCAAATCGGCTGGATCGTTGGGCTGATCTTTACCCTGGTCATCATGGCGGCGATGCTGCTGACGGCGCTCAATGAGCAGCGCTTCAGCCCGGACGAAGCCCACTGGGCCGATTATGCCAGTTCGGCCTGGGTGGCGGGGGGCGTATATGCCCGCACCTGGTTGCAGGAGCCGACGCCGATCCTGCCGGGGTTGGGCTGGAGCGTGGCAGCGTATGGTTGGGCCCTGGAAAATATCAGCTTCAACATTCGCGTCGGGCGCTTGTGGACATTTGCTTTCAACCTGCTGACGGTCGCCGGTGTGTATGCCGTGACCTGGCGCTTATATGGCCGGCGGGCCGCCCTCATCAGCGCGGGGTTCGCGGCGCTGTGCAGTGTCTTCATTCCCCTGTTCGATTATCGTCCGCATTACCAACTGGCGGCGGCCTGTGCCTTCATCACCTTCGCCACGCTGCAAGGACGGCTGGGCGAGCGCCATCGTTGGGTCTGGCATGGATTGTGCGGGCTGCTGGCGACGCTGGCGCTCCAGCTTCACGCGGCGGGGCTGATCTTCGCCCTGGCGTTCTCGGTCTATTATGCCGGGGCTTTCGTCCTGACCTGCTGGCGTGAGCGTCGGTTGACCAACTGGCAGCCGGTGATCGCGTTCGGCCTGGGGGCGCTGACCGGCACGGCCCTCTTCTGGTTCGCCAACATCGTGAGCGTGGGCGGATTGTCGGCTTATCTGACCGGCGAGGTGGGGACGCGCTGGAGCTGGCTGCGTAGCCATCTGCTGATCGTGCGCTGGCCGTCACTGCCGGAAGGACTGTTGATCCTGGCCGGACTGCTGTTCATCATCAGGCGGCGCAGCGCGGCGGATCAACGGCTGCTGGCGCTCCTGGTGTGTGTGCTGCTGGCGACGGCGCTGATCGATACCCAGGGGTATTGGTCGCCGTTCGCGCCGTTGTACGTGGTGCCGGTGGGGGCGTTGGTGGTGGGGTTGGCGGGGGCGGATGCGGCGGGGCGGCGGGTGATGGTGATGGGGGTGGTCATCATCATCGGGTTGGGGATCGGGCAGGCCGGGCGGTTCATCAATTGGCGGCAGGTGATCGATACGGTGCGGAACCGGGGTTTTGCGCCGACGACCTATGAGCAGCTTCGTCCGCTGCTGGAGCCGTACATCCAACCGGATGATGTGGTGGTCAGCAGCCATCAACTGATCTGGACTTATCCTGAGCTAGCCAACCTGGTCAGTTATGGCGCAGAATTAACAGCGATGCGCCGCTGGGGATTGAGCGATCCGGCAGCGGTGTGGGAACGGGTTCAGCCGACGGTGCTGGTATATATCGACAAAGAGATGGTGCTGAACCCTGGCCTGGAGACTTATCTGGAGCGTCATGCGTTTCAGCCGTGCGCCGAGTTCCCGGTGGCGGAAACGCGCGTCATTATTTATCGGGAGACCTGTTCATGACCTTAGCGATACCCTTCAACCGACCCTGCTTCACCGGCAAAGAGATGCACTACATCGGCGAGGCGGTTTACCGTCACGGGCATATCTCCGGCGACGGCTACTTCACCAAACAGTGTCACCGGCTGCTGGAGGAGTCGCTGGGGGTGAAGAAAGCGCTGCTGACGACATCCTGCACCCACGCGCTGGAGATGGCGGCTATCCTGCTCGACATTCAGCCGGGGGATGAGGTCATCTGCCCGGATTTCACCTTCGTCTCGACCATCAACGCCTTTGTGCTGCGCGGCGCGCTGCCGGTGTTCATCGATGTGCGGGCGGACACGCTCAACCTGAACGAACACGCGCTGGAGGCGGCCATCACCCCGCGC
This sequence comes from Anaerolineae bacterium, assembly GCA_022843385.1. Classification (GTDB taxonomy): domain Bacteria; phylum Chloroflexota; class Anaerolineae; order Aggregatilineales; family Phototrophicaceae; genus CFX2. The sequence continues at coordinate 34,951 of JALHNT010000048.1, read as the reverse complement.
ACCAAAGCCATCCTGATCGTGCATTACGGCGGCGTGGGGGCGGAGATGGACACGATCATGGCGATTGCCAACCGGCATCGCATCCCGGTGATCGAGGACAACGCGCACGGTCTGTGGGCGAAATATAAGGGCCAGTATCTGGGGACTTTCGGCGCGATGGCGACGCAGAGCTTTCATGAGACCAAGAATTTCCAGTGCGGCGAAGGTGGTGCGCTGCTCATCAACGATCCGCAATATGTCGAACGGGCGGAGATTATCCGCGAAAAAGGCACCAACCGCAGCCGCTTCTTTCGCGGGCAGGTCGATAAATACACCTGGGTCGATATTGGCTCCAGCTATCTGCCGTCGGATGTGCTGGCGGCTTTCCTCTATGCCCAGCTTGAGGAACGGGGCAGCATCCAGGCCAAGCGCCAGCGCATCTGGGACACTTATTATGCCCAACTGAGCGAATGGGCGGACGCGCATGATGTCCAGATCCCGACCGTGCCGGGCTATTGTGAACAGGCGTATCATGTGTTTTACATGGTGCTGCCCAACCTGCCGACGCGCCAGAACCTCATCGCTCACCTGAAGAGCCAGGGCATCCTGAGCGTCTTCCATTACCTGCCGCTGCACCTTTCCGATATGGGACAGGGCTACGGCGGCAAGGCCGGCGACTGCCCGGTGACCGAGCGGCTGGGTGAATGCCTGGTGCGGCTGCCGTTCTACAACGACCTGAGCGACGACGATCAGGCGCGGGTCATCGCCGGCATCCAGTCGTTCGAGGGGTGGGTGTAATGAGTAATAAGGGACGAGTAACGAGTAACGAGGGGTTTGTGGGTTAGACGGCCTGATAAACAGGCAAGAACAGGCAAAAGTTAAGAACTGCTAACCGGCGTCCTGTGTCGCCTATTCTCATGGAAAACCCAAAACAAATCCACAGGGGAGAATCGCCGCATTGCAGGCATTATGCTGTGTGTGCCGCCGAGGGGTTAGGCCGGTTCAAAATGGTATCGGGTAATGTTCCGGCGGACGTGCCGTTGCACGTCCCTACACCCATCGGTTCGTAGGGACACCCAACGGGGTGTCCGTCTAAATTGTCACCTGGAACTGTATCATTCCTCAGCAGAACAAGTTGTGATATTCCGGCGCGTCGTGGCAGCCGAGTTCTGAGCCTGTTGCTGCGCTCAGGAGGAGCGGGCACAACGGAAACCGTAGCCGAAGTCGGCATCGAAAAGTCGCCCATCGTTTCTAGGGGTGCTTCTGCTTCGAGAAGCGGTGCGAAGAAAGAACGATGGAATCACGTAAGAGCTACTCCGCAGCACACGCGAACTACTAGTATCTATATTACTTTCATGATCAATTCCGTAAGGATAATCTTTGTATAACGAGCTCGTCCACTCCAGAACGTTGCCGCTCATGTCCAATGCTCCAACCCAGGAGGCGCCGGCAGGATATGTGCCGACCGGCGAAGTCACAGTATAGCCATCATCGTTTTCTTCGTTCACGAAGTCAAAATTCAGGCCCAAACTCGCTTCACCACACTTTGAATCGCAGTGGTTCGCCCGTGTGCCATCGAACGTATTTCCCCAGGGGAATTGCCAGCGGTCGGGACCCCGCGCCGCATATTCCCATTCCGCTTCCGTCGGCAGACGCGCACCCCGCGAGGCACAATAAGCCTCTGCTTGGAACCACGTCACGCGATTGATCGGCTGATTGGCTTCGGTCGAATAGTCGGAGGCAGGGGTTTGCTCACATTGTCCAGCATCAACGCAAGCCTGATACTGACCGCGCGTCACTTCAGTCTGGTCGATCCAGAACGGTTGTGAAAACACCTGCGTGTTGTCACCGTATTGGGCTTCAGGCTCAATCCACAAACGATCGCATGTCGCGTTGTTATCTGCCGCAGCTTGGCACATCGCTAGTGCAGCATCGATCTCATCCGCCGTGCTGCCCATCGCAAATCTGCCGACAGGTACCAATACCATTGGCACGCCATCGTCGAAGGTGTGGATAAATCCGTCGGGATACAGCGCCTGCCAGTCGGTGTTGCTGCCTGTAAAGCTGCGGGCGGTGTCCAGCGCGGCTTGAAGTGCGTCAGGCGTCGAGCTTGGCGTAGGAGTCGGTCGGGTCGGAGAAGGCGTGGGGCTTGGCACGGTAGGCGTGGGTGTGAAGGTCGGCGTATCCGTCCAGGCGTCGGCAGTGGCAGTAGCATTCTGAATGTCGATCTCGGCCTGGCGCGTCCGGGTCGCTTCGATGGACTGCTGCGTGGCGGTTTCGCCCAGCACCACCTGGGTGATGGCGATAGCGTTGGCGGTAGCCGCGTCTCCTGCTGCCCGCAGCGTCGCTTCTTGCTGGCTGATCGCGGCGCGGGTCGCGGCGTCGGCGGTAGCGGTTTGCCATCCCTGTAGCTGCATCACCCCCAGCGCCGTCAGGCTGGCCTCGAACTCTATGGCCTGGGTCGCGGGAACGTTGGCGGTGGCGGTGGGGGTGTTGGAAGGCGTGAAGGTCGCGGTTGGCGTTTCGGTCAGGGTTGGCTGCGCCACGCTCGGCGTTAGGTCGGGCGGATCGGTGTTTACAACAGGAGCAGCGGTGGTCGCCTGGGCGACGGAAGGCGGCGTGGGTGTTGGATTAAGCAGCGGTGGTAGGACAATCCCCACGATCACCGCCACAATTGCCAGCGTCCCGGTGATGATGGCCGCGATAATCGTCGCCCGCGCCACCGTCCGGTCCCCCGTCGCCGCGCCAGCCGGGACTGCTACCCGCAGCGTCGGCGTCGTCACTTCGGCTCTATCCGTCGCAGTGGCTTCACGATCCGGTATGGTGGGCAGCGGGGTTGGCGGCGTCCAGAGGGCGCGGCGTTTTTTGGGCAGCGCAGCCAGCTCATTGATGGAACGGATTAAGCGCGCCAGATTCTCGTCGTTCAGCCCGCGTTTCATATCGACGTACTGAATCTCGCTCAGTTCATCCGACAGGTTGGTTTTATCCCGAATCTGGATGGTGACAATCGGCTTTTGTAAGCGCCGCGCTTCGGTGAATTCGGCCTGACAGTAGGGCGATGTGACCGACTCGTTGCTCAGGAGATAGACAAAGACATCACAGGCCGTGACCTCCTCTAAAATCCTGTTCCACCAATGCTGCCCGCCATGCAATTCATCGTCGTACCACACATTCGGCAGCCCGTAGACGCGCCGCAACCGCTCGACAATCCGTTCGGTGAATTCGGTATCAACCCGGCTGTAGGAGATAAAGAGCTTGGTCATTGTGTGTCAGGACTCGCTGGGATCGGGACTGCCTCATCCATTATGGATGCGACAGCGCAAGTGTGCAACTGAGCAAGCCGTGAGAACCATTCCCACGTCCGTCCGAAGATTCTGCTGTATAGGATTTCTTAACCCATATCACCTATCAGCGAAACAGAGTGAGGTATTCCGGTGGCAGGAATTCGTCCGGCAGTTCGGACTCGACATCCAGCGCGTCGCGGTAGCCGAGTTCGATCATACAGCGTAGGACGGATTGATACTGGCGGATGATTTGCGCGGCTTCCGGTTGATCCTGACGGCTGCGCCAACGGGCGGCCAGCAGCCCCAATGAGCGCTCCATCTCGCTCAACAGATGAACCTGTATCGTGTTGATCTCAAGCGTTGTCATGGCCGCCGTCCTTTGGGAACTGGTTTGGGGCAAGTGGTGACAGTGTGCCACAGTTTAGCACGCTGATGTGCGCCCCATCCACGCTACACCTGCCGTTCGCGGCCAATCAGCACCCATTCGACCCACGAGTCGTCGAAGGTGTGTGCGAGCAGGGTTTCCTGGTGATTCTCCCCTATCCGCCTAGCACGATGGCATCAATAGTGAAAGGCAGACGCGGTGGATTTTCCGGTTGTGCCAGTGAGAGCTGATCCCAGTTCGCCACAAACAGCGTATCCGGCGCGCGATAATCGACATCGGCTGCGCCACGGAACAGACCGGCGACATAGGCCAGGTTATCCCCGTCGAGACGGGCGACACCGGCCTGCCCCAGACAGGCGATGTAGATGGCACCGCTGTCGAGCATGGTCAGGCCATCAAAGCCAGGGGTGTTGGGGCGACCGTTATGCCAGTAAAGCAGAGTCGCGGCAACCGGATCGGTCAGCGGCACGCGGTAGATGGTGTCGTTGATGCCATCGCTGACCAGCAGCGCATCATTCAGCTTGTCATAAGCCAGGCCGGTGGCATCATAGCGGGTCACGCCTTCCAGCGCCGGCGGCTTCCACCAGGCGGTCGCGCCGGTTCCATCCAGATTGAAGCGCCAGACGGTATCGCTGCCGCGGTCGCTGATGTATACATTGCCAACCCCATCCACCGCAACATCATCGGGCAGGACGAAGCCGCCCTCCTCGGCCAGAGTCGCGAACGGAGTGATCTGTCCATCCAGTCCCAGCCGCAGCACGCTGCCGCCTGTAGTCGCCGGGTCGAAGTCACCCTTATCGACGATCAGCAGGGAGCCATCACCAGCCACTGTCAGGCCGACTACCGAGCCGATGGCATCGCGCGAGCCGGGTATCTCGCTGGCTTGTCCGGCGCTGTCGATCAGCCAGAGCGCGCCAGTCTTGTAACTGCCGCTGTAGAGGCGACCATCGGGTGCGACGGCCACTGTTGCCGGATAGGCTTCATTGTCAGGTAGTTCAGCGAACTCACGCACCCGAATGCCCTCCACCAGGGCAGTGCCGACCGAGCGGGCGTTAGCGTCGCTGGCATTGTTGATGAGGTACACCGTGAAAGCAAAGATCATAAACAGGCCGCCGCCGAAGATCAGGATGAAGATGGCGAAGCGCTGTGGGCGAGGCAGCGATAGAATTCGTTCCAGCATAGGTCTATCCTTGCGCAATTCTTCACAATACGACTCCGGTTGATTGTAATGCAGAGTAGTGATGAAGAGCATGGTTTTCAGGAAAGACTCACCATCCGCCAGCAAAAGCCTCAGCCTACGCCAATCTTCATCGGATGGGTCAACGGTGGAGACGGTAACGGTGCATGTCCAAATTTTCGGGTAGCCATTATCAATTGACCTCACCCCCGTCTCACTGCGTTCGCCTCCCCCTCTCCAATGGATTGGAGAGGGCTGCGAAGCGGGAAGGTGAGGTTGCCCTTCTGGAAACGGAGGCAACAACGACTTGAAATGTACCCGACGGCAACCCTGAATTGACAGCGCTGCTATCTGGTGCTACCGTTGTCATCAGGATGAGGGTGCGCCCGCCGCCCGGATGCGGGGCGCATAATGGGGGAAGCCGGTGGAAGTCCGGCGCTGTCCCGCAACGGTAAGATGAGCCTGACTCATCAGCCCGAATACCCGCCTTTGTCCATCATTCGCTGACCACCTTCGTGGACAAAGGGGGTAAGGATCTTGGCTCAGATTGTCACATCTCCGGCGCGCCCAACCCTTTTAACCCAGGCGCCCACCGCTGTCATTCCCCAAAACAGACGATATGTCCTGGCGCTCTTGTCGCTGCTGATCGGATTACTGCTGGCGTTCGCTCTCAGTCTGATGCTGGGTTCGGTTCAGATTCCGCTAGCGGACATCCTGGCGACGCTGCTGGGTGGCGAGGCCTCCCGCGCCAGTTGGACGACCATCATCACGGATTTTCGGCTGCCAAAGGCGCTGACGGCTCTACTGGCCGGCGCGGCGCTGGGGGTCAGCGGCCTGCAAATGCAAACCCTGTTTCGCAATCCTTTGGCCGATCCCTTTGTGCTGGGTGTCAGTTCCGGTGCCAGCCTGGGGGTGGCGCTGGTCGTGCTGGGGATGGGGACGACCGGTGGCGTGCTGTTGGCCGGTCTGGGACTGGTCGGCGATTTCGGACTGACGATAGCGGCTATCCTGGGGGCGGGGCTGGCGCTGCTGCTGGTGATTGTGGTCTCAGCTCGGGTGCAGGGTGTGATGACACTGCTGATCCTGGGCTTGATGTTCGGTTATGCCACCAGCGCACTGGTGAATCTGCTGCTCTACTTCAGCATCGCCGAACGGATACAGGCCTATCTCAATTGGACCTACGGCACCTTCGGCGGCGTCACCTGGGGACAGATGCCGATTTTCGTCCCGGCCATCGTGCTCGGGCTGGCGGGGGCGCTGTCGCTGACCAAACCGCTGAATGCGCTGCTGCTGGGTGAAGCCTATGCCGCCAGCATGGGTGTGAATGTGCGCCGGGTGCGGCTGCTCATCATCATCACCACAGCCCTGCTGGCTGGAACCGTGACCGCCTTTTGTGGGCCGGTGGGTTTCCTGGGGCTGGCGGTGCCGCACCTGTGCCGCGCCCTGCTGGGCAGTTCCGACCACCGGCTGCTCATACCAGCGACGATGCTTCTGGGAGGGAGCGTGGCGCTGCTGGCCGATTGGGTGGCACAGATGCCGGGGAGCCAGTTGGTGCTGCCGCTCAATGCCGTCACAGCGCTGATCGGCGCGCCCGTGGTCATCGTCGTGGTCCTCCGCCGCTGGGGAATGCGCTCCCCATAACCTGCTGCAACACGCTCATTCCCGCCGGTAGTCTCCAGACCGGTGGGAACGATGGCCCCAATGGTTCGTTTGGGTATTGTTATAGAATGATCTTAAGCCTTCTTAGATCAATTTGACCCTATACTTTTGGCATAATAAACACATCGCGGAGGACTTCATGTCATACCATATCTCCTGGCTGATCGAAGGGCGATTGATTAAGGTTGCGTTCGTCGATCATGTATCGATTGACGATGTTCGAAACTATGCGGCGGATCTGAAGGCCGCGCTGGATTCAGGCAGCGCGCCGGTTCATATGATCCACGATATGTCGAAACTCGCTTCCTTTCACACCAACATTAACGAAATCCGTACTACTGTTGCACCGGCCTACCGCCACCCCGCGATTGGCTGGAACATCAATGTCGATGCACGGGTAAATCCGTTGAAGAACTTCATCAGCACTGTCGTCCTGAAATTCTTCGGCATCAAGTCGCATACGACGTTGTCGGAAGAAGCGGCAGTGGAATGGCTATCCCAGATGGATAGCACCATCCTGCAGCAAACCTCTTAGCTCTGTCCCGGCTGTGGTGAATGATCACAGCCGCTTGACATCTTCCTGGCTTTATGAAAATCTTAAGCATCCATCCGTAAGGCTGGATGTTATACTGAGATTGTCCTCAACCGAATACTCCAGGCTCAATTCCATTACAGATGGCATGTCGGTTGCAGCCTGTTTGTAATGGTAGCAAGATACTGGATGTGGATACCATTGACTGGGATCGGCTGTGGAAATGCACCTGCTGGATGGCAACCATAGAGCGTTAACAGGCACTAGTGGGCTGACCGCCGTGATTTGATGACTGAACCTCATGATAACAGCGTGAAAATAGAGGTTGTGACCCGTCAATTCACGATAGTCGTCCCACTAGTCATCCAACATCATCCAGACACAAGCCTATTTCATGGGGATTCTCATCTTCTCCTCAGCGCTGGCCGCTACGATGATCGTGGTTGCCGATGTGTCTGGGTGAGGGAGGAGACTCGACTTTATCAGGGAGAGTCAAAGTGGCCTACATAGTAAGCTGGTTAATAGAACAACGGGTAATCGTGTCCGAACTGGCTGGCCCAATGACGAAGCCTGGGTCGCGGGCTTATCTCGAGGCGCTCAATCGCTTCATTGCTGAGGGATTAGATCCATCGGTTCACGTCATCATGGATGTCTCCCGAAGGCCAGCCCTACTGCCCTTTGCCTGTCGGATGGGGGAGCATGTGCTTCAACATCACTCGCGACTGGGGCAGGTCGTTGTCATCACTCCCGCGCCGCTGCCAGATCGTCAGCCAGCGGGTGTCTGGGTCACGTCAACCTGGGAAGCAGCCATCCGCCATTTGCTGCAGGCAGATGAAACAGTCGGTGACCTGCGATTCTTCCTGCCACCGGCAAAAGTGCTCGTCAACCCCCTTGAACAAACAGTTTATGCATAATTGGACAAGTGTGTGCCTGAAAGAGAACCTGCTCGGGGGCAGGTTCTTTTGTTGGCGAAGCCGCGACCCTCAATGAAAAATTACTGAATATTTACACACTTCACATTCCTCAACACAATTCTTTCCCCATTCGCATTACGATACTGTTATACAGAATTCACTAGGAAGTGGACATTGATTACCAGACATCCTCCCTGTGGAGAGATCAACTGGTGACCGGCAGCGGGCTCGTCGTTCATGACGATCTAACCTGCCCTTGTAAGGAGGAGATGACCAATGGCATATGAAATTACCTGGGCCGTACCCAAACGTGTAGTACAGGCTGTCTTCATCGGTGAGATCACGCTTCAGGAAGCAGAGGCCGCCAGCGAACGGACGGCTCAGTTGATTCAGGAAGGCGAAGGCGGTTTGGTTCATCTGATGGCCGATACCACTCGTTTGGAACGTTTTCCTACTAACCTGAATTTGCTCAACCGCAGTGCTTCAAAACATCTGTGGCAGCCCAAGCTGGGCTGGACCATCGTCGTCAGCACCAATTCGACCACGCGCTTCATCAGTGGAATCATCACCCAGGTCGCGCGGGTTCGTTTCCGCATGTTCCCGACCTATGAAGATGGTTTACGCTTTCTGATCGATCAGGATCCGTCACTCCGCAGTGTAGTGACCACCAGCACAAGCGAATCACGCGCAGTATCTTCAACCGATAGCCAGCGATAAATGCTGGCGATGCTCTAACAACTAAGAATGGACGTTAAGGGGTTATTCATGAGCCTGCATAGCGAAATTGCCAAAGCGACGATTGAAAATGTGCGCAGCAGTCTGGTGCGCCATATGCCACACAGCCCGCAACGGAGTTACTATCTCTGGGGGATTTCCAATAACAATCCTTATCAGGAAGACTTCCTGCAGATGATCGGGCTGAATCAGCTCATCAATCTCTCGACCCAGATGATTGGTGATCTGATCGAGCCGGAGGATCAACAGACCATCGCTCAGTATTGCGGACGCATCAACGCCTACTTCATGTACGAAATCATTTCGGACAATCTGGCGAACGGCCTGTCATCACTGTGCGTGTTTGACGAGAATGCTTCGATCCGCCGCGATATTCTCTATAGCTTCAACGAAGTCATGGTGTCGCGTCTGAAGGATGAACATAACGATACGATTGAGCTGCTGCGTCCGATTGAAGAGCTGACGCGAAATGTATCGTGCTTTGCCCAGAGCATTACACCGCGCAAGCACCAGGCCTGCATTAATGCCTATCTGGCGCAGCGCCCGGACATTACGCAGCAGGAAATCGAATACGGCATTTGGCCGATCCTGGTCGCCAACATCGAGTCATGCCACGAACTAGCTGAATACATGAGCCACTTTCAGGTGGGGACGCTGCTGGCCCAGGGCTTCATTGATCGCTATCAGGGTGTAACCCGTACCCTGAAGCTCGATCACGGCCTGCCGCTGAATGAACTGGTACGGATGGGGACGCACACGGTCTCAGTGGTGCCGGTGCTGGCCTATTTCGCCGGCGTCCTAAGCGAGATCATCCGCGTTGAACCCCGGTTGTACTCGGTCATTCAGGATGGAACGCTGGCCGATGCGCTGACCACCTCGGCGGTGATCGTCCGCCTGGCGAATGATGCCGGGATGCTGCTCAACCTGTCACAGTCGGAACGGAAAGCCGTATCGGCTGGCATCCAGCAGCATTACCAGCGGCACCTGGCGGATATTGACGCTATCGACCACATCCTGATGAGCGTGCCGGACGAAACAACCATGCTCACCCGTTTGCAGAAAGACCTGCTGCACGGTGAGTTCAATATCTGCCTGCACAATCTGGCCTATACCAATTCGGTGGATGAGGCGCTGACGCTGCTGGAAAACAACATCGCCAATCTGTCCGAATTGTACTACCGGTCACAGACCCATCTGCACGACCTGCTGGCCTCAATTGACCGGCGGATGACCAGCCGGACTCTGAGCAACCTGATTGCCGGCTTTGTCCGCTTCCACGAGATGATCTACGCCGAGCCGTATAATTCCAATATTGGCGAGTATGTCGCCTAAGCACACTTGAATTGTTCCGCTTCAGAGACGGGTGGTATCCAAGCCACCTGTCTCTGACTGGCCGCCCCGCTAAATCCCCTTGACCGCTTTGTATTCTTCAAGTTGCTGCGGCGTGTAGACCTGCATCATCTCGATTTCGATGCCGCCAGTATCCTGCTCCAGAAAGGCCACCCAGCCTTCGGGGTGGACATGACTCCCCTTGACCTTGCAAGCGCTGCATTCCTTGAGCGTCGCGCCTTTGGCCTGGGCTTCGGCCAGGGCGGCATCAATATCCGGTACGGCATAGCAGATGTGGTGTAGTCCTTCGTAGCCGCGTTCGTTGATCCAGGTGTCGAAGCGTCCACCCGGATCGAGCGACTGGCACAGTTGATATTCGACATCGCCGACCCAGAAGATGGCAACCCGGTTGCGTGACTTGGCATAATCGTGAACTTCGGCCTTGAGGCCGACGCCGATCAAGTCCTGATAGGTCTTCAAGGTGGCATGGGCGTCGCGCACGGCAAAGGCCATGTGCTTGATATAGCGTCCGTCATCCGACATGAGCAGATCCCCCCTTAGTGTAGTTGTTAGTTGGTTAGTTGTTCGTTCAAGGCAGGCTCATCGCTGGTCAAACGGGTTTTGAGTTGCTTGACACATTGAAACAGGACACCTATAATCCCGCCCATTCACATTGTCGACAGTCGACAATCATGCGATTATAAGTTTAGCCCAGAGGGCTGTCAAGCAAATGCCAGCGCGCACCAAATCGCTTCACCAGATCGATAACAAACCGCTGCGCGACCGGGTGCTGGATGTGCTGCGCGATGCGATTGTGTCGGGCGATATGAAGCCCGGCGATCCGCTGATCGAGCTGGAACTCTCGGCACAGTTGGGCGTCAGCCGCGCCCCGCTGCGCGAGGCGATCCAGGTGTTGAGCCGTGAAGGATTGATCGAAACCACCCCCTACAAAGGGGCGGTAGTGCGCACGTTAACGCGCCGCGACATTGAGGAACTCTACAGCCTGCGCAGTGTGCTGGAATGTTTTGCGGTGCAGCGGCTGATTAAGCAGAACAGTCCGGTCAATGTCGCCCGGCTGCGCGAAGTATTCGAAGACATGCTGGCGGCGGCCAAACAGGGCGATCTGAAAGCCGTCAATAATCTGGATCGCAAATTTCATGATTTGCTGATCGAACTGAGCGATCACAACCTGCTGCTGATGACGTGGAGCAGTGTCTCGCTGCGGGTGCGGCAAGTGATGGCGCTGCGTAACCGCCGCAACTCCGACATAACCCGCATTGCTTACAACCATCTGCCGATCATTGAAGCCATCGAGCAGCGCGATGAGATCAAAGCCCTTGAGCTGCTGCAACAGCATGTCGCCTCGTCGGGCGATCTGCTGGCGGAGAACTGGGATGAAGTGCGCGAGGGGTTGCAATCGTGAAGCCGCAGGTGTTGGTGACCGGCGCGGGCGGCTTTCTGGGTCGCCATCTGACACAGGCGTTGCTGGAGGCCGGCTGGTTCGTCCATGCGCTGGATGCAGCCTTCGACACTGGTCTGGCGCAACGCTGGGGCGGCGCGGTCGCGTGCCATGTCAGCGATCTGCACACGCTGCCGGATGTCAAAGTCGATGCGGTGGTTCATGCGGCGGCCATCACCGCCTCGCCTGAAGATCGCGGCGAAACGCCCGAAGCCAATCTGCGCGCCAACCTCGATCCGCTGCTGCGGGTGCTGGAATGGGCACAGGCACAAGGGACGCGCCGGGTCATCGGTATCAGTTCCAGCGGAGTCTTCCGCGCCACGCCACCCGGCCCGCTGGACGAGACCGCCCCGCTAACCCCGCTGGGCAGTTATGCCGTCGCCAAACAGTTGACCGAGTCATGGTTCGAGACGCTGCGAACGGTGTATCAGCGCAATGTGGCGGTCATCCGCCTGAGCAGCATCTACGGCCCCGGCGAGATCGCCCGCGCCACCCGCCCCCGGCTGAGTCTGGTCGGGCGTTATCTTCAGCAAGCGCTGGCAGGGGGCATCATTCAGGTCTATAACCCGGAAGAACGACGGGACTGGACGTTTGCCCCGGATGTGGGCGTGGCTGTGGTTCGCCTGTTGCAGACCGAAGCGCTTCATCATGCGCTGTATAACGTCGCCTCCGGCCAGGTACTCACCTCACGACAGGTGGCGGAAACTATTCACGCGGCTGTGCCGGGGACGCATATCGTCATTCATGAAGAACCGGAGTCCGGGCTGCCGCCGTTGACACGACACGGTCACCTGAGCAGTGAACGACTGCGGGCGGATACCGGCTTCGCCGATTGGACGCCGTTTGAGCGTGGCATTCAGCTCATCACTGAAACGCTGCGGACACAGGAGCAGCTATCATGACCGCGATGCGCATCATTCTGGGCGGGTTAGGAGTGCGCGGGCGTTACTGGGCCGAAGTGCTGACCCGTTCGCCGCGCTGCGAAATCGCCGCCTATGCCGACCCGAACCCGGCAGCCATCGAGCGGATGGCGGAGAAGTATGGCGCACGCCCGTCGTTCAGCAGCGTCGAAGAAGCGCTGGCGCAGGTCTCCGACGCCAATGGCCTCGTCCTGGCGAATCCTCCGATTGGCCGCCAGAGCCAGATCGAAGCGGCGGCTTCACGCGGCATCCCCATGCTGATCGAAAAACCGCTGGCGCTCAGTCTGGAAGAAGCGGCCGAACTGACCCAGATCGCCGAGGGCTATCAGGTGCCGCTGATGGTCGGGCTGAACTTTCGTTATCTGCACAGCACACGGGCGATGCTGAAGCTGCTGGCCGAGCAAACGGTGGGTCAGCCGGAATTCGCCCGCTTCACCTACGAGCGCTGGCGCGATGGTCATCGCCCGGATCTGAACAAATACCCGCTGACGATGGATCAGCCGATGCTGTGGGAGCAGTCGATCCATCATTTCGATCTGATGCGCTACGTCTACGCCAGCGAGCCGGTGCTGGTGCAGAGCCAGACCTGGAATCCGTCGTGGAGCATGTACCAGAGCGATGCCAATGTGGCGGCGCTGTTCACCTTCGCCAACGGCATGGTCGTCAATTATCAGGGGACGTGGCAGAGCGGGTGGGCGGAACCCCATTTCGAATGGCGCACCGATTGCAGCGGCGGCGTCATCCTCCAGAAAGAACAATTCGGTGATCTGTTTTATGCCGCCCACAAAGGGGCGCTGGTGCCGGTGGAACTACCGCCGCACGAAACCTGGATCACCGAAACCCAGGGATTGCTTGAGGCCTTTGTGGATACGGTCATCGACCACAAGCCAATACAGTGCAGCGGACGGGATCATGTCATGTCGCTGGCAATGGTCGCGGCCTGCGTGATTTCCAGCCGCGAACGTCGGAGTGTGTCAGTTGCCAGCATTTTGCCACAGAATTTCGGTTAACCTGAACCTGTTCTGTGAGGAAGGAGTGGGCGATAGTCGAACTGCGGTAGTTTTCGCGACCTGTTTTAGCCGTTTTGAATGAGGAGTTCGAACTTAAGATGACTGCAAAACGTTTTCAACTGACCCTGCTCATCGGCGTCCTGACGCTGGTGATGACAGTCATGCCAGCGCTGGCGCAGGAAATGCCAGACGAGAATACCCTCATCATCGCCCAGAGCGTTGATGTCGGTGCATTGGACCCGGCCAGCGTCAACTCACGCGCCGAGGCCAATATTTTCTTCCATGTCTTCGGCACCCTGTTTGAAATCGGTGATGATGGTGTGCTGCGTCCCTATCTGGCGAGCGAATATGTTGTCTCGGAAGATGGCACGGAATGGACGTTCACCCTGAATGAAGGGCTGACCTGCCATGACGGCGAAGCGCTGACGGCGGAAGATGTCGCCTACAGCTTTGAACGTGCCGCCGACCCGGCTAATGCCTTCACCGGCAACACCGCTGGCTTCGCCCTGCCCGCCATTGGCTATCAGGGGATGCGCGTGGACGGCGACTTACAGGTGACCGTTCTGACCGATCGCTATCAGACGCCGAACCTGCGCCTGGCGCTGATCTCGGAAGTCTATATCCACTGCAAGGACTCGTATTCGGCGTTGTCGTTGGAAGAAGCCGGACAGAATCCGATTGGTTCTGGCCCGTATCGCTTCGTCGAATGGGTGCCGGATGACTATATCCGTCTCGAAGCTGTTGAGGGCTACACCCTGCGCCCGACCAACTTCCAGACCCAGATCTGGCGCGTCATCCCCGAAGCCTCGACCCGCGTGGCAGAACTCATCGCTGGCAATGTGGACGTGATCGCCAATGTCCCGCCCGATCAGATCGAAGCGGTGAATGCGTCCGGCAGCGCGACGGTTCAGGCCGTGGCTGGCACACGCCGCATCTATGTCGGCTTCCAGTTCGGCGAGAACTTTGCCGATGCCCCTGGCTACGAAGCGCTGCAAAAGACCGAAGTGCGCGTGGCGCTGCAATACGCCGTTGATGTCCCCACCATCTGCCGCACCCTGCTCGGCACCGAATGCGAACGCGCTTCGAGCATGGTGAACCCGCCCAACAACAACCCCGACCTCGCGCCGTATCCCTATGATCCGGCGATGGCGGAAAAGCTGCTGGACGAAGCCGGTTATCCGCGCGGCGAAAATGGTGTGCGCTTTGAAACCGTCCTGATGGGCCCGCGTGGTCGTTACCTGAACGATGCCAACGTCGTCCAGGCCATCGGTCAGTACCTGAGCGACATCGGCGTTCAGACCACTGTTGACATCCGCGACTGGGCGGACTATCGCCAGCTCATCAGCCCGAAGGAAGTCGGTCCGCTGTTCTTCCTCGGCACCGGTGGCGGCACCTGGGACGCGCTGTATGACATGGCCGACCTGTCTGGCCCGGCTGCTGGCACGAACTACACCAACTGGCAGAATTCAGAATGGTTTGAACTCTGGGACAGCCTGGCCGGCATTCGTGATCCGCAGGAAGAGCGCGAAGTCATCAACCAGATGCTGGAAATCTTCTACAACGATCCGCCCTGGCTGCTGCTGTACTTCCAGCCCGACTTCTACGGCGTGAGCAATCGCCTGGAGTGGAGTGCGCGCCGTGACGAATGGATCGTCATCTATAACGCTGCGCTGAAGTAAGCGGTTTAGCCCTCATCCCCCGCCCCCTTCTCCCAGTGGGAGAAGGGGAGCCGTCGGGAACTGGTCTTGAAGCTCTTCTCTATGCAACGGGGAGGGGTTGGGATGAGGGCTTTACCTGAAGAATTGGCTGTAGGGGCGGTTCGCGAACCGCCCCTACACGAGATCAATCTATCGTGCGGATCAACCTTCTACAGAACGAGAGATGAATGGGCAGTTACATCGCGCGGCGTTTGCTGCAATCGGTGATTGTCATCTTCGGCGTCACACTGCTGTCGTTCCTGACGCTGCATCTGGCCGGTGATCCGACCTATCTCTATGTCAGCGAACGCGCCTCCCAGGAAGAAATTGATGACACCCGGCGCAAGCTGGGTTTTGACCAACCGCTGCCGGTGCAATATGCCCGGTTCATCAGCGGGCTGGTGCAGGGTGATCTGGGGATGTCGCTGCGCTCACGCAAGCCGGCGCTGGAGCTGGTGCTGGAACGGCTGCCGGCCACGCTGGAGCTGACTTTTTTCGCCATGATCGTCTCAACGCTGATCGCTATCCCGATTGGCATCATCGCGGCGGCCCGGCGGGGAACGGCGACCGATGGCAGCGTCATGCTGCTGGCGATGATCGGACAATCCATGCCAGGGTTCTGGCTGGGCATCATGCTGATTTTATTCGTTGGGTTGCAACTGCGCCTGCTGCCGATTTCGGGACATGTGCCGGTGATTGACCCGATGCTGGAAGGAAACTGGAGCGAGGGACTCGCCAACATCCCGCGCGCCATCACCTATCTGATTATGCCCGGCATCACCATCGGCCTGTTTTCGCTCTCGCGCAATGCCCGCCTGGTGCGTTCCTCGATGCTGGAGGTGCTGTCGCAGGATTATGTGACGACAGCGCGTTCCAAAGGTTTATCTGAGCGCATCGTCATCATCCGACATGCCTTCCGCAACGCCCTGATCCCGGTGGTCACCATGCTGGGGCTGGAGTTCGGTTTCCTCCTCAGCGGCGTCGTCGTCACCGAGACAGTGTTCTCGTGGCCGGGCGTCGGACGGCTGGTGACCAACGCCATCACCCAGCGCGATATTCCGGTGGTGCAGGCCGCCGTCGTGGTCTTTTCGGTGATGTTCATTTCGCTCAACCTGCTGGTTGATTTGATCTACGCGCAGCTTGACCCGCGCATTCGTCTTCGGTGAAAGATATGGCAGCACTTTCGTCTACGCAACGCGCTCAACCCGTCAGCCTGATTCCACCGCAGATTTCGCTGTGGAAGCGCGCCCGCATCAGCCTGGTGAAAGCCCGCTGGCCGCTGCTGGGGCTGCTGATCCTGGGTATCGTGGTCTTCATGGCGGTGTTCGCCAGCGCTATCGCCCCGGCTGACCCCAACCGGCAAAGTCTGGTGGAACGGCTGCTGCCTCCGCTGACGCGCGACGAGGCCACCGGACAGATTCGCTTCTTCCTCGGCACCGACGGTCTGGGGCGCGATCTGTGGACGCGCATCATTTATGGCGCACAGGTGTCGCTGGCAGTGGGTGTGCTGGCGGTGGCAGTCGGCGGTTTTGTGGGAACCTCGCTCGGCATCCTGGCCGGCTATTTTGGTGGGCGGATCGACGATTTCATCATGCGGCTGGCCGATATTCAACTGGCTTTCCCCTTCATCCTGCTGGCGATCATGGTGCTGGTGGTGCTGGGGCCGGGGGTGTGGAATCTGGTGCCGGTGCTGGGGATCGGTCAGTGGGTGACCTATGCCCGCATCGCGCGTGGTCAGACGATTTCGCAGCGTGAGAAAGAGTATGTCGAAGCTGCCCGCAGCATGGGGGCGAGCAACATGCGCATCATGCTGGGAGCCATCCTGCCGAACGTGCTGGCCCCGCTGATCGTCATCGCCTCGTTCAATGTCGCCAGCGCCATCCTGGCCGAAGCCTCGCTCTCGTTTCTGGGGCTGGGCGTCCCGCCGACGGTGCCAACCTGGGGCGGCATCCTGAACGAAAGCCGCGATCAGATTCTGGCGGGTAAGTGGTGGCCGGCCTTCTTCCCCGGTCTGGCGATCATGCTGACGGTGCTGTCGCTGAATATTCTGGGGGATTGGCTGCGCGATTTCCTCGACCCCCGTTTGCGCGGACGTTAAATCAGAACGGAATAGAGCATTATGGCAAAGACGTTTGTGGGCATTCAGATCGGCGCGATCAGCTTTATCGATGAAGGCGTCGAGCCGGTACTCGATATTCTGGAGGAAAAGGCCGGGGTGAACGGCCTGTTCATCTCCGCCCTGTCATGGAGTTATGGCAATGCCGGGCGGGCGGTGTATGGCTTCCCCGATCACGGCGTAGCCGAGCCGGATAACCTTCAGGGGGGCGCGTTCTATCAACCCAACCCGGCTTACTTCGCGTCCAGCGATCATCGCGCCTTCGCTGCGCCCGATCCGCTGTATAAAGGGTTCGATACGCTGGCCGATGTCATCCCGGCGGCCAAGAAACGCGGCATGAAGGTTTACACCTATTATTGCGAAACCTCGGCCTCGTCGATCCGTTCGATCTGGCAACCGGGGTTCCACCAATTTCTAGATCGCGATCACTGGGGACGCACGGCGACCCGGCCTTCGTTGCTCAACCCGCATTACCGCCACTGGTGGCGCTGCGTCATCGACGACTGGTTCAGCAATCACGCGCTGGATGGGATGCTGTGGGGCATCGAGCGCCAGAGTCCGCTGATGGATATTTTCCGCGCCGACAGCAGCACCGGCTTTGATGAGTATTTTGTGGCCGAAGGGCGGGCGCGGGGCATCGACCCGCAGCGGGCGATGGAAGGCTATCGCAAGATCGACCAGTTCCTCGCTGGCGTCCGCAAAGGCGAGCGCCCGCGCGACGGCGTGTTCGTCTCGCTGCTGCGGCTGCTGCTGCATCACCCGGAAGTGCTGATGTGGGAGAAGATGTGGCTGGATGCGCACCAGGCGCTGTATCACGAGATGGCCGGACTGATCCGCTTCTCCGATCCCAAACATGAGGTCGGGTTGGGCATCTGGCAGATCATCAACACCTACAATCCCTACCTCAAAGCGCAGTATGACCAGTCGGATTACGGTCACTATGCCGATTTCCTCAAGCCGGTGCTGTACAACACCCCGGCGGGAGCGCGCTTCACCAACTTCTCCGATAGCTGGCAGAAGGGGGTGCTGGCGGATGCGACGGTGGACGGAGCCTACAACGCGCTGGCGACCATCCTCGAACTGGACGAGTTCATCGCCCCGCGTGATGATGCGCCGATGGCTGGCTTCAAACCGGAGTACGTGAAGCAGTGGACGGAGAACCTGATCGCGGATACGGGCGGACGCTGCAAGGTCTATCCGGGCATCGGCGTCGGGGTGGGCGATGGCGGCAAGAGCAAGGCCATCACCCCGGACGAAGTCTATGCCGCGACTCAGGCGGCCTTCGACGGTGGTGCCAGCGGGGTGCTGATCTCGCGCAATTATTCCGAAGCCACGCTGGATGGTCTGGCGGCGGTCGGGCAGGTGTTGAAGGATCGCGGGCTGTGGTGATGTTGGGTGGATACACATGGAACTGATCGATTTGCTGCAAGCGCTGGTGCGTATCCCCTCGCCCAACCCACCGGGTGACACCCGCGCCATCGCTGATTTCATCGCTGAGCAGATGCGGGCGCTGGGCTGCACTGTCACGATGCCAGCGCCGGAAGCCAAGCCGGAAGCGGTCAATGTGGTCGCCACGCTCGGTCAGGGCGACCCGGTCATCATGCTCCACGCCCACATCGACACGGTGCCGATTGCCGCCGATGAGGCCGGGCGCTGGCGCTTTGATCCGTATGGTGCGGTCATCGATGAGGGGCGCGTGTATGGCAAGGGCAGCGTAGACGATAAAGCGCCGCTGGCTGCCATGATGCTGGCGATGCAGCATGCAGCCCTCACCCCTACCCCCTCTCCCACAGGGCGAGGGGAACAAAATCAACAGTTCCAACTAGCACGTTCGGGAACGCTGGTGCTGGTGGCGGCGGCTGAAGAAGAAGTCGGCGGGCGGCTGGGGACGCGCTGGCTGGCGGACAACGGGCATCTGCCGCTGTGTGATTTCATCATCGTCGGTGAACAGACGCATAACCGGGTGGCGACGGCGCATAAAGGCGTGATGCGGGCGACGGTACGCACCACCGGGCGCTCGGTTCATGCGACCAACCCCGATCGTGGGGTGAACGCCATCACAGCGATGGCGCGGGCGGTGCTGGCGCTGGAGCAGTATCACCGTGATCTGGCGGGGCGGGTTCATCCAATTGTCGGCGTTCCCACCTGTAACGTCGGCGTGATCCAGGGGGGCAGCACGGCCAACGCGGTGCCGGATCGCTGCGCCGTCTATCTGGATCGGCGCATGATCCCCGGCGAAGACCCGGCCGCCGTCCAGCGCGAGATGACCGATGTCATCGCCGCCCTCGATGTCGCCCCGGCTCAGATCGAGATCGGTGACTTCCTGGTGTCGAACTGGTTCAGCTCGACGATTGAGTCGCCGCTGGCACAGGCGTTCATGGCAGCGACGGGCGCGATCCTGAAGGCTGACCCCGGCCCAATTGGCTACCTGCCGGGCAGCGACGCCAAACATCTGACCGGTGTGACGCGCGGCGAGATGGTGATCTTCGGCCCCGGCAGCTACGAAGTCGCCCATGCCTTTGATGAATATGTTGACATTGAGGAGCTGCGGACGACCTCACGCATCCTCGATCATTTTATCGATCATGTGTTATTGAATGGATAAGCGCCTTTGAAATTCGATACCGCCATCACCAACGGCGACGTGTTCACTGAACACGGACGCCAGCCCCTGACCATCGGCCTGCAGAACGGCAGGATCGTGGCGCTGCTCGCGCCGGAGGTGCCGTTCGAAGCCCAGTCCATCATCGACGCCAGCGGTCAGTTCGTCTTGCCCGGCGCGGTTGATATTCATTTCCACTGCCGCGCCCCAGCCTATCCGGCGCGGGGTGATTTCGCCACCGAGACGATGGCGGCTGCGGCTGGCGGCGTCACGACGATCTTCGAGATGCCGATCTCCAAGCCCTGCTGTGCCACCGGCGCGATCCTTCGCAGTCGGCGGGAACTGGGTGAGGCCAATGCTTATGTCAACTTCGCCCTGTACGGCGCACCGGGTTTGCTGAAACGCGATGAGATCAGCGCGATGGTGGATGAAGGGGCGATTGCCTTCAAGATTTTTATGACCGGCGCTCCCGCTGGTCGTAATGATGAATTCGAGGGGCTGTGCCTGCCCAACAGCGATGAGTTGTATCAGGCGATGAAGCTGGTGGCGGAGACCGGATTGGTCTGCACCGTTCATGCCGAGGATAACCGGCTGCTGGAATGGCACACGGCGCAGTTGATGGCGGCCAAGCGCAACGACATCGAGTCGCACAACGAGTCACGCCCGCCGCATGTCGAGGCGCTGGCGATTGCCACGCTGCTGACGCTGAACGAGCAGATCGGCATGAACCTGCACATCGCCCACATGAGCTGCGCCGAAGCCTTGCAGGTCTTCCGCCGCTGGAAAGCCACCGGTTCCAGCGCCACTGCCGAAACCTGCCCGCATTATCTGTTCTTCACTGAAGAAGACCTGCGGCGCGTCGGGCCGTATGCCAAGATCAACCCGCCGCTGCGCCAACAAGCCGATCAGGATGCGCTGTGGGGTGGCCTGCGCGATCGGACGCTGATGGCCGTCACCACCGACCACTCGCCCTTCACGGTTGAGGAGAAAGAACGCGCTCGCACCGACATCTGGCGCACGCCGCCGGGGTCGCCGGGGGTGGAAGAGCTGGTGCTGGGCATGATGGATGCGGCGCTCAAGGGGCGGATCGGCCTGGAACACGCGGTTGAACTCATCAGCACCAATGGCGCAAAACGCTTCGGTATCTACCCGCACAAAGGGGTGATCGCCGTCAATGCCGATGCTGATCTGGTGATCTATGACCCGCGCCAGACCACCACCATTCATCCCGATATGCTGTTCAGCAAGGCCAAAGCCTGCGACAAATTGTATGAGGGGATGACGTTTCAGGGGCGCGTCCGCCGCACCATCGTCAACGGGCGCACCGTCTTTGAAGATGGCGAGATCAAAGGACAGCCGGGCTGGGGGCAGTATGTGCGCCCGAACCGGGATCACATCCACAAAGGATTATGATGAGTTACGCGATTGATTTCAGCGAATACTTTCTCTACGACGACCTGACGCGGCATCTGCACGGGCTGGAAGCCGCCTACCCACTGCTGATGTCGCTGGAGTCGCTGGGCAAAAGCTGGCAGGGGCGCGACATCTGGGCCGCCACCGTCACCAATCCGGAGACCGGGCCGCACCACGAGAAGCCGGCCTTCTACATCGACGCTCACATCCATGCCGAGGAAGTGGCGACTTCGCACACCGCACTCTATACGCTGTGGCATCTGCTGACGCATTACGGCAGCGATCCCCAGGCGACGTGGCTGCTCGATCATATGGCCTTCTACATCCTGCCGCGCGTCAACCCCGATGGCGCGGAGATCAGCCTGACGACGGCGCATCACTGGTGCGGCAACGGGCGCTTTCTGCCCGGCACGGAACAGACGCACGGACTATGCCAGCACGACATCAACGGCGATGGGTACATTGTTCAGATGCGGCTGGAAGACCCGGCGGGCGAGTGGAAAATCTCGCCGGATGATCCGCGCCTGATGGTGCTGCGCCAGCCGGGCGAAATCGGCAGCGGGCCGTATTACCGCCTCTACCGCGAGGGCGAGATTCGCGGCGAGTGGGATGGCGTGAGCTTCGAGATCGAGAAGCCGCGCGACGGCAACCTGAACCGCAATTACCCGGCGGGCTGGATCGCCGGCGAACGGCAGTACGGCGCGGGGCATTACCCGCTGGATGAGCCGGAATCGAAGGCGGTGGCACAGTTCCTCCTCAATCACCCGAACATCAACGGGATGCAGTGCTATCATACACATGGCGGCGTCATCCTGCGCCCGTCGCTGGTCGCGCCCGACAGCAGCATCCCGGCGGCTGATCTGGCGGTCTATAAGACCATCGGCGCGATGGGGACGGCCCTCACCGGCTACCCGGTCATCTCGGTCTACGAGGAATTCACCCCCGACCCGGACAATCCGCGCACCGGTTCGCTGATGCAGTGGACTTACGACGAGATGGGCATCATCACTTTCTCCACCGAATTGTGGAACCCGGAGATTGCCGCCGGATTGCGCGACCCGGCCAAGTATCAGGTGCGGGCGCGTTCCACCGAGGATGAGATCAAGCTGCTGAAATACAACGATGAGCATCTGGGCGGCAAGGGTTTCATCAACTGGACGCCCTTCGATCACCCACAGTTGGGCAAGGTCGAGATCGGCGGTTGGACGCATATGTACACTTTCCGCAACCCGCCGCCGGCCTCCTGGGCCAGCAGCGAAACAGCGCGTCAATTCCTGCACGATACGATGCAGCAGAACTGCCAGTTCACCCTCAACCATGCCGCCTGCACCCCGCTGCTGCACATCCAGCCAGTCAAGGCGCAGGCGCTCGCCCCTGACCTGTACCAGATCAGCGCCATCGTCTCCAATCAGGGCTTCCTGCCGACCAACATGACGCAGCGGGCGCTGAAGTTCGGCACCGCCAGTTCGGTGAAAGTTGAGCTGGCGCTGCCCGAAGGCGCGCAATTGCTGATGGGTGAGGCGGTGCAGGACCTGGGGCATCTGGCCGGGCGCGATGAACGCAACGCCACCTGGTCGCCCTGGCTGCGCGAGTGGACAGCGACCACGAAAAAGGTCGAGTGGCTGGTGCGCGCCCCTGCTGGAACGAGCCTGACCGTGATCGCGCAGGCGCAGCGGGCCGGGGTGCAGCGGGTACAGGTAAAGTTGTAGACCGGTCATGTGTTGGTCTTACCTCACCCGTGCTTCCAGGCGATTGGAGGGTGTAGGCTGCGGACGATACCGCTGGGGGCTAAAGCCGCCCAGCTACCGGAAAATACAATAAGCGCACTAAAGGCGCTGAAGAGGGTCATCTGAGGCAACAGCCCCTTCAGTGGGCTTACCAGAAGCCGTTAGCCGAGGGGTTAACCCCTCGGCGGCAGACAGCCGTTGGAAGTGATAACATGAGGACGCGATTGTGATCCGAAAGCTGACCGAAGCCTTTTACCGGCGCAAGATCGAGCAGATTCAGGCGCGGCTGGAAGCAGCCGGTCTGAATGGGCTTCTGCTGCTGGATGTCTCGAATGTGATTTACGCCTGTGGATTCTTCCATGTCCCGTCCGAGCGTCCACTGGGGTTGTTCATCCCCCGGCAGGGAAACCCGGCGCTGTTCGTGCCGCTGCTGGAACAGGAGAACGCCGCCGACACCTGGATCAGTGATATTCGCACCTACTTCGAGTACCCCGGCGAGGTGCATCCGGTGGAATGGATGGTGAAAGAAAGCGGCGTGAAACCGCTGGGCATCGACAGCATCAACCACGATGTCTTTCGCCGGCTGGGTGAGGGCGTGGTGACGACGCCGCTGATCGAGGAGATGCGCTGGGTGAAGGATGCGGAAGAGATCGAACTGGTGGAAGCTGCCGCTGGCTATGCCGATTACTGTCTGGAGCAGGTGCGCGACCACGCCGCCGAGGTCATCCGTTCCGGCGGGACGGAACTGGACATCCTCAAGATGTGCCTGGGAGCCACGCGAGAGAAGATGCAGCGCGAGGTGGGGGAAATCTTCCAGCTTCGCGGGGGCGCTATCGTCGGCACGGTACACAGCGGGCCGCGCGCCGCCCTGCCGCATGGGTCGCCGCTGGATCGTCAGCCGCAGCCGGGTGAGCCGCTGATCGCCGGGATTGGCGCAACCGTCGGCGGCTATCATGCCGAGAGCGGCGCGACCTTCGTCGTCGGTGAGCCGGTGCGCGATGTGATGCGCTGCCTTCAGGCGGCATCGGATTGTGATGCGGCGGGCGTGGCGGCGTTGCGGGCGGGTAACACCTGTGCCAGCGTCAATGAGGCAGCGCTGAAGGTGCTGAAGGATTATGGGTTGGGCGAGGCCATCCGTCATCGCATCGGGCATGGCATGGGCTTGCAGGGACACGAAGGCCCGTGGCTCGCGCCGGGTGACCAGACCCTCCTGCAACCGCATATGGTGTTTTCCAACGAACCGGGCATCTATCGCCCTGGCGTGGATGGCTATCGCACCATCAACAGCATGATTGTGACTGACGGCGCGGCGCGGGTTCCCAGCCGTTTCTTGGCCGAGAATCCGCCGGAACGCCGGGTGCTGTCGCTGTAAATCAGAGCAAAGAGTGCTGAGTGCTGAGTGAAAAGTTAGGGTAAATCAGCCCAATCTGACCACTCGGCATGACCACTTTTTACTCAGCACTTTTTACTTAGCACTATTTTGAATGAAAGGATTTGACCATGCCTGAGCCACCTGCCTGGCGTTACCAGAAAATTCTGCTGCCGCTGATCGAACTGCCCTCGCCCCATCGCATCCTGACGAATGCGCGGGTGCTGACCTGCGTCGGCGATGAAGTGATCGAGCCAGGATTCGTCGAGATCGAAAAGGGCAAAATCAAGGCCGTCGGCAAGATGAGCGATCTGGGCAGCAGCGACGCCCAGATCATCGATTGTTCAGGGATGACGGTCATGCCCGGCATGATGAACTCCCACGCCCATCTGGCCTGGGATGGCATCCACGATCTGGCGCGGCAGTCGATGGACGATGCGGCGGAGATCAGCGCCTACAAGAGCGCTGCCAATATGATGAAGAGCCTGCGCGCCGGCATCACCCTGGTGCGCGACCTGGGCATGAACACCTCCAACCTGTTCGCCAAGCAGGCTGTCGAGCAAGGGATATTCCCCGGCCCACGCCTGCTGGTCTGCGGTCAGGCCATCATCCAGACCGGCGGTCATACCTATTGGTGCTGTCGTGAGGCCAGCGGCGCGGACGAGATGCGGCGGGCAGTGCGCGAACAGGTGCGCGGCGGTGCCGACCTCATCAAGATCATGGCGAGTCACGATCTGATCGAACTGACCGATGCCGAGCTGGAAGCGGTGATCGATGAAACCCATCGCAACGGGCTGCCCATCACCGCCCATGCCACCTTCAACGAGGTCATCTACCGCGTGGCGCAGTTCGGCGTGGATTGTGTGGAGCATGGCGGTTCGATGGATGACACCACCATCCAACTGTTGCTGGACAAGAAGATTCCGATTGTGACGACCTTCGCCCCGCTGGTGATGCAGGCCGATGAAGTCACCGCTCGCAAATTCAACATCCCGGAGTGGAAGATCGAAGAACGCAAGAAGGCCGTCGCCAACCCAACGCGCTACGAGGGGCTGAAGAAGGCGGCTGAAGCCGGTGTGCCGATTGGCTTCGGCACCGATGCCGGCAGCCCGGCCGTCGGGCATGAAGTGGTCGCGCCGGAGATGAAGTTCATGGTGCGGGTGGGCGTCTGTAAGGATAACTATGCCGCGCTCCGCAGCGCCACCCTCGTCGCCGCCCGCATCAGCAAGCTGGAGAACAGGCTGGGGACGCTGGAAGCCGGCAAAGAAGCGGATGTGATCGTCATGCGCGGCAACCCGCTGGATGATCTGGATGCCCTCAATCAGGTACAGATGACCTTCATCGCTGGCAAGAAGATGCTCGGCGTGGGGGATTGAACGCGGTGCGAGTCCACTGGCTGGTTCCATAGAAGTGATGAGAAAGTGATGTTAGGATAGTCATCAGTGAACATTTGAGGGACACGCGATGACTATCCAGCCTCAACAATCTATTTTCAGCGAGGTAGCTGATTTCTGGCTTTCCCAGCCCACCCTTGAAGCAGTGGCTAACTATCGCGTATCAACAGACATCCAGCAGCACATTGATGACTTGTTGGATAAGAATACCAGCGTTGGCCTTTCCACAGACGAGCATCTGGAATTGGAACAAATTCTGGCGGTTGCCTTGATGATGGATATTGCTAAAGCGAAGGCCAAACTCAAGCTCGCCGGTAAATCCACATGATGCTATCAACCGCATCCGTCAAAATTTGGCTGAGCGACGCCCGGCGCGATGCGCGGCTGTTCCTGATCTACAACTTCATCTTTCATGTCTCGCTGCTGGGCATCACCGATGTGCTGCTCAACTTCTACTTCGTCAGCCTGGGGCACGACCAGCCGACCATCAGCCTGCTGCAAGCGCTGCCGCGGCTGGCCGGGTTCATCACCAGCGTGCCGATCAGCCTGATGGCGAATCGGCTGGGGACGCAGCGCCTCATCACCTGGTCGTCGCTGGGCATCTTCGTCGCGTTTCTGCCGTTGTTCGTTTCTCCAACCCTGCCAATGCTGGCGCTCAACCGGCTGTTGGTGGGGTTTTTCTATGGCGCACAGCAGATCGCACTGTCGCCGCTGATGATGCAGTTGGTCGAGCCAGAGGAACACACCCGCTTCTTCGCCCTGCACAACGTTGTCAGCATGATGGGCATGGCGGTTGGGAGTCTGGTGGGCGGGGCGCTGCCAGCCATCATGATGCTGCTGTTCCGGGGCATCGCGCCTGAAGCAGCCGCACTCGATTCGCATAGCCCGTTGGCTTATGGCGCGGCGCTGTTCGTGTCCGGCATCATCCTCGTCATCAGCGTGTGGCCGATGCTGCTCATGACCCGTCAGCACACTGCCTCCGCGCCAGCGGATCAGGGCGCTGCCCCGCCGCGCCCGCGCCCCTGGCTGCGGTTGCTATGGTTGACGCTGCCGATGATCCTGTTCGGCTTCAGCGGCGGGTTGACCTTCCCCTTCTACAATCTGTTTTTCCGCGCTCAGTTCGGCCAGCCCGATCAGAACGTCGGCTTCATCATGAGCATCGGCTGGGTGGGGATGGCGCTGGTGCCGCTGCTCAACCCGTACTGGGAAGGGCGCTTTGGCCGGGCGAAAGCATTGGGGCTGACGATGACGATTGCCTCGGTCGCCTTCCTGGCGCTCAGTCTGGCGGTCTCGCTGCCGGTCAGCATTCTGGCCTATACGATTGCCATCTCGTTTCGCAATGTGATGCAGCCCTTGTTTCAGCCCTTGATGCTGGGGCAGCTCCCCGATGAACTGCGTAATGTTGGCAGCGGCATGAGCATGGTGCTGTGGAATATCGGCTGGTTCAGCGCCACCGCCATGAGTGGCACACTACAGACCAACCTCGGTTTCGCTTTTATCTTCCAACTGACGGCGGTGACGGTGCTGCTGGCCGGGCTGGGCATCGTCTGGATTTTTCGCGCCCAAGCACCCATCTGAGGGTATCCAGAAGCAGGCTTGATGGAGCGGCTGTAGGGGTATCGAGACACCCCTACAGGCAAGGCCTAAATATTCTCGCGGATTATTTTCCAAGCACGTAGCGGTTCATCCACTCCAGCAGCGCTTCGTTATGCGCCTTCCGCACCGGCACCGCGCCCATGATCGTCGCCGCATGGGGCGAGTTCGGCAGCCGCAGCATCTCGACGATGCAGCCATTGGCCTTGAGCGTGGTATAGAATTGTTCCGATTGTTCCGGCGGGCAGCGCCAGTCATTCTCGCCCTGCACCATCAGCGTCGGCGTCTTGCAGCGATGGGCGTAGGTGATGGGTGAACATTTGGCGTAAATCTCCGGGATTTCGTGCGGATGCCCGCCGAGTTCCTCAAGCGCGAACCACACGCCAATGTCGCTGACGCCGTAGAAGCTGACCCAGTTAGTCACCGGATTTTCCGGCACCGCCGCCTTGAAGCGATCAGTTTGCCCAACCACCCAGGTCGAGAGGTTGCCCCCGCCCGACAGCCCGCACACCCCCAGCCGATCCGGGTCAGCCAGCCCTTTGGCGATGGCGGCATCGACCCCGGCCATCAGATCCTTATAATCCAGGTTGCCCCAGTCGCCCTTGATCGCGGTCGAGAATTCATCGCCATACCCGGTTGAGGCGCGATGATTGACCAGCAGCACGGCATAACCCGCACCGCACAACATCTGGGTATCAAAATGATAGGCATGACCGAACGCGCCGTGCGGTCCGCCGTGAATGTAGAGGATGGTCGGGTAAGGGGCTTTGCCTTCAGGCGGCGTGAGGATCCAGCCTTCGACCTGGACGCCATCGCTGCCGGGGAAGAGCAGATGCTCGACGCGCGGCTGCGCCAGCCCACTCAAGGTCTCGTCATTCAGGCTAGTCAGGCGTTGTTCGTTGCCCCCTTCAATATCAGAAATGTACAGATCAGTCGGCGACTGCATGGTGCTGACGATATAGGCCAGCTTGTGATCGGTGCCGCTCATCAGCATAACAGCCCGGTCTCCGGTCAACACGGGTTCGACATGCTCCGGCCCGGTGAGCGCTACGCGGTACACCTGAATAGTGCCGCCATCCTGCACATCGACATAAGCCACCTGTCCATCGGACGACACGGGGAAGGTGTCCGTGACACCCATGACGGGCATGTCTGGCTGCAACCCGCCGCCGACTCCGACCTTCAGGCTGGCGGTGCGGCATTCGGGCGTCCCACCCTGGCTGGAGACCATCCACAGATCGCTCTTG
>JALHNT010000048.1:0-6400 GCA_022843385.1 Anaerolineae bacterium | reverse complement strand
TATGCTTGCCATCCGGCAGCCAGGCCGCCTGCCCGCTGCCATAGCCCCACCCGCCGACGATCTCGCGCATCGAGTCATCGACCAGATTGACCACGCGCAGCCGAGGCAGGAATGGATCGAAGGCCTCCGGCGGCATCATGGCGGTGTAGAGCAGTTCCTTGCCATCCGGCGACCATTTCGGCGACGTATTCATGCACTCGTCATGGGTGACCTTACGCGACTCGCCACTTTCGACAGCGATCACATGGATGGACTGCACCACATCATCGAGATATTCCATGCCGTTGAAGCGATAGACGAAGCGCTTGACGCGATAGGGTTTGGTCAGGTCGCGCGGCTCTTCACGGTTGACGGCTGTGAAGGCGATGTGCTTGCCATCCGGTGACCAGACCGGCCCGCTGCCGACGCCCTGCTTGAGTTTAGTGAGCTGGCGCGCCTCGCCGCCATCCACCGGAATGATGAAGAGCTGCGGTTTTTCATTGCGGCTGGACATGAACCCGATGTGTTTCCCATCCGGCGACCAGGCCGGTGCCGTATCAACCGCCGTGCCGCTGGTCAACTGGCGCTTCTCGCCGCTGCTGGTATCCGCCAGCCAGATCGCCATATACTCCTTATCGGCTTCGGCATCGACATGCGAGACGGTATAAACCACATGCCTGCCATCGGGCGACAGGGCGGCATTCTGGATGAATTTCAGGCGGAACAGATCAGACGGCTCGACCGGGCGGGGACTGGTGGACATCGGGAACCTCCTTGTGAGTTGGACTGCGCCAATGCTACCGAAGACCCGCCCGTTTCGCATCAGACCACGCCTCTATTGGCGGTATGACTTGCGCGTGAGGGTTTTGATCTCGCTGATCGGGCGGAAGCGCAGCGCCGACCAGGTGTCGTCAAGCGCGATTTGCGTCACACCTTCCCAGCCGGCGCTGACGACGCTCTGCCAGCCATGATCGCGGCTGATGTCGGTCTTGATGGCCCCGGTCTTTTTGGGATAGGCGAACCAGACAATCGCGCCCGCTTTAGCTGACTGCATGGCGAGTGCGGCGTACTGATGGATGTCGGCTTCGTGGTAAACGAACGCCTGCACCCAATCGAAAGCAGCCTCGGCTGGCACAGTCTCCAGCACACATCCAGCAGGCAGGTCATTCAGCCGGGCGGCATAGCCCTCCGGCGCATTAAGCAGCAGCAGGCGGTTTCCCGGTTTGATGAGCAATTTCTGGCTCAGGGTTTTCTCGCTCATGATGATCCTTTCGTGTCAGGCAACACAGGAATTCATCATACACCTGCTCGCTATGTGCGTCTTGTACAGACTGGACAATAATTCCCAGCAACGCGCCTCGCGCCATCCATCAGACACCGGTGTAAGCGCTGAACCCGCCATCCACCGGCACAACAATGCCCGTTACAAACCGGGAAGCATCCGAAGCCAGCCACAGCAGCGTGCCAGTCAGATCTTCCGGTTCGCCAAAGCGCCCCATCGGCGTGTGGCTGATGATTTGTTGCCCCCGGGGAGTGAGTTCACCGGTTTTCTCGTCAATCAGGAGAAATCGATTCTGATCGCCGAGAAAGAATCCGGGGGCAATGGCGTTCACACGAATAGCCGGGTGATGCTCTCGTGCCATATAGACCGCCAACCATTGAGTGAAGTTGTTGATGGCGGCCTTCGCTCCGGCATAGGCCACCACCCGCGTCAGCGGCGTGAAAGATGCCATCGAAGAAATGTTCACAATGACCCCGCTCTTTTGCTCGGTCATAACGCGACCAAAGACCTGGCAGGGCAGCACTGTCCCCATCCAATTCAGATCGGTCACCCATTCCAGGGCTTCACGCGGCAGATCAAAAAAGCTGCGCTGTCCGGGAATTGCGGTCGCTTCAGGTTTGTTCCCGCCTGCACCATTGACCAGAATATCGATGCGCCCCTCGACCTCCAGAATCTGTTCACAGGCTGCTGCCAACCCGGCTGTATCCAGCACATCGGCGCTCAACCCCCACGCTTTCCCATTCGCTGCGGTAATTGCGTTGACGACCGCTGTAACCTGTGTTTCCCTCCGCGCCAGCACCACCACTGTTGCGCCTGCTGCTGCCAATCCCTGGCACATGGCTGCACCTAATGCCCCGCTGCCGCCTGTCACCACGGCCACCTTACCTGTCAGATCAAACATGATCGATAGTCCTTGTCGTCAATCATTGGTCATGGCAGACATTGTCGCAACAAGTGGCTGTTCCTGCTAGACAATGGCTTCCGAGCGCCGTTCAGAGGTGACCATCACCTCTGTGTAATACGTCCAAATTATCAGAATTGTTAAGACTTGATGGAGTTTCTGTGCAGTTTGTTGAAATCCGAAAACCTACGAAGGGCGAAAGGCGTATTGCAATATAGGACACTGGGAGTATTGCATGTCACGCACTCAGCATCGTATCACTGGCATGTTGATTGCCGTCTACATTGTGACGTTCAGCATCTTCACCATCGAACGCTATCAGCGCTACAACGCGACGGGTTGGGATTTAGGCATCTTCACCCATCTGGTCTGGAACGCCGCGCAGGGGCACCCGTTGGTAAACACCGTCGCCGAATATGACCAGATGCTGGCGATTCACTCACCCTATATCACCATTTTGCTGGCACCGCTGATGTGGCTGTGGCCTGATCCGCGTGTGCTGCTGCTGGCGCAGACCGTCATGCTGGGGTTAGGAGCCTGGCCCATCGCCCGGATCGCCGCCCGCCGCTTCCGCCAGCCAGCCCTACCGATCCTGTTCGCTGCTTTGTGGCTGATGTATCCGGCGCTGGGCTGGATGAACCGCTGGGATTTTCATGAGATCGCCCCGGCGGCCACCTTTTTCGCCTTCGCCTTTGATGCGCTGGATCGTCGTGGCTGGCGCATGATGACGCTCTGGCTGGTGCTGGCGCTGCTGTGCAAAGAAGAAGTGGGTCTCAACCTGGCCTTCTGGGGCGTGTTCCTGATAGTGCAACTGCCGGAAGCGCGCCCGCGTCGTTTTGGCATCTTTCTGTTCATCATCGGCATCGCCTGGTTTGTGCTGCACGCTTTCGTCTTGTTCCCAACCCTGCGCGAAAGCAGCCTGCCCATCCATGCCAGCCGTTACACCTGGATCGCCAGCGCCGAAGGGATCGCCAGCGTCCTGCCGACCATTCCCGATCGGTTGGCGTTTCTGGTCAAGCTGTTCGCGCCGCTGGGGTTTCTGGCGCTGTTGGCACCGCGCCCGCTGCTGGTGGCGCTGCCGACGTTTGCCCTGTGCCTGCTCTCGTCGATGCCGGGGCAGTACGACATTTACATGCACTACACCGCCGTCATCATCCCCTGTGTTTTTGTCGCCAGCATCGAGGGCTTGCAGCGCTGGCAGGGTCAGCACCCGCTGCGGCTGCGTTTCGCTATCGCAGTGATGATCGGGAGCAGCTTGCTGTTCTGGCTGGTGGATAATCCGCTGTGGGGTAGTCCGCCGCCGGGTTACACCATCTACGGCTGGGAGACCGGTGCGAATGTGACGGCGCTGGAAGCCGCCAAAACCCGCATTCCAGCGGATGCCTGTGTCGTGGCCGAGAACAACCTGCAACCGCATTACAGCACCCGGCGCGAAACCTATGTGCTGGGGGCACGCGGAAATGACAGTGACGGCTGCGCTTATATGCTGCTCGACCTGGGCGACCCGCGTTTTGAATCCTTCTCGGATAGTGTCTCGGTCGCCTGTTACCAGTTCTGGTCGGGCAAACGATCCGTCACCTTCTTTCAGGATGGCGTCGTCATCCTGGAGTGGAATCCGGCGGCTGCCGATGCCGCGGCACAGCAGCAGATGCAGTCCTTCTGCGATGCCAACACCTGACCCCAAGCATAGCCGGAAGCGGCAGGTACAGCAGATAAAGTGAATGAGGGCAGCGATTGTGTGCGTTTAAACCTGTCGGTGAGCCAAACTGCGTCCGGTCTAATCCAGTTCACCAATCGCACGAGCACAGGAAATCCTGCTCTCATCAGACACCCAGTCACGCCATTGTTGAGGGGAAACGTAGTCTATATGGCGCGACAGCCAGATGATGCTGTCCCGATAAGTGGCGATGCTGTGATATTCAACAAATTCGACTGCAAATTCTTGCAGCACATCAGCAATCCGACAGTCTTCATCGCTGGAAACGGTTAACTCCAGAATCATGTTCAGGTCAGGATAGGTGAAGTAGATCGAGCTGAAGTATAAGTCGTTGACCGCCCGTATGGTCACCGGAAAACCAAGATAAGCTATCACTTCATCAGCCAATACCAGATGGTCGGGCTTGGTTCTTACACTTGTAACTGTATTGCCTTCGAAAGTTATTTTATTTTGACCGCCATAATTCCCCCGAAATGTCGAATACTGCCAGAATAAACGGATGCTCTTGCTTGGATCAGGATCCGACAAAGCAGACAAATCCAGCACTGATTCCAAAATTATCAAATCACCTTCGTGAACTTCAACAATGTTGTTCCAGAATGTTCCCTCATAAGACGACAACATCGCTCTGACATCCTCGATGTCACTGATACCGGCTTCCAGTCCGAACCAACAGGGTGGCGCACACGGACTCATGTCAAAGATGGTCGGACCGAGGGCAGGCTTTTCGTCATTGTTGGGCTGCTGCCCATATGAGGGCTGGATGTTGCTTAAGCAGCCCAGCATGACAATGATGCCTATGTAGATGGCTGGCATTCTCGTATTAAGGCTTTGCAATATCATCGCAGTTTCCCTCCGGACACAAGCAGAACTACTCTATATCCCAAATCGCCCTGTAACCATCGTATTCGGCTACCTTTTCGTAAGTCTCGGTCTCCCAGATGAACACCTTGCCATCATCGCTGATCGACGCCAACCGGCTGCCATCGCTGCTGTAGGCCACCGCGTTGTCGTAATGCCCATCACCAAAGAAAATAACTGGAGCGAGTTTCTTTTCCAGCACCATCGAATTGATATCCCAGATTTCGATCCATCCATCTCTGTTCTTATCGTCATTGATGACAGCGATTGCCAGACGCTGACTATCCGGACTCCAGGCAGATGTTACATGCCCAGTGCGCTCGTGTGGAATTTGGGCAATCGTCTCTCCCGTACCAACGTTCCAGATCCGTGTGTCATCGGAAAGCCAGGTTGTGGTGGCAAGCAGCTTGCCATCTGGACTCCATTTGAGTGAGGTTATCGACAGTTCATACTTCCAGGCTCGATGCGCCTGTCCGCTATCCAGATCCCACAGGACAATCTGTATCTCTCCGCCGATCGATAGCTGGCGACGCGCCGCAATAAAACGACCATCCGCGCTCCAGGTGATTATTCGAGCCCAATCAAGAGCGGTGTCTGCGACAACTTTAAACACCTCGTCGCCGGTTTCTCCATCCCAAACCCGCAGGCTATTGTCGGTTAACCCGGCAGCCAGTCGTGACCCATCCGGACTCCAGGCCGCAGATGTTGCTTTTACCTTGCTATCATCAACCAACCGCTTCAACAGTTCCCCCGTCTCTACATCCCAGATGTTGACCCCATCGCTGGCGATCGTATTGCCTATGGGATTCCAGGCAAGCGAGACAACGAAGCGAACTGAGGTGAGTTGACGGACGGGCGTGAGATCGGTGGCATCGTGCAGCCAAATCCCATCGCTGGTGCCGACAGCGATCAGCTTGCCATCGGGACTCCAGGCCAAGCCACCATAAATGAAGGGCGGCTTGGCCTGCTCCTGTGCCTCCAGCGGAAGCAATCCGAGCGTCAGCAGAACCGTCACCAGCCAAATGAACCGATACACCAACACCCAGCGCCATCCTCGTCCCATCATGCTGTTTCCACCATCCTCTCTACTCCTTCGCCGGTCGCAGCTGCGGGGCTGTTCGCATCCCCGCTGCCGCAAACCCCGCCGGCGCGGCAAAACCGCATCACCAATCGCGCTCTCTCAACCCCGATTTTTCCCAACCCTATTCTAACCCTGCACCGACAGCCTTAACTTCCACGCTCCCGCAGAAAGGTTAACGCCGACTCGCGCTAAGTCGTACCAAAAAGTTTACCAAAAGTTCACCCGTAACGGTGCAAATGCGCGTATGCTGAGGGCAAGAAGTCGTCCGATAGTCGATAGTCATCAGTCGATAGTCATCAGTCGATAGTCATCAGAGGAAAGACACATTACTCGTCACTCGTTACTCATTACTCGTTACTCGTCACTCATCGCTCGTTACTGCCCGAACGCCAAAAGTCACAAAATGCACTTTTGACTTTGACGACTTTGACGACTTTTGCGGGTCACGGACGCTGCGGGTTAAAACCCACAGCTATCCCGGTTCGGTAAGCCCACTTGTATGATTGAAAAAGGATGGAAAAAAGGGTACAAGGATACCCACCATCGCACGAGTTGGTGAGGTCGTAAGCCCACTAAGTG
>JALHNT010000047.1 GCA_022843385.1 Anaerolineae bacterium | reverse complement strand
TCGAACACGCCTGGGCGAACCTAAAGAAGA
This sequence comes from Anaerolineae bacterium, assembly GCA_022843385.1. Lineage (GTDB taxonomy): Bacteria > Chloroflexota > Anaerolineae > Aggregatilineales > Phototrophicaceae > CFX2. The sequence continues at coordinate 55,835 of JALHNT010000047.1, read as the reverse complement.
AAATCAAAAAAGCCAGCAAAACCTGCCCCGACATCATTCACAATATCAATCAGCAAATCAACAATATGCGTAATTCTAAATCCGTTTAATTATATGACACAATGGAAGCGACTGAATGGTACAAGCAGAACCGTTACTTGTCACATTCGTGCGTCTGGTGGATAGCATACCTGAGCCACCGATGCCGGAACAGCGCCAACGAGGTCGTCCGAAGGTCTATGCGGATCGCTTAATCATCAAGGCGTTCATCATCATGATTATCCGACGGTTGTATACCGCCACTGGATTGCTGAACTTTCTCGATCAGGAGACTGCCTTGACCGACCAACTGCGGGAATTGCTGACGCACAATGGGCAGTTTCCCTCGCGTCGGATGTGGGAACGACGCCTGAAAGTGCTGCCGGACAGCTTGCCGCAGCAGGTTGGCTGTTTGGGTCGCCTGCTGGTTGAAGCGCTTCAGCCCTGGCAGCATAGCGGACGGGCAGTGGCAGTAGACAGCACAGCGTTGCGTGCCAAAGGCGGGGTGTGGCACAAGAAACACCGTGAGCAGGGCATCATTCCCCATAGCACGATTGATACCGAAGCCGGTTGGTCAAAGTCGGGCTATCATGGCTGGTGGTGTGGCTGGAAATTGCATCTGGCCTGTGCCGTCTCGTCGGTATGGATCCCCTTGGCAGCCGCCTTGACGGTTGCTAACACCGATGATGCTTCGGTCACTCCAGCCCTGTTTGAGCAACTGCCAGCCGAAGTGCGCTATATTCTGGGCGATACCCATTATAACACGCCTGCGGTTCGTCAGGATTGTCAGAGGCGTGGCTGGTGGCTGGTAGCCTCCCGTCGTGGTCCCTATCCGCATACCGATAGGGGTGTGGAGGTGCGGCGTATCTTCCATAAGCTGCGCTCGCAAACGATTGAGCCGTTCAACGGCTTGTTCAAAGATGTGTTTGAGTGGGGTGGGCAAGTTCCAGTCAAGGGACTGCGGCGCACACAACTGTTGGTACTGGGAGCGGTCTTGTTGTATCAGTTGGTTTTGCTCTATCAGTTCCAGCGCGCCAAGCCTCTTGGTCTGAGCGTTAAAGCCCTTTTGAGGGCTGCTTGATTTATGACCTCCCCTCACTTAGATTTCCCATAGTATCATGCTGCTTGACCATCTGGCTGTAATGCCAGTCGGAGCCGGGCTGCTTCCGGCTGGGCGGCGGCCACGTCCTTTGTAGGGCGGAACTTGCCCATAAACTTCCACCAATGCCTCCCCATGTCCGCCCCAGCCATCCGATAGCACCGGAGGGCGGTGCTGCTGGTGGGCATCGCGCGCCTTCACCTACGTCCATAGTGCCACCGCCGCCTGCGTTTCGCTCTGCCCGATCCCACTTATACTCTCCCGTCTCACGCAGCAATGGTCACCCAAATGGTATCCAACATGACCTCTGGTGGCACACCGGTCAACTCCAACGCTCTCGGTGACCGCACCGTCTGCACCATCTGATTGAGTGTCCCCAGTCCCACCGATGTCTGTACCTGTTGCCCCAGGCAGCTCTGTATTTGCCGGAAGCTCAAACCCAGCGCTGCCCGTTCTTGCACCTGTCCGATGACGTCCCCCCAGATGCGTTGATGGGGTTCCACAATCCCTAATGGAAGGCTGACGCTCCCCCCACGCTGGCATATCGCGCACCAACTCGAAATCCACTACTCCCCAAGTTGTCACCATCTGCCGTTGCTGATAGCCATTCCGACTGAAATCCTGCACCTGGCGTGACCCACATCGCTGGCACTGCCCCATCCCTTGTCGTCGCCGACTGCCCTAGCGCCGTTGAGGTCATCCCTGCCCCAGTCGCTGGTTGATCCTCTCCTGCACCCACTCGTGTATCCCCGTCTTCAACTCCGCCTCAAAGCTTTTGCTATCCTGTCCATATGTCTCTATGCTTATCATCTGACGTGAGCCTGGCTTCGGTCTCGTTTCGGAACTTAACCTCAGCTCGACTTTGCACATGCAAGGCACATTCAAGCAGCATAACACACGGTAGAAATGAGACTATGAAACAGGGCTTTGGGGACTTCATGCAGGTCAGGTTCTTCAGGTGATGTCCAAAAAGTCGGATAAGCCTCCCAAAGGGAACGACAAACGGTTACCAAGGCGTCATAGAAAGTGGGTAATCGCTTGGGATACCAGGCTGCTGGACGGCCAGAGACGGGGTTGTGATGGGTGTGCAGCTGATGGGCTACCCAAGTAACCCAGGAAAACAGACCAAGGATCACAGGGGTGATGCGAGCAATGGCTTTATCCGACCATTGGCGCTGAGTTTCCATACCCAGATGCCGATGAGCTTCTTCAAAGGTGACTTCTAAGCGCCAACGAGAGACGATGGTGGCGATAATGGCGCTGGGGGCTTGGTTGGGATCAGTCGAGAGTAAGGCCGTCGGTTCATATTCGCCGGACGGGTCGCGGATCAACACCCAGCGGATGGGGAGTGGCACTTTACCCGCGTGATACCACAAGGCAGCGCCAGAGATGATTTCCATCGGGCGGGTTTGCGCAGCGTACCAGGGAACCGTAATCTTTTCCCAAACAGTGTCCGGGTTGTCCAGAAGGCTGCTCAGTTTGGGCAAGGCGGCACCTTTCTTGCGCGGTCATCCGCGTTTGTTGTACGGGGGAGGCGGCGCAAACAAGTTGGCATCCAGACGCAGTCGGGTGACAAAGGTGATGTCCAGTTCCTGCACCTGGCGCAAGAAGTCCAGGGCGGCATAGCTGTTATCGCCCGCCACGATCAACTGCCGATTGGGCACCCAGCGCCGCAGGAGTTTGAGCATCTGTAAACTGCGATCCAGCATAGTCTGGGGGTGCGCTCGCGTTCCTCATAGTAACATTCAGACGGTGCCACTACCGTCATGATCGGTAACGCCCAGCTCCGTTCGGCCCAGGCGATGGGCGTTTGCACCATCAGACTGATCCAGCGCAAGCCGCTGGCCTTGACAAAGTGGCTCTGACTGCTGCGAACCGCATCCCGATAAATCCCTCGCGCACGGACCTTTTTCCCCCACCGCCGTTCAATCGTCGCATCGATCCCCAATACCAACGGTTCGCCTGCCGGGATGAACTCCTGCACCAGTTGACCGACCATCACCCGTCCTACATCCAGTGGCGACCAGGCCGCCCGATTCAAGACCTGATGATACTGGGCATACTGCTGGCTCTCTCCCAGTCCCATCACCCGCAAGGCTTCACTCACTGTCCGTTTTCCTGGCGTCAGTATCGCCCCGGCACACAACCTCTTGGCTTTTTCCCAGGTCGTTTCTCCATAAAAGCATGGCGCAAATGGGTTCATCGCATCCACAATTGTCCAGGGCAGGTTCAGCATGGTTCCGTCCTTTGTCAGAGGTCCGTCCAGCTTATCCTGCCTCTCTCTTTTTCATCATCTATGCGCAAAGTCGAGCTTAGCATTGACCGTATCAAATCTGTACTAACCACTAGATAACCTTCAAAATAGGGAGAAATGAGCTAAAATAGCCAGCATGATAATGCGATACAACTACCTCAACAGCTATCGTCAAGTGTTTCTGAAAATGACTAGATTGCGGGTGGCTGAATTTGATCGGCTGGTAAGGGACACTCTGCCGGCCTTCAAGGCGGCAGAAATCCAGCGGCTGAGCCGCCCAGAGCGCCAGCGTGAGATCGGGGGTGCTCGCACGGCCGAGTTAGGGGGGCGCGATCAAGTGTTATTGACAGTGGTGTGGTTGCGGGTATATCCCACCCACGATGTGTTGGGCTATCTGTTCGGGGTCAGTGCGATTACCGTAGGACGGATCATAAAGCGGGTGCTGCCCGTATTGGAACAGGCCGGACGGGATACGATGCGGCTACCGGATCCGGGCAAGAAACGTCGCCGCCAGTTGGATGATTTGCTGCATGATACGCCCGAATTAGCGGTGGTGATTGACAGCTTTGAGCAGAAAGTCCAGCGACCGAAAGACCCTCATGCGCGTGACGGGTTCTACAGCGGTAAAAAAAAGACACCCACCCTCAAGAGCCAGGTAGCTGTGAATGAAGAGACCGGGATGGTAGTGGATGTCTCGGCGAGTATGCCGGGTCCGACGGCGGACATCAAACTGTTGGAGCAGTCGGGACTGATGGAGCGGCTACCGAAAGGGATAGGCGGCATCGGCGATCTGGCTTATGTCGGGTTGGGTCAGTTGCACCCACACGGCCTAGGTGCCAGTCCGCGACGCAAACCGCGCGGTCAACCGCGCCCAGCCGAGGATATGGCCTATAATCGTGCCTTTTCCCGCCGCCGTATCATTGTTGAAAACACGATTGGACGACTGCGCCGCTACCAGAGTTTGACCCAAACCGACCGCCAGCATCGGCAAAACCACGCCTCGCGCGTGCGTGCCGTCGCTGGCTTAGTCAACCGTCAACTCACCAGTCGCATGCCGATCTGACCCCCTGCTGGGTAGGGGGACTCTTTCCCTTATCCTTATTCTGAAGGTTAATTAGTTTATCCGCAGTGGTCGGTGCTCCCTGAAACCCGCTGCTTTATCTGCTTCGCCATTGACCAGACGCTTCGTGAACAAAATTAGCAGCAGAGGCATCCTCGTTGAGTCGCCCCTGCGATTGTCTGGAACTAACCGGCTTCCAGCGCATCGAGCAACGCCTGACCTGACAAGCCAGCGTCTAGCGCACCGCGGATGTCAATGAAACTGGCCTCGATCAGCCACATCTCGTCGCCATGGCTGACCAGTAGATACAGGCGATAGCCATTGAGCGCGGCTGGCTTATCGGTCACGGCATCGACCAGGCTGAAGACTTGGGAGACAAGCGCCGCCACTGCCTCGGTGTCATTCACATCGGCCATCGCAATGTCGGCAGCATAGGTCACGGTCATCACACCGCTGTCGTGGATGGTCACATCGCCCTGGATACAGCGTTCGCCCTCGGCAGTTACAGTCATCTTGTTGGTGATAATTCCCGCCTCCGTCAGCACGGCAGCAGCCCGGGCTGCCTCATCTGGTAGGGGAGTGGGCATCAAGATTGGCGTGCAACTTTCCTCCACAGTCGGCGGTGCTTCGATCAGTGGTGGTTCTTCCAACACTACCGGCACGGTCGCCACTACCGTCACCGTCACCAGCGCGGCGGCCGCTCCGCCGTTGCCATCGGAAATCTTGTAATAGAACTGGTAGGTTCCGCTGAAGCCAGGATCGGGGGCAAAGGTGATCGTCTGATCTGGATTGATGGTCAGGATGCCGCCTGGCGGATTGCCGACCCAGAACACCGTCAGCGGGTCGTCATCCGTATCCATGTCATTCAGCAATACCGAGATGGTGACTGGCACGTCCTGAATGGTCGCAGCCGTGTCATCCCCTGCATCCGGCGGCAGATTGTCCCCGGCTAACCGGACGACTGTTCGCATTTGGTCAAATCGGTTCGTCAGGTTGGGGTCAGCCGTAGTGCTGCGCACCTGCGCTGCAATATACAGCTCATCGGCCAGCGTGGTGCGTGCCAGCATTTGCACGGTCGCGCTCTCGCCTGGATTGAGTCCGCCGATGGTACAGGTTGTATTGATGCAGCTTCCCACGGCCGGGATGAAGCTCTCGAGTTCCAGTCCTGGCGGGAGATCGATCTTAGTTTGCACCCCTTCCGCCCGCGCTGGCCCATAGTTGGTAAGGGTGATGAGGTAGGTCAGTGTGTCGCCCAGGATGGCGAAGTCCGGCCCGCTCAGGTCGATGCCCATATCGCTGTCGCCCGTTGGCGCTGCTGGATTGACGATCACCTGTGCCGTGTATTCAGCACCGAAACCATCCTTATCCGTGATCCGTCCACGCGCGCTGAAGGTGCCAGGCGTCAGGTAGACACACGGGAAAGATGCCGTCAGGACATTCACAACCTCATAGGTGGCATCACCGGTGCAGTCGAAGCTGTAGCGGAAACCCGCCGCCACATCGACCGGGCCGGGGTCAGCCGGATTGCTGAAAACCAGCATCGCGCTGCCACCTGCTGTGATTGTGCCAGTGGCATTGGTGAAGACCGCCGATGGGAAGCCGTTGGCGACATTGAGGGTGAAAGTCGTGCCGAAGCTGCTGCCTCCATTGAACGTGCCAGTGATCGTCACGCTCAGGGTAGCCGGGCCATCCTGCGGCGTGTAGCGCCAGTTCCACACCCCACCGCTCGCGGTCACGGTGCCGACGGAGGCCGACAGCGACAGGAAGCCATCGGTCTCATAGGTCCCCTGATTGGTCGCTTCCTGTCCTTCAGTCTGCGAGACGAACAGGGTATCGGCCCGTACCGGATCATCGGTTGTGCTGTCGCAGCCCAGCGTGATTTCCGGGCTGTTATCGCTGGTCAGGATATTGACCTGCTGGGGATGCTCCAGCGATACGGTGCGGATGACCAGATACAACGGACAGGCCGCTGGCAGGGTGTTCAGCGTCGTCGCGGTGCTGGTGCTCTTGGGATTGGCGACCGCTGCGATGGCCGTATACGGCCCGCCCGATGTGGTTGACCACAGGATCTGATAGTAGCCGAAATCGCTGCTGTACAGGATCGGCGTCCAGTCGAAGCGGGCGCTGGTGGCCGCGAGCCGGGTGGCGCGGAAGTCCGTCGGTGGTACCGTTTGGGTATCGTCCCAGGTTGGGTTGAGCGTGTTCAGCCGGCTGATGAGGGCAGGATCGGTAGCGCGCAGGGCGTTGTAGTCGATGTCCAGCGTCGAGACCGGCAGTGTCGCCAATGCTGGCGGGATGATGCCTTGCAGCGCGTTCTTCTCCAGCGCAAGCGATGCCAGGCTGGTCAGTTCGGTCAGCCGCGCCGGAAGATTACCAGTCAGCTTGTTGCTGCTCAGATCGAGGGTTTGCAGGAACGGCAGGTTGAACAGGCTGTCCGGGATCGTCCCGACCAGATTATTGCCGCGCAGTTGCAGCCCGGTCACATGCCCGCCGTTGCACTGAACGCCGTACCAGGTGCAGGGCGTGGTCGTCTCCAGCCAGCCGCTGCGGTTGGTCCAACTGCTGCCACCCAGCGCGTTGTACAGGCCGATCAGCGCTTCCAGCTCACTGGCCGGAATGCCGGGATTGGTGATGTCCGCCGGATCGGTCGGCGCGGTCAGGTTATACAGCGTCAGCTTCAGCGTACCACTCGTGCCATTCTTGCCGCTGACCACGATCCAATAGTCGAAGTTGGGATCGACCTCGAATTCCAGATACGACACGCCGATCCCTGGCGACTGGTTCGGCGGCTGGAGTTCGCCATCCTGTCCCGTCACGATGTATTCGAGGAAGCGCACGCCGCTGCCGTTCGGGTCCTGTCCATCGTCGTTACACACCAGCCCCCGGAATTCGTCGTCGCCTCCGTCGCCCAGACGTGTGTCATCTGCCCAGATGCTCACGACGGTATCGTAATTCGAGCCTTCGGTGCTGACGCCGAGGAAGCGCACGCCGCTGCCGGTAAACCGCACACCGCTGCCTTTAAAGCGCACGCCGCTGCCAGTGAAGCGTGCCCCACTACCCGTGAAGCGCGCCCCGCTGCCCGTTGGATCGGTACACTCAGAGTCGGGTGCGGGCAGGGGAACTGGCGTATCGCTGACCTGTTCCGTCTCTGCCTCAAAGATTGTCGGGAAAGTGATGTCGCTCGTGATCGTGATGTTGCCCGTGTCGGTGATGACCGGCGGGAAGCCAGGTGTATCTTGCGTCGGACGCCCGCTCGCCTCGGTGCTGAAGCCGCTCACCAGCGTGTTCTGTTGGAAACCACTCGGCAGTGTTACCGTCGTCACCGTGCAGAAGTATTGCACGCCAGCGAACAGACGCTCAACTGTATAGCGGCTGGTGGTTTTATTGCTGGTTCGACCGTTCAGCACATACGGTCCTTCCGGCACCAGACTGCATCCGATCTCGTAGTAGCCGGGACCACTGCTGAAGGCGATAGGTGTCCAGGTCAGATCGAAGCTCTCGCGTGTGGCGCTGGCCGCATCAACAGCCACATTTGCTGGCGCGACTGTCTGTGTGCTGCGCCAGTCGGGTTGGCGGGCATCCAGCAGCGCCACTACGGCCGCGTTACCGCCGGTGATGGCATTTTGACTGATGTCCACCACACCCAATGTGTCGCTTAGATTAGCAAATGTGGCAGGTAGCGCGCCGCTGAAAGCATTGGCATTGATCTGCAGATTGGTGATGGCATTGAGTCCGCCGATGCTGTTCGGCAGGCTACCGCTCAATCGGTTGATGCCAAGATCGAGTGTTGTCAACTGAGTCAAATTGCCGAGGGTCGCCGGTAACGCTCCGCTAAACTGATTGTTACGCAACTCCAGTACCTGCAAATTACTGAGATTGGTCAGGGAAGCAGGTATCGTTCCAGTGAGCCGATTATTTGCTAGACGCAGAGTTGTGAGGGTGGAAGCTAGTCCAAGTTCCGCCGGGATTGTTCCTTGCAGCTGGTTGTTGACCAGGGTAATGAAGTTGATCGCAGCCATCTGTCCGAGACTTGGTGGAATCGATCCGGTGAACTGATTATTGAACATGGACAGATTCTGTAGGCTATCTAGCCCGGCCCAGATCGACGGAATTGTTCCACTCAGAGTGTTGTTGTCCAGCCGCAGGTCTGTCAGGCTGGTCAGGTTGCCAAACGTGGTTGGGATACTGCCGGTGAGCTGGTTGAAGTTCAGTGCCAGGAACTGTAGCGAGGTCATACTGCCCATTTCCGGCGGAATTGTTCCGGTCAGTTGATTGAACGCCATAGACAGGGTTTGCAGACTCGTAAGGTTCCCGATTTGTGGTGGAATGTTGCCGGTCAGCCGATTGTCCGTCAGATTAATCGATATTAATCCCGTCAAATCACCAATCTGTGTGGGAAGCGAGCCGACTAGATTGTTGCTTCCCAAGTTGATGGTTGTCACTCGACCCGCCGTACAGCTAATGCCGGCCCACGTACACGGATCGATTGCACTCAGCCAGCCAGAGTCATTTGTCCAGGCCGGCCCGTTGGTCGCGTTGTAAAGGGCTTCCAGCGCTTCACATTCCGTCAGTGGAATTGTGCTGACACCCAGCGTGGCGCACACGCTCGTATTCAACCCCTGGCTGGCGCTGGTGCTGGGCAGGCTGATGATGGTCTGTGCCTGGCTGCCACTCGCCGGCATCACCGTCCGCATTACGATTTCCAGATCGTCACCGGCGGGAAGACCGGTCGCCTGCGCCGTGCTGCTCGTCAGCGGTATTCGTCCGGCATAGGTGTAGGGCAGGCCGCTTCCCGCCTCGCGGTAGCCGTACTCGTAATAGCCCAGCGGATTGCTGGTGTAGGCAATTGGCGTCCAATTGAGGGTAGCGCTGGTGCTGCCAGGGCTGGTGACGGTCACATTCGTCGGCGGTTGCACCTGGAACAATTCCCAGTCCGGGTCGCGGGCATTAAGGAAGGTCGTTGTCGTCGCATCAGCCGTCAGCCCGTTGTAGCGGATGTCAACTTCCGTCAGGCTTGGTTGCGTAAGGCTGGACGGATAGTTGCCGGTCAGTCGGTTGTTGGTGAAATCAATGTCCTGCAAGTTGGGCAGCGTTCCCAGATTAGCTGGTATTGCACCTGTAAGTTGGTTGCCTTGAAGCAGAAGGCTCCGCAAATTGGTCAGATTACCTAGCTCATTGGGAATGTCACCTGTGAACTGATTGTTATCCAGCCATAAGAAACTCATCCTAGCAAGGCTACCCAATTCGCGAGGAATACCTCCGGTGAGCCGATTTGTCCCTAGATTTAGGGAAGTGAGGTTAGTCAGATTTCTGAAGGTAACCGGAATTGTACCGGTGAGCAGATTGTTACCCAGATTGAGGCTGTTGAAGAGGTTGACCAGATTACCTATTTCTGGTGGAATTGCCCCGGTTAGTTGATTGCCAACAAGAGTAAGCTCCAGCAGATTGATTAAACTGCCCAGTTGTGGAGGTATACTTCCACTCAATCGATTGTTGCGCAAATCAAGACTGGTGAGGTTGGAGAGACTACCAAGCTCGATAGGAATGGTGCCTGTCAGTTGGTTGTCGCCAAGGTTTAGGAATATCAGGCTAGTCAGATTTCCGAGTTGGGTGGGTATTGATCCATCCAGTCGATTGCGATTGAGGATCAACTCCCGCAATTGAATTAGAGAGCCGATTTCATTAGGGATGGAACCGGATAAGTTGTTCTCCTGCAGGTAAATCTCTCGCAGATTAGTCATGTTCCCAATCTGAATTGGAATATTCCCTGTAAGTTGATTGTTACTTATGTCCATCCGATTGAGATTGATAAGATTGCCAATCGAAGCCGGTAATCCCCCTGATATTGAGTTGTTTGCAAAGTAAAGTTCCTGCAGACCAATCAGATCACCGAGTTCAGACGGCAGAGCCCCAACCAGGTTATTGTTGGTTAGAAATATGCGCCAAACGGTTCCACTTAGGCATTGGACATTGAACCAACTACACGGCGTCGTGGTGGTGAACCAGCCAGTGTTATTCACCCACCCCGCGCCGTTGGTGCTGTTGTAAAGCGCCCGCAGCGCCTCGCATTCGCTGCGCGGAATTTCACTGACGCCGGCGCAGAAATTCAGCGTCGGATCGGCCTGCGCCCCGGTCACAGCGACGAAGGCGTTCACACGGCTGAAACTGCCGATACTCGGCACAGCCACTGGTGCACCGCTGCTACTGATAATGGTCCGCACCTGCGCCGCTGTCAGCGCCGGATTGGCCTGAAGCATCAACGCGCCGACGCTGGCCGCCACTGGTGACGCCTGCGATGTGCCAACATAGTTATTCGCCCCGGCAGTTGCGTCCACCACCAGCCGTGAACCGGGAGCCAGCACATCCACCCAACGGTTGATGTTGCTGAAGCAGGCCAGCGTGGTGTCGCTGCTGGTCGTGTCGAAGCATTCAGGGAAGAAGGCGCTGCCGACAAATTGACGATAGTTGCCGGTATCGGGTTCCCGCCCCATGTTGTGCGAATAAGTGGCACCGACGGCGATGACATTGGTCAGGCAGGCCGGTGCGCTGATGCCGGTGCGGCTGCCGTTGTTGCCGCTCGAGGCGAATACCGGGATGCCCTGCGAGGTCAGCAGGTTGACCGCCTGGGCTTCGACCGGCAGCACGGCATCACAGCCGGTTTCGGCAGCCGCCGGGGCATAAAGCTGCTGCGATCCCAGACTCATGTTGACCACATCCACGCTCAGGCTGGGCGTGGAGAGGATGTAATTCAGTGCGGCCACCCAGTCCGAGTTGAAGCCGCGTCCGCCATTGTCAAACACGCGGATGGCGACGACGTTGGCATCCGGCGCGAAGCCGTTGGCCTGGGCGATGATGCGCGTCACATTGGTGCCGTGACCAATCGGATCATCGGCGTTGGGGGCAGCCGACAGCCCACCCGGGCAGCCAGCGGTAAAGGACGGGACGGGGTTGAACGTCACCAGATTGACATCGTTGCTATGGCCCACAAACCGTTTGATCTCGGCTCCGGTCTGTGCATCCCATAGGCGCAGCGTCGAGTCTTCGCTGCCCACGAGGAGCTGCCTACCATCCGGGCTGAAGGAGACATCGCTCGCCTCCAGCGTCGTGCTTTCAATTGGGAAGTTGCGGATGAATGCGCCGGTCGTCGCGTCGTACAGCCGCGCCTGGCTCAGCGTGGCAATGGCGAATCGGCTGCCATCCGGGTTGAAAGCCACAGCATTCCCATCACCGGGCAGGGCAATGACAGACTGAACTGTGCCAGTTTCCGCATTGAACAGAATCGCTTGATCTTCCAGATAGCTCACCAGCAATCGCTTGCCATCCCGGCTGAAGGCAACTTCTGTCGGAATACCGACTTCTGTGCTTCTGGCAGATGGAGCGCCAGGGCTGAAAAGGTCTGTGCTGTCGAGGCCAACAACCAGGCTGGCAGAAACAGAGCCTCCAGCAAAGAGGACTCGCCCATCGCCTAACAGGATGGCGCTGTGACCGGCCCGCGCGTTGCCGAGGTCACCTACATTAGTCCATGAGTTCGTTGCCGGATCATAGAGTTCTGTGCTTCTGAAGAAAGTGCCTGCGTTAGCTCCTCCAGCCACCAATACGGTACCATCAGCCAGCAGGGTAGCTGTATGATACTGGCGCGCGGTTGTCATAGCTGGAACCACAGTCCATGCATTGGTATTTGGGTCGTAGATTTCGGCGCTGCTCAATACACCTGCGCCATCACTTCCACCAACGACCAAAACGCGCCCATCAGAAAGGAGCGTTGCCGAGTGAGTTGCGCGTGGCGTATTCATGGGGGCGACTGGCGTCCAATTATTGGTTATGGGATCATACAGCTCAACAATCGGTGTCATGACCAGGAAACCGGCGCTTTCCGTGGTGTCGCCGCCCAATAACAGTACCTTCCCATTGGTAAGCAAAACAGATGCAGAAATTAATCCGTGTGGAACAGTGGTGTTGCCTGCTGCTGACCAAGTATTGCTAATTGGGTCATAGATTTCAGCGCTTGTCGGACGAAGCTCCGAACCTCCGCTGGTATATCCACCGACAATTAACACTCGCCCGTCTTGCAAACGTATCGCTTCGTGGCCGACACGCGGTATGCTCATGTTAGGTACGGGCAACCAAGTGTTGCTTGATGGCCGATATATCTCGACCGTCGCGGTGTACGAACCACCAATCTCAAAGCCCCCAGTAACGAGTACTTGACCATTTGCCAGGCGTGTTGATGTATGATCTAATCGTGGAACGCTCATTGGCGCCGCTGCTGTCCATGTATTGCTGGTGGGATCATAGATTTCAGCAGTATTGAAACTGACACTGCCGTTGCGCCCGCCGGTCACTAAGACACGTCTGTCGCACATGATTGTTGCTTCAGGGGTCGATCTGGCAACTCTCATATTGGGGCCAACTGTTGAACTGGCTGAACCTGTACCAAATGGCGGAAGATCCGCATAGGGATCGCACGCTCCAACTGGCATTGTTGATGGTTTGCTTGCAGATCCGTTTTCCCAGATCAAGGCACCTGTCTGAACATTCCAACGCGAAATCCCTATATTCACTCCTGCAATAGCTAGTTCCCGACCGTTTGGCGACCAGGCTAATGACGAGACCGCATTGCTGCCAGAGGCACCGACCGTGATCGTTCGCACCAGCGCACCAGTGGCGATGTTGTGAATATCCACTGTCGCATCCAATTTGCCAATCGCGATCAGTTGCCCATCTGGACTGAACTCAGCATCAATTACGGCGGTGAAGAATCCGGCGTCGAAACGGCGCACCAGTGCCCCGGTCGCCACATCGCGGATTTCAGTGGCGCTGGTGAAGAAGTTTTCTGGCGAATACACCGCGATACGTTTGCCATCCGGGCTGTAGCTGGCGCCCTGGCTGCCACCGCCAGCGACGGCATAGCTTGCCAGTTGCTCTCCGCTGTTGACATCCCAGCGCCGCACCGAGCCATCGCGACTGCCGGACAAAATCTGGTTGACCGCTGTCTGAGCCGATGAGAAGCACTGCTGATTGACGACATTCCCGACAATCCCCGCGCCAGCCGGGGTGATGCCGGTATCAACGACGGCGATGGTCATGCCCGTGCCGGTCAGTCCCAATCCGGTCTGCACCGAGTCGATGTTGACCGCCTGCCGCGCTTCCAGCATATGAATTTCGGTTGGCTCATCCAGATACACCCGCTCGACATCCGGGCTGCTGTTCAGGATATTGAGCGCCGTCTGATTGACATCGCCGGCCAGCGCCGCCACATGACTGTACTGCTGTGCCACCACAAAATCACCGGGATTCACCTGCGCCAGCACGGCTGCCTGTGCCGCCGCGACGGCTGCTGCCTGTGCTGCCAGATCATTGGATTGAGCGCTGCCGGATTGACGCAGCGCCACCATTACCCGTGCCGTGCCGTTGCTTTGCACTGCGGCCACAACTTTAGGATCGATCTTGTCAGTCAACTGCGGGAGGGAGGTGGCCTGAGGTTCAAGGGTTGGGGCAGGGGGTGGGTTCATTGCTGGTACGCCAAAGGTCACCACGCCGCCATCAACCCGCAGGCTGCGCCCGACCGCCATCTCCAGCGCTGCCACGCCTGTCACGACTGGTGCCGCAAACGATGTGCCGGTGACGCGGCGCGTGCTGCCGTCGCTGCTGGTCGTCAGAATATCGCGACCGGGCGCATACAGGTCAACGGTCGAGCTGCTGAAGCTGCTGCGTTGCAGGTTGCTATCGACAGAACCGACGGCCACCACTGGCGCATAAGCTGCCGGATAAAGAGTCTGAGCGCTGCTGGTGTTGCCGGCCGCGCCGATCAGCAGGACGCCCTTGTTCACCGCATAATTGACTGCATCTTCCAGCAAGGCCGAGGCGCTTGGTCCGCCCAGGCTCAGGTTGATGATGCGGGCGCCGTTGTCAGCCGCAAACACAATCGCTGCGGCCACATCCGAATAGCTGCCCACACCCTGGGCATTCAGCACCTTCAGCGGCAGAATCTTGACGTTTGGCGCGATGCCGGCGATGCCGATATCGTTGTCGATATTGGCCGCGATCACACCGGCCACGCTACAGCCGTGACCGAACTCGTCGTGGGTGTCGGTGCTGACATAGCTCTTGCCCGGCAGCGCCCGCCCCACCAGATCGGGATGGGTGGCGCAGATGCCGCTGTCGATCACGGCAACGGTGATCGGCGTGGCATTGGTGGGCAGACTCGCCCATGCACCGGTGGCACCGATGACGCCCAGCGCCCACTGCTTCCCATAATCCGGATCGCTCGGAGGGATTGATACCTGCGCCGCCAGATAGAAATCCGGTTCGGTCGCCCTTACAAGGGTGGATGCCGGCAGGGTGGTGTTTTCGGGCAGTGTGACGATTACGGTGTTGAGGTTGGGGATGACCTCCACCACCTGTGCGCTACTCTGTGACAGGTAGGCGTTGCGCTCGGCTTCAGTCGTGTTGGGGTTAAAGCGAACGACCGCCCGATTGGGGATCGGATCGGCGGTGATGCTATCCGGCGCTGGTTCGACTGGTGGCGGGGGAAGCTCCGCACTCGGCATCGGCTGGATGCTGCTGACGATAGGGGAGACCGGCATGGTCTGCGGCTGGCTCACCTGGACGATCACCGTGTCTGGCTGGTTACCGTTCCCCAGCAACCGCGCTCCGATCTGCCGCAGATAGCTCTCGCGCTCGGCCGGGCTGGAGTCCTGGGTGAAACCAATTGCCATCTTGTCGCTTACCACCGGTGCGTAATCCGGTGGCAGCGGCGTTGGCTGCACACTCACGGGGAGCTGCGCTGGCGTTGGCAGCGGTTCGTCGGTGGCCGGTTGTCGCCCGATCAGGAGCGACAAATTCAACCCTAGAATGACCAGCAAGATCGCTGAACCCAGTCCCAGTATCCATTTCTGCCGAGTATTCATATGCTTTTGTCCCCAACCCATGCCCGTGTCCAAAAAAGGCTGATTGATCTTCTGCGCCACACCGCAGTCCGAATGCACTCCACAGGGGGTGCAAGGTCGGCCTAAATATATTTTAGGCACGCTGATGCAAATATCTTAACAATCGAGCGAAAAGAACTTGTTTATTCGCTTACATTGGCGCTAAATGTAGCCATCAACACTGACAACAGCCTAACAGATGGAGCAAGAATTTACATTTTTCACAGAAAATTCATGATTTGCCAGACGAATGGTATCTGACATACAATCAAGGTTCGATTAATCCTGATCATCTGACCACCACAAGGGCTGACGTGCGATGACCATTCGTGTCTTTATCAGCAGCACCATCACCGACCTGGCAGAATACCGTCAGGTGGTGCGCGAGGTCATTCAGGCACAGGGATATGAACCGGTTCTGATCGAGGAATTGTCAGTGGTTGAGAACACGCCAACCGCTGATCTGTCGCGCCGCTCACTCGAGTCAGCCGATGTTTTCATGGGCCTCTATGCCCAGCGCTATGGCCTTATTCTGCCTGGCACTGAGACCTCGCTGACTGAGGATGAATTTCATCGCGCCATCAGCCGAGGGATTTTCTGCCGCGCCTTTCGTCTGGATCCGGATTTCAACTGGCCGCTACGGTTTATCGATCATGATCCAGCGGTCAAAGCCCGCCTCGAACGCTTTCTGGGACAGGTTGAAAGCGCCGTTCCGACTGAGACCTTCACCACCCCGGACTCGCTGGCACAGGCCATCCGCCGCGCTCTGCGAGACTTCGAAAAGCGCATCCAGTCCCGTCCGGCTGATCCCATCACCCAGGTTGATGCCCAGGTTCCCTTGATTGGTGACCGTTATTTGCTTCAGGACCTTCTGGGTTCGGGAGGCATGGGGACGGTGCATCGGGCGCTGGATCGTCATTCCAACCGCATGGTCGCTGTCAAGGCCATCCGTCATGATCTCGGTCATACGGACAAGGATTGGGAACACATGGTGCAGCGTTTTCGCCGCGAAAGCGATGCCCTGCGGCTGATCCGTCATCGTTCGGTTGTCGAGCTGTACGATACAGTTGAGGAGAACAACAACTATTATATTGTTATGGAATTGGTCGAGGGTGGATCGCTGCGCGAATTGGTGTCGCAGCAGCCGTTGCCAGTGCGGCGAGCAGTTGAAATTGGTATCGATGTGGCCGACGGACTGGAGGAAGCGCATCGCCTGAACATCGTTCATCGCGATATCAAGCCTGGCAACATTCTGATTGGCAACGACGGCCACACCCGCATCACTGACTTCGGACTGGCCTATCGCCCCAATGAGTCGCACATCACTCAGAGTGGTGCCATCGTTGGAACGATGGCGTATCTCTCGCCCGAGACGATTGACTCTGTCGATGTCGATGGACGCACTGATATCTGGTCATTCGGTGTGGTATTGTACGAGATGCTGGCCGGACAACAGCCTTTCATCGGCACGGCCGATAGCTCGCTCCTGGTGCAGATCCTGCTCAATGAACCACCCGATATCCGTGCCCTTCGCCCTGGGCTGCCAGGTCGGCTGATACGGCTTCTGAAACGGATGCTGACCAAGAAACGTGATGAGCGCATTCAAACCGCGGCTGAAGTCTCACGCGAGCTGTTTGCGATCCGGGCTGAACTGGATGATCCGTCCCTGGCTGCCCACGACGAGATACCTGCCGACGAAACCGAGAACATCCCTCGCCCGCAGCCCACAGTCGAACAACAGATCGATACTGTCATCGTACAGCGCAGCGCACTCCGCACCAACCGGCCTAGCCGCACCAGCACTTCGCTGCCCCGTCGTTCGATGGAGATTGTCGTTGGTCGCGATGAACTGCTGACCCAAATCCGCGAGCAGATTATGCAGCAGAAAAATGTTGCGCTTTGGGGACTGCCAGGAATCGGCAAAACCACGCTGGCATTGATGCTGGCGCATGATCCAGCGATCCAGACCGCTTTCCCTGATGGCGTCGAGTGGATTGGCTTGGGTCGTGACCCCGACACGCTGGCGCGACTGGGGACCTGGGCCGAGAACATCGGCATTGCTCCGGCCACCGTCGCCGACCTCAAAACGATCGATGAACGCGCCACCCTCATCCACAATACCATAGGCGAGCGCCGCGTGCTCATCGTCATTGATGATGCCTGGGGCAGCGCCGATGCTCTCAACCTGAAGATCGGCGGGCCGAACTGTGTTCATCTGCTCACCAGCCAGCGCAAGGAAATTGCGCTCGATTTTGCTGGCGTCAACGATCTGGTGTTGGAAGTCAAGGAACTCGACCCCTCCAATGCCTTCCTGCTGTTGGAAAACCTCGTACCGAAGCTGGTCAAGGAACGGCGAAAGGACGCTCTTGAACTGATCGAGGCCGTCGGCCGTCTGCCGCTGGCGCTGACACTGGTTGGCAAATTTCTGCGCAAGAAACTCGCCGAAGATAATTTGCGCCGCCTGGAACGGGCGCTGGCACAACTGCGCGATCCGCAATTCCTCCTCTCCGGTATCGAAGAGATTCAATCACCGCTGGATCGCATGCCCGGCACATCGTCCGAGACGCCGCTGTCGTTGCTGGGGGTGATCGGCATGACCTATGCCGCCATGGCCGGTGCTGAACAGGCAGCGTTAGGGGCGCTGTCGGTCTTCCCGCCTAAACCCAACAGCTTCAGCGAAGAAGCCGCGATGAGCGTAGTTGACGGCGACATCGACATTATTGATGCGCTGGTTGAGTTCGGTATTGTCGAGTGTGACGCCAGCAATCGCTATTCCGTCCACCCCCTGATCGTCCAGTTCGCCCGTCACAAGCAGGGTGACGCCACTGCCGGACGCAAGCTGGCGCAGTTCTTCCTGACTGAATTTCAGCCTGATGTGCTGTCACATGCCGCTTTTGATGTAGAGAAGGATAACCTGGCAGTAGCGCTGGATGCTGCCGACGGCGATCTCCTGGCGCGCCTGATGGACCGCTACTATCCCTACCTTGAACGGCGTGGCCTCTATGCCCTGGCTGAGCGCCACCTCCAGCGTGCCGAAGCGCTCATCCGTCAGTCGGACGATCCGGCACAGTTGGCCCGGTTGCTGCTCAAGCTCGGCCAGATTTCGATGCGGCGGCGCAATTACCCGCAGGCACAGACCTATCTCAAAGAAGTGCTGACGCTGGCACAGGGGCGCGACCGTATTGAAAGTCTTAACCTGCTCGGTCTGAGCGGGGTCTATACCGGACAGCTTGGTGAGACCCAGGCGTATCTCGAAGAAGGGCTGGCGCTGGCTCGCCCGTCCAGCACGCCGGAACAGATAGCCTGGTTGCTCGCGCACCTGGGACTGCGCTATATCGTAGTGGGGGAGGGCGCGAAAGCTCGACAGTTCTGGGAAGAAGCGCTGCTTTTCGCCCGTCAGAGTGGCGAAAAACCAGTCACCAGCCGTGTGCTGGGACTGCTCGGTGCGCTGGAGATGCAGGAAGGACGCTATGACCAGGCAGAACCCCTGTTGAGCGATGGCATCAGTCTAGCCTATGCCACTGGCCACATGGAGAGTATCATCCGTTTCATTCACAACCTTGGCACGCTGGAGCTCTGGCGACGCAATCACTATCAGGCTGAAAACTACTTCCTCAAGGGGCTGGCGCTCACCCGTCGCGCCAACGATCAATACGAGATCGCCCCACTGCTCGCCAATCTGAGCGACTCACTGGTCAAGCGCGGGCGCTTTGCCCAGGCACAGCCTTATGTCAGCGAAGGCATCACCATCGCCCGCGCTATCGACGACCAATACCTGCTCTCGATGCTGCTCGAGTCGCAGGGAAGCATCGCCCTCGGACTCGATAATCTGGACGAGGCTGAAGCTGCCTTCCGCGAGTCGCTGCGCCTGGCGGAAGCCGATGACATGCAGGATCAGGAACGTCGCAAAGGTGAGGCACAGTGGGGATTGTCACGAGTGGCAGGCAAGCGCGGCGATCGCGCTGCAGCTTGTGCTTTGGCAATCTCTGCCCTGGCGAACCTTGAACCCGTCAACTATCCCTACATGGACGATCTCCGTGCCCGGGTCACTGATCTGGATTGTGGCTGACCAGGAAAGCTTATCCCCCAGGAATATTTGTTGAAGACCGATTGTCAGTGGGATCTGCTGCCTCATGATTTTCACACCAATAACACAGGCAATGAACTCATTGAACCTTTTTCACTGCCAATAGGTGACGGAGGTTGATAAGGGTGTAAACGATGAAGTGAGCGCCCATGAAGTGAGCCACCTTGCGGTCAAAGCGCAGCAGCAGGGCGCGAAACTTGTCAATCCAGGCAAATGTCCGCTCGCTGGTGAAGCGCAGCTTGTAGACTTCAGGGTCGAAGAGGCGTTTGCGTCCGGGTTTGGGTTTCTTACGGGAGCGAGTGTTCTCGACGATGTTGGGAATGAGCGGGTGATTGAAGTAGACTTTGCGGGCGGCTTTGGTGTCAAAGGCGGCATCGGCATTGAAGTAACTGCCGGCGATGGCAATGCCCAGTCCTTTGATGAACTTGAAGGCAGTGCATAGGTTGTCCTTCAACTCAAAGGCATCGTTGTGGTTGCCGGCAATGATGCCGGTCGTCGCCAGGTTGAAGCCGTTGGCATCAGTGATGGGCAGCACGTTGGAGGTTTTGGCTTTCTTGCGTCCTTGATAAGCGACTGCTTCCCCGCCTTTCTTGGCAGGCGCGTGACTGCCGTCGAGGTTCAGATGATGGGTATCGAGCTGCTCCTGAATCGACATAATGCCATGTTCAAACACACGCTCCAAGCTGCCATCGCTACTCCACTTGCGATAGTGATGGTAGACCGCGTGATAGCTGATTTCTTTTTTGGGGCGTCGTCGGGGTCGGTGTCGATGGGCAGACGCGCCCACTGACAGCCCGTATGCAAGCGATATAGGACATAGTTGAAGACTTTGTACAGCGGAATGCTGCATTCGTAGCCTCGCTTGGCAACACTTAACCCTGGACGGATGTATTGCTCGAACTGTTCTTGCGTTAAACTCACCGGGATAGTGCTCATGCTGGTTTACCTTTGGTCAGGTTTTTCCTGCCATGATGCACTATCCTTCTCTTTTTTCAAAAGTCTCAATCAGTTCCATGTATAAGTGGACCGGTCCAAACTAAATCAATCGTTCGTATTAGTAACTACTCAGGTGGTTGAGGGGATAAAGGGAGAGCCAGCGAGAGCCAAAGAAATAGCATCAAGCAGGTTAAGGTGGTGCTTGCGCACCGTGGAGAGATAAGAGCGGATCAAACAGAAAGTGGTGGCACTGGGTAAGGTGCGGAAGCAACCGGAAATCTTCTGTTGCAGCTTCATCATGCGCACATCGCGCTCAGCCAGGTTGTTGTCAAAAGGGATATCAGGATCACGCCAGAAGGCCAGGATGGCATCCTTGTAGCGCAGGAAACGTTCGAGCAGGTTTTGGGCAGGTGAACGTTTGGGTCGTCCCGGTTTGCCGGTTGGTGGCAGAGGGGGATTGGCGGTCAGTCCTTGGACGACCAATGCATCATAACGGTGTTCATAGTCTTGAAGCTGTTGAGGGGAAATCGGTTCAGGACTGGCTCGTAAGCGCTTCATGGTCAGCAACAAGTCAGCCATGTCACTGGCCCACGCTTGCTGACAAACATCACTGACGAAACGCAGTTCACGCAGTTGATGGGCATTGCATAACGCATGACGGCATTGCTCAAACTGCCAGTAAGAGACGAAGGCATCATGCACCACACACCCGCGAAAATCCGGTAGGACACCTTGCGCTCGCATCGCCACCTGGCTGCGTTTGTCATGAATGCCGTATAAGGTCAGTCGTTGGGTACTGGCGACGTGGAGCCAGCGCAGGTGCCCGCCTACTCGTGCTCCGGTCTCATCGGCATGGAGCAAGTCGCTGTCGATCAACTGCTGGCGAATGGCGGCCACACTCACGCCAACCTGACCTGCCAAGCGTTGGGTAGCGGCGATAATCGCCCCCTGGCTCGGTCGGAGCCCATACACTTCACCCACTATTTCACTGGTGCGGGCTAAGGGCAGGAGATGGTAGCTATTCAGATACACCAGCAGGCTTTGCAAGCGTGTTCCGTATTGCACGGCTTGTGTCACCCCGTCTGGGAACACCCCTTTCACCGCTTGCCCGCAACCAGGACAGCATTTGACCACCGCTTGATGTTCAGTCACTTCCAAACGCACCGGTGGCACATCAAACACTTGTCGTTTCTCGGTTGATACGATGCTCGTGTCTCTCAAATCGGCTTCACAATGCGGACACACTTCTATCTCATGTCGGATCACCTTATCCGGTTCCGCCACCGCTTCCAACGTCTGTCCTTCGTGCCCCTTCTGTCCTCCACTGGTGCGCTTCCCTCGCTCCCGCAGACTCATGGGTCGTTTCTTTACCCCATCGCTGCTGGGTGGTTTCCCACTATTCTGGCTGTCCTTCGCCAATTGTGCTTTTAGCCGTTCGACTTCGCTTTGCAGCCCTTTCAGTTGTCCGTCCAATGCCAACACCAATTCCACCAGACTATCTACATCCAGTCCTGCCAGTAGTTCCCGCTTGAGTGGAGGTGTTTCGTGTTTCAACATTAACCTCACTCTAACTCTTTTTTCTCTTTTGTGATACACCCACCTGAGTAGTTACGAGCGAAGTAGAAACCGGCCTTGCTTCCCAGACTCACATATTCCAGCGCCGGCGCGACCTCGATCATGCCCGTCGGCGTGACATCCATGCCCAACGCGCGGCACAACCGCCCGAACAGCAGCAGGTTGTCGAGCAGCTTGCCGCCGCTCTTGACGTTGAAATCCCCTGCGGCAGTCATCGCCTAGATCGAATCCACCGCCGCCAGCGCCCGCGAGAGCGCAGCCGGGAGCATGTCGCGGGCGGTTACGGTTTCGATATCATCCTGATACTTAAGTATCATGCCCGCCGTATCGCGGATCAGGTCTTCCGTCAGCACCTGCTGATCCAGGGCGATGAGCGCTGTCATCCAATCGATGGTCTCGGCGACCCCCGGCGCTTTGAATAACTCCATGCGCCGCAGTTTGCCGATAAACGCCGTCATCTGCCGCGCCAGTACCTCCTGGACGTGCGGCGCGCGGACGCGGACGATCTGCAGTTCCTTTTCGAAACTCGGATAATCGATCCAGTGATACACGCACCGCCGCTTGAGCGCATCATGAATCTCACGGGTGCGGTTGGAAGTGATCACGACGATCGGCGGTGTGTCCGTGCGGATCGTCCCCAATTCTGGGATCGTCACCTGAAAATCGGAGAGCAGTTCGAGCAGGAAGGCTTAAAATTCTTCGTCCGCGCGATCCAGTTCGTCGATCAGCCGCACCGTCGGTTGTCCACCCGCGCTGTGCTCGAGGGCGTGCAGCAGCGGGCGGCTGTGCAGGAATTCCCGCGTGAACAGGTTGGCACCGCTCGCTTCCAGCAGGCGGGGTTCGAGAAGCTGCACCGCGTAATTCCACTCGTACAGGGCGCTGCTGCTGTCAAGCCCGTCATAACAACTGCAGGCGGATCAGCGGCGCGCCGAGCAGCGCGGCCAGCGTCTTGGCGACCTCGGTCTTGCCGACTGCCTCACCTTCCAGAAACAGCGGTTTGCGCAGCCGCAGCGCCAGATAGATCACCGTCGCCAGACTGCGCTCGGCGATGTAACGGTGATCAGTCAGCGCGATTTGAAGCGTGTCAATAGTGGGGAACATCGCTTGTCCACTCTGCTCGTCCGTGCGTTTACGGCGAAGGATCAGACAGTTCCTTGATCGGTCGATAGACGAGATCAGGTTGACCGAAACGCGCGGGTGACATCGCCTTGCGTCCGGCGGGAGTCATCGCCGCCATGCTCAGACGCGGATGCGCCGGAGCAGCAAGCAGGCCGATGTCCATCCCGGCGGTCAGTTCAATGCTCATCACGCCGCGCCGCCAGGACTTCCGGCGCTGCCAGCGCCGGATCGTCCCAATTGGCGCGCGCCGACAGCACCGTTTTGCCAACGGCCAGCGCGCGGCTGAACGTGCCGGGGATCGTCGTCTGCTTCAACTGAACCCCCGTCATCGGGTGGTGGTTGTTCGCGTCGAGCTAGCCGCCCTTTGTGACGACCACACGCCCGATCTCGTCCACATACGTGGGTACGACGGCTTTGCTCACTACGACGATTTTGCCGTAACTGTCCGCCAGCGGCATGGGCGTGACTTCCACGCCGTGACTGTGCCAGCTTGTCATCTGCGTTTCCGGCGCGGAACGTCCGAGCGCGTCCCCATCAATCGCGGCGATACCCATGCGCGCCGCCAGCGTCAGGATGATCGGGGAATTCAGCCCACCCGCCTCGAACGGCACAACCGCGTCGATGGGCCGCCCCAGCAGTTGTTCCATGTAGCGCGTGACGCGCATGAGCGGGAAATCGTCTTCTCACCCTTCGAGCATCTTATCAAAGCCGATGGATTCAATCGCTTTGACCGATCCCATCATGCCGCCGCACACGATTGTCCAATCGTCGGGGACTTCATCCAGCGGCACGACGTTCCAGTCGCGCCCGCGCGCCGCGTCATTTTCGAGGATCATCCCTCCCCAGCTCGGATTTCCGCCACCGCCCGTACCGAGGATCGCCAGACCTTCGAGCAGCGGCGTGATGTCGTAAGACGTAAGTTTCAATGGATTGATCCTGATAATTCCTTTTGCAGTTGCCACACCGCCGGAAGTACTTCACCCACGAAGCGTTCCAGTACCGATTCCAGTGTTTGCCCTTCCAACGGCATGGGGTACAGGGTAATTTCATCCAGCCCAAGCGCGGCGATCTCGACGATCTGGCGCGCCACCTCATCGACCGTCCCCGCCAGCGCCGCGTCGCGCACCAGGTCATCGGAGATCAAGTCCGTGTACGGAGCGATCAACCCCAGATCGCCGACGTTGCGCGGCTTGCCCCCCTGACGTTCGATGAACTGCTTGATCGCGCCGAAGCGTTCGTCCCAGTCAGGACTGTAGTTCAGATAGTAATCCCATTTGCCGTACATATGCCACAACCCGCCCGCGATCCAGGGGCGCATCGGGGCGCGGGCAGCAGCAGGGTTATCGGACAGGATCAGGTTGGCGCGCGAAAATACCTTCACGTCCGCGAGCGACCGTCCGACGCGCTCCGCGCCGCACTGAACTTCCGCGAGTGCCGCCGTAATGACGCGGGGCGAAGCGATGTCGCCGAGCATCACGCTGTCCGCGACTTCGCCCGCCAGTCGCAGGATTTGCCGCCCGCTGGTGGCAATCGTGATCGGGATGTCCTGGCGCGCCCTGAAATTGAGTTCACCACCGTGCATCGCGATCACTTCGCCCTGCATCTCGACCGTTTCGCCCGCCCACATGCGTCGGATGAGCGCGACTGCCTCGCGCAGCGCGATGACGGGTTTGGTCTGCGACAGGTTAAGCGCGCGCAGTCCGCTCGACCCCGCGCCGATGCCCAGCACCGCCCGCCCACCGGAGACTTCATCGAGCGAAGCGATTGCCATCGCCGTGAGCGCGGGATGGCGGGTATAGGGATCGGTGACGCACGTCGCCAGCCTGATCCGGTCGGTGTGCCGCGCGACATAGGTCAAACTGACGTAGGGATCGCGGTAGAATTTCTCGTCCGCGTACCACAGGTGTTGAAAATCGTGTTTCTCGGCAAAGCGCGCCAGTTCGAGCAGGCGATCGGGGGCGTGTTCACCGAGCAGCAGCAGCCCATACTTCATTGCGGTTGTCCTCGTCGCGCTATGCTTCAATATCCTTGACGATACTGGCCTGTACGCTTTCGATCATGCTCATGAATTTCGCCATGATGCGCTGGCCTTCGGGTTCGCCAGTGGCTTTCTCCGCCCAACCGTCGATGTCGCCCATCGCTTCCATGCCGGTGAACAGCCACAGCGGCCCGTGTCCCAGGCTGTGCTGAGTCGCATAGACGCGCACTTCAAAGCCGCGACTGCGCCAGTACGGGATCGCCGTCTCGCGTAAGAAGGCTTCGATTTCCGCCTGATCAACCTTCGATTTGATCGTTTCGATGTGATACATCGTCGCCATGTTCTTGTCCTTTGTATTCGACCGGCCCGATCTGGTACTGCCACGTCGGAATCGTCCATCCCGCGTCCATGCGGAAGGTGTGTCCGGTGGTGGTAGCAAACGTCTCGCCGCACAGCGCCAGCACCAACCCGGCGATCTGATCGCGCGTGACCAGCCGCTTGAGCGGGGATTCCTGGCGCAAAATCCGTTTATAGTTGGGATCGATGGTGTCGATCAGTTCGCTGTCCTCGATCTGCCCCGGCGCGATGGCGTTGACGGTGATATATGGCGCGAGTTCGACCGCCAGCGCCTCGGTCAGATGCAGAGCAGCGGCTTTCGCCAAACCGTATACCGAATGCGAACGAATGAAGGCCGATCCAGCCGAAATCGTGATAATCCGCCCCCACTGACGCTCGATCATCCCCGGCGCGACTGCCTGCGCCAGCACGTAGATCGCCTTGAGGTTGGTATTGATGATCCAGTCCCATTGATCTTCGGGCAGGCGCAAAAACGGCGTATCACAGTACGGACCGAGGTTATTGACGAGAATATCCACACCGCCGAACTGCCCGCGCACTTCGTCCGCCATGCGGCGCAGTTCGGCGGGACTGCCGCCATCCGCGCCGAACGCCGCCGCCTCGCCCCCTTCGGCGCGAAGCTGTGCGACCAGCGTCTCCGCCGCGTCTTTCGAGCCGTGATAGTGGACGGCGGTGCGCGCCCCGGCGCGCGCCAGCGCCCCGGCGAGATGAGCGCCGGTGTAGCGCGACGACGCCGTGACGAGCGCGACTTTTCCGCTGAGAGGGGTAAGGGTCATGCATCCTCCTTTGCCAGGCGACACGCCGCGTAATGTCCGTTCCCTAACGGGTAGAACGGCACGGGGCGCAAACATTCCTCGGTGACAAATGGGCAGCGATCCTGCAAGGCGCAGCCCGGTTTAAGCTGGCGCGGGCTGGGCGTTTCGCCCTTCAAAAGCAAGCGTTCGCGTTTGACGGTTGGATCGGGAATCGGGATGGCGGAAAGCAGCGCGCGCGTATACACGTGGCGCGGGCGGTTGAACACTTCTTCCGTCGGCCCCATTTCGATGATCCGTCCAAGATACATCACCAGCACGCGGTCGCACAGGTGACGAACGGTGCTGAGGTCGTGCGAGATGAACAGGTAGGCCATATTCATCTCGCGCTGAAGCCGCCGCAGCAGGGCCAGCATATGAATCCGCAGTGACATATCGAGCGAAGACGTGGGTTCGTCCAGCACAACGAACTGCGGATGCGTCATCATGGCGCGGGCCACCCCGACGCGCTGTTTCTGCCCGCCGCTCAGTTGATGCGGGTAGCGCCGCAGATGATCGCGTTCGAGATTGACATGCTCAACCGCGTCGGTCAACTGCGACTCGTCGCGGTACAGCCCATGCAGAAACAGCGGTTCGCGCAGTGTCCGCCGCACCGTAAAGCGCGGGTTGAGCGATTCGTGCGGGTCTTGAAATACGATCTGCAAGTGCTGCCGCAGTTCGCGCAGTTGACTTGGCGGCAGCGCCGTCAGATCGCGGCCTTCAAAGACGATGCGCCCGCTCGTCGGGTCTTCCAGACGCAGGATGCAGCGCGCCGTCGTCGATTTGCCGCAACCGCTCTCCCCCACCAGGCCGACTGCTTCACCCGGATAGACCTCGAAGCTCACGCCGTTGACGGCATGGATCGTGCTGCCGCCCTCACGGTAATGCTTGACCAGATTTTCCACGCGCAAAAGCGGTTCGGTCATGGACTTTCCCCCGCCGGGTATTGATGACAGATGACGGTATGCGCTTCGGAGTCGCGGTAAGGCGCGGGTCGGTGCTGCCAGCAGACCGGTTTGACGTATGGGCAGCGGTTGGCAAAATGACAACCAGGGGTATCCAACAGCACGGGCAGCGGCGCGAGCGCGGCGCTGCTGTCGAGCGCTGCCGGACGGTCAACGCGCAGGATGCTTGCCATCAACCGTTCGGTATAGGGGTGACGCGGACGGGCGAACAATTCCTCGACCGGCGCGATCTCCATCACCTGCCCCGCGTACATCACCGCGACGCGCTGGCACACTTCCGCCACCACACCGAGGTCGTGCGTGATGAGCAGCAGCGCCGCGCCTGTTTCCTCCTGCACCTCTTTAATCAGCGCGAACAACTGCGCCTGAATCGTCACGTCCAGCCCGGTTGTCGGCTCGTCCGCGATCAGCAGTTTGGGGCGGCACGCCAGCATGATCGCGACCAGCACGCGCTGCGCCATACCGCCGCTCAACTGATGCGGATAGGCGCGCGCCCGCGCGGGCGCGTCGGGGATACCGACATGGCGCAGCAGTTCAACCGCAGCGTCGTAAGCCGCTTTGCCGCGCAGCCCGCGATGCAGACGCACCGCCCGCGCTACCTGATCGCCTGCGCGCATCAGAGGATTGAGCGCGGAGCGCGGACTCTGGAAGATCATTGCGATCTGCGAACCGCGCACCAAGCGCATGTCCCGTTCGGACAGGGTCAGCAGGTCGCGCCCCTCGAACCAGATATGCCCGCGCGCCCGCGCGCCGTGCGGGAGCAATCCCATGGTCGCCAGCGAAGTCATCGTCTTGCCTGATCCGCTTTCCCCGACCAGCCCCAGCACTTCATGCGGGCGTACGTCAAACGACACCTGATCGAGAATGCGGCGCGGGCCGTTCTCCCCGGCGAGCGATACAGTTAAATCCTCAACACGCAGCAGTTCGTTCATCCCGGTTCCCGCTGCGACCGAATATCGCGCAGGCTGTCCCCGATGAGGCTGAAACCGAGCGAGGCCAGCACAATCGCTGCACCGGGGAACAGCCAGATCCACCATTCACCCGTGACGATGTGCTGCGCACCTTCGGACACCAGCACGCCCCATTCGGCGG
Source organism: Anaerolineae bacterium (assembly GCA_022843385.1). Classification (GTDB taxonomy): domain Bacteria; phylum Chloroflexota; class Anaerolineae; order Aggregatilineales; family Phototrophicaceae; genus CFX2. The sequence continues at coordinate 27,576 of JALHNT010000047.1, read as the reverse complement.
TGGGCGGCGTGATCCCCAGTCCGAGAAACGCCAACCCGGCCACGTCAAGGATCGCCCAACCGAACACCAGTGGCGCTTGCATGAGCGACGGGGTGAGCGCGTTCGGGAGCAGATGCACGAGCATGATCCGCGCGCGTGGATTGCCGACGCTGCGCGCCGCGTCCGCGTACTGCTGGCGGCGCCGCGCCAGCATCTCGCCGCGCGTCAGGCGGATGAAGAACGGCGTATAAGCGGTAGCAATGGCGATGATCACATTCGGGACAGAGTCGCCCAATACACCCGTGATCGCCATCGCCAGGATGAAGGCGGGAAAGGCGAACAGTACGTCGGCGACCCGCATCACAATATCATCCAGCCAGCCGCCGTAGTAGCCGACGATCCCGCCGATGAGCGAACCGATGGCGAAGGCCGTCAGCGCGACCGAGGCGGAAATCACCAGATCGAGCCGCGTGGCGTAGATGACGCGCGTCAGCACATCGCGCCCGAAGCGATCCGTACCGAAGGGGAACGTGCTCGAAGGCGCGTCGAGGGCGCTGCGCGGATTGGTTTTGGTCGGTTCGTAGGGCGTGAGGCTGGGACCGAAAAGCGCCACCAGCACGAAAAACAGCACGATGGCGAGTCCGAGCGCGAACGAAGGCCGCCGCCGGAGCAGACGCGCGAGCCGCGCCGCTCGACTGGACGGGGCGGGAATGATCTTGGCGGCGGAAGCCGGGACGGCAGCATCCATAGGGTCAGCCTCTCCTAACCGAGCCTGATCTGGGGCGAAATCAGCCCGTAGGCGAGATCGATGCACAGGTTCAGCGCCACGTAGGTGATGGCGATCAGCAGCACGAACCCCTGCACGGCGTTGAAATCGTTGGTGACCAGCGCGTTCCAGGCGTAAAAGCCGATTCCCGGCCACGAAAACACGCGCTCGATGATCACGTTGCCGGCCATCAGGTAGCCGAACACGACGCCGAGCGTTGTCAGGACGGGAATGAGCGCGTTCCGCAGCGCGTCCACCAGGATCACCCGAAAGGCCGGAAGCCCAATAGCGCGGGCAGTGCGGACGTAGTCTGATCCGAGCGCCTCCAGCATCGCGCCGCGCGTGATCTTGATGATCGGCGCACTGACGACGAACGCCAGTGTGAGCGCGGGCAACCACAGGTAATGGATCGCCGTGCCGAACGCGGCGAGATCGCCCGTCAGGAGGCTGTCGATGGTCAGCAGCCCGGTGACTCGCGGCGGTTCAGTCACGCCGACGGGGAAGCGTCCGAGCGGCGGGGGCGCCCAGCGCAGCGTCGAATAGAACACTTGCACCCCGACGAGCGCCAGCCAGAACAGCGCCAACGAAGCGCCGAGTGTTGCAAACCCGCGCACCACGTGATCGACCCACTTGCCCGCGTACACGGCGGCGAGGATACCAAGCGTCAGACCGAGCGCCAGCGCCAGCGCGAACGCCGCCAGCGCGAGTTCGAGGGTCGCGGGCAGGCGCTGACCGAGTTCATCAAGGACGGGCTGTTCCGTCCGCCAGCTTACGCCGAGATCAGCGCGCAGCAGCAGCCCTGCATAGCCGGCGAACTGTGCCGCCAGCGGTTGATCGAGTCCCATTTCACTGCGGTACTGCGCGATCAATTCTTCAGACGCCAGCGGCCCCGCACGCAGCGCCGCCGGGTCGCTGGGGAGCAAGCGCGTTAGCAGGAAGACGGCAATTGCCACTCCGACCAGCGTGATCGCCGACAGCGCGAAGCGGCGCAAGACATAACGTAGAAGTGGAGACACAGGCACGACCCCTCGTCGTCGGGCAGAAGATGCTATCCCGCTACCCCCGCCATCCCCTCTCCCATGCTGGAGAGGGGGCAACCGGGCGGTTGTTCTGGCGTGGGATTACGGTCGGGTTATTCCTTGCCGATGAACCCGTAACGCAGCGTCAGGTCGTCGAACAGGGCGATCCCTGACACATCGGCGCGGGTCGTCACGACCCAGTCGGGCGAATACAGGTATGCCCACACTGCCTCATCGACCAGGATTTCCTGCGCCTGACGCAGCAGGTTGGCGCGTTCCTCGGCGTCACGGCTGAACGTTCCAGTCTGGATGAGCGTGTCGAGTTCCTCGTTGCAGTAGTTGGTGAAGTTGGTGAAGGCGTCGCACTTGAAGTTCCACGTGAGCTGGTAGAACGGATCGTTACCCCACGAGTACCATTCGTTGATGAAGAATGGCAGCGTGTGGCTGTTGATCATCTCGGAATACTGCGCGGTCGGCACGGCGTTGATGATCACGTTGATGCCGATTTCCGACAGTCCGGCCTGAATCCACGTGGCAGAGTCGACGCGCGCCTGATCTTCCTGCGGCACGGTCAGTTCGATCTCAAACCCGTCGGGGTAGCCCGCTTCCGTCAGCAGCGCCCGCGCGTCCTCGACCGTCGCGTCGCCATACGTCCAGAACTCGCTCGTGTGACCTTCCATGCCTTCCGGGATCGGGCTGGTCGGCTGGCTGCCGTAGCCGTAGATCACGTTTTCGACAATCGCGTCGTAGGGAATTGCCATCGACACAGCCTGACGGACGAGCTTGTTGTCAAACGGCGGCGTGTTGACGTTCATGCCGAGGAAGTAAATGCGCGTGGTGGGGATAGCGTGAACGGTGATGTTCGGATCGGCGTCCAGATCGGCAAGGCTGCTGAAGGGCAGACCGAGCCCGACATCGACATCGCCCGCGCGGATCAACTGTTCGCGCGTCGAGGCATCCGGGACAACGCGGAAGACCGCCCCGGAGTTCTGGAACCAGTCTGCACCGCGCCAGTAGTTCGGGTTCGGCTCGAACACGTACTGCACGCCGGGCTGCCAGTCAGTGATCACATACGGACCGCTCGAATTGGCGTTGGTGCGATGCCACGCATCCGCCCAGGGATCGTCGGCAGTGGCATTGGCTTCGGCGCTGGCGCTGCTGTACGCGCCGAGAACCTGGAAGGCGAGGATCGTCTCGGTCAGGGCAGCGGGCTGCTCGGTGGTGACGCGCAGCGTGTAATCGTCAACCACCTCAACCTGATCGGACGACGCCAGCGCCATAAACGGCGCGAGCAGGCCGATATAGCCTGTGCCGTTGAGCGCCCGGTCGATCGTGTACTTGTAGTCTTGTGCGGTGATCGGCGCGCCGTCCACAAATTTGGCATCCTGGCGCAGATAGAAGGTGAAGACCGTCCCGTCCTCGGACACTTCGTAGCGTTCTGCGCCCGCGCCCTCGAAGGTGCGCTGTCCGATCAATTCGCCTGTTTCCGTGGGGACAAGCGCCTGCGTGATCAGCGGTTCATACAGATTGCCGGTCGCGTCGTATGCGCCCAGGCTGCGAAAATGCTGCGGGTCGATGTGGTCGATGTCACTGTCATAGGCGATGACGATCTGTGGCTTCTCGGCGTCCTGCGCCAGCGCGAACGACGTGACGACGACTGACAGCAGGACGAGTGCCAACAGCAGAATGGTTTTTCTGATTCGGACGTGCTGGGTGTTGTACATAATCGAGCCTCGTTTCTGAATACAATAGACTTCGAACTCATTGAGACTTTTCTTGAGCCAATAGGGGGCCGAGGTTGATGAGAGAGTAGACAATGTAATGAGCACCCAAGAAGTGCGCCGCGATGCGATCAAATTGAGCCAGAAGTGCACGAAAATTGTTCATCCAGGCCACTATCCTTGCCCATTCTCAATAGTCTCAACCCGTTCTTCATGTGTTTAACGTCGAAACCCCTAGAGTGCGCTACCGTATTTCTCCGTCGCGGTCTCCCCTCCTTCAGTTTGTCCATCAGTTTTTGCCCGAAGCGCGAACAGGACTTTCTCACCTGTGATCGGCAGGCTGCGTACCCGCGCGCTGATCGCATTTGCAACCGCATTGGCGATCGCGGCAGGCGCGTGCAGCACGGGCGACTCGCCCAGCCCTTTCGCGCCAAACGGTCCGCCCGCAGCGGGATGCTGGACGAGAATCGCCTCGATGTCGGGTACGTCGGCGATCGTCGGTAGTTTGTAATCCGTCCAGTTGGGATTTAGTACCACACCGTTGCGGTACTGAATCTGTTCCATCAGCGCCATACCGATCCCCTGGACGACACCGCCGTGAATCTGCGCTTCGGCGAACACGGGACTGATGGCGAAGCCGACATCGTGCGCAGCGGCATAGCGCACCACGCGCACTTCACCCGTGCCGGGATCGACCTCGAGTTCCACGGCGTGCGCGTGAAAACTCGGGTAGTGGAACGCCGGATAGAGGCACGACACCATCCGCGCCTGATCGTAGGGGTGTGGGTCGGCGAACGATACTCCACGCGCCAGCAGACCGCCTTTCGTCGCCAATGCCCGCTGCGACACCGCCGCCAGCGTCAGCGCGCGGTCGGGCGATCCCTTCACCATGACCTTGCCTTCGCGGATTTCCAAATCTGCCACGCCGATTTCGAGCATATCCGCCGCGATTTCCTTGATCTGCTCGGTCAGATCAATGGCGGCACTCCGCGCGGCGCGCGAAACGTTGAAGACGGTGCGACTGCCCTGCGATCCCCAATCCCACGGGCCAGTGGCGGTATCACCGACGACCACGCGCACGTGGTCGAGCGGCAAGCCCATGTATTCGGCCATCGCCTGTGGGATGCCTGCCATGACCGCCCCGGTGCCGATCTCAGGCGTGCCAATCGTCAGGATGACGTTGCCGTCGCTGTCCAGCTTGGCGAGGCACCCCGACGCTTGCAGGGTCGTCGTCCACCACCCGCACGCCAATCCTTTGCCGCGATTGGGCGCGGCGGGTTTATCCCATTCGATAGCGGCGGCGGCGCGTTCAAGGCACTCGCGCAGCCCGACGGCGGTCAATTTCTGTCCGTTCGGGGCTTCATCGCCATCTGTGACGATGTTTTTCAGGCGCAGTTCTAGCGGGTCAATGCCGAGTTCCCCGGCGATGCGATCCAGATGCGACTCCAGCGCGAACATTGCCTGAGGACCGCCCGGTCCGCGATACGCGCCAAAATTGGTCTTGTTAGTATGGACGGAATAGGCGTCCATGTGGACGTGCGGCGTCTTGTACGGCCCGGACAGGATGATCACGCCGATAGAGGCCAGTTCCGGCCCGGAACCCGCATACGCGCCCGTATCCAGTATGACGCGCCCCTGCGACGCGACCAGCGTGCCATCGCGCTTCACCCCTGTCCTGATCCAGATGCGACTGGGGTGACGGGGTAAGCCCGCCTGCAATTCCTCGTGGAGCGGCGTGACGATGCGCACGGGGCGACCAGTCTTACGCGCCAGCAGCGCGACCAGCGGCTCAATCTGCGGGTAGAGTTTCGAACCGAACCCGCCGCCGATGCCGGTCGGCACGATCACCACGTCGCTTTCGGGAACGTTGAGCACATGCGCGACATTAGTGCGAATCCAGAAGGGAAGCTGTGTATTGCTGTAAACGGTCGCTTTACCATCCGAACTCACCACGCCGACGGCGACGCGCGGTTCGACATGACTCTGATGCACGCTTTCGGTCGAGAAGGTGTCCTCGAAAATCAGATCGGCTTCGGCAAAGCCTGCCTCGATATCGCCTCGGGTCAGCGAGGCATGACAGCACACGTTGCCGTAGCGCACGATCTCCGGCGGTGCCTGATACGACTGCCAATCGGGATGCAGCAGCGGCGCATCGGCCTCCATCGCCGCGACAGGATCGGTCACGACCGGAAGCAGCTCGTAATCGATTTCGAGAAGCTGTGCAGCGGCCTCGGCGATCTCCGGTTTGGTCGCCGCGATGATCGCCACCGGTTCGCCCTTATAGCGCGTCACGTCCCACGCCAGCAGCGGCTGATCGATGATCCCTCCCGGCATGAGCAGCTTGACATCCGCCCCCGTGATGATAGCGCGGACGCCGGGAAGTTGTGCCGCTTTTTCCGTGCGGAAAGCGAGAATACGCGCGTGCGGATGCGGGCTGCGAATGACTTTGCCATGCAGCGCCCCCGGCAGCGTGAAATCCATGCCGTAGGCGTACCCGCCCGTCACTTTGTCGCGTCCGTCGAGACGGACGGCAGGTTTACCCACCACCTGATAGTCGGTCATGCGCTTTCGCCTCCGTCCATCGCGGCGATCGCGGCGCGCACCGCCTTGCGGATGTTGGTGTAGCCTGTGCAGCGGCAGATATTGCCCGTGAAAGCGCGCGTAAGTTCATCGTCGTCGGGACGGGGATTTTCATTAATCAGCGCGGCGGCGGCGAGGATGAACCCAGGGATGCAGTAACCACACTGCACCGCGCCCATTTCGAGAAAAGCAGTTTGCAGCGGATGCAACCCCTGATCGTCCGCCAGCCCTTCGATTGTCACAATCTTGCGTCCTGCAGCGCGCACAGCAAGGTACAGGCACGAATTGACCACGCGTCCGTCGATCAGGACGGAACACGCGCCGCATTCCCCTTCCAGACAATTGGGTTTCGTGCCAGTCAAGCCTATGTCGTAGCGGAGCACGTCGAGCAGGGTACGATGTGAGTCAATTTCCAGGGGATAGTCATCCCCGTTCACATTCAACGTGATTTCAATGCGGCTCATTAACATCCCTCAAACGGTTAGCGCCGCGCGCTGTGCAGCCAGCGTGATGGCGCGTTCGACCAGCGTTTCTAGGACCATACGGCGGTATTCAGCCGAGGCGCGCACGTCATCGACCGGGCGGGCTTCTGCGCAGGCGGCAAGCGACGCGGCCTTGACACGCTCCGGCGTGAGCGCTGCGCCAATCAACTGTGCTTCGGCGGAACGGGCGCGGATCGGGGTCGGGGCAACCGAACACATTCCGATGCGCGCGTCGGCGCATTGCCCGTCCTCCCTCAGCGTGATCCGCGCCGTCACTGCCAAGATCGACAGGTCGCGCGAGCGACGGCGCATGACTTTCTGAGTCGCCGTCGCGCTGCGTGGCGGCAGGGGTGGCAGTTCGATTGCAGTCAGGATTTCGTTCGGGCGCAGCGCGGTTTGATGCGGGCTGGTCAGAAAACCATCAAGCGGAGTGGTGCGCTTCCCCTCGGCTGAGTGCAGATGAAGCTGCGCGTCGAGACAGAGCAGCGGCGGCACCAGGTCAGCGCCGGGGGAGGCGTTGCAGATGTTGCCGCCGACGGTGGCGACGTTCTGCACCTGTTTGCCGCCCAACCACTGTACCGCCTCGTGCAGAGCCCGCAGATCGAGACGGTCGCCGATGAACTGCGCCAGATCGGTGAGGGTGACCAGCGCGCCAATGGTGATCGAGCCGTTCTCGGAGATGGCGTTCAGGCCGGACACGCCTTCCAGACCGATCAGGTGGGCGGGTTGGCGTTCGCCCCGCTGAATTTCAACCAGCAGCGCGGAACCGCCCGCATGGATGCGCGCCTGTTGACCGTAGCGCACCAGCAGGCTCACGGCTTCGTCCAGGGTTGTGGGCTGATGGTAGTCAAAAACTCTGTGCATAAGAAATAATCTAGGTAGAGCAATTCCAATACGGCGAAATCGCGTGAACTATGCAAATATACAGAGGTTCAGGAATGATTACAATGTTGCAGAGTGTACGGATTCGTAGTGATGTTGTCAAGCAGCCAGGGCGTTTGAACGCCCTACTTTCAACTCACATTGACAAATATTGAGGCTGTGCGGTACACTCTTCATGCAAACGTTTGCAAGTTTTTGAAATAATTTATGCGAGTTCTGTTTTGTGTCAATGAGAAATAAACGGCCCCGAAACGTTACCATTGTCGATGTGGCACGCGCGTCAGGCGTTTCGTACTCGACTGTCTCACGGGTATTGAACGGTTTTGAATTCATTAAAGAATCCACACGGCAGCGGGTGCTTGAAGCCGCAGAGAAACTGGGGTACGTCGCCAATTTACAGGCTCGCAGCCTGGCGGGGGGGCGTTCGCAGATCATCGGGTTACTGGTACCGGGTCTCGACAACGGCTACATCGGAGAGATCATTCGGGGTGTTGATGTAGAGCTGGCGCGCGCCAACTACGACTTGATGATGTACACCACACACCGCAGCCGGGGCAAAGAGTCGATTTATGTCAACGCGATTGCGAATGGTCTCTCGGATGGTTTGCTCCTGATCGTGCCGCTGGTGCCAGCCGCCTACCTGAATGCACTGCGGCAAGAAAATTTCCCGTATGTATTGATTGACCAATCAGATGCCGCCAAACAAAGCTCGGTGGTCGATACGACAAACTGGCAAGGCGCTTATGAGGCCACGCGCTACCTTATCGAACTCGGCCACCAGCGAATTGCATTCGTCACCGGTTTGATGGAGTTGAGCAGCGCAAGCGAACGCTTAGAGGGGTACAAAGCCGCCCTGGGCGACCACAATATCCCCTTCCAAGATGAATTAATTATAGAAGGCGATTACTGGCAACCAGAAGCCTACAAAAAAACATTTGCATTTCTTGAACAGTATCCAGCACCAACCGCAATTTTTGCATCCAATGATCTTTCGGCGTTTGGCGTGATGGAAGCTATCCGCGATCATGGGCTACGTACCCCAGAAGACATTTCAGTCATTGGTTTTGACGACATCCCGCAAGCCTCAATCGTATATCCAAGGCTTACCACCATCCGCCAACCTCTTGAGCAAATGGGACGGGTAGCGGCCAAGCTGCTGCTGGAACAGATTGAAAACCCTGAGCAACCAGCCCGGCGTATCACGCTGGCAACACAATTGGTCATCCGCGATTCGTGCGGACCGCGCCAGGCCAAAGGAGGCCAGCACCGAAAAACGTTGAAAAAGACAGGAGGTAGCCTATTGCGGACTTTTCCAGCCAAACCTGAATAACTGACCCGTTTTGCAATCATATTTTGATTTAAGAGGTACAAATGTCACACGAAATAAGTCGCCGCGATTTCATGAAAATAGTTACTGCCGGCACCGGCAGTATCGTACTTACATCAGCAGGACTACTCCTCCCCGGAAGGATTGCCCTGGCTCAGGACACGGCACTGCCGGGCACTTTCCCGCGCTCGGAAACGCTGATCGCCAGGATCCTTACCGGGCGTGTCGGTACACCTGACAACTTCAACGAGTGGGTTGGCTGGAAAAATAGAGACCGCGGCATGCAGAACCTGGCTAACGAGCCACTGTGGTCAGTCGACTTCGCCACCGGCAATATCATCAATGGTCTGGCAACCGGCGACCCGACCTATAGCGAAGATTTCATGACGGTTACGATCCCACTGCGTGAGGGAGTCACCTGGTCGGATGAGGTGCCCTTTACCGCTGCTGATGTGGTCTATACGGTCGAAACCCTGATACAATTTGAGGGATTGAACGGTCATACTTTCTTTGTGGATAACGTCGCCGCTGTGACCGCCCTGGATGATTATACAGTCGAATTTACGCTAAAGCAGCCCAATTCGCGCTTCCACACCACCTTCCTTGACCGCTGGGGCTGCACCTGGATCATGCCCAAGCACATCTTCGAGAAGGAAGCCGATCCAGTCCTTTTCACGCATAATCCCTTTGTAGGCTGCGGTCCTTACAAGCTGCACAGCTTTGATCCCCAGGGGGGCTGGACAGCCTGGGAAAGACGCGCCGATTGGGACAAAAGCCCGACCGGTATCCTGTATGGCGAACCTAAGCCCAAGTACATCATCTTTCAGTTCTTCGCCGACGAAGGCACGCAAATCCTGGCGCAGTTGACACATCAATTGGATGTGGCAGAACTTTCAGCCAGTGGTCTTACGGCCCTGCTGGCGCAGTCGGATAGCTCCCGCGCCTACCAGCCGACCTTCCCCTTCGTGGTCAACAACGACCCGGCCCTCACCGGCATCTCCTTCAACACGGTCAGACCCCCATTCGATAACGTTGATGTCCGCTGGGCACTCGCCCTGGCGATTGACATTGTCGAGTACACCAGCATCGCCGTCGATTCGGCTGGCACCTTAAGCCCGGTGCATATCCCGCACCTCGGCCCCTACCCTGAGCTTTATATCGGTCCGATGCAGGACTGGCTGAAGGAATTCACCCTTGATATTGGCAATGGCGAAACCTTCGCGCCCTATGATCCCACCGCACCGCAGCGCGTCGCAGACCTTGCCAGGAGCCGTGGTTATATCTTCCCTGACGATCAGGAATTTCTTGAAAATGCCTTCGGACTGGGCTGGTATAAGTATGCCCCTGACATTGCCGAAAAGCTGCTAACAAAGAACGGCTTCTCGAAGAACGCGGACGGGAAGTGGTTGCTACCCGATGGCACCCCATGGAAGATCACTTTTACGGCCGGCACTGTCCTATCCAACCACCCTGAACGAAATGCCGCGGCTGCCGTGCAGCAGTGGAAGAAATTTGGTATTGAGGCCGAGGTATTTAACACGGAAAGTAATGCTGACTTGAACGCTGTCGGCGACTTTGATGTGAGCGGCGACTGGCCGGCACAGGAGCCCTGGGGCGCGGGACCTGATCTGTATCGCACGCTCGATCAATGGAACTCGGCTTACATAAGACCCGTTGGAGAACGCACCCAGGGCCGCAGCACACGCTGGTCAACCCCCGAGATGGATGCGATTATCAAGAAACTGCGCGAGACGGATCCCTTTAACACTGAAGCCGTCGTTGCTATTGGCATCGAAGGCCTCAAGGAAGCGATCAAGAATATGCCGGGCATCCCAACTTACGGCTACATCGGCTTTGTCGGCTGGGACGAGACCTACTGGACCAATTGGCCCGGCAGCGAAAACGCTTATAATCAGCCCTATACCCACTGGCCGAACTTCAAGTACACGACACCATTCCTGAAACCGACGGGTGCGTAAGGAATTCCGCTTCGGACAAACCCTGGGTAGGGTAACCTGCCCAGGGAAACATCTTTATCAATTTGCTGGTCGTTTCCTTACAAAAGCTATAGGCGCGTGAGGGTAACACTTTGACCTTCGTAAAACGTTATCTTATCCCCCGGCTGATTTCCTACTTTTTAGTGATCTGGCTGGGCATTACCGTTGTTTTCCTCATTCCCAGACTCACCCCGAATGATCCGGTCATGAGAGCCATCGATCAGATGCGGGCCCGCGGTTCAACCCTGGAACCAGGCACCATGGATGACATCATCGAGGACCTGACCGAGATGTATGGCCTGGAGGGATCCTGGGTCGAACAGTATTGGGCTTTCTGGGGCAGGCTGTTTCAGGGCGATTTCGGTGTTTCGTTCTTCCAATTTCCCACCCGCGTAAACCAGCTCATAGCCACCGCCGCCCCGTGGACACTGGGACTCTTGTTGACTACGACAGCTATCTCGTGGATATTCGGGAATATCATTGGCGGGTTAGCCGGTTACTATACGCGCAAGGGTTGGTCGCGCAGTCTGGATGCCGTCGCTATGGTGATCCGCCCTTTGCCCTATTACATCTTCGCCTTCGCCTTGCTCCTGCTTTTTGCCTACGTCGTGCGCTGGTTCCCGATTACAGGCGGGGCGTCCCTGGGCGCTATACCCTCTTTCAGTTGGGACTATATCAGAGATGTCCTCTGGCATTCGGTCTTACCCGCCCTCTCCCTGAGCATTCTGGGAGGGGCTGTCAACTTCCAGACCATGAAACTGCTGGTACAGAACGTCAATGCGGAAAGTTTCGTCCAGTATGCCAGGATGGGTGGCGTTACAGAAGATCGCATCGTCAGCAAGTATGTCATTCGCAACGCCTTACTGCCGCAAGTCACCGGCCTGGCGCTTTCACTTGGGCAAATCTTCAGCGGGGCACTGATTACTGAGATTGTTTTTAGTTACCCCGGCCTGGGAACGCTGCTTTTTCGAGCCATCATCAATGGGGATTACAACCTGATTATGGGGATTACGATCCTCTCTATCGTCGGCATCACAACAGCGATCCTGGTCGTCGACCTGACATATCCCTTGCTTGACCCAAGAGTGCGATACACATAAATAAGGAAGCCTGTTTCATGAAAATCTTCAGAGATTTATTCAAAGATTACCGCTTCAGCTTTAGCTTCATCGTACTCGTGGTCATCGTGATCATGGCCTTGCTGTCCTTTTTCTCCCCGTATGACCCAACTTTATGGAATGTTGTCCCCAGAGACATGAGGCCATCAGCCGATTACGTCCTCGGCACCGATTCGAACGGGCAGGATATCTTCTGGCAGGCCACTTACGCGGTGCGTAACTCCTTGATCATCTCCCTCATCTCCGCCTTGGTTTCAAGGGCGATTGCCATCCTGGTGGGCATGGTTGCCGGATATAAAGGCGGCTCTATCGATCGGGTACTGATGTTTGTGGGTGACAGTCTACTGGTCATTCCACTCTTCCTGATTTTTGTCATGTTAGCCATGATGGTACGGCAACACATGAATCTGGCGGTTCTCGGATTGATGCTGGCGTTCTTCGGTTGGGCATGGGACGCGCGCCTGATCCGCTCGATGGTTTTGAGCTTGCGTGAGCGCGATTTCACCAGGACAGCCGTTCTTTCTGGCACCGGGACGATCAAACTGGTATTGAAAGAATACCTGCCTTTCACCATGCCGTTAATTTTCTCGACCTTGATCAACAATATGTCATGGGCGATTGGCCTGGAGATCACGCTGGCTATCCTTGGATTGGTCAATCTCAACATTCCCACCCTGGGCACGATGCTCAATTGGGCGCTCTTCTACCAGTCTATTCTATTGGGACGCTGGTGGTGGATATTGACGCCGGTGATCTTATCGCTGTTCATGTTTATTGCTCTCTACTGGCTCTCGGTCAGTATCAGTGAATACCTCGATCCGCGCACCCGCATCCAGCGGGTTGGAGCATAGTGGAGACGCAGACATGGTAGAAAAGAAACAAATCGTCTTACGAACTGACCATCTTAAGGCTTTCTATATCCTGGAGGTGCAGGGCACCCAAAAGATTGTTAAAGCCGTTAACGATGTGGATATGCAGATTTATGAAAATGAAATCTACGGCATCGCCGGAGAAAGTGGCTGCGGCAAGACCACGCTATTGAAGGCGCTTTTTAATGAAGTCGCGCCCCCCCTACGCCTGATTGACGGCAAGATCTTTTATCGCATCAATTCGGATGAAGTGGACGTCACCCGCCTGAGCCAGGAAGAAAAGCGAAAGCTACGCATGGAGTATATCTCTTATATTCCGCAAGGTTCGATGAGCGTGTTCAATCCAGTGCTCAAGATAAAAGGGACTTATGAGGATTTCATTGGCAGCCATGTCAGCGGGCAAAACCGCGCAAAATACTTCGAAATGGCGCGCAAGCGAATTCACGAACTAGGCTTACCGGAAAACATCCTCGATGTCTATCCTCACCAGTTGTCGGGTGGAATGCGTCAGCGCGTGACCATCGCCCTCGCAGCCTTAATGCACCCGCGCATCATGATTGGCGATGAGCCCACCACGGCGCTGGACGTGGTGGTGCAGCGCGGCGTGATCCAGATGTTGAAGGATATTCAAAAGAATCTGAAGAATACGATTATCCTGGTTACACACGACATGGGTGTGCATGCCAACATCGCTGACCGCATTGGCATTATGTATGCCGGGAAGATTGTTGAAGAGGGGACCACAGAGCAGATCTTTGCCGAGCCGTTACATCCCTATACCCAGTTCTTAATCAACTCGCTGCCCAAGTTCGGCGATAAGCGTCTACGCGACAGTGTGCCCGGCAGCCCACCCTCCCTGGCAGACCTACCCAACGGCTGCCCTTTCCAGGCGCGCTGTCCACATGTCAAAGATATTTGCCGCCAGCAAATGCCAGACTTTACTCATGTGGATGCAAACCACAAAGTCGCCTGCTGGTTAGTTGAAGAAGGACAACATGGATAAACTGCTTGAGGTAAACGAATTAACCAAACGTTACTCCCAGGGCAATATGATCGCCAGGATCACACTTACAGCGGTGGACCATGTCAGTTTTTATATCAAACCCGCTGAGATCTTCACCCTGGCAGGTGAAAGCGGTTGTGGGAAAACGACCACGGCGAAGGTGGTCATCGGGTTTGAAGATGCCACCTCCGGGGCGATACTCCATAACGGAAAATTGCAGACTCGTAAAGAGAAGCCCTGGATCACTGGAGGCGTGCAAGCGATTTTCCAGGATCCGTTCAGCACATTTAACCCACTACGTACAGTTGATTCCTATTTTCACGAAACTGTGCAGAACTTCCGACTGGCCAATTCAAAAGCGGAAGCCATTGATCGGATCGATCAAAAATTGCGACTGGTAGGACTGACCTATCAGGAATTTGCAGGGAAATACCCAAATGAATTTTCCGGCGGGCAACTCCAGCGCATCTCAATCGCCCGGGCGCTCGTAACTGATCCGAAACTGATTATCGCTGATGAGCCGGTTTCCATGGTCGATGCATCCCTACGCATGTCGATTGTCAACTTGTTTAAGCAGCTCAGGGATGAATTGGGTGTGAGCATCCTGTATATCACCCATGACCTGGCGACGGCTTATTACGTCAGCGACCGCATCGCCATCATGTTCCGCGGCAACATTGTTGAAATGGGGACTGTGGAAAAGGTGCTAATGAATCCCAGGCATCCATACTCGAGGCTTCTACGGGATTCCATCCCCCAGGCAGATCCCAAAAAACGCTGGACCACAACCATCACACTCTCTGAATTAGAACATGAAGAGTACTCGCGGCAGGGCTGTAAATTTGCGGGCCGCTGCCCTGATGTCATGGATATTTGTAAAGGCGTGGTGCCGACGGATATACACATTGACGATGTGCTCGTGAAGTGCCATAAGTATTCTGGCGAATCGGAAACATAGCGTTTTGGCATTGTCAGCATTTGCATTCCAGTCGGGGCTATCTCAGCCCCGACCAATCTGAACAACGACCCCTTCAGGACAAACTTTCTCTCTGTTTGAACGGTAAAGCTCAGTCTTCCGCCAGGAGTTGACGTTCATCCTCCTGGCTACGGGTAATGAGATGATAGCGAAAACGCACCAGCAGCGGTGGACAACGCGGCTGCGCAGCTGTCGCGCAAGTTGTACTATGCCCCCTATACCGCCTGATAGGCTTTGACGAACGCCTCGGCGATCCGCCCTTTGTCCCCACTACGCAGCGCGGCAACCAGGTGGGCGTAAATCTTGCCCGAAGGCTGACCGAATCCGTCGGTATCGAGAATCTTGTGGTTGAGGTAGTCGTAGTTGTACAGACCCAGACGTGGTGGATAACCCGCCTGCCATTCGAAATCATCAACCAGCGACCAGTAGAGATACCCGCGAATGGGTACGCCCTCTTTCATGCAGCGGATCATCTCCATCATGTAGGTCTTCAGGTAGCGTTCGCGCGTCCAGCCATCCGGGCGCAGCTTGGCTGGCTGGCCGATGGGCTGCAAATTGGCCGATGAATTCTCGCCCATGTAGACCGGCAGATCGGTGTTGAAGTCGTTGGTCGCCAGGATGAAAGTGCGATAGATTTCGCCATCCATGGTGAACTCGTCCCATTTGGTCTGGTGCGACGGATCATTGGGGTCGCGGCGCGGCGTACCAAACGGCTCGTAGACATTGACCGAAAGATAATCCAGCTTCTTCACGCGCGGCGAGGCATACAGCGCATCCAGCGTCTTGGTGAACAACTCCGGCCGCAGCTTGTCCTCGGTCATGGTAATCATCTGGATATAGCGATCATATTGCTCATCGGTGAGCTGAGACTTTGCCAGCTCATCCATGCGCCTGCGCCAGACCGCGCGGCACTCGGCGATTTTGGCGGATACATCCTCACGCTTCACGCCCCAACTGCGCAGCCGCACCAGATCGTCCAACTGTTTATCCATCTCATAGGCGCACAGATTGGCGATGGTGAAGCCGACGTGTGGCGTCCCCCAGCCTTTGGCCTCGAACAGATCATACAGCCGGTCATAGGCCATGATGTAATGAGAGAGCATGGTGTCATAGGCCGGCAGGAGATAATCCGGCCCCTGTCGCTCAATCGGGAACAGGCCGGAATAATGATAGATCAGCGGGATCAGATTGGGTTCGTTATAGACCAGGAAGTGCGCCATCTTTTTGCCATCGCGTGCCATCAGCCGGGTGTTGATCTCATCCACCACGCGGATTTCGTAGTCGATCAGCCTGTCCGGGCCGCGATCATCCAGCCAGATATCCAGCCCCAACCACAATGGGTGGGTGAAATGATGCAGGGTGATGACCGGCTGCATCCCGTGATCGATGACCATCTCAATGATGTCGGCATATCGATCCAGTGCTGCTGTATCCCAAGGAGGCGGGTCGGTCGGTTCCATCGAAGACGAGGGCTGGCAGCGCGACCAATCGATGCCCATGCGGAAGGCATTCAGTCCGAGCGAGGCCGCCAGCTTGATATGCGGTTCCGGGTCAGCCCAGAAACGCACAGCCTCTCCCGACTTCTCGATCTTATCGCTCAATTCCAGCACCCCGTAGCTGTTTTTCATGCCATCGGGATAGTTATAACCCCCTTCGCACAGATAGGGCGCGTTCGCCACGCCAAAGAAAAAGTTTTCAGCCGGAAAGTGCTTTTTGAAATCCAGGTTCAGTTCCAGACGCATCGTTCATGCTCCCTGTTGAAAGAATTTGATTCTTATCCGTCGACAATGGTGTTGCTCAACCGGCTCTCGTTCAGACCCGGATGGAGAAAGTTGTTATCATGGATGTGCTGCCAGGCTTCCAGCAGACCGGCTTTGCCAACGGTCGTTGGTTCATGGCTGTAGTTGGAGACCTCGCGGATGACCACCGGGGTCAGCGCATCGCGCGGGCAGCCAAAGGCGTGCAGATGCTTGCGATGCACCACGAACTTCGGATCACCGGGGCGCAGGCAGCGGTACTCGGTCAGCCGTTCATAGCTGCCCTCACGTCCATTCGGCAGCACGACACGATCCGGCCAGCGATCGCCCCTGGGCATCGTCTTGTGATTAATCATGTCGTCGATGGCGATTTCGAGCTGACCATCATTGATGATTTCGGGAGCATAGAAGACATCCATCTCGCCCAGCACCACTTCGTAGTATTCCGTCTTGCGCCAGTGGTAATGTGGCGAGCAGAACTTACCCGGATGGACGATCATCAGCTTGTCGCACAACCCGCCATACTCCGCCCAGGCCAGCCCGGCTTTGGGTAGCCCTTCAATTGCTGGCTCATTCAACGCCTCAAAGATGGCAAACAACTCATATGGCTCACGCGACCACAGCCCATTGACGAAGGCGGCATACTGATCCTGACCCATGATCAACCCCACGCTATCGTGGATCATGCTGCGCTGTACCGGATAGCCACAGGCGATTGCCAGCGCGGCGCACTCCGAAACCCAATCGTTGTATTCGCGTCGTGTTACATGATCTCGCATTAGGCTTGTTCCTTTGTTAAGCGGGTGAATAACTCATTGGAAACATGCTTGCAGATGGCGTTTGGCTCGTGCCAGATCCGGCAGCACCTGTTCCACCTGCGCATGTTCGTATTCCAGTTCGATGACAGCGACGCGGTCATAACCCATCGTCGCCAACGCCCGCGCCAGGGCGCTGAAGTCGACGGTGCCATCGCCAGGAACGACCATGATGTTCTGACTGATGCCATCGCGCAGATGCACATGTTTGATATGTTGCCCCAGCTTCAATGCGACTGCATCAGCTAGTTCACCGGCATAGGTGATATGGCTGGGGTCAATTGTGACGCCGACATGTGGGTGGCCAATCAGCGTCATCAGATCTAGCGCTTGTTGACCGGTTGCCATCAGCTTCGACTTGTGCAGTTCAAGTGTCAGATCGAGTCCCAACCGGGCGGCATAGTCCCCCAGCTCGCCCAGATCAGGGGCGATACGCCAGGCCACCGCGTGCCATTCGGCCGGATCAGGCTCAAAGCCGGATTGAGTGGTGATGGCATAAGCACCCAGCTCGGCGGCCAAATCGAGCGCGGCCTTGCTGAAATGGATGGCGCGTTCATGCTGCCCTGGAACGCCGAAACTGCCATCGCCGGCATTGATGGCGGCCACCGTCATACCGCTGTCGCTCAGTTTTGCCTTGAGCGTCTGGATCTCGCTCGCAGTCGCCGTCAGCGGATTGACGTGCGGGCAATAGCTGGGATAGGCACAGATATCGATGTGGCGAAATCCCTGTGAATGAATAGCTTGAAGCGCCTCATCGAGCGTGTTATGACGAAAACCGAGGGTCGAAGCACCCAGTGCGATCATAAGCATTCCTTTTCAATAAACCCTGCATATCTTTCGCTCAGATATGATGGATGAACACGGCCTTTCCCGTGTTGGCCTGCGCCATCAACTGATAGGCTTCGGCAACCGCGCCGAGACCGAAACGATGGGTGAGCATCTTCTCGACATTCAAACCTTTGCGATAAGCATCCAGGATGCCGTAGTAATCGGCATCGACGAAATACCATACCCCGTAGGCGGTGATTTCTTTCTCCAGAAAGTGTGACCAGGGATTGATTTTGGCCTCGCGTCCGGCACCAGCGAAGATGAATGTTCCTTCCGGACGAGTTGCGTTCAGGCCGAGGTTCACCCCTTCGTCCTTGCCGCTAGCATCGATGACCACATCCGCGCCAATCCCTTCGGTCAGATCGCGGATGTGTTCCTGTACCGGAGTCGCGCTGGGGTCAATGACGTGTGGAATACCGTAATCGAGCGCCAGATTGCGGCGATAGGCGCTGGGTTCAACCAGGATGGTTTCCAGTCCCAGATAGGTGAGCAGCGCCAGAAAACCCAATCCCACTGGTCCCGCACCAATCACAACGACTTTATCGCGCGGAGCCAAATGCACTTTGCTGAAGGCATGATAAGCCACGCCAAGTGTATCCCCGCCCAGCAGCACCCCCAGGTCAAATGGGATATCCTCTGGCAGCGGCATACAGGTATAGGCCGGCACGACGATGAATTCGGTATGCGCCCCTTTGACGTAACCCTGCTGTCGACAAAAACGCCGATCACCACGACGGCAGGTGGTGCAGTGACCACAGCCGGTGATGATGTTGATGGCAACGCGCTCGCCTATACGCGGGCCGCGCCCATCCGGGTTCTCGACCACCACGCCGGTCAGTTCATGACCAGGGTTGTAGCATTCGCGCCCTATCCAATCTGTGATGACCGGGATGCTATCGCTACGCCGATAGTCGCGCATTTCGCTGCCACAGATGGCGGATGCGCCGATCTGGAGCAGCACCTCCCCGGTCTTGGGCGCAGGCCGCGCGATCTCCTTCAGTTCAACCTGACTATTGCCGCGAAACCAAACGGTTTGCATCGGTATCCCCACAGTCGTTCAATAAGAATAATTAACCCTTCAGCGCACCCGCCGTCAGCCCCCGGACGAATTTGTCCTGGAAGACCATATAGAACACCATCGGTACGGCCACCGCAATCGAGAGCGCCGCCGTCATCATGCCCCAGTCGGTACGGTAGCGTCCGTTGAAGAGCATCAGCCCCATGGGGATGGTACTCATGGTGTCGCTTTGCAGATACAGCAGCGGATAGAGGAAGTCGTTCCACACCCAGACGAAATAGAAGATCGCCACCGTTGCCAGCGCCGGTTTTGCCAGCGGCAGCGCAATCCGCCAGAAGACATCGAAGGCATTGGCTCCATCGACCTTAGCCGCATCCTCGATCTCCTGAGGCAGCGAACGGAAGAAGGTCGCCAGGATGAAGATGCCCACCGGACACCAACTGAGATAGGTCAACACCAGCGCCATGAAGTTGTTCATCAGACCCAGGCGAGAGACAATCAGAAAGGCGGGGATGATGACGGCCTGGGGCGGCACCATGATGCCGATCAGAAAGAAGACGAACAACACTCGACTGCCGACGAAGCGGAAGCGGGCGAAGGCATAACCGGCCAGCGAGGAGACCGCCAGCACCCCCAGCACCGATGGCACGGTGACGATGACGCTGTTGAGGAAGTACAGGCTGAAGTTGCCAGTGTTCCAGGCATTGATGTAATTATCGAATTTCAGGGTTTGCGGCAGCGAAAACGGGTCCGCGAAAATCTGCCACTGATCCTTGAAGGACGAGTAAAACATCCAGAACAGCGGATACATGACGATGA
The DNA here is from genome assembly GCA_022843385.1 of Anaerolineae bacterium. Classification (GTDB taxonomy): domain Bacteria; phylum Chloroflexota; class Anaerolineae; order Aggregatilineales; family Phototrophicaceae; genus CFX2. The sequence continues at coordinate 7,620 of JALHNT010000047.1, read as the reverse complement.
TGAACACCACGATGAAGATGACATAGGTCAGGATGCGTGTCAGAATACGCATGGGAACCGATTGGTTGCTCATGAGATGGGCTCCTTGTTGGACGAGCTTTCAGGACTCATCGCGGTTGATAGCGAAGACGCGCAGTTGGATGAGCGACAGGATCAGCGTCATGAGCAGCAGCACCACCGCGATCGCCGAGCCATACCCCATCTTGCTATAGCGGAAGCCCTGGGTGTACATCCAGGTGGTCAGCACTTCTGAGGCATAATTCGGCCCGCCAGCCGTCATCACGTACACCAGATCGAACAGCTTAAGTGTGCCGATGCTGGTTAGCACAATCACCAGCGCGGTCACCGGCCACAGCACCGGCATGGTCACGCGCCAGAAAGTTTGCCAGGGAGTTGCGCCATCGATGCGCGCCGCATCATACAATTCAGCATCGATGCCTTTCAGCCCGGCCACGAACAGGAACATCGCCAGGCCAAAGTTCTTCCAGATGTCCACCACGATGATCGTCGGCATAGCGGTTTGCGGGTCACCCAGCCAGGGGCGCGCCAGATGCCCCAAGCCGACCTGACGCAGCAGCGGATTGACCAGCCCCAGTTCCGGGCTGAGGATGAGCATGAAGACGATGCCCACCACCACCAGCGACGTCGTGGTGGGGATGAAGAAAGCGCCACGAAAGAAGCTGGAGAAGGGCAGATGTTGCTCCAGCAGGACAGCCAGCGTCAGCGCTACGGCTACTGTGCCGATGACGCCCCCCAGGATGAAGTATAGGTTGTGGGTGATGGCTTTCCAGAAGACCTCGTCCTGCGTCAGAGCGATGTAGTTATCCAACCCCGCCCATTCGATGTTATTGAAACTGATGCCGGTCCAGTTGAAGAAACTGAGGGCTATCGAGCCGATGATGGGCAGCGCCAGGAAGATGACGTAGGGGATGAAGGCGGGCAGGATGAACAGATACGGGACAAACTTCATCAGCCAGCCGCCAGACGCGGGGCGACGTGGGATCGCCGTCGTGAGCGGCTGGGGTGGCGCAGGCGCATAGCTAACGGCATTTTTGCGTTCCATAAAGACACCATTTTCTCATTTGGACAGGGCGATAAGGCGTGTCCATCAGCCGGACACGCCCCATGATACAACCGTCAGCGGCGGTTATTCACATTGTTCTGGCAGAATCAGGGTCGGCTCAGTGGCCGCCGCAGCATCTTCGACGTTCTGCATCCACTGCTCCGCCGTCAACTGGCCGGTCAGGACGCCAACGCTGCCCATCCAGATGGCATCTTCGCCCACTTCTTTGGGAGTGATATGCTCCAGGAAGCCAATCGTACCGGTGTTGCCATCCAACTGCTGGCTGATGATTTGAAGCACCAGCGGGGTGGCGGTTTCTTCAGTCACCGCGCCGACAACGGAGCTGATGCTGCCGGTGCGGCGAACGCCTTCCTGTGCCTGGGGCAGTTGTGTTATGAAGTCAATGAACATCAATGCCTCTTCACGGTGCAGTTCCGCGCCGCGCTTCGATATCGAGTAGCCACCCAGCACAGAAGCGAAGGCCTGAGTGCCTTCGGGGTCAGCGCCATCCGGGAAGACCGGGAACTCGTTCATGGCTAACTCGAAGCCCGGCGGCATCTCAGCGCTGGCATCGGCAATGAACCACGAGCCAGTGTGGAAGAAAGCCGCTCGTCCGGCGAAGAACAAGGCTGTTGCTGCCGGATAATCATCGCTCGCCATACCAGATGAGAAGTAGCCGGCATTGGCGAGATCAACATAATATTGCGCCGCCTGAACGATATCGGGGTCAGTCCACTTGTACTCGCAGTTGCGGGCGACCAGTTGGTTGACCTTCTCCGCACCGACCCAGCGTACTAGCAGGGCATAGAACCACTGCGACCCCGGCCAGCCGAACTTGTTGGCATACGCAATCGGGGTGATGCCGCGCTGCTTCAGCGTGTCGAAAGCCGCCAGATAATCAGCCCAGGTGACGAGCGCTGCCGGATCAATGCCATTATCGCGCAGCAGAGCCGCGTTGTAATAAATCTGTGTCCCGGTTGCCACACCACCCGGAACGCCATAAACGCGCCCATCGTAGGTGACAGCGGTTTCAGAACCCGGCACAAAGCGGCTGCCATTGGCCTCATACCAGTCGGTGATGTCCTCAACTTCGCCGGGGATGACGAACTGGAACAGGTTGTTGTTAGCTTCATGCTGGAAGACATCGGGCGGGTCGCCGCTGGCGAAGGCCGTCCGCAGCACGGTGAAGAATTGTTCATTTTCAATCGTCCGGTGGGTGACGCGGATGCCCGGATTGGCAGCGTTGAACTGCGCCACCAGATCATCGCCAAGCGACTTCCAGGGTTCCGCTGACCATTCCGTCCAGAACGTGATTTCGACCACATCCTGGGCCATGACCGAGGTGGCAAAAACAAAAGTGGTGAGGACGACGAGGAGGGGTATCAGTTTCTTAAGCATAGTCCATTCTCCAAATAACGATTAAAATAGCCTTCAGGTTGAGGTTGAACATTCTCGCGCGTATTGACCCCTTTCTTCCAGGTTCGCCTGCGGCGGCGAACACGGATGATCTTGATCTGTAAGGTGAGCATAGAACGTGTCAGAAACAGAGACAAGGGCATTGAGGGGACATGTATGGGACATGATGAGGACATCAGCCGCGCCTTTGCCGATTTTGAGACGCAACTGAAAGATATTCTGGCGAACTTCTACAATCCAATGGTTTCACCTGCCGAACCGCTGTGGCAGGTGTTAGGCTGCGATCCAGGCCAGGGCATCGAACCGGTTTGGAAGGCCATCCTGCGCGGGATTGAAGAGTTGAAGCCGGCGCTGGAAACCCCCACCGAAGCGCGCGGCTGGCGGCTGTATCAACTGCTCTCGCTGCGCTATGCTAGGCAATTGACCCAGGAAAAGACTGCCGAGCAAATGGGCATCACCGCGCGGCACCTGCGGCGCGAACAGCAGCACGCCATCCATTTGCTGGCACGGCGTTTATGGGATCAACGGATTTCGGTCAAGACCCACACGGAAAGAGAACCGGCGACCAGCAGCGACGAAGCCTGGCGTTCGCAGGTGCGGCAGGAGATAGACTCGCTCCAGCACAATATGCCGGGGGCAGTCAGCAATCTAGCCGAACGGTTGACTCGTGCCATCGAATTGAGCCAGAATATACTCAAACATCACCACATCAGCCTGATACAGCCGCCTGAACTGCCCGTGACGCTGGTCGAAGTCCATCCCTCATTGCTCAACCAAATCCTGCTCGGTAGCCTGGCAGCACTGGCATCGGCCGCCCCTGGGGCGACTCTGACAGCGGCGAGCCAGCCGCTTGACTCGCACATCCTGCTGCGGCTGGAGGCCGGACGACCGGTTGTGGTTCATCTCCCCGAGCTGGTGCGCGAACTGGCACGCTTAGGCGGACTTCCCATCCAATCGGTAGTCACGGACATCGGGGCAGCCATCGAACTCGACCTGCCCACAGCGCACGAGCGCATGGTGCTGGTGGTTGATGACAACCTCGATCTGGTGCATTTCTACCGACGTTATGTCACCAACACGCGTTATACCATTGTGCATCTCGAAGATGACCAGGACATCTTTCAACGCATCGCGGAAATCGACCCGGATGTGATTGTGCTGGATGTCATGTTGCCAGATGTCGATGGCTGGGAACTCCTCAGCCGCTTGCAGCAAAACACAACCACCCGCCCGATCCCGATTGTCATCTGCTCGGTCACTCAGGGGCAGGAGTTGGCGCGCTCGCTGGGCGCGGCATTGTATGTGCAGAAGCCGGTGGGACGACGTGACTTCCTGGCCGCGCTCGATCAGGCATTAGCTGGGGCTTAACAAACGGCGTGATAACTCCAGCGCACAATCCAGCAGCTTGCTGGGCGAAACTCCCGGCTGCATCATCACGGTGAACTGGGCGGTGCGCGTCGGCTGGTCAGATACATCCTGGGCGGAAACAATCAGAGTCGGAATGTCGCGCACCAGCGGGTCATCGGCCTTCAGCGCCAGAATTTGCCAGCCATCGAGATGTGGCAGGGCTAAGTCGAGCAGGACGACATCAGGCTGGACGCGGCGCATTTCCGGCAGCGCCTCGCGTCCATCGGTCACTGAAATAATCGACAAATCAGGATCATAACCAGTCAGGATGCGCGTCAGCAGTTGTTGCAGATCATGATTGTCATCCACAATCATCACCCGCCGCATCGGTTCCGGCAGCCCGCGCAAGGACTGAAGCAGACGTTCGGCCTTGACCGGCTTGGTCAGGTAATCCAGCGCCCCGGCTTCCTGAGCGCGTTTGATCGGTGCCTGATACGAACAAATGATGACCGGTGTATCGGAGATGCTAGTCTGAGCGATTCGGGCCAGGGTCAGCATTTGCTCCGGGTTCTGGGCATTCGCCAGCAGCACATGCGCCGGCACCTGTTCCAATGCTTGTCGTGCCGCTTCGAGGTGCTGAACCGCGACAAACTCCACATCGTCGCGCAGCGGCATCATCATCCCGGTCAGCGTCCCTGTCGCATCCACCAGCATGACGCGCTCTTTGTAAGGTGAACGGGGCAATGGTGCGGCTGACGTGTGCTGCTGCCACACCCAGTCCTCATTCAGCCAGCGCTGTGGCACAAATCCCCCGGCATCTGGCGGGGCGATGGGCAGGCGGATGAAGAAGGTCGTGCCTGTTCCCGGCTGGCTTTCCAGCCAGATGCGTCCTTTATGTAATTCAACGAACTGACGGCTGATGCTCAACCCCAACCCGGAACCGCCGCGCTGCAATGGCCCGGTGACGTTTCCCTGAAAGAATGGCTCAAAGATGCGTTCCGAGTCCTCGGGTGCGATCCCTGGCCCGGTGTCGGCCACGCTCAACACCACATCATCGTGGTCGCATCCAACGCTCAGGGTGATGCCGCCCGTCTCGGTGAACCGCGCCGCGTTACTCACCAGATTCAGCAGCACCTGCCGAAGGCGCATCCGATCACAATTGACCAATGGCAGCGCCAGATCGCGGTTGATATGGATGCTCAGTTTCTTCTTTTCGATCAACGGCTGCACCACCATCACCGTCGTGTCCAGGTCTTCATTCAGGTCAACCCACTCGCGATTGAGCGCCAGTTGCCCGGCTTCGATCTGCCCCAGGTTCAGCACATCATCCACCAGATTCGCCAGATGCTGGCAGTTGCGCTGGACGATCTTGAGATCATCGAGCAGGCTCTCCGGCAGCTTCTCGCCATAAACCTCCGGTGTTTCGATCAGCAGATCGGCCAGTCCGATAATCATGTTGAGTGGGGTGCGGAATTCGTGGCTGACTTTGGAGACGAACAGCGCTTTGGCGTTGCGGGCAGCATCGGCTTCCTGGCGCAAAATATGTAAGCGTTCATTCAGTAGGAGCAGTTCCCGGTTGGCATGGATCAGATTGTCACGCGCTTCCTGCAATTCGGCCTTGCGGTCGCGCGATTCTTCCAGGAGCGCCTGGGCTTGCTCGAAGTGTTCCAGCGCCCAGGTGGTGATTTCAACCATGGGGCGATAGACGGCCATCATCAGCCCCACTGTCGTCCACTGAACAGCGATCCCCAGCAGCAGCGTCCGTTCTGGCAGATGAACGGCGAGAGCAGGGGGCAGCACCAGCAGCGCCAGCGTCCCCATCCCAGCTGTAGCGACGGCGGTCGGCATCCCGGCGAATGCCTGAGCCAGCATGACCGGCACACTCAGCAAGGCGAAGAAACCCGGCTCGTTGACCCAGGTGATGCCCACTACCACTAGGACAATCAGAATCAGGGGCAGGAGCCAGCGACTCAGGATTGGCTGCTGTTCATCTACCAACCAGGGGACAAAGGCACAGGCATAAAAGGCCACGGCCAGATACAGAGACCGCATCCGTTCCCCTAGAATGACATCCGGGTTGCTGAGGGATATGAACAGCACGCTGATCCCCAATACCCAGCCGACGCCCCAGATCAGGGAAATCCGCAGGGTATCGCTTTGGTTGGAAGTCAATAATCGGTGCATCGCATTCGCCCGTTCATCCATTGTACTAACCTGGAGCGATAGTAACACGACTCGTGATCGGAATAAGCAACGGCTCACGCGTCGCGATCTCCACGCAGATACGGGCTGCCATTGTCAAAGCTGTGCTGCCGATAGTGCGAGGGGGAAACACCGATGATCTTGCGAAAGATACGCGAGAAATAATACGGATCCGCATAACCGACAGCAGCCCCCACATCACGCACCGCCTGGTTGGTCAGCGCCAGTAGGGTACAGGCGTGCTGCATCTTCAAGTGGATGAAATAGTCCATCGGTGAATAACCGGTTTGCTGCTTGAACAGATAAGAAAAGTGGGAAACGCCGAGATTGACATAACGCGCCATCTCTTTCAACGTCAAAGGCACATGAATATTCTGCTGCAAGAAATCGATGGTCAGTTGCAAATCATAGAAGTTACTGCTGCCAAGCGCCGGCGAAAAGGCACGATTGTTGAAAAACAGGCAGCCCATCAGGTGATGCAGTATCTGCGACACGTACACCAGCCGTTGCAGGACAAAACCACCAGGAAACAAATCAAAGCAGCGGCGGAAATCATCCTCCAGCAGATTGATAGTATCCGGTGCCACCTTCAGGGTGTGCATGTTGCGAAAGAGCTGCTCCAGCAAGTAGTCTGCATCACTCCCCATCAGATGAACAAAGTAGATCGACCAGGGATCATCATTATGGGCACCATAGACATGCGGCAATCGGCGCGGTACCAGCAGCGCCTCACCAGCGTTGATCTCCAGAAAGGAATTGTCCATCCGGCACCAACCCTGTCCACCGACGCACAGGATCAGAATGTGTTCCTTCGCGCCTTGCTCGCGCTCGCAGTAGTGATAACGCGCCTGGGGAAACCAACCAATGTCCGTTGGCATCAATGAATGAAGCAACGGATGTTTCACTGCCGGGCCGATGATCGATTGAGGCAGGACATAGAGAATTTCATTTTTGAAGCCTTCGCGAATCCGAATAGTGTTCATTATTCACCTCAATAGATCGTAAGATAATCTATTCTAACGGAACTTATGTCATTGTAACCCCATCTGACATCGTGCTATATTGCAGCTTAGGAGAGATCATGATGTCCAGCTCAGAGGTCGTCAGCGTCAGTGAAACGCGGATAAACATTCCCACCTATCCGGTTGGCAAGCCGGAGAAAAATCCGATGTTCCTGGAAAAGCGGGTTTATCAGGGCAGCAGCGGCGTGGTGTATCCGCACCCGATTATTGAAAAAGTATCGGATGAAAAGATCGATCGGGAATATACAGCGATTTTTTTGGAAAACCGTTACCTGAAAATTATGCTGTTGCCTGAATTGGGTGGTCGCGTCCAGATGGCACTGGATAAGACCAATGGTTATCATTTCATCTACTACAACCGCGTGATTAAGCCGGCGCTGGTCGGCTTGACCGGCCCCTGGCTGTCGGGCGGCATTGAGTTCAATTACCCGCAGCATCATCGGCCCAGCACCTTTCAACCGGTCGAGTACACCATCGAGCAGCACGATGATGGCAGCAAGACCGTCTGGTTCAGCGAAATCGAAATCATGTTTCGCACAAAAGGGATGGCGGGTTTCCGTCTCTACCGGG
>JALHNT010000046.1 GCA_022843385.1 Anaerolineae bacterium | reverse complement strand
CACTCGCAGAATATCGATAAGGGTGCAATCAGGTAGAAGAACACTATGGTCCAGAACTCCGACCAACACGCAGGCAAACTTATACTGTTGACGGCCGCAGGCACCGGCATTGGTCAGGGGATTGCGCTGGAAGCTGCCAGACAGGGCGCGGATGTTGCTCTGTCCTATAGCCACAGCAGCAAAGGTGCCCAGGAAACAGTGGAAACTATCCAGGCGATGGGACGCCGCGCTATCGCTGTTCAAGCCGACCTCAGTAAAGTTCCGGATTGTCTCCGCCTGGTTGATGAAGCCGTCGAATTCCTCGGCGGGCTCGATGGGCTGGTGAACAACGCTGGTGTCACCCTGACGCTCGATTTTCTGGATGTCACGGAGAAAGATTTCAATGACATCTATTTTCTGAACATTCGCGGGCAGTTTTTTACAGCACAACGAGCAGTTCCCTATATGACAAAACGAGGAGAACAACTCCAGCAGCGCACAGGTAACTGGGCTGGCGGCAGCATTATCAATGTGTCATCCGTACATGGTTTTGTTGGTTGCCCGGGGCATTCTGTCTATGCAGGGACAAAAGGGGCGATTAACGCCTTCAGCCGCGAACTTGCAGTGGAATTATGCCCCTCACATATCCGGGTCAATGTGCTGGCTCCAGGTTCTATCGAAGTGCAGAGTTATTTCAGCAATGGGGATTACAACCGCGAATTTGGCAACAGCCTCGTTCCCTGGGGGCGGATTGGTTTACCACAGGATTGCGGTTATGTTGCCAGCTTCATGCTGTCGGATGCCGCCGAGTTTCTGACGGGTCAGGTATTGTACTTTGATGGCGGACTGACCGCAAAAATGGCGCTCCCTATTCAACCGGCACCCAGCAAACGTGGAGCCAGCACGTGATCCGCTGCCAGTTCAGAACGAATACATCCAATGCAACCGTACACCGCCAATGGGTTTGAAGAGGAATGAGTGATGGGATTAAGTGATCTGCTGCGACGGATTCATCTAGCTGTGCCAAAGCTGGGTCAGCGCCTCCTGAATTTCCCTGAACTGGGAATAACGGTTGCGATTGTGGTATTTTTCCTCATGTTTACATCGCTGGACAGGAGTATGGCAACGCCTGAAGGTGTTGTCCGGCTCTTCACTCAGATCACCTATATGGGCTTTGCCGCCTTTGGCATGAGCCATCTGATGCTGGCTGGAGAGATTGACCTGTCGACAGGAGCTGTTGCTGGCCTGGCTGCCGCTGTTGCCGCGGGCATCATCGGTGACCTGGGATTGCCGGAATGGGTTGGCCTCAGTGCAGCCATGGTCGCGGCAATTCTGGCGGGACTCCTCAACAGCACGGTAGTCCTGGTCATTGGGGTTCCATCTTTTTTTGGTACGCTTGGCACTCATTTTATGATCTTGGGTATCATGCAGTCAATCCTTCGAGGGCGTTGGATTGTCATTGAGGACAAGGTTCCATTTCTTACAGCACTGACTTCACCCAGTCCATTCTTTGGACTTCCCTGGACATTCATCGTCTTTCTGCTGATTGTCCTGATCGGTGATTTCATGATCCGGCGCTCCCGTATTGGAGCAATCCTTTCGTCGACTGGCGGTAATCGGCAGGCGGCAGATGTCGCTGGCATCAATACGAAGTTGGTAAAAACACTTTGCTTTGTCCTGGTAAGCATCTGCGCCGCGTTTGGTGGTCTGCTGGTGATGAATGCCGCAGTCTCAGCCGATCCCCAGATTGGGGATGGGTGGCAGCTTTGGGTGGTGGCGATTGCGGTGATCGGCGGCAGCAGTTTCAGCGGAGGCCTAGGATCGATTCTCGGTGGATTTCTCGGTGTCCTGCTGATCCAGATTATTCGCCTCGGGCTGGGAGCGGCTCAAATCAAAACCAATGCGCAAGGCGTCGTGATCGGAGCAATTCTGATTGCTGCGGCCATCCTGGATGTACTTCGCCGCCGGGTCAAGCAGTACTGAGGCGCCCAGACTGGCAACAGCGGTCATAACCAACAGCCTAACGCGTAAACAGATTGCCGCGCAGATAATCGGCTTCATCGGAGAGCATGAAGCCGATGATGCGGGCAACACCCTCTGGAATCCCGTACTGCTGATGAGCTTTTTCCAGGGCGGCTTCTATCGACGTGCCTTCGCGTTTGGCTGCGGCGATCTCAACCGATAGTTTCATACCGGTCACAATGTTGCCGGGGCATAGCGTGTTGACGCGAATGTTGCGCTGGCTCAGTTGATTTGCCAGCGTCATCGAAAGCCCATTGGCTCCCCCTTTACTGGCACCATAGGCCAACGACGAACTGGGGCCAGTCACACCAGCGCCGGATGCGACCACCACCATAACCGCCGCATCGCTTTGTGCCAACAGGGGGGTTGCATATTTGGCGCAGAGGAACACACCCTTCACATTGACATCCATCGTCATCTCAAATTCTTCCAGCGCCAGCTCTTCAGGTTGCTGCCAGGGACCGCGCAGTACACCGGCTGCGCACACCAGCTTGTCTAATCGGGCGTGGCGCTGCTGGACAAAGTCTATCATCGCGCTGACCTGCTGGGCATCCCGCACATCGACTTGAACGAAGTCCGCCTGTCCACCGTTTTCGCGGATCGCGGCGGCGATTCGTTCGCCTGAATCCCGTTGCAGATCGGCAAGGACGACGGCTGCGCCGCGCTCCGCACATAAGCGCGCGGTGGCCTTGCCGATGCCATTCGCCCCGCCGGTAATCAGAACTACTCTACCTGTCAGATCCAGTGGATGGATTGAGCTTGTCATCTATGAATCCTTAGTTCCTGGAAAAACCGAGAGCGAAAGCTGCGGCTGATCCCGTCGCGCTCGTTAGGATAGTATAGCGCCGGCATCCACTACCACGATACTACCAGTGATCGCGCTGGCTTCATCGCTGACGAGATAGAGTGCCGCGCTCGCAATTTGCTGGGTGGTCATCAGGTAACCCTGCTCATTCAACTGCTCCAGCACACCCGGATCGTGACCCCGCACAGCAATATCGGTATGCAGCGCGGGTGTGTCGACCGCGCCGGGACACAGGCAGTTGACCCGAATACGAAAGGGGTGCAGCTCGTGTGCCAGACTTTTTGTCATCGTTATCAGGCCGGCTTTGGACGTGCTGTAGGCTAGATTGGGTGAAAAGACTCGCAGCGCGGCGGTAGAACTGATATTGAGGACGGTGCCTTTGGCCGCTTTGAGCGCCGGCAGCGCCGCCTGCACGACCAGGAACGGGGCGCGCAGGTTGACCGCCATATGATAATCCCACTCGTCCACGCTGATTTCAGCCACCGACTTCGGCAGGAAGGTAGCAGCGTTGTTGACGACAATATCCAGCCTGTGGTAGCGCTCCAGTACGGCGCGAATCATGCCGGTAATCGCATCTGGCTGCGACAGATCGGCCTGAATGAAGCTGGCGTGTCCTCCGGCATCGCGCAGCTTTGTTGCAGCCGCTTCTCCCTGAGTGGCATTGCGGTCAATCAGGGCAACTGTGGCCCCTTCCCGGGCAAACCGTTCCGCAATGCCCAACCCGATGCCACTGGCTGCTCCGGTAACCAGAACTACTTTACCTGTCAGATCCAGCGGATAGATTGGAGTTGTCATCTATGAATCCCTGTCCCGGAAAAACTGAGAGCAAAGACTGAGACTGATCCTCTTGCAGCCGAAAAATGCACCCACTGTGACCCAGTAACCGTCTACTGTCACCCCTCGCTGATATTCTCGCGGAAGTCGTGCCAGAAGTCAGCTGGGATGCGGATGGGGCGCTGGCTGGCGAGGTCGATCCAGACCCAGCGCGTCCAGGCCTGGGCGATGGGCGCGCCATCAGCCGGGCGGGTGATGCGGGTGTAGCGGTCAGCGGTGGTGCGGCCATGCGGCGTGACCCAGGTGGCGATCTCCAGTTCGTCATCAAGCAATGCAGGAGTCTGGTATTCAAGTCGCTGTTCGCGTGTCACTGCCCCCCAACCGGCCGCCAGCGAACGACTGCGCGGCCAGCCAAAATCATTGACGAGCTGCATGGCACAGTCTTCGATGTAATTCAGGTAGACAGCGTTGTTGACGTGTCCGGCCGTATCGAGATCGCGCCATTCAACGCGGCGGCGATGGCTGAAAACGCGCGGGGGTGGCGGGGGAGGTGTGCGGAAGGCCGGGCGCGGTGGGGCTTTTTCAGTCAATCCTTCCGGCACAAAAGCTGCGATCATCTCTGGCGGGACGGCTGTCGGGCGTCCGCTGCTGTCCTCAAGATAGACCCAGTCGGTGCTGGCGCGAGCGATTAATTGGTCATCGCGGTGGAATTCGTAAAAGCGGCGGGAACGGACACGGCGGAAATCGCCCACCCAGGTCTTGATCTGCACTGTGTCGCCATAATGCAGTGGCATGAGATATTCGATCTCGGTTTCGCGCGCCAGCCACAGATGCCCCAATGCTTCATAACGGACTTTGGAATAGCCGACGGCAGCCGAGGCTTCAAAGGCGGCTTCCTGCATATAGCGGGCGTAGTTGGCGTTGTTCAGATGGCCGAGCGCGTCACATTCGTAATGACGGACGCGAAAGGTTTCGATGTGGGTGGCCGGCATCAGTCCTCGCTCATCAGCCAGACCAGCGCTTCCTCGCGGCGGTCGATGGGGAAGAAGCGGGTTTTGTCGCGGCTGGGGGCCAGGGCGCGGATGAAGCCATCCATGAAGGCGAAAGCCAATCCGGGTTTGTGCAGGATCACAGTGCGGCCCCGGGCGCGTCGGGGATGCGCCACTTCCAGCTTACGGAAGCGCTGCACATTGGCGACCAGCGAGATCTCGCCTTCACTGTGCACAATGTCGAGAACATAGCGGGCGGTCTCGGTGCCAGGTGTCGTTTCGAGGATGTGTTCCAGGTCGTGGAAGAACCCGTCGATAGCTTCTTTGGAAGGGCGGAAAAACACAAACTGATGGATCCCATTGTTAAGCTGTGTGTATTCGCAACCGGGCCGCGTTTCGGCTTCCATAATCCGTTACATGCTCCATCTTTCACAAACAATAAAGGACGCACATTATAGCATTCTGTAGGGCAAAGCGTATACAACGTTTGTTACACTAGCGCTTCTACCCGGTCAGCTTCCGCTCATCTGACCCTGCTGTGAATGATGACGCTATGCTGGAGTCCGCTCGGAAAAAGCGCACCAGCCAGAATAGGAGATGCTTGGTCTATCCATATGCGGTTGTGCGGCGCTTCTCCGGACTGAGATCATGATGGCGCTGGCGCACTTCCCAGACACGCAGGGCGGCTTCCATCTGAATGCGTACGTCCATCTTGGATGTTCCCTCTTTGCGATCCGGGAAATAGATGGGGAACTCGGTCACGCGGAAGCCAAGGCGATAGGTGACGTACACCATCTCGACTTGAAAGACATAGCCACTGGAACGGATGCGATCCAGATCAAGACCGATCAGGGTTTGCCGGCGCCAGACACGATAACCGCCGGTGGCATCATAGATTGGTATGCTGAGCAGTAGTGGTGTATAAACACGGTTGGCGAACCAGCTCAGCAGCTTGCGATACGGGCTCCAGGTTTCATCGACGCTACCACCTGGCACAAAGCGCGACCCCAGCACCAGATCATGGTTTTCAATCTGCTTCAGCATCTCCGGGATATACTTCGGTTGGTGCGAGAAGTCGCAGTCCATCTGAATGATATAATCAGCATCCTGAGCAATCGCTTGTTTGAAGCCGGCAATATACGCCTGCCCCAGCCCGTTTTTTTCCTGCCGATGCAGCACTTGAAGACGCGGCTCGCGTGAGGCCAGTTCATCGGCAATCTGACCGGTGCCATCTGGCGAGTTATCATCAACCACCAGAATATGCAGATCAGGAACCGGCAGCGCGAACAGGGCCACAGCCATCTGGGCAAGGTTTTCCTTTTCATTGTAAGTCGGCAGTACGATGGTGGTCTTGGGCATATGGATTCCTTGCATGGTGTGGTCTATTATTCAGAGTATAAAGCAAGGGACAAATGTTTTTCACAAACACTTGATGTTCAGTGCGGCACGCCTGTGTTATGCTAGTCTTAAGTTGGTTTAAAGAGTAACAGATTTCTTGGGACAGGTCTATACGCTGGCACAGGCCCGCAGGGAACGAGAGCAACTGCGCAGCGCGGGGCAGCAGCTGGTTTTCACCAATGGACATTTTGACCTGCTGCATGTGGGTCATCTCGATTATCTGGAGAAGGCGCGGGCGCTGGGCGATGCGCTGTTCCTGGGGCTGAACGGCGATGATAGCACGACACAGCTGAAAGGTGCAGGGCGGCCCTTAGTCCCGGCAGCCGAACGGGCGCGCTTGTTGGCGGCGCTGGAACCGGTGAGCGCCGTGATCGTATTTGAAGAGCTGACAGCCGACCACCTCATCAGCGCCTTACAGCCCGACATTTACGCCAAAGGTGGCGATTATGCTCACAAGGTTCTGCCGGAACGCCCCCTGGTGGAAGCCTATGGCGGGCAGGTGAAGCTAATCGATTATCTGCCCGATCACAGCACGTCGGCCCTGATTGCCCGCATCCGAGCCTTGCCATGAACGACCAACGCTTTGCCATTCTGTGGGGTAATGACGAACACAGCATCATTCTGGTGCGGTTGTCTATCGGCTGGCAGTGGCTGGATTTTGAGCTGGCAGTCGATGAGTACCTGAAGATGATGGACTCGGTGAAGCATCGGGTTCACCTCATCATCTTCACCCAGGATGCCTTGATTGAGGTTCCCCCGAACGCGCTGATGCATTTGCCCCGACTGATGAAGATGACTCATCCGCGTGAAGACAAGACCATCATCGTCGGTCATTTTCCGATCTTTACGACCTTGCTCAACATCATCCGGCAGTTGCCGGGTATGAAGCGCTATGTGGATAATTTCTGGTTTGCGCCGACGCTGGCAGCAGCCTATGAGAAACTGGCGGAGTACGAGCGCTCGACCGCGTCGCGCTGAGTTTTGTATCGCAGACTGAATACGTTTCCTCGAAAAACCAGATCACATGCCAAGCATGAGCCTTCTTACGTCGTGGTCACTCGCTGCAAAATGGACACGCTTTTCTCCCGGTTTCTCAGGATATACTCTGCGATACAATTCTATAAAGGCCCTCGCGAATGGATTGATGCCGAGCATAATCACCATACCCGCGTTAGGATGTATTTTCCGGTTGATATTTCCTATTGCTCCCATGAAGCCATTCGGGATCATTTTGCTGCCTTGCACATCCTGGATTAAGGCTACCGTGTGGGCGACTTCACTCAACAGATCATTGCTTCGATCAGTAGCCTGATAGAAATCGCGTAAATCCCAGTTCCCCTGATAGGTGAACTTCAGTATGGTTTTCTCATCATTTCCCCAGGCAACTTGTATGGGCATCAGGCTGTCACTTTCGGCTGAATTGATCGTTTACCCTCTCAATGTATGGTATACAACTATGCTTCTTTCGATGATTGGGATTTTCTGAATACTCTGTAAATAATGACATAATAGATTGTCAAATATGACTATCCATGACCCATGCGCTACAATTGCTTCAGCGGCAGCAGCACGATGAACTCGGCACCGGGGCATTTCTCGGCATCAAAGCCGGGGCTTTCGACGCTGATGGTCCCATGATGCGCTTCGACGACTGTCTTGCACACTGCCAGGCCTAACCCCAGTCCGCCGCCGCGAAAGCCGAACTTGCTGGTCGAGTGCAGGCCGGGGTCGCCGCCGACATGAAAGCGCTCGAAGATGGTAGTGCGATTTTCCGGTGAGACCCCGACACCCGTATCACGAACGCTCAGGCGCAGCTTATCCCCCTCCTCCTTCGCCGTCACAAAAACGCTGCCACCGTCCGGGGTGAACTTGATGGCGTTGCCGATCAGGTGAGTCAGCAGCAGCACCAGCAGATCGCCATCGCCCTGAACGCGCGGAGGCCAATCGGCTGGCTCGAACACGATGTTCACCTGACGCTTGGGAGCCGCTTCCTGAATGGCAGCCAGCGCCTTTTCCACCAGTTGTGCTGGACGCAGCGGGTTGACGATGATCTCCAGACGATGAGTCATCAGGCGATTGACCGTCAGGATTTCGTTGACGATGGTCTGCATCCGACGGATACCATCTTCAAACCCCTTGAGGATGAATGCCACCTGGGGATTAGGGTCGGTTTTCAGCGCGGGCAGATCGGCCAGCAGCCGGCTGTAGCCATAAACCAGGGTTAATGGGGTACGCAGCTCGTGCGCCGTCACCTGGATGAAGCTGTCCTTCATCGAGTCCAGTCGTTTGAGCGCTTCGTTAGTGGCTTCCAATTCGCGCACCTGTTTTTCCAGCCGCGCTACAACTTCCTGGGTATAGCGGGTTTGGGCCTCACCCAACTGGGTGGGGTCAACCTTATCGCGCCCACCACCGAGATAATAGCTAATCTTCTCGCCCAGTGTTTCGACATCCACCGGCTTTGCCAGGTAGCCGTTAACGCCCGCCGCCATCGTCATCGCCTGCTGCGAGCTGTCATGCCCCAGCGCCGTCAGTGCCACAATCGGGATGCGATTGAAGCGCGGATCAGCCCGCAGCATGGTGGTGATCTCGCGCCCACTCATATCGGGCAAATTGATGTCGGTCAGGATCAGATCGGGCAGTTCGCGCCGGGCGATGTCGATGCCTTCCAACGCACGCTCGGCCATCAGCACGCGATAACCGGCGAACGACAGGGCGCGTTCGACCAGGACACGGCTGGCGGGGTCATCTTCGATATACAAAACTGTCTGCGGCATACATGCGGCTCTTTCATCAGGCGGTGATTCCTTCTATCTGAATTATAGGCTGTATATGAACTTCACAAGCGATAAGGATTTGGTTGCCGCATCTGATAAATGCGCTACAATTCCACCATACTGATGGACAGGATCAACTCTATTCATGAACAGCAGCCGACAACCGGGCAAGCCCTTCCCCTGGCATATTGTGGTGTTTCTGGCTCCGGCGGTCATCATCTACACCGCGTTCATGATCTTCCCGCTGATCGACTCGCTCCGTCTGAGTTTGTACGACACCGGCAGGGACCCGGAAACCAACCAGCCGTTCGAGACCTTCGTCGGGCTGGCGAATTATCAGCGCCTGTTCACTGATGACCTGCTGGCGCCGCGCCTGTGGGGTGCCATCCGCAATAACCTGATTTTCTTCGCCATCCATATGCTGGTGCAGAACCCGCTCGGCCTGCTGCTGGCGACGCTGCTCAGTTCCCGTTACATCCGGGGCCGTTCAATCTACCGCACCCTGATATTCACGCCAACGGTACTGTCGGTGGTGCTGATCGGGTTCATCTGGCGGCTGATCCTCAGTCCGTTGTGGGGCAAGTCGCTGTTCGAGCCGTTTGGCATCACGCTGCCCCCCCTGCTCGGTCAGCCGGAGACGGCGCTGCCGGTGCTGTCGTTGGTGTCGGTGTGGCAGTGGGTGGGGGTGCCGATGATGTTGTTCCTGGCGGCGCTCATCAGCATCCCGGAAGAGCTGATCGAAGCAGCGCGGGTGGATGGGGCGCGCGCCTGGGATGTGTTCTACCGCATCAAGCTGCCGCTCATCATGCCGACGGTGGGCATCGTCGGGGTGCTGACCTTCGTCGGCAACTTCAACGCCTTCGACCTGATCTATACCACGCAGACGGCGCTGGCTGGCCCGGACTTTTCGACCGATCTGCTGGGGACGCTGTTTTATCGCGCTTACTTCGGCTTCCAGTTGCAGCTCGGCAGCGAGACGATGGGCGCGACGGTGGCGGGGGTGATGTTCCTGATTATTCTGGCGGGCGTGCTGGTTTACCTGTTCGGCTGGCAGCGCCGCCAATTGCAGCTTGAATTCTGATCAACTGAACCGCATCGAGAAATCCGTTGACGCGCCGTTACGACCAGATCATCGTTGTGGATGTAGAATGCACCTGCTGGGAGGGGCCACCCCCGCCCGGTCAGGAAAATGAGATCATCGAGATCGGCATCTGCCGCCTGCGCGCCAACGGCGACCGGATGGAAAAACGCAGCCTGCTGGTCAAGCCAGAACACTCGACGGTCAGCGCCTTCTGCACCGAACTCACCTCATTGACCCAGGAACAGGTTGATGCCGGCATGACTTTTGCTGAGGCCTGCGCCATCCTGGAGAAAGAATACCGCACCCGCCAGCGCGTCTGGGCCAGCTATGGCGACTTCGACCGGCAGCAGTTCGAGCGACAGTGCGCCGCCTGGAATGTGCGCTACCCCTTCAGCCCGACTCACCTCAACATCAAGACGCTGTTCACGCTGGCACGGGCGATGCGCCACGATGTCGGCATGGCACAGGCGCTGGAACTGGCTGGCATCCCGCTGGAAGGGCGGCATCATCGGGGCGATGACGATGCCTGGAACGCAGCGCGGCTGCTCTCGCTGGCGCTGCTGGAACGCAGCCAGCCACCTTCAGCCTGACATTCTCAGGGCTTGTCACTCCGTTTGACGTGGCCGTAATCATCTTTATTGGCGGAAAGCGGCTTGACCGGGCTGGTATTGGCCCCCATCATCTCGCGAATCATGTGGATTTCCATCGTCGTCAGGCGCGTGTTCGCCGCATCCGTAACATCCGACTGGTGCTTGCCAAAGGCCTGATCGAAGGCGATCCACTGGAACTGAACATCGGCGATGTTGGAGACCAGCATATTGGGGTTGATACCGTGCGGCAGCAAGTCTTTGGGGCGGATGAGCAGGATGCTGACTGCCAGGATGCCGACGCCGACGACCTGCGGCGGAGTCAACCGATCACCGAGGAACATGAAAGCCAGCGCCAACGCCACGCCGATCTCGGTCAGCGCCAGAACCGCAGTGCGGAGGCTGCCGAAGAACTTGACCCCGCTGAAGAGTGCAATGCGCGAGAGCGCCGTCGTCACCCCCAGCGCCAGGATGGGTGGCAGCGCGGCCTGCACCAGTTCCGGCGTCATCGGACGCCCTAACGCCACCCATACCATCGACACCAGTACCGCCATGGTAGACAGGACATAGAGCGTCACGGTGGGTGACGGCATTTCATATAAGACAAACTGGCTCAGGATGACCGTTCCGGCGAACATCAGCGCATTTGCCAGCATCAGCCCGACGCCGAGCCAGCTTATGGGCGCGCTGCCGAAACCAGTGATGATGACCAGCGCCACCAGCGCCAGCACAATGCGAAGTACAAGACGCGCATCAATGCTTTCCCCGTTGATATGGCATAGCAGGACAGCGAAGATCAGGTACATGCCGTTGAGCAACTGCGCCTGCGAGGCGTCCAGCATCTCCAGGCCGCCGTAATAGAACAGCGAGCCGATGCCGTTGATGACCCCGATGACGACACAGCCCAGTAGACCCGCGGGATAGATGAAGATGTACTTACGGGCGAAGATCAGGTAGGCCAGCCATAGAAGTGCTACTGCGGCAAGGGTGCGCCAGGCAGCCACGGTGAATGAATCGGCGCCGGCCAGGATCGCCATCTTGCCGAAGATAGGCGCTACACCCAAAAACGCTGGCGTCATCAGGCCCAGCGCGATACCGCGTATATTGCTCTGCATAAGGTTTCTTGACCAGCACAAATGGGTTCTATCCTTTACAGTATACCGACTTCGCCACGCGCTCAATAGGGCATTCGGATAACAACGGGTCAGAACATTACCCTTCGCGCCTCATTTCGCGGTATGATGGGTTAATCGAATCGAGAATAGATTTATTGGAGACAAGATGATGCGCGAGATCGTAATTGTTTCTGCGGCACGCACTCCTTTGGGGCGACGCGGCGGCTGGCTGCGGCAGATCCATCCGGTGCGGCTGGGAGCGACGGCGCTGTGTGAAGCACTGGCGCGGGCCAACCTCGATCCGGCGCAGGTCGAGCATGTGCTGATGGGCTGCGTCAGTCAGGTGGCGGAGCAGACCTTCAACCTGGCGCGCAATGTGGTGCTGGATGCCGGACTGCCACTTGATGTGCCAGCGACGACGGTGGATTTCCAGTGTGGCAGCAGCCAGCAAGCGGTACATCTGGCTGCCGGGATGATCGCCAGCGGCCAGGCCGAGATCGTCGTGGCGGGCGGGATCGAAAGCATGACACGGGTTCCGATGGGCAGCAGTCTGACCGATGGCACACCCTTCACCGATAAGATCATGCAGGACTATAACATTGTGCCGCAGGGGATCGCCTCAGACGAGATCGCGCACAAGTGGGGCATCAGCCGGAACGAAGTTGATGAGATTGGCTACAGCAGTCATGTGAAAGCCGCCAAAGCCCAGGCCGAGGGCTGGTTGACGCGCGAATTCAGCCCGCTGGAAGGGGTGGATGAGGCCGGTCAGCCACTGCTGGTGCAGCAGGATCAGGGCGTGCGCCCGAATGCCTCGCTGGAAAAGATGGCGACGCTGCAAGCTGCCTTCACTCCGGAAGGTGTGACGACCGCAGGCAACAGCAGCCAGATCACGGATGGCGCGGCCGCCATTGTCCTGATGAGCCGGGAAAAAGCGGATGCGCTGGGCATCAAACCCCGCGCCCGACTGGTGTCGCTGGTCACAGTGGGCAGCGATCCACACCTGATGCTGACCGGCCCGATTGGTGCGACCCGCAAAGCCTTGCAGCGCACCGGTATGAGCATCGACCAGATTGATCTGTTTGAAGTCAACGAGGCCTTTGCCACTGTCATCGCCATGTGGCAGCGCGAGACCGGCGCTGATATGAGCCGGGTGAATGTGCATGGCGGGGCGATTGCGCTAGGGCACCCGCTGGGGGCTTCCGGGGCGCGGCTGATGACCGCGCTGCTGAATGCGCTGGAGATACACGAAAAACGCTTCGGCTTGCAGACCATGTGCTGTGGTGGCGGCATGGGCACCGGCACGATCATTGAGCGACTGGCCTAGCAAGGTGCGGTGCTCACCTGGAGACAGGCGATTCACGATGCGTCCGCAACCTGGGGAGGGGTTTTCCCCCTCCTTTTGCTTGGCGCTGGATTACATGGTGCAGTAGCGCCAGCCACCATTTTCGAACACAAAATCGTAGTTCATCAGCCCGACTGCCTCTTCGGTTGAGGACTCGCCCACAATGTATCTTATGGTGCCTTCCACGAGGACGGTGGCGGTAGTCGCGGTCTCATTCTCTACGGTGTAAGTGACGCCGCTCAGGTCGATGCTCATGGCGGCTGTGGTTAAGCCAACCGCAAACTGGTTTACTGCCTCCTGCATGGTCTCACGTACCAGATCAGGCATAGTGCTGCAAAACAGCTCATCGAGATCACCCTCGCCGGTGTATGACCAGCGGAACATGCGCTGGGCGGCTTCGATTGGGCTGTTGGCCGCGCCGCTTGACCCGCTGCTGGATTCAGCGGTTGGTGCGCTGCCTGATGAGCCGCTGCTGGATTCAGCGGTTGGCGCGCTGCCTGAGTCAACGCTGGATTCGGGGGTTGGAGATGCCGCCGCGTCGGCATCATTGTTATTGCTGGTCGGTGCTGCTGCCCCGCCGCAGGCCGCCAACAGGGTGAGCAGAGCGATACCGAGGATCAACTGTTTCATCACCACACTCCTTAGCTACAATCCATCTGGAACGGACGTGTTCCAACAGTGTATGGCTTTTGTCGAGATTTCATCTTTAATAGTTGACCGTATTTTTTTAAGATTGCTCGATATACCCCACAGTGCTCTTTTTCCCAAAATCGACCACTCCCGATCATATGATACACTTGGAATAGCGAACGTGAGTTCTGATAACCTATACTGAGGTCATAAATGATTCAGCCGCCGAACATACACGCTTATCAGGATCAAATCCGGCAGATTCAACGCTATGTCCGCGATCATCTGGATGAGCCATTACATCGAAAACGGCTGGCACAGATCGGAGGTTTTTCCGTACCGCATATGCATCGGGTCTTCACCGCCTGTGCACAGGAAAGTATGGCTGACTACATCCGGCGGATGCGGATGCAACGAGCCGGGCAGAAGTTGCGTATGGGCGCGGTCGACATCACCGAAGTGGCACTGGCTGCCGGCTATGCCACCCACGCCGCCTTTAGTAAGGCTTTCAAACAGCACTTCGGCATTACACCCAGCGCCTTTCGCCAACTGGGGTGCTATGCCGCTACTTGCTCCTGGAACCGAACGCAGATTATCCAGCGATGAAGGCGCTCAAGGAGTCTCTCATGAGCGATGGCATTCCCATCACCATGTTTGAAGTGAAGGATGTATACGATGAGTATGCACGTTTAAAGGGGCGCGGCGTTGAATTCACAATGGAGCCGACTCATATGGGTTCGACCATCGTAACAATCCTCAATGACACCTGTGGCAACCTGATCCAGATCTATCAGCTCACCGGTAGTTAGCCGCTCTATTGGTCTGTCAGCTCCTCAGCGGTATGCCCGCAGCATAGGGAAGGCGCGCGCCACCCACAGCACCGCCAGCACCGTCAGGATGCCACCGGAGACCACCGAAAAAGCCGGGCTGACCAGATAGGCCACCAGTCCGGCTTCGAACTCGCCCAACTGGGGCCCGCCCATGAAGAAGATCATATTGACCGAGAGCATCCGTCCCCGCAGTCCATCGGGCGTCAACAGTTGGCGGAGCGGCCCGCGAATGGCGGTGCTGATGGCATCGGAGAAGCCGACGACAGCCAGCGCCAGCAGCGAGAGGATGAAGGTGGTCGAAAAGCCGAAGACGATGGTCGCCAGCCCGAACACGATCACCGACCCCAACAGCACCTTGCCCTGCGCCTGCACCCGCCCGCCATACTGGGCCATCAGCACCGCGCCGATGGTGGAGCCGATGGCCGGGGCGGCATTGAGCAGACCGTATTCCAGCGCCCCGACTCGCAGGATGCTGGTGGCGTAGACCGGCAGCAACACCAGCGCTGACGAGAAGAAGGTGGCGATGAAATCGAGCAGCATGGACGACCACAACAGCGGCGTCTGAAAGACGAAGCGCAGCCCCTCCATCATCGCGCCCAGGCTGACTTCGCGCCGCCCACCGCCCTGCCCGGCAGATGGATCGACGCGCAGACTCCATAACACCAGCACGACCGGGATGAACGACAGCGCGTTGACACCATAGACCCAGCCCGGCCCCTGGCTCGCCAGCAGCACCCCAGCCACCACCGGCCCAACCATCGAGGTGATCTGGAACATCAGCACATTGAGGCGAGTGGCGTTGGTCAGCTCCTCGGCTGGCACCAGGCTGACGATCATGGCATTGCGCGCCGGCTGGTCGAAGGCGATCATCCCGGCGATGGCGGCGGTCATCAGGTAGATCAACGGCAGCGACGCCGTCCCAGTCAGTGTGCCGAGGGAGAGGATGCCGGCGAAGACCAGCATCAGCGTTTGCGTCATCAGTTGCAGCTTGCGCCGATCCATCGCGTCGGCGATCACCCCGCCCAGCAGCGCCAGGATGATGATGGGCACCACTCGCGCCAGCCCCACCAGACCCAGCGCCAGTTCGCTCTCGGTCAGCTTCCAGATGTGCCAGTTGACGGCGGCCAACTGCATCGAGGAGCCGGTGATCGAGATGATCTGGGCGATATACATCCAGCGAAAGCGCGGATGGCGCAGCGCCGACCAGGCCGAGTCGGTTGATTGGGCGACAGGTGTCATGGCGTGAGTCCTGAGTGAGCAGTGGGTTGAGGAGGCTGATTGTGACATGGGCGGGCGGGCTTGCCCAGAGCCACGCCGAAAACAAAGGGTGCATTTCAGGTTATTGGGCCGCTTGTTCCAGACAAGCAACCTCACCCCCCAGCCCCCTCTCCAATGGATTGGAGAGGGGGAGTCGAACGCAGTGAGACGGGGTGAGGTCAATTGATAGTGGCTACCCAAAACTTTGCGATGCACCCAAAACAAACCGTCGTAACACCTTCCGATCAATCCGGTCTACAATTACTGGAATTCATGTCAAACCGGAGAGAAGTCGCTATGCCCATCATGTATCCCCACCTGCTCAAACGCATCCCGCTGTTCGCGCTGCTGGATGATGATGAAGTCACTGTGCTTTCAGAAAACCTTGACCAGAAGCGGGTTTTCGCCGGAAAGGTGATCTTTAATCAGGGCGATCCTGGCGGGCAGATGTTCATTGTCCAGTCCGGCAAGGTGGAGATTTTCATCCGTGATGACAACGAGGAGAAAGTGATCCTCAGTTATGTCGAGTCCGGGGGAATCTTCGGCGAGCTGTCGTTGCTGGACAATGAGCCGCGCTCGGCCTGCGCCCGCGCCCTGGAAGACAGCTTCCTCTTCATTGTGGATCGGCACGACCTCGATCTGTTGTTCGCCAAGCATTCCGATGCCGCCATGAACATCCTGACGATGTTGAGCAAGCGCATCCGCGAGGCCGACAGCCTGGTGCAGAAGCGGGTGGTGACGCGCAATGTTAACGAAGAGACGGCCACACTGACCTTCAGCCAGCGGTTGGCGGATTTCTTCGCGTCCATCGCCGGCGATATGCGCTTCTTCTACTTCAGCGTAATCTGGTTTGGCACCTGGATCATCTGGAATCTCGGTCTGATCCCCGGCGTACAACCTTTCGATCCGTTCCCGTTCGGCCTGCTGACCATGATCGTCTCGCTGGAGGCTATCTTCCTTTCGACCTTCGTCATGATTAGCCAGAACCGCCAGGCCGAGCGCGAGAAAGTCCGCAACGACATCGAGTACGAAATCAACGTCAAGGCCGAGCTAGAAGTGCGTGAGGTGAACAAGAAGCTGGATGCGATGGAAGAGTTGCTGGTGTCGCACCTGAGCGCGGTGCGAACCAACATCAGCAAGCTGCGCACCGACCAGGTGAAAACCCAGTCCAACGAAGAGCCGCTGTGGAGCGATGAATGAACGCACTCGATAGGCTGCGGCAGGCCGCCCAGGAACGCGATCTGACAAGCAGCCAGGCGGCCTTGCTGGAAGCCCTGACTGAGATCGATTATTTCTACGGGCTGGGGGTGGCGCTGCAACTGGCGCAGGCACATCTGCCCGTGTTCGAAGCGGCGCATCCCGACGATGGCTGGGCGCGCAGTCTGCTGGTGTGGCTGGGGTCGTATGGCGCACCACCGGCCAATCTGCCGGTCGAGGCCGGTCAGCCCCATGCCAGCCCCGGAGCCGGTAACTTTGTTCATGCCCTGATCGAACTGACGCGCAGCGCCGAGCGCCGTACCCCGCTGGAGAACCGGCTGCGCTTCCTGGCGAACGCGATGACCAACCTGATTCTGGCGGATCTGGCGGCGGACTGGTACGGGCAGCACCCGGAGCTGTGGACGCTGCAACAGGAAGCCGGTGACGAGATCGATGACGAAACCGGGCAACCGCTGCGCCAGACGATCTATGCCCACTTCTGGCTGGATGAAACCGTCGCCGCCCGCGATACCGCCGCCTGGCTGGAGCTGGCCGATGTGCTAGAAGCCCAGCAGCGCCGCTAACGCCACAACCAAAAAAGAAGAACCGACCACAGAGGTGCAGAGGATACAGAGAAAGCAAGCAGAGATGGATGATTCACCGCCAAGACGCCAAGAGCGCCAAGAAGAAGAATTGAACCACAGAGGCGCAGAGGACACAGAGAGAGCAAGCAGAGGCCTTTTCCTTTCAACTTTCCAGTGTTGATTCGCAAAATTCGTCAGATTCGTCAGATTCGCATCACTCCATATTTCAATTCGCGAATCATGGAGGCCAGTTTTCCCTCAAGTGTTGCAACTAGTCAATAGTCGTCAGAAAAACGCTTGGATTCGTGTGCTGATGAGTTTGCTAATGAGAGCCATTGGCCTTTCCCTATCCGCTATTGACTATTGACTAGAGACTGTTGGTGCAACTCCGTTTTGTGTCGTCGTCGTCGTCGGACAGACACAACGACAACGACATAAAAACCAACACAGAGAACACAGAGAACACAGAGCGAAAACCGAGCGAAACTGCACAAAATTCGTCAAATTCTGCAACTGCGAAAGCGCTTTTTTTGCAGGCTGTGAATCAGTCGCCAGTCGATAGTCAACAGTCATCAGAATAGTCCGAGAGAACACAGTGCTGAAAAGTCACAAAAGTCGTCAAAGTCGTCAAAGTCAAAAGTGCCTTTTGTGACTTTTGGCGTTCAGTCAGTAACGAGCAACGAGCGACGAGCAATGAGTGTTTCCTCATGATGACTGACGACTGATGACTACCGGCTACCCTGTGGCGGCGGCGGCAGTGGCAGTGGCAGTCTGAAAGTGAAAAGTGCCAAGTGCTAAGTTCAAAGTAACGAGTGACGAGTAATGAGTAACGAGTGACGAGACATGAGCTATTCCTCTATTGACTATTGACTGACGACTGATGACTATCAACTATCGGACGACTTCTTGCACTCAGCATACGCCCATTTTGTCGCTTACGGGTGAACTTTTGGTAAACTTTTTGGTACGACTTAAGCCGAGTCGGCGCTAACCATTTTGCGGGAGCGGATCGGTTAAGGCGGTCGGCGTGGGGTTAGAGAAGGGTTAGGAAAAATCCAGGTTGAGGGAAGGGATTTGAGCAGGATGCAGCTATATCTGGCATGATCCGCTGTTTCCCCTCGTATTGGAGGAAACGCCCTTTCCTTCAGATTGAGTTAGCAGTCATTCTCCTTGGCACTTCCCATATTTTCCTTTCAACTGGATATATTCCCCCTATTTTTGAATACGCTGATTGGATCAATACTTGTAGGGCGCACAGTCCTGCGCGCCCCAAAACTACAGCAGTAGGTTATTCCAGTTTTCCTCTAGTGAAACGGTCTAGGGAGCGAAAAACTCGACCAACACAGGTGCCAGCGCTTCGGCTGCGACCTCGTGCGTTTGACCTTCAAGCGTGCGGTGTTGCGCGTTAGGGATCGCCTGTGCCAACGCTACCGCTGTGGGGTGCATAAATGGGTAAGGAGTTGCTTCCCCATCCATGACCAGTGTCGGCACGGCAATGCTGGCAGCGCGGGCTATCGGCACCGAACCATCTTCGCCCATGAGGGCGGCTTCATAGCCAAAGGTGGGGGCTATTGCTTCCCACATCGGCCACATCGGAAGCTGGCGCATCCCGTCCAGCATCTCATCGGGTAGCCCCATCAAGGTAAGAAAATGCCCGACGGCATCGCCACGCCGACCTTCCGCCAGCGCCTTTTGGAATTCTTTTCTGAATATCTCTAGCGCTTGCCGCGTCGCTGGATCACCCGTATAGGGTGGTTCATACATCGCCAGTTTCTTGATTTTGCTGCCGAGCGTGATGGCCGCTTCCATAGCCAGGATAGCGCCAGAGGAGATGCCGGATATGAAGGCTGAACCGCCGGCTTCCTTGATGAGTGCGTCGATGTCTTCAATTTCACGCGCCACTGCATACGGCTGAGTATCGGTACTGTCGCCCCGTCCGCGCCGATCATAGTGAAAGATCGTGAAATGTTGGGCAAGCAGCGGGAAAGCCGCCAGTTGCGCTGTTTCAGAGTCCATCGCGCGCTGCTCAAACGAGCCGCCAACGAGGATTAGTGCTGGCCCCTTGCCCAGTTGATCGAACGCAATCGTGGTCCCATCTTTGGAGGTTATTGTTTTCATGTCTGTGCTTCCTTTAGTGTCTTTACCATGACGACGATACCTTGCACTCACTGATCTTCTCTACTCTGGCATGGTGGCATCGAGAAACTCGGTCACCATCATCGTTACCCATTCCACACGGAACAGCATCCCAATGTGGCTGGTCGCGGGCAGAACAGCAAGCTGCGCGTTCGGCAGCCCAGTCAGGTCACCATCCACGCCGCCACCCCGCAACCGGAACATATCTACTGCGTGTTCCGGGCGGATCGAGTCCGAATCGCCGATCATGACCAGTGTGGGCGACTCAATCGCTTGAATATCCTCGGCAGGCCAATCCAGAACCTGGCTGTCCAACACGATCAGTTTCTCGACCAGCAGCGGGAAATTCTCTGGGTGAGGTGAGAGGCGCAGATACTCCACTTCCGGTGGCGACCCGGCAAACATCTCCGGGGTGAGTGCACCAACCATCTCGACGAATCCGGGGTGATAGGCCGCGCTGCTATAGCCCGCAGAGACCACGACCAGCCGGTCTACTTTTTCAGGATGACGGATTGCCATTTGCAAGGCAGCGCCGCCACCCAATGAATACCCCAAGACATCAGCCTTCTCCACGCCGATTTCGACCATCAGCGCCGCAACGTCATCAGCCAACTGCTCATAGCTGAAAGGCCGATCTGCAATATCAGCGGTGCGTCCATGACCTTGCATCTCAACAGCGATGACCTGGCGCGTTTCCGCCAACGACGTGATCAGCTCGCCCATCAGATCAATCGACATGTATGCCCCATGCAGTACCACCAGCTGTTCGCCCGTTCCATGAATCTCGTAGTACATGCTCAGCCCATTGACATCGGCATAACCCGTTTGCACAGCCTCCGTATCACTTTGGGCGAATGCCACTGCCGAGATCAGCAGCGCCAGGGCGACAGACAAAGCGAATACTATCGATGACCGTTTAGACATTTCGATGCTCCAGTTCAGCTATACAATTGATTGGTGAGGTTAAATATGGGCTACAGTATGCTCAGCGGCATTCGAGCAGGCTACTGGTCATAAGGTCTTGAGCAACTCCTCCAGCCGATCCCAGGTTTCCGCTGCGCCGCTCTCCATGCCGGACTGAATCATCCCATCGCGGTCAGCAATGGATTGGAAAACTGACGCATCGATGATTCTGGTTTTGCCGTTGTGGTCTTCGAAGGTGATAGTTTCAAGCAGAACGTGTCCGGGCATTCCTTCAAATTCAAAGGTGTGGACCAGTCGTCCAGGCGATGTAACCTCATGATAAACGCCGTTAAAGGCAAATTCATTGCCGTCAGCATCGCGCTGAACGTAGCGCCAGACGCCGCCTTTTTTGACTTCCATCTGGTCAACAACTGTCGTCACATTGTGCGGCCCCCACCACTTGGATACTAAAGTGGGATCGGTCATTGCCCGGAACACCAGTTCACGCGGGGCATCGAAATCCCGCACGAGGACAATCTCGTGCTTGCCCGGCTCAGCAATTACCTTAAGCTTCGTCATCAGTATTCTCCTTTGCTTGTAAATCCTTCAGGATGTTATCCAGGCGTTCAAAGCGTTCTTCCATGATCTGACGATACGGTTCCAGCCAGTCATTCAGCTCTGCCAACGGTTCTAGCCGCAGTTCGTACCAGCGTCGCTGGGCATCCTGACGCACATCGACCAAGCCCACCTCGCGCAGCAACCGCAGGTGTTTGGAGACACCGGGCTGCGTGATTTCTAGCGTATCGACCAGTTCACCCACCAGGCGAGGTCGTTCACGCAGCAAATCCAGAATGCGGCGGCGGTTTGGATCAACAAGCGCCTCAAAAACGGTTAACATGGAAAACGCACCTCAACCCTTTATAGCCATATGGATATATAACCAACATAGCATATAAAGAATAGGGTGTCAAGCTACTGGTGGCAAGGGGTTCATCCCGTTATCTTGCGAAGAAAGGTCACACGAGAAAAAACATCCGGATAACATTTTACGTAGCTACCCTGTGGGTGTCCCTATGAATGAACCAATTATCGTAAGGGACGGGATATGCCCCTGCGCCAGGATATGATTCGCTTTAATTGCCTATAGTTGTTCAGTTAGCGACGCCGTTCACGCCCGTTTCATTTATCCACCACAGCGTTGTCACGGTTCTGTGAAGAGCCGCCCTTGCTCATGGCTTTTTACGTCCTTCATTCGTATAATGCCGTGTTGCTGCTCCGGCAAGATGAAAATGCGCTAATCGAATATTGAGCCAATTCTTATCTTGTTTGGGTAGTTAGTGGATGGTTTTATGTGGTGAGTCGCATCCCCAACTCATTCGAGTTAAACGGAAGGCGTTATGATCGAAGTACAAGATTTAGTCAAAAAATACGGCTCGGTGGCCGCGGTGAAGAGCATCTCCTTCACGGCGCAACCGGGTCAGGTCACGGGCTTTCTGGGGCCGAACGGCGCTGGAAAGACCACCACCATGCGCATGTTGACCGGCTTCCTGCCGCCGACTTCCGGCAAGGCACAGGTGGCGGGCTTCGACGTGTTCAACCAGAGTATGCAGGTGCGCGAGAAAGTCGGTTACCTGCCAGAGAATGTGCCGCTGTACCGGGATATGACGGCGCTCGGCTATCTGATGTATGTCGGCGAAATTCGCGGCATCAAGGGGCGGCGTGACAAGGGCATGGAAGTGCTGGAACGGGTCCAACTGGCTCACCGCGCCGACAGCCGTATCCGCACCCTGTCAAAAGGTATGCGGCAGCGCGTCGGCCTGGCTTCAGCGCTGGTGCATGACCCGGATGTGCTGATCCTCGACGAGCCGACCATCGGCCTCGACCCGATCCAGGTGTTGGAACTGCGCGATCTGGTGCGCGAACTAGGCAAGCGCCACACGGTGCTGTTCAGCACCCACATCCTCTCGGAAGCCGAGCAGGTCTGCGATAAGGTGGTCATCATCAATCAGGGTGAGATCGTCGCTCAGGGTGCGCCGACGGAACTGCGCAACATGCTGGAACGCGGCGGGCGCGTCCTACTGCGGCTGAACATCCCGGCGGAGACCGCGCTGCCGGCACTGCAAGCGCTGCCGCAGGTGGCGTCAGCCGTTCCCGGACTGGATGGCATCATCATCACCCCACCGAACCCCAACACTGACCCGCGTCCGGCGATTGCCCGGACCGTGGTTGAACAGGGCTGGGATCTGGTCGAGCTGCGTCCGCTGGCCGTCAACCTGGAGGAAATCTTCCTGGAACTGACGCGCCACCAGCACGCCGAAACCGCGCCAGACGAAACGCCCGAAGCATCATCCCCGGCTGAAAGCGAGGTTGTCGAGTCATGAGAGGTATTCTTGCCGTTTACAAGCGCGAGATGGGCGTGTATTTCCGTTCGCCCGTCGCCTATGCCATCACCTTTGCCCTGCTCCTGTTCTTTGGCATCCTGTTCGGCGACAGCCTGGGAACCGCCAGCCAGCAGCAGGCCCCGGCGGACAGCCTGAACTTCATCCCCAACCTGCTGACCTTCCTCATGTTCCTGGTGGCACCGCTGCTGACGATGCGGCTGCTGGCCGAGGAAACCCGTGAAGGGACGCTGGAAGTGCTGATGACGCTGCCGATGCGCGAGTCGCAGTTCATCATCGGCAAGTTCCTGGCGGTGTGGACGTTCTACACCATCATCCTGGCGCTGACGCTGGTCTACATCGTCATCCTCAGCACGGTCGGTGTGCTGGATACCGGACGCACCATCGGGTTGTACCTGGGCGCATGGCTGTATGGCGGCGCGACGTTAGCCGTCACCATGATCTGGTCGGCCATCACCGAAGATCAGGTGGTCGCGGCCTTCCTGGGGGCGGCGACGGTGCTGGTGCTGTATCTGGCGGAAGTGGCTGCTGGTGCGCTGGGCAACCTCTCCGGCTTCGGTCAGAACATCGGTGGCTTCGTCCGCGAGCTGGGTCTGCAAGCCCATTTCGGCAGCACGCTGGCGCAGGGCGTCATCCGGGCTGAGGACATCCTCTATTTTGTATTCATGATTATCGCCGCGTTGTTCATCACCACGCGGATTGTGGAAGTGAGGCGCTGGAGATCATGAGCGTGAATCAAACGCCCAATCCAACGGTTAACGATCAACAACCCGAACCCTTCATTCCGCCGGTGTATATGCTGGCGCTGGCCGGGATCGCTTTCCTGATCGCCTTCATCGTGCTGGTGACACAGCCGACCTTCACCGTCGTCGGTTGGGGGGCCTTCGGGCTGGGGGTGCTGTCGCTCATCATCTGGGGTTTCATGGCTCCCGATCAGGTGCGCACCCTGCTCAGTGGCCGCACCGCCCGCTACGGCGGCACGACCATTCTGGTCACGCTGTTGTTCCTGACGGCGCTGGTGGCGATTTACGCCGTCGTCAAGAGCCGCAACATCCGCCTCGATCTGACCGAACGCAACGAATTCTCGCTGACGCAGGAAAATCGGGACATCATCGCCGGGCTGGCAGTTGAACCGAATACACCGAATATCCGCATCCTGGCATTCTACGGCAGCGCCCAGGCGGCGCAGCGCGATCAGGCGACTATCCTGTTCGACGATTATGTTCGCGCCAACAGCAAGATCAGCTATGAATTCATCGACCCCGATCGCAACCCGAATCTGGTGACGACCTACGAAGTCACCCGCCCCGGTCAGATCGTGGTCGTCCCACTGGATGCAGCTGGCAGCCCGATCAATGACCGCAAGCAGGATGTCAGCTTCCTGACGCAGGAAGAACTCTCGAATGCCATCCTGCGCGTCTCGGCAGCGGGCGACTTCCGCGCCTACTTCGTCACCACCGACAGCGGCACGACGCTGGCCGGAGCCGGTCAGACCGGGCTGTCGGATCTGAACGGCATCCTGACCGATCAACTGAACTGGAAGACCGAAGAAGTCACCTTCCTCGATCTGACGGCAGCAGACAGCGAGATCGATCTGGCTGACCCCGCCATCAATGGTCAGGCCATCGTCATCGTCGGCGGCAACACCCCGCTGAATGAACAGCAGAGCCAGTTCCTCATCAATTACCTGAACAACGGCGGCCATGTCATCATCTTTGCCGCACCCATCAACAACGAGATGACGCCAGTGCTGGCGACGACGCCGGCTCTGAGCGAGTATCTGTTCGCCAACTTCGGCTTGCGCTTCAGCGATAATCTGGTGATGGAT
Organism: Anaerolineae bacterium; assembly: GCA_022843385.1. Lineage (GTDB taxonomy): Bacteria > Chloroflexota > Anaerolineae > Aggregatilineales > Phototrophicaceae > CFX2. The sequence goes on along the minus strand of JALHNT010000046.1, from coordinate 31,637 downwards.
CAAACGCTGGCTGCCGATCAGTTCGGCTTCCTGCCGGGCGCGATCACCTTCGACACCAGCAGCAGCATCACCCAGGGTCTGACGCAAAACACGCCGATGGTATTCAGCCTGCCGCGCAGCATCGAAGTCGCTCCAACCCTGCCGGAAAATGTCAGCGTGGTTGAATTGGTGCGCTCCACCGACCAGTCGTATGCCAAGCTGGATTCCAGTGTGCTGCAAACCACTGATATCGCCCTAACCCGCGCCACCGACACCGACCCGAAAGGCCCGTTTGTGCTCGGTGCTTCGGCGGAGAATACCCAGACCGGCGCACGCGTGGTGCTGTTCGGCAGCCAGGATGTGCCGACCAACGCCTCACGCGGTGGCAACCTCTCCAACTTGCAGGTCGCGCTGCTGAGTGCTGCCTGGGTCACCAACTTTGATGAATTCTTCCGTCAGATTCCGATCCTGACGCAGCCGCAGCGGCCACAGGATCAGCCGATCTTCGTTGACGCCGGCGCGACCCGCAACATCAACTTTCTGACGATCTTCCTGCTGCCGTTCGGCGTGCTGGGGATTGGCATCTTTGTATGGTGGAGCAGCCGCGAAAAAGCGCGCACGTAAAGCCTGTTGGGTATGTTATTGCCCTCATCCCCCCTGCCCCTTCTCCCAGTGGGAGAAGGGGCGCAGCAGTGAATGAATCGTGTTGTAGCGCTGGTCCTTCGGGAGTAAGTTGCGCAGCGGGGGTGAGGTGAGCGAGAAGCGGTTTATCTTAACTGACTACAGGAGAATACACGCCTATGCGTTTAGATCGTGGAACTTTGATACTGATCGTTGCCAGCATCGTCGTGATCGCGGCGGTGGTGTTTCTGAGCAACCAACCGGCGGCTGCCCCCGGCGGAACGACGATCACGCCCACCCCCAGCGCTGGCCCGATCTTCCCGGAGATCGCCGACGTGAACAACCAGGGGACCATCGTCCGCTTTGAGGTGGTCAAGAATGACGATGCCAGCAAGGTGGTCATGACCAAGGATGCCGCCAATGTCTGGACGGTATCGGATGCCACCAATCTACAGGTGTTGGCGACTGACCAGACCAAAGCCGTTGGCACGATGAGCGTGCTGGCGTCGCTGGTCGCGGTTGATAAATTCCCGGCGACCAATCTGGCCGATTTCGGTCTGGCTGCGCCGCAGTATACGCTGTCGCTGACCGATGCAGCGGGCAAAGTCTACCGGCTGCAAATCGGCAACGCGGCCGCCGCCAACCCACGCTATTACGGGCTGGTCGGCGACGATACCGCCAACGTCTATCTGCTACCGAAAGACCTGGTGGATGGCCTGATCGGCAACATCGCCAACCCGGCCTACGTACCATCGCCGACGCCGCTGCCCAGCGCCACCCGCACGCCGAATCCGTTCAGCGAAGTGGAGCAGACCGCGACCGCTGATGCCATGATGCAGCAGTTCTTCGCCACGATGACGGCGACGGCGGCTGGCACCTTCGTCCCTGGCGAAGCGACGGCTGAAGTCACCGCTGAAGGAACGGCTGAGGCGACGGCTGAAGCGACTACCGAGGCTGGCGCACAAGCTGCCCCGGCCACGGCTGTCCCGGCTACACCCATGCCGCCAGCGGCCACCACCGTTCCAGCGACAACTGTTCCGACGACTGTCCCGGCCACAACGGTTCCGACAACGGTTCCGGCGACAACCGTCCCGACCACTGTCCCGGCCACAACGGTTCCGACTACTGTCCCAGCGACAACCGTCCCGACCACTGTCCCGGCCACAACGGTTCCGGCCAGCGCCACACCAGTGCCACCGACGGCGACCCGTGTGCCGCCGACCGCTACCCGTGTGCCGCCCACAGTGACGCCGCGCCCGACCAATACCCGTGTGCCGCCGAGCGCCACATCACGTCCGACCAATACGCGCGTCCCACCGACGGCCACCAGTGCGGTGACGCCGGAAGCGACGCCCGGCTAATCTGACCGAGCGACGGGGGGTTGTGTGAGCAACCCCCTGTTCGTGGGTAGTTGTTAGTTCCTAGTTGTTGGTTGTTCGTTCGTGGTTGTTAGGCTGTTGCAGAAAAATATTCAGCCCATAACTCTCCCGTAGGGGCGCAATATTGAGGTTTGATCAATTGATTCGGCAATCGCTATCGGTTGCGGCTGTTCATAGCCCTCATCCCCCCAGCCCCTTCTCCCGGTGGGAGAAGGGGAGCCGTTGTGAACTCGTATTACAGCTCATCGGCCTGTTGGACGTGGCTGCGCAACGTGGGACGAGGGACATCACGCCCACCACATCCAACCTATCAACCACCAACTAAGAGCTAACAACTAACAATGCTTCGGGGAAACCATGACCAGCAAGACCGACATCATTCAGGGACTCATTCATGCGGCGGTGCGCGACGACAACCATCTGGTGCGCGGCGCGGCGGTGCGGGCGTTGGGGCGAACCCACGATGCCAGCGTGATCGAGGCGCTGCTCCATGCACTGCGCGACAAAGGCGGAGTAGTGCATGACTTCGCCATTCAGGCGCTCACTGAACTCAATCATCCGGCGGCAGTTCCGCACCTGCTGCAATTGCTGGCCGATAAAGACTCCGATGTGCGACGGGCGGCAGCCCTGATCGTCGGGTCAATGGGGGTCGAGGCGGCCGTCCCGCTGCTGATCGACCAGCTCCACGATGGTGTGGCCGGTGTCGGTCATGCGGCTGCTGAATCGCTGGGCAAACTGGGCGATCCGCGCGCCATCCAACCGCTGATCGATGCCATCATTCCGCCAGATGCCGACTGGATGATGTGCATCAGCGCGTCACAGGCGCTCGGTTTGCTGCGGGCCGAAGCGGCCGTGCCGGCGCTGATGAACCTGTTTCGCCGCCGTTGGGAACCAGTGCCCGGCATGAACACTGTCCCGCCGGTGCGCAAGCATACCATCGAAGCCCTGGCACGGATCGGCGCAGCAGCCATCCCCGACCTGCTGGCGGCGCTGCGCGACCCGGATGTGAAGCTGCGGCACAGCGCGGTGGAGACCCTGAGTCAGTTGATGGAGGAGAAGCCGGAATAGCCGGATCGAACCGAAGCGACCGATCAGATCGCTCGGTTAGAACGTGCTTATGGAGCGCCGAAAACAAAACGAGAGGGTTGTGGGGCACAATATATTGCGCCCCTACGGAAGATTATCTCATGTTGAGATCGTTGTTCCGTTATTTCTTCAGCGCTTGGGGTTCCAGCAGCGCGGGCAGGATGTAAAAGGTTGGGCTGTAGACGCGGGTACCGCAGTGGCCGCACACCTTTTCATTGCCCATCTGCTGCCAGACCGACGGGGTGCGGTGGCAATAGCGGCAGGTGTCACGGGTGTTCTCTTCATAATCCTTATTCTGATGTCGATCAGTCATCATCTTTATCATCCCCTGTCATCACAACCTACGCTGATACGAACGGTAAAATGGAAGCCTTGCGACAACCTTACGTCCGTCCATACTATATCAGCCGATCTTTATCCAGCATGGACGATTTGTTTAAGGATTGAGGGAATAATTGGGCGAGTCTAGCCAAATGAACCTTGAGGCCGCCTGGCGCTGGGGCAAGCAGCAGCTTCAAGCCATATCCGAGTCGCCGGCGCTGGATGCGCAATCTCTGCTGGGCGAGGTCATCGGGAAAGACCGCGCCTATCTGCTGGCGCATTCGGAACAACGCTTATTGCCGGAACAGGCGGCACATTTCACCGGCTGGATCGAGCGAGCTGCAAGGGGTGAACCGCTGGCGTACATCATCGGGCGGCGCGCTTTCTTTGACCGGATGTTCCGAGTGACGCCGGATGTCCTGATACCTCGTCCTGAAACCGAACTGCTGCTGGAGCAGGCGCTGGCACGGCTCGACCCGCAGGCAACCACGGAGGTGGCCGATGTTGGCACCGGCAGCGGGGCGCTGGCCGTCACGCTGGCAGCACACCGTCCCCACGCTCAGGTATATGCCCTGGATACCAGCCCGGCGGCGCTGGGTATTGCCGAGGATAATGCACGGGCGCACGGCGTTGCGATCACTTTCCTGCACGGTCACTTGCTTGAACCGCTGGGCGAACGCGGTATCATGGTGGGAGGCGTGATGGCGAACTTGCCCTACATTCCAACCGACGAGATGCGCCGGCTGGCGGTCAGCCGTTACGAGCCGCATCTGGCGTTGGATGGCGGGGCGGATGGACTCGACCTGATCCGTCAATTACTCGCACAGGCGGTGGATGTCTGCGCGGCGAATGCCTGGCTGCTGCTGGAAATCGGCGCGGATCAGGGGGCGGCAGTGCTGGAACTGGCACGGCAGCGCTTGCCCAACGCGGTGGTGACGCTGCTAACGGATCTGGCAGGGCTTGACCGCATCGTGTGCATTCAACTTCAGTAAGGGGCAGAAATGATGCCGCCCACGTCATGATGGGCGTGGGCGGCAAACCGTTGGGGGAGTCGGGGAAACAACTCGTTTGGTTGTGCCAGTATTGTCACTGGGCTACATCTTTACTATACATCAATTCTTAAAAAGAAGAATTAAGATTTTTGGGGGCTTGACAAGCATGAAGACGATTTTGTGTTATGGCGATTCAAATACCTGGGGTTATCCGGCGCTGGAAGAGAAGCTGCCGGTCATGCCGCGCATGAGCCAGCGCTGGGGCAGCGTCCTGCGGACAACGCTCGGCGAGGGCTACTGGGTGGTCGAAGAAGGCTTAAGCGGACGGACAACCGTCTGGGATGACCCGGTGGAGGGTGAATATCGCAATGGCAAGCCGTATCTGCTGCCTTGCCTGCGCTCGCATATGCCGCTCGATCTGGTCATCATCATGCTTGGGACCAACGATCTGAAGCGGCGGTTCAACCTTTCTCCTTACGATATTGCCAGCGGTGCCGGGGCACTGGTCGATATTGTTCTGAGAAGCGAAACGGGGCCGCAGGGTGTTGCCCCGCAAGTGTTGCTCATCTGTCCGCCGCCGTTGGGCCGGCTGACCCTGGGAGCCGATATGTTCGAGGGCGGGGACGAAAAGTCACGTGAGCTCGCTCCCTTCTATCGTCAAGTGGCGCAGGAACACGGTTGTGCCTTCCTCGATGCCGGTCAGGTGATCGTCACCAGTGACATCGATGGCATCCATTTTGAACCCGATCAGCAGGAGAAACTGGGACGTACTGTAGCCGATCTGGTACGCAAGCTGCTGGGTTAGTCCAGCGACAGGCAGCGCTCCTGTTTCTGGGAAAAAGCTTATTGTCTTGCATTGTGAATAACAGTATTATTCTATTCATCAGGCCGTTGCACCAGATATCCCGACGGGGGACACACCAACTCGATGGACACCGCGCCCAAGCGAATAGACATGCGTATTCGCTGCTGGATGATGCCGCCCGTTTTCCCAAAGCACGAAGTCAAGACGCGGACTGCCGCCAATCTATTTCTTTTGTTCCAGGTCACGATCATTGGAGCTCTGCTGTATAGTGCAGTGCTGTTGGTTGTGGTACCTGATCGGGCAGTGGCGACGTTTGCCGTGATAGTCATCCCAGTGATCGGGTTTGTGCTGTTAGCCAAACGGGGCCATGTGCTCGAGTCGGCGCGACTGTATGTGGTGTTCGTGTGGTCAATACTGATGCTCAGCAGCCTCGACAGCGGCGGCATCCGAGCCATTGGCTATTCCGCTGGCGGCTTTCTGAGCCTGCTATTGGCCGGCCTGCTGCTTCAGCGAAAGCATATTTTCACCTTCATTGTATTGACCGCACTCTATGGCCTCCTGCTGATCTGGATGGAGCAGAACGGCGCCCTGCCCAACGTGCGCGACAATCTGTCGCCAGTCACTACCCTGGTCACAATTGTGGTCTTCCTGCTCGGCACTGCCACTGTCTCGTACATCACCCTTAGGAGCGTGAATAAGTCACTGGACGATGCCCATCAGCGGTTAGCCGAGCGCGAGAAAGCTGAAGCTGCACTTCGAGAAAGCGAGCGGCGCTATCGGGCGCTGACCGCTAATCTGCCCAACAGCGCGATCATCCTCTATGATCCCGGCCTGACTTTCCTGCTGGTTGATGGGCCGGAAGTGGAAGCCACTGGTTATTCCAGCACCATGATGGTGGGTAAACAACTGTATCAGGCAGTGCCAGAAGACTTCGCCAGACTGGCCGAACCGAATATGCGAGCTGTGCTGGAAGGGAAACGCTTTACCGCCGAGCTGCCTTTCCGGGATCAGATCCACAGCTATCACTATCTGCCACTGGAGGATGACGAAGGAACGATCCGCTACGGCATGATCCTGGCGCAGAACATCACTGAGCGGAAACGGCTGGAAGCGGAACTGCGTGAATATGCCACGCACCTGGAAAGTCTGGTGGAGGAACGGACGGCTGCCATGCGGCGCGCAAAAGATCAACTGGAGCTTATCCTGAATACCACTACCGATGCACTGGCTTTTGCCCAACGCAACGGCAGTCTGGAGACCACCAACCCGGCTTTTCTTTCGATGTTTACCGGATGCAACCCCGAGACGATTCACAGCATCCTGGACTGCTTCGCCGATGATGAGCAGATAAAGACCATACAGAATGCCCTGCAACAGGTGATCGATCACGGTCAACCCCAGCGACTGCAGGCACAAATTGCTCACCCCGAAAGCCAGCCACGTGACCTGGATCTGTCACTGATCCCGGTGCCAACGGGCGGTAACGAGAAGAACGGGGTCCTGTTGAGTGCTCATGACATCACCCACCTGAAGGAAATCGAACGTTTCAAAGCCCGCTTCGTAGCCGACGCGCTGCACGACATGGCGACACCTATCAGTGGTCTGAAGACAAGACTCTATCTGCTGCAGCGCAGCCCGGAAAAACTGCCAGACCACATCCGTGCGCTGGAGAATCAGACACAGCATTTGCAGCACCTGCTGGAAGATCTGCGCACACTCTCAGGACTGGATCGCGGCCAGATCCGGTTGGAGCTGGAAAGCTGCGACATCAACGCTATCGTCCGGCGCGTATTTGACACCTATGAGCCAGTTGCACTGGATAAGCGCCAATCATTTGGGTTGTCCGCCAATCCGCTGCTGCCCCCTTTACTGCTCGACCCACGCCAGATGGAACGGGCGCTGGTCAACCTGGTCTCGAACGCGGTGAATTATACGCCGGCAGGGCGCGGTATCTCGCTCAGCACGCAACGCGATGCAAACCACATCGTCATCTGTATCGCCGATGAGGGGATTGGCATCAGCTCAGAAGATCAATCACGGATTTTTGATCGTTTCTTTCGTAGTGAGCAAGCGCGGCGGCTGGTGGCTGGCGGCACCGGACTGGGGCTGGCGATCACCCAATACATCATTCAATTGCATAACGGTAGTATATCCGTTGTGAGTCAGGCCGACAGCGGAAGCACCTTCACTGTGCGACTGCCGATTCAGACTGACAATCCTCAAGCATAAATTCTATCTGAGTGCGACGCTGCTCTGTACACCATGCAGGATAAGCTGCTGAAGCATCGGTGCCATCGCATCCGGCGGATAGGGCTGCCCGGCCTCCAGCCACCATGAGATCAGGCTCAGTTCCGTCCCAGCGATATAATTCGCCAGCACCTCCGGCGGCAGCTTCAGATCAGCCGGTGGCAGCCGTCCCAGCGCGTACAGCACATGTCCAGCCAGATACTCGCGGATACTACGAGCGATGGCGGCTCCGCCCTGCCCGCCCAGGATGACCGAATACAGGTGGGCATTCTCGGCGACATGGCGCAGCATCACAGCGTAAGTTTCCACCTGGGTCTTGCCCCCCAGCGCATCGGCCTGCCGCAGCGGTTCCATCTGCTGCACCAGTTCATCGAAGGTTTCGCGCAGCACCGTCATGAGCAATTCTTCTTTGGTGGCGTAATGCAGATAAAAGGTGGCGCGCCGTAAGTCTGCCCGGTCAGTGATGTCCTGAATGGTCAGGCTGTCGAAACCGCGTTCGACGATCAGGCTGATGAGGGCATCGCGCAGCATCCGCCGCGTCCGCTGCTGACGACGATCCAGTTTCACTTCTTCCACAGACACTTGAGTCAACATGAGTAGACATCCATCTATAACCGTACAGGTCATCCGAACTGGTGATTGACACCCGTTGTAATTCGATTATCGTATATAGCGTACATGATGTCAACTAACGAACGAAATGAACGCGAAAGAGGGATTATCCATGGCAAACAAGACGGCACTCGTGACCGGAGCATCCAGCGGCATCGGCCTGGAGTTCGCCCGACAACTGGCGCAATCCGGTTACAATCTGGTGCTGGTGGCACGGAGCGAAGGCAAGCTGCGCGAGCTGGCGACCGAACTGCAAAGCAAACACAGGGTACAGGCGACGGTGCTGGCGAAAGACCTGACGCAGCTCAACGCGCCGCAGGAAATCTTCGACGCGCTGAAAGACACGCCGATTGAAGTGCTGGTCAACAATGCCGGTTTCGCCGCTTTTGGACACTTCGCCACTGAGACGAAGCTGGAGGATGAATTACAGATGATGCAGGTCAACATCATGGCGCTGACGCTGTTGAGCAAGCTCTTTGTCAAGCCGATGGTCGAACGGCGCAGCGGGCAAATCGTCAACGTCGCCTCTACCGCTTCGTTCCAGCCCGGCCCACTGATGGCGGTCTATTATGCCAGCAAAGCCTATGTCCTCTCCTTCAGCGAAGCGCTGGCGCGTGAACTGGATGGCACCGGCGTGACGGTGACGGCGCTCTGCCCTGGGCCGACGAAATCCGGCTTTCAGAAACGGGCGGATATGGAAGACTCCAAACTGGTGACCACCCTGGCCCGGTTCATGATGAGCGCCGCCGAGGTGGTTCAGGCCGGAATACAGGGAATGAAGCAGGGCAAGACCATCGTCGTCCCCGGTCTGTTCAATAAAACCGGCGTACTGCTGCCGCGCTTCGTCCCGCGTGGCATGGCAACCCGCATCATCATGAACATGCAATCCCGCGCCGGGCATTGATCGCCATCAGGATTGAACACCGCGCGCCACATCCACTTGTCCCCGTACCGACTCGACATCGGGAACATACCAGCCCATCGAGTCGGACTGCCCATCCTCGCGGCGATAATTGATCTTCAGCAGCGGGCGTCCATAGCTTTTGCCGAGATAAACTTTGGGGGACTCAATCGATTCGATGCGATTGAGCGGAATGGTGTATTCGGTCAACGGCACCCATTTGCGGAAGTACAGTTCGCTGTCGCTGATGACCAGCGTTCCGTTGCCGCGTAACTGCGCCATACCGCGCGACTCTTGCCCAAAGAAGACAGCATCCGGCACCACCAGCCGGGCCGCCGGATACTTCGCCCGTGCCGCTGCCTCATTCTGCGTCGCCAGACGGCGCAGAAAAAAACCGACCGCGACAAAAGCGATCAGCAGAATCACGAATGTGACAATCACTGGAATGAGCGCATCCATCAGCCTGCTCCTAGTGTGCAGAAATCCCTGCGCTCATTGTAGGTCGTTTTCGTAATCAGGCCGAATCACGCGATCAGACCCCTGACTACCCCTTGCGGGCGATCTCCCAGGCGAGGTGATTGATCTCCGGGATAATGAGCTTCTCCAGCGCGACCTGCACCGCGTTCGGGCTGCCGGGCATGGAGAACACCAGCGTCTGGTTATACACCCCGCCAGTGGCGCGGCTGAACATAGCGGCTGCGCCGACCTCGGCATAACTCAACATGCGGAACAATTCGCCGAAGCCCGGCAGCGTCTTTTGCAGATAGCGGCTGACGACATCAAACGTGGTATCACGCGGGCTGATGCCAGTGCCGCCGTTGAACAGCACGATCTGTACACCAGGCATAGCCGTTAACTCTTCCAACACCTGCGCCACCTGATCCGGTTCATCCTTGATGAGCCGGTATGCGGCGACGGTATGCCCCAGTTCAGCCATGCGCCCTTCGATATACTGGCGATTCTGATCGGTCTCCGGTGTGCGGCTATCGCTGACGGTGACAATCGCCACGGTCACTGGCCCTTTCCCGGCCTTTTCGCGGTGGTCTTCTGCGCCCATACTACCCCCTCACTCATTGGATTGTGGTTCTATCATAACCCAGCTTCTAGTTGCCGACAGGTTCGCCGTCAACCTGTTCACCTGTCAGATGTCACCGGCTTTTGATGACGAATGACACCCTAAACTGCCGTAAAAATGGGTCTCGCGGCAGCATCCAATAGACAGAACGGAACGAAAGATTATCAGTACAAAGAGGAGACCCAACATGAACCGCAACGTAGGTAACATCGACCGCATCATCCGCATCGTCCTGGGGATCGTGATCCTGGCGGTAGGCATCGCTGCCCAGAGCTGGCTGGCCGTCCTGGCGATCATCCCCTTCGGCACAGCGCTGATCGGCTGGTGTCCAGCATACAGCCTGTTCGGCATCCGCACCTGCCCGGTCAATACCGCCAAGAGTTAGTTTTTTCCACCATCATCAACAGAAGCGCCTGACTATTCAGGCGTTTTTGTTTTCCCCAGCCGCGCCAGCGCCCGCAGCGACACCAGCGCCGTCAGCAGCACCGAGAGCGTCAGCAGCCCATTCACCATCCACGCCCCGATCAACACCCCCTGCTGCTCGATCAGCAGCGCGAGCGGGGACGGCGTGAGCATCGTCTCCAGCCACAGGGTTGGCAGGGTGAAGGCTGGCTGTTGCAGCAGGACATAGCCAGGTAGGATCACCAGCAGCAGGCTGATAATCTTGATGGCGATCACCGGGCGCATCAGATCGAGGGCGCGGTAGACCGGGCCGAAGATTCCCCCGATTGTCGTCACCACGCCCAGCACCGTCAGCGTCAGCACCACCGGCACGGCTGGCAGCGCCGACTGGTCGAACAGCAGCGGGATGATGACCGGGACCAGCAGGGCGAAGACGGCGTAGAAGCCGACTGCCCCCACGGCCATCACCCCCAGCACCCGCCACAGGTTGCGCCGCAGTGTGACAAAATCGCGCCGTCCGACGGCCTGTGGCACGGCGGCCTGGAGATTATCGAACACGGCTGAGGTGAACAGTGCCGGCAGAGTCAGCGCTTTGTAGCCCAGTTCCAGATACCCGGCGGCCGTCTTGCCAATGAAGATGCCCACCAGTTGCAGCGGCAGTTCGGTGAAGAGCGCGGCGATCTGTTTATCGACAGCGTTGAGGAAGCCGAAACCCAGGTAGCGGCGCAGCCCGACCCGCCGGAGATGACCCAGCACGGCCCAGATCGAAGGGAAGGCCGCCGGATGCGCCGCCCGCAGCCGTTGATAAAAGCCGAGCGCGACCAGCAGCGTCGAGAGCGAGTAGGTCAACCGGGCGACCACCAGACTCTCTGGCGTCGGCTGGATGAGCAAGGCGACCACGATGCACAGCAGCAGCATCGCTTGATTGATGTTTTGCAGGATGGCGAACTGGCGCATCGCCCGCTGGCTTTGCAGCGCGAGGATGACCAGACTGTAGAGCATATCCGGCAGCACCGTCAGCGCTAGCCCGGCAGCCAACCAGCCGATGCGTTCATCACCCCCGTAGAGCAGCCCGGCGATGGGCGGGCCGACCAGGAGCAGCGCGGTCAGCAGGAACAGGCTCCACAACAGCGCCACCTTGACATAAGCCGCCAGCAGATTGAGGATTTCGCCGGCATCCTTCGCCCCCACCGCCATCGGCAACTGCGTCCCGACGCTGGCGAACAGACCGGTCAGGTTGAGCATCTGCCACAGGGTGAAGTAGGAATTCGCCACCGCCCAGATGCCGTAGCGCTCGGCACCCAGCAGCCGCCACACCAGCGCCGACGAGAGGAAGGTCAGCCCGGTGATGCCCACCTTGCCGATTTGCAGGATGAGGGTATCGCGCACAAACTTGCGCCGGAAGAAGCCGCGCAGCCGTTCAGTCAGCATAGGGATTGCGCTTACCATAAGCGAGTGATTGGATAGGCATCAAAAGCCGAATCGACGCTGATAAGCGGAATGCCTTCAACAATACAGTAAGCAATCAACAGACGGTCAAATGGGTCGCGATGATAAAATGGCAATTGGCTGACAACCTCGATCTGGTCAATCGTCATGGCAGCCAGACGTATATTGTGTATGCCCATGCGCGCTCTGACGAACGCAGAAATAGGACGGGGTATGTCGAGTTTTCCCAGGCTGAGCTTGATACCCATTTCCCATACGCTGGCAATATGCACAATCGGTTCATTGCCGCTTGACTGGATCAGCGTTTTGGCGTTCTGGGATAGCTGACTATTGTTCTGGACGTACCACAGGAATATGTGGGTATCAAGTAACAGCTTCATTCCATGTATGCTTTGAAATCCTCAAGCGGCTCATCGAAATCATCCGACATCCAGATTGATCCATCCACCTTGTTGACCGCGCCGTATCCCTTGCCGATATGCGCCGGCATCAGCATCACTGCCCGATCATCATCCAGCAGAATGAAAACCGGCTCGTCGTTAAGCGCGTGGTTGATCAGATCAGCCAGATGTTCCTGCGCTTCTACCATCGTCATCTTAATCATGTCACCTTCTCCTGAGCGCAATCACCTTGCCCTGACCACTTGATTATACACCGTCACCTCATACCCCCAGCGTCACGGCAGGATGTTGAGTCGTTGGGTGGTGACAAGTGGAGAATTAGGGTTTTGCAGCCACTCCTCATATTCGACGTCGTAGCCGAAGACCAGAGTGCCATTTTTACTCCAGGCAAAACTATATATCCCAACTGGAAGTCTGGTGAAATCCTGAACGGTTACGCCGGTTGTACTGTCGAATATCCGCACATAATTGGGACCCAGATTGTTCCACACAATCCCCGCAATTAGATTGGTCTCAGGACTCCACTGGATATGCTCGATTCGGATATTGGTCAGTTGCCTCAAGAACGTTCCGGTGTTGACATCATATACCGACAGGCCTGGCGGATTGCCGCTACTATCGATGGTGATGGCTAACTGCTGGCTGTTAGGCGACCATGCTCCCCAGGTGTAATACTCAGGCAACGCATAAGTGAACTCGCGCTGGAAACTCAATGTTGAGCCATTCCAGCCATAGATCAGCGCCTTGCCGGTTCCGCTGAGGATCGCCAGCCGGCTGCCATCTGGACTCCAGCCTACCCAGTCTACCGCCTGACTGTAAGGGATCGGCAGCACTAAACTGGAGCGTTGAGCGCCTGTGACGACATCTACAACTTCCAGATAGTAATCTCTAGATGGAGATCCGCGCTCCGTTAACAAGGCCACAGTTGCCCGATCCGGATGGGATCCCAAGCGATAGACCAGCGAGTAGGGACGTGTCCATTGGCTCAGGCGCACGCCTGACTGGGTGTTGTATCGTTCAATCCGGTTGCCATAAATGACGACCAGTTCAGTGTCATTGGCGCGCCACCATAAGCCATCAATGCTGACATGCTCGTCAATGGCAAGCGACATCTGGATTTGCCCGGTACTGGACTGAACGATGCTGAAGCGGACGTTTTCGATCCGCCACTCGGTAGCCGCCAGGTCGTAGAGACCCAGCGCAATACGATTCCCATTCTCACTCCAGGCAATACTTGATGTCCTGCTGGTTTCGAACACAGGCTGCTGTGCCATCAGGTACTCCTTGATCGTCATTGAACTGAACAGGATGAACAGCAGGCATAACCCCATTTTGAATCGTAGTATCAAGTATCTCATCGTAATAGCTCCTGACTTCAACCAGGGAGGCAACACAGCGCACCTCACGGCAGGATGCTGGGGCGCTGGGTGGCGACCAGCGGAATATCGGGGTTTTGCACCCAATCGTCATAATCGATTGCGTAGCCCAGCGTGATCGTACCATTGCGACTCCAGGCAAATCGAGATACACCGCGAGTCGGGTTGTTAAAGTCCTGGACAGTCGCGCCGGTTGTGCTGTTGAGTACCCGCAGATAACTATAGGAAGTGAGACCTCCTCTTAGAATGCCAGCAATCAGATTCGTTTCGCCACTCCATTGAATACGGTCAATGTATGTGTCGGTGAGTTGCCGCAAGAGCGTTCCGGTGTTGACATCATAGATCGACAGCCCGCGCAAATTGCCCGCGCTGTTGACGGTAATGGCTAACTGCTGACCATCCGGCGACCATGCGCCATCGGTCGGCCAATCAGGCACGGCATACACAAATTCACGCACTAGAGTAAGAGATGAGCCATTCCAGTTATAGATCAGCGCTTTGCCCGTTTCGCTGAGAATAGCCAATCGATTGCCATCTCGGCTCCAACCGATCCAACTCAAACCCTTCTCATAGGGAATAGGCAGCACCATGCTGTACCGCTGCGTGCCGGTGACAACATCAACGATCTCAAGATAAGCATCAAACGCAGGCGTCCTGCGCTTAGTCAGTAAAGCAACCGTCGCTCGATCGGGATGCAATCCCAGCTTGAAAATGTAATAGTACGGGCGGATGGACTCGCTCAGGCGGACACCCGTCTGCGCCGCATAACGCTCAATACGGTTCTCGTAAATGACGACCAGTTCCGTGTCGTTGGCGCGCCACCACAAGCCATCAATAGTGAAATGCTCAGGTATCGAGATCGATAGCTGCTCTTGGCCGGTGCTGAGCTGAACAATACTGAATCGCATGTTTTCCAATTTATACACCGTATCAGCAGTATCAACATAAGCCAGAGCAACTCGGCTTTCATCTTCACTAAGAGCCAGAGACGTAATACTCCGTATCTCAAAGACAGTTTCGTCGGTCATCATGCGCTCCTGAATCATGATTGAGCGTTCGATGCCGCTATTTTACCGTGAGACTGCCCTCATAGGCTGCCACCACCTGTTGACCGACCCGCGCCAGGTCGACTTGCCGCCCTTCTCTGGTAGCCAAAGCTAACCCTTTTACCTGATGATGTCATTTATAATGGAAATGGGTAACAACCATAGAGGACTCGTCCCCAATGAAAAGCCTGAGGAGCATCAACCGGAATCTGATAATCGTCCTTGCAGTGGCCGCAGCAGTGGTGATCGTTTTCTTCATCATCTTGCAACCAGGTAGCACTCACTTTGCCCCAAACTCGGTACCGATCACCATCGGTGAACTGGCGGATATGATCGACGATCCGGTGACGCGCGAAGCCATCGTATCGATCACCGTCCAGCGTGACAGCCAGGTGAATATCGTGATGACCAATGGCAGGCGCTATCAGACAGCTAAAGACCCGATCAGCTCGCTGCCCAGCCAACTGCGTTCGATGGGAATTACCGACTCGGATTTGGATGCGATTCGCGGTCGGATTCAGGTAGCCGATGCAGAGCCTGATCTGCTGGTGAACCTCATCATTATCGGCGTGCCGGCGGTGTTAGTGGTTGCAATGCTGTTCCAGGCCGTGCGTAAAAACATGCGCTTCGACCCCAATTCGCAATCCAATCCGATCAATCAAATGAAGAAGACACCGGTGACCGAGCAGATGGGATTTCGTGCCATCACCTTTGACCATGTGGGCGGCTATGAGCCAGCCAAACAGGCATTGCGTGAACTGACGAGTCTGCTGCGTGAACCGGCCAAACGTCAGGCGATGAGTATCCGTATACCATCCGGCATTCTGCTGACCGGCGCACCCGGCAGTGGCAAAACCCAACTGGCGCAGGCCGCCGCCGGCGATGTCGGCCTCAATCTGCTGTGCTGCAATGGCTCGGATTTCATCGATATGTTTGTCGGGGTTGGGGCAAACCGCATCCGGGAAATCTTCGGCAAAGCCCGCAAGGCAGCTCCGGCCATCTTGATCCTCGACCAAATCGACGCGCTGGGGTTCAAACGTCTGATTAAACCCAACAACGGCGAAGATGAACGGTTACAAACCCTGGCCGCCCTCCTGACCGAACTGGACAATGTGACCGCCAACCAGGGCATTCTGGTGATTGCCATCACCAATCGCCCTGATGCATTGGATGAGGCATTGACGCGATCCGGGCGACTGGAACGTGTCATCCATCTGAATGCGCCAGACAGCGCCGAGCGCGAGTCGATCCTGCGCGTGTTGACCGCCAGGCATTCCCTGAGCGCGGATGTCCGGTTGTCAGCATTAGCGGAGATGGGCGAGGGCATGGTCGGGGCGCAGCTTGAACAGTGGGTGAACGAGGCGGGGCTGCGAGCCATCCACAACAATAGCCAGACTATCGGCGAGCAGGATTTCCTTTCAGCGCTGTCCACCTTAAAGACGGCACAGCCTGCTTCAGCAAGTCAGTCCTGACCGGTCAGCCCACGCTCATAAGCCGTCACCACCTGCTGACCGACGTGCGCCCAGGTTTGCTGGCGGGCTTTGGTGCGCCCGGCTGCGCCCATCCGTCGCGCCAGATCGGGATCCGCCAGCAGCCGCAGGATGGCCGCCGGCAGTTCCTCTGCCACCCGGCTTTGTGAGACGAGCAGGCCGGTCACGCCATCGTCAATCGCATCCTCCGCGCCACAGTCCCGCGTCCCGATCACCGGCAGCCCGGCGGCGCTGGCCTCCAGATATACCAGACCGTAGCCCTCGAACTTCCAGCCATCATTGAGCGAGGGCAGGGCGAACAGGCTGGCGCGCTGATACCACCCCAGCAGTTCGGCTTCGGGGACATGCCCCAGCAGATGAACACCCTCGGTCAGGCCGTGTTCCCGGATGGCCGCCCGCACCTGCTCGACATAACCCGGCTCGGCCATCAGGCTGCCGATGATGACACACTGCGCCGCCGGTCGCTGCTGCCGGACGACGGCCATCGCCTTCACCAGTTCCAGCGTCCCCTTGCGCCCCTTGACCGCGCCCACCGAGAGGACGACCTCACCCCCCTGCCCCCCGCTCCAATCGATTGGAGCGGGGGAGTCGAGCGCAGCGAGGCGGGGGTGAGGTTCCAGGCGGATAAACCGTTCCGCATCCACCCCGTTGTTGATGACTACCGTCCGCGCACCGGGGATCGATGCCCGCGCCACCCGTTCGGTGTAATGGCTGACGCACAGCAGCGTGGCCTGTTGCAACGCCCGCTGATAGAGATGATTGAACGGCCAGCGCTCGGTATGACCGAGACGGACGTAGCTGCCGTGTGCCGTGACAAACAGGGGACGCTTCCCGGCGATCCAGGCCGCCAGCGGGGCGTAGGGTTCAACGGTAGCGTGGATGACATCACAGCCGCGCAGGGCAGCCGAAGCCTGCCGCGCCGAGCGGATGAGTTGCAGGGGGAAACGGGATTCGAGCGGGCTGACCTCTGGCAGACAGGGGATGATGTTCCAGCTAGCGATGAGGGGGGTGCTGCGGGCAGCGATCAGGGTCAGGTCAACCCCGGCCTGGCGCAGCGCCTCCGCCAGCCGCAGACTGACCTGCGCCCAGCCGTGTGTCGGCGCGAGTTCGCAGGTCAGTAAACCGACGCGCAGGGTCATGCGTTATGCCGGATATGCACGATGTCGCCGTTCTTGACGATGTACTCTTTGCCCTCCAGCCGGAATTTGCCAGTAGCCTTGAGCGCCGCTTCGCTGCCGCCGGCGATCAGGTCGTCATAAGCCATCACTTCGGCGCGGATGAAGCCCTTCTGCAAATCGCTGTGGATCGCGCCCGCCGCTTCGGGAGCCGTCGCCCCGATGCGCACGCTCCACGCCCGCACCTCATCCTCGCCAACGGTGAAGAACGACTGGATCGACAGCAGTTCATACGACAGGCGGATGACTTTGGCCGCGCTCAACTCGGTGATGCCATATTCCTGCATGAACATCGTCGCGTCATCCGGCTCAAGCTGCGACAGTTCGGCTTCGATCTTGCCCTGCAACCCGACCAGCACACTGCCAGCCCGGTCATACTTCAGGACACTGTGGACATCTTTGGCCTCGTCGCCCAGGTTCGCCACCACCAGCACCGGCTTGGTGGTCAGCAGCCCGTATCCGCGAATGCCCTTCAGCTCGTCCTCGCTGATGTCCAGCGCATACAGCGGCTTCTCGGCTTCGAGCTGAACCTTGAACGTCTCCATCAGCTCGATTTCTGCCGGGACATTCTTATCGACATTCTTGCCCTTGATCCGCATCTCGTTATTGAGCTTTTCCAGCCGGTTCTCTACCGTCACCAGGTCGGAGAGGGTGAACTCGCCGTCCAGCGCTTCCAGATCGCGCTGTGGATCAACCGTCAGATAGGGGTGGGGTACGGTGTCGTCCTCGAAGGCGCGCACCACATGGACGAAGGCTTCGCACTGGCCGAGTTCAGTGCGGAACTGGCCCTTGAGTCCGCCCTGGCCGATGCCCTTGTCCAGCCCGCCGATGTCGGCATAGGTGACGTTGGCGTAGACCGTCTTGCGCGGGTTGTACATCGCCTTCAGTTTATCGACGCGCCCATCCGGTACATTGACGATGGCGGTATGGACTTCAAACTGGCCGCTGGTGGCCGCGCCGGTGGGGAGAGTCTGCCCGGTTAAGGCGTTAAAAATAGTGGTCTTGCCGCTGTTGGGCAGCCCGATGATCCCAAGTCGCATAACATTCCTCGCCTGCTGACTGCTGAATAGCGTATCAGTATAGCACAGCGAGGATGGCAGAAAATGGCGCGTTGGCTCAGGCAGGAAAGCTGGCGAACAGGGCATAGGCCAGCAGCAGACTGGCAGCGGTCCAGGCGGCCGTGCGTGGCAGATTATCGCGCACCAATCCGTTGATGAGCGCATCCGATTTGCCGTCTTTGTCCAGCTTCAGATGCTTCGGCACCTCCAGAAAGATGGTCGTCAGCAGGATGATGACCGCGCAGACCGCCGCCAGGATCACTGCCCATGACGGAGTGTTGGCTGGGCGAGCGAAGACCAGGATGAACAATCCCACGCAGGTTAGCACCATCGGCACGACCACCGATGGCAGCAGGCGCTTGCCGAAACTGACATGAAACGGCACAAACTCCTTCGCGCCCACCAGCAGATAGGTGGGGTAGGCGACGAATTGCAGCATCCACGAGGCACCGGTGCAGTAGAAGCACAGTACAGTACAGACCAGTAAGAAGACGTTCGCAGCATCCATCGGTTGAATTCCCTGTTATGACACGTTATCGGCAGTATAATCGGGTTATGCTGGATGATCTATGATTTTTCGTCCAGCGAAGATGTCCATCCGTCCACCAGAGGGGTTATCATGCGTGATGTCCTGGCCGATGTCCTCGACCTGCTGCATCTCCAGAGCGTGGTCTATTGTCAGGCGACGATTGCCAAGCCAGACTGGGCGTTGGCCTTTCAACCGGCGCGGCGGGCCGTTTTTCATATCGTCAGTCAGGGAGTCTGTACGCTGCGGCTAGCCGATCAGTCTGGCTGTATTGACCTCAACCCTGGCGATCTGCTGCTGGTGACTGATGGCGGCGATCATGTCATTCAGCGTGGCAGCGGCCATCCGCTGTGCGCCACCATCGCGCTGGAAACCGCCGAACCGGTCTGCACCCTGATGCACTATGGCGCGGACGCGGTGGAGACGACGCTGGTATGTGGCACATTCACCTTCAGCGGCCCGAATGCCCGCTCCCTGCTGGCGCTGCTGCCACCTGTCCTGCACTTCCCGGCGGCTCAGGCGCAAAAGCTGGCGTTCGCCCCGCTGCTGACCGCCTTGATGGATGAAGCCCAGATGCAGCGACCCGGTGCCCAGACCATCCTCACCCGACTGGCCGATGTGCTGTTCGTCCAGATCATGCGCGCCTGGCTGGATGACCCGGTGGCTTCCAACAGCGGTTGGCTGCGGGCGCTGCGCGATCCCCATATCGCCCGGTCACTGGGCAGCCTGCACGCCGCCCCGGAACGCGATTGGACCGTCGCTCATCTGGCGCAGGAAGCCCTGATGTCGCGCTCGGCCTTTGCCGCCCGATTTCAGGCGCTGGTCGGCGAGCCGCCCCTGCGCTACCTGACCAATTGGCGGATGCAACTGGCCTGCCGCTTATTGCAGAACAGTCAGCACAGTCTGGCCGCCATCGCTGCCCAAGTCGGTTATGAGTCGGAAGCCGCCTTCAGCAAAGCCTTCAAGCGGGCGCAGGGTTGCAGCCCCGGACAGTATCGCCGCCAGAGTCTCAGCGTACCTGCCGGGCGCTGAGTTCTTTGGTCAGGCAGTGAACCGCGCCGCCACCGTTCGCCCCGACCGCGCACGCAATCGGGATGATGTCGTGGTCGGGCATGGCCTGGCGATAAACTTGCAGCGCCGCTTCATCGGTCTCGATGTCGAACACTGGCACCAGCACCCGACCGTTGACCGTCAGCGCATTGGTGTAAGTGCGCCAGACCGGATACACCAGCCAGTTCAGATAAAGCGGCGGGGTGGGCAGTTCCAGCACCCGGTAGGGCTGCCCGGCGGCGTTGGACGTTTGCTCGAAGATCTGGCGGGTTCGGCGCAGGTTATCCCGATTCCAGAAGCCGCTGGCCGCGCTCACCAGCACCGTGCGGGCATCAGCCAGCTTGAGCAGCAGATCGACATGCCCGGTCTCTTCGCCCTCCAGCCGGGGCGTCAGGATCAGCTTTTTGAAGTCGAAGGCTGTATGGAGTTTCTCCAACAGCCCCTCGCGCGTCAGCCCCGGATTGCTGTGCAACGCTTGCACCGAGAGGATCAGCGTCCCCTGCCCATCTGACCAGATGTTGCCGCCCTCCAGATGCAGGTCGAGCGCCCTGACCGGCAGTTCTTCATGGGCCGCCCAGCGCCGCGCCATGCGGTTGTCCTGCTGCTGTGGATAAGTTGGCAGCGGGTCGAAGATCAGCTTGACACAGACCTGATCGCCATGCACATCCAGCCCGACAACCGGGCCATAATCGCGCACCCAGATGTCATCGGTCGGCAGCACCACGAAGCGCACCTGATCGAGATTGACGCGCCGCCGTGTCCGCAGATAGGCCCGCGCGGCTTTGGCCCACCACGGCGACGAGGTGAATACGGTCACGCTGGCGACCGGGGCGATGGCCTCCACCATCTGGGCGTGCTGCTCCCACAGCGGCGGATACAACGCCGGCCAGGTCAGCAGGACAGTTTCGATGGGTTCCCACTGCGCCGGCAAGCGGACTTTGCCCGGCGGGGCGGGTGCCGGCTGGGCTGTCGAACGGGTGACTTCGGCCTCCGGCTGGCTTTCGATGTCACTCAGGGCTTCCCGCATCGACTCGCCTACGATCAGCCCCCAACGCGCCAGATAATGCCCCATCTCGGCGGCTGACTGCGGCGGGTTGTCGTCGGCCTCGACCGATAGGTAATCAGCCAGCAGCGGCTTCAGCACCTGCTTCAGGCCAAAGGGATAGTCCCGTCGCCACAGGGGATACGGCACATAATTGAATTGGAAAAAGGAGGAGCTGTTCATGGTCACAACGGCCTGGTGTCATGGTGAATTCATCCGCTGACTGTGACACAAAGCGAGTGAGGCGTCAAATGATCGCCTGGTTGTTGACCCAAGCGCCTTCTCTTAAACCGAGCCGCCCACTGAATCAGTTTACGCGGAAGACAGGCGCAGCTATCCCGGCCATACAGCTTGCATCCACCTCACCTGACGGATCATCGATGAAACCGGTGAGCATCTGGGCGGCGCAGGGCTGATGAATAACATAGTGCATATGATAGGGCAGCATGTATCCCTGACCATTGGGCAAGGTCGCCAGAGCCGAGTCGAGCCACGCCTGCGAACTGAAGGGGTCGAGTGTGCCGCTGATGATTAGCGTCGGGGTATCCGCGACAGCCGGCAACCGGTCGGACTCTGTTGGCACACGAGCGCCCCAACGCTGACAACGCGCTACCTGATCCTCGTGAAAAGACCGGAAGACGGGACGAAGGGACAGATGGATTTCCTGAAGCGCAGCATCAATGGCGCTGTCGGTGGTCGCCAGAATGCTATCGGTACAGCGCATCGACAACCAGGCACCGTAGGGATTGGGAGGCAGCGTGACAGCCGTCAGGACATCGGCATAGGGCATGATCCAATCATATTGTTCGGCATACAGCGCAGCGATCAGGCCAGGGATGATCGGTATATTCGCTTCGTCCTTGAGGAGTTCCGAGACAGCCACCAGCACATCCAGTCCATCGAGTTCGCCCGCTGACCCGCTGGTAGTGATTGGCAGCGGATTGGCTTCCAGGCGTTCAACGACCACGGCCAGCTCATCGATCAGATCTCCCGGAAAGGCCGTCGCACAGGCCGCATTGGCCTGACACAGATCAGAAACGGCCTGCAAAGTCCGCAGGATATACACTGGTGTTGCAGCCTGTAGATCACCTTGCGGCGGTTGCAGCGCGGTGACAATGGCAGCGCGGACATGCTCTGGGTGATCGCGCAGCAGCGTCAGCGCCACCGATGAGCCATACGATCCACCCCAGATGTTATGGGTTTCATACCCCAGCGCCCGCACAATCGCAGCGGCATCAGCCGCATTATCGCGGGTGGTAAAATCGGTCAGATCGACGCCTTCAGCTTCCAGCCGCGACCGGCATTCCGCCACCCAGGTGTCATCCGCCGCCCCAACCGCTTCAGGACAGGTGAGCGCCGGTTCAGAATAGCCAATGCCGCGATAGTCAAACACAATCACATCGCGAGTCTGGTTGATCGCTGCCAGCAGGCTGTTCAAACCATTGGCATACGAATCCAGCGTGCGCGACCCGGGCCCGCCATCGAGGAAAATCAGTGGATCCAGTGCCGGGCTGGCGCTCGACGTTTTAAACACTGCTACCGCCAGGCTCAGGCTGCGTTCTTCACGATGCAGCCGATCCTGTGGGACAGTGACCACCCCACATTCGACCCTGTTCGCAGCCGGAAATGGGGCCGGACAGGGTCCTGGTGAAAAGGTCGGTTCTGCTTCAGCTTGAACAGTCGCCGCCATCAACAAGAGTAAACACACGATGACCAACCAGGCGAATCGTCGCCAACACGTCCCCATGTTGTTGCTAACCTTCAGCTATATCAACGAAATTCTCCCGATTATAGCCCTATACGTAATGCCTGCTGTCATACTTCCCGCGTGATTTCCATCATATACTGGCGTGAAACCGTTTCAAAGCGCCACATCGGCAGCCTGCGCCATCGTCAGAGCTTGCAGCGTCCCGGACTGGCGCAGGTGATCGACCTGCCGGAGGATGGTCTCCAGCGCGGTGAACATACGCGGGCTGGTGCCGAGGTTGAAGGGGTGAAACCACAGATGAAACACCTCATCGAGCCGAACCGCCTGCTCCAGCCCCAGCCGCGCCTGCCGTACCCGTGAAGCGGTTGGGATGAATCCACGTATCCCATCGTAGGCCAGAAGGAATTGCGAGGCTGGCAGATTGACCAACCCATTCGGCTCGCGGCAGCCGGTCAACGCATAGGTGGGTGGCTGGACCGCCAGCGCCCGGTTGAGCAGATGACGCACCCCACGCTGTTCGCGCGGACGGCGACCTTCGACCCCGCGATAGGCCACGATGCCCAACCGCGTCAAGGTATCCAAATACTTCACCTGATTGCGCGGGAACACCAGCGAGCGAATGGCGGGCAGTCCGTGTTCGCGGTGCAGATCCAGGCACAGCCGCAAATCGGCTTCCCATTCTGCCGGACTGACGACATCGGTATAGATATGGGCGAAGGTGTGGGTGGCGAATTCGTGCGGCGTCCGGGCAGCCCGCAGCCAATCGAGCAGATAGGGCGCGTGATACCAGCCCGCCGGCGTCCGCTTCAGCGCACGGGGATCATCCGGTTGCAGCAACAGATGACCGACCAGCGCCCAGGTCGCCGGAACTTGGTAAGTATCCAGCAGGTCAATCAGCCGGCGAACGATGGCCGGGTAGTCGTCAAAGCAGGCGGCATACCGCGGGAGCAGGTGCGCGTCCGTCCCCCAGGCGATCTCGGTATCGAGCGAGAGGATGAAAGTTGCGGTCATGGGGCGGAGTCTAGCGGAGCGCGGCGAAGTCTGCTACCCTGTTTACAGAAGTGAAGGATGGACAATCATGGTCGCACAGCCGAAACGAACGATACAGGTTCGGGCCATCATCCCTGCTGACCGGCGGGTGATGGTGCAGTTGCCCGCTGATATGCCTATGGGTGAAGTCCAGGTGACGATTGAAGCGCTAGAAGAAGATGAGCAGCCAGTCTCAACCCAACCCACACGTGAGGCAGCGCGGCACACACTGTTGGCAGCCGGAAAACTCGGTACAGCCCACTTGCCCCCTGGCGATCTGGTACGGCCTTCAGATGAGGACATCCGGTCAGCAGGTTCGCTGCCACCTGACGCCCTCCCATCCGAGCATCTCATCCGGCAAGATCGAGATGATAGTGAATGACATTGCTTTACGTTGATACCAGCGCACTGGCGAAGGTTTATTTGACTGAAATTGGATCAAGCTGGATGCGAAAGCTGGTCAGTCCTACAGCCGGTCACACCATCATCATCTGTGAGTTTACGCCGCTAGAGTTTTTTTCACTGCTCATGCGGCGTGTCCGTGACAACAATATCACATCGATTGCGGCAATCATCTTGCAATCGGCCTTCCTGAATGACTATGCTACGCAGTATTTGTCGATCAATCTGTTGCCATCGGTGCTGATAGATGCACGGCGTCTTATCCTGCAATACGGATTACGCCCTCCTGATGCTGTTCAATTGGCCTCTGCGCTTGAAGCGCGAACGACTTTAGGGGGAACATTTTCCTTCATCTGCGCCGATGTGAACTTATTGTCCGCAGCGACAGCCGAAGGTCTAGCAACCGATAATCCTAACCTTTACCCATAACATAACCCGTGTCTCCACTCACTGTCTGCTGGATTGGCAACCACCGCTATCGCCAGCCGCTCAACCCCACCGATGACAAGAAATGGCAGCTCCTCAGCCAATTGGGCGTGCCGATGCTCGTGGTGGCCTTCGCCAGCGGGATACGCCCGCGCCGCTTCACCCAACACGCCCGTTTCATCCTGCTGCCAGAACTTCCGCTGGCCCCGCTGCGCTATGCCGAGATGTTCCTGCTGGGGCCGCTGCTCCTGCTGGGGCTGATCCTCACCCGGCGCGTCAACGTCATCGTGGCGCAGAGTCCGTTTGAAGGGGCGATTGGCGCAGCCGCCAAACAGATAGCGCGGTTGTTCGGGCGGCGGGTGGCGCTGGTGGTTGAAAGTCACGGCGATTTTGAGGTGGCTGTCCTGGAGCAGCGTCAGGTCACCAGCGCCGGACTCTACCGGCGAGTGATGGCTGCCTGCGCCCGCTATGGTCTGCGCCAGGCCGATGTGCTGCGCGCCGTCTCCGACAGCACCCGCCAGCAGTTGCAGCGTTGGGGTGCGACCGATCAACCACTGGTGCAGTTCATGACCTGGACCGACGCTGGAGCCTTTCGCGGGCGAGTGCGCGAAGTGGCGCTCGCACAAGCGCAGGACATCCTCTATGCCGGGGTGCTGATCCCGCGCAAAGGCGTTCACACCCTGATCGACGCCTTCGCGCAACTGGCTCAGGAGCAGCCAGCCGCTCATCTGTGGCTGGTCGGCAAGCCGGAGAACGCCGGTTACACGGCGCAATTGCACGAACAGGTCAGCCGCGCCGGGCTGGATGAGCGCGTCACGTTCGTCGGCGGGGTCGATCAGCCGACGCTGGCCGGTTACATGACGCGGTCGCGCTGCCTGGTGCTGGCCTCTACGTCCGAGGGGCTGCCGCGCGTAGTGGTCGAAGCCATGATGAGCGGACTCGTCCCCATCGCCACCCGTGTATCGGGCATCCCGGAAGTGATCCGTGATGGCGAAACTGGCTATCTGATCCCGCCGGAAGACCCGGCAGCCCTGTTGACGGCGCTGCGGACGGTCTATCAACACGCGGACATCGACGCGATGGGCGCCCGCGCCCGCGCCTATGCCGAGCAGTTCTTCACCGAGGCGGCCTATCTCGACGGCTACCGCCAGTTGTTATCTCATGCTGCCGACAGCCTGACGTGACACGCTATCGCCTGCTGGTGCTGGCCGGGCTGCTGCTGGGGGTCTGGCTGCGCTTTCACCTGCTGGGAGCGGATCGCCGCTTCCACCCCGACGAAGCCCTGTTCGTCACCTTCGCCCGCGCCGCCGCGGTCCAGGGTGAGTGGCTGCTGCCCGGCAATCTGGATAAACCGCCGCTGACGATCTATGCTAACGCGCTGGCGCTGACCCTGCTCGGCATTACGACGCTGCCGGATGGGGTGCTGACGCTTGATGTTCACGCTGGCGAGTTTGCCGCCCGCATCCCTGGCGTCTTCGCCAGCCTGCTGCTGCTGGCCGCCATGACGACCATGACCCGACGGCTGACCGGTTCACGCCTGGCCGCGCTCTTCGCCCTGCTGCTGACCGCCCTCTCGCCGCTGCTGGTCGCTTTCAGCGCGACGGCCTTCACCGATAATCTGATGCTGCTGTGCCTGGCGCTGGCCTTGTGGGCGGCGCTGCGCCGGTCATGGGTCTGGTCGGGTGTCTGGTTGGCGCTGGGCATCGGCTGCAAACCGCAAGCGGCGCTGTTTCTGCCGCTGGTGATCGGGCTGGCGGTGGTCACGAGACACCGTAGCGGACACGGCAGTGCCGTGTCCCTACGCCGGTTGGAATCCACACAACGATCCCTTCGTAGGGGCGGTTCGCGAACCGCCCCTACCACGTCGTGGCTGTTTCGCGGTCATCCATCCATGCAGCTTGCGCTCCCCCTGCTCATCGGGCTGGGCCTGCTGCTGCTGTGGGACGGGGCGCGGGGGCAAGCCACCAGCCTGTGGACGCTGGCGGCGGTCAACAATGAGCCGGGCGGGCTGGCCTCGCTCGATCAATGGCTGCCCCGATTAGCCGGCTGGTGGGGTTACGCTCAATATACCTTCGGCCCGCCAGTGCTGACCGGACTGCTCGGCGTTGTGGTCGTTTGGGCTGGGCTGCGCGGCGGACGCCAGTTGAAGTGGCTGCTGCTCTACTGCCTGCTCTATGGTCTGGCGCATGGGCTGATCGCCATCAACATTTATGATCGCTATCTGCTCCCCCTGCTGCCACCCCTCATCCTGCTGGCAGCGGCGGGTCTGGCGCGGGTGCGCGGAGGACGCTGGTTGCTGATCGGTACGCTGCTGCTCCTGCCCACCGCCTTCGACGCGGCGCGGGATCAGCTGCCGTTGGGCAGCGCCGAGGGGATGCATCCGGGCATGGATCGGCTGGGAGCCTATCTGGAAGCCAAGCCGCTCGGCACCGTGATTTATGACCGCTGGCTGGGCTGGGAGCTGGGTTATTATCTGGGGACATGGAGCAACAAGCGGCTGACTTACTACCCCACACCGGAGGCGCTGATCCCGGATGCACTGGCGCTGGATGACCCGGCTCCGCGTTACTTCGTCGCACCCGATGATGTGGATGTCACGCCCTGGCTGGAAGCGCTGCGACGGGCTGGCTTCACGGTTCGGCTGGATTACGACCAGCCACCGCTGCGAGCCTATCAACTGCTGCCGCCCAGGTAAGACAGCAGGAAAAGACGAAGAAGAATTGAACCGCAGAGACTCAGAGAACACAGAGCGAAAACGGAGTGATGATTCGCAAGATTCGTCAGATTCGTCAGATTCGCATCAGTCCTTTTTTCAATTCGTGAATCAGTCGTCAGTCATCAGTCGATAGTCATCAGAAAAATGCTCAGGCTCCATTTGCTGCTGATTGACCCTACCCCCCGTTGCTGCTGAATTTGCTGATTGGAACGATCCACTATCGACTATTGACTACAGACTACGAGTGCAACTCCGGTTTTGTGTCGTCGTCGTCGTCGGACAGACATAACGACACAGACATAAAAACCAACACAGAGGACACAGAGCGAAAACCGAGCAAAACTGCACAAAATTCGTCAAGTTCTGCAACTGCAAAAGCTCCTTTTTTGCAGTTTGTGAGTCAGTCGCCAGTCGATAGTGATCAGTCATCAGAGAAGTTCGAGAGAACACATTGCCGAAAAGTCACAAAAGTCGTCAAAGTCGTCAAAGTCAAACGTGCATTTTGTGACTTTTGGCGTTCGGTCAGGAACGAGTAACGAGTAACGAGGCATGAGCTTTTCCTCTATTGACTATCGACTACCGACTGACGACTGATGACTGACGACTTCTTGCCCTCAGCATACGTCCATTCGCGTCGTTACGGGTGAACTTTTGGTAAACTTTTTGGTACGACTTAAGCTGAGTCGGCGTTAACCGTTTTGCGGGAGCGGGATGGTTAAGGCGGTCGGCGCGGGGTTAGAGAACGGTTGGGGAAAATTGGGGTTGAGGGAGCCGTTTAGGATAAAGCGTTGATTCCGTTATAATCGAGGCTATGAAGTGAAAGCAGGTATCATGCAACCGGCAATCCCTGAAACCGTTGATCTGAGCAAGTATATCGAAATGCGTGACGAGCGTCCGTGCCTGCGTGGCCGGCGGCTGCCAGTCGCCTTTGTGGCTGCGGCGCAGCAAACCAATCAACTTTCGGTGGCTGAACTGGCCTATCAATTCACCCTGACTGAAGAGCAGGTCTTGGCTGCCCTGTTGTACTACCGCGAACACAAGGCCGAAATCGACCGCCAGGATGCGGCGGAGGCGCAACAGTCCTACGATCTGCATGAGCGATATGGCAAAAAACCGGATCAGCAATGACCGCGTTCTACTTCGAGGAACATCTGAGTCGCGCAGTTGCCGATGGGTTGATCAGACGGGGCTATACTGTCATCATGGCGGTTGATGTCGGCATGGAGGACAAAGATGACGATACTGAACATCTCATCTATGCCAGCGAGCGCGGGTTAGTCATGGTCACATTCGATCATCCCTTTGCCGGGCGCGTGATGTCCCGCAGCGATCATGCCGGTCTGGTTTGCCTGGGATACAGCATTCGTGAAAACATTGGCAGAATGATGGATGTGTTGACCGAGTTTGCTGATCTATATGATCCGCAACGGGATGTCGGACAGGTATTCTGGTTGAGCTGAATCAGCCGGGGAAAATCCTGGTTGAGGGAGCAAGATTCGGGCGGATGGGGCGAGGGTCGCGCCGACGGTCTGCTGCACCCGGCGGTCTGCGCCGTCGGACTTGCTGGGACGCCCCGCCCAGCGACAGCATCCGGTTGTCGCGATCCCAGGTGGTGGCATTCGTCCCGTCGTTGGTCAGGTTGCCGTTGGGGTCGTAGGTCAGCGTGGCGCTGCCGACCTGGGTCAACTGGTTGGCGGCGTTATAGGTGTAGTTGGTCACCGTCGGCGCAGCACCGTTGACCGCCACACTCTGCGAGGTGCGGTTGCCGGAACGGTCAAAGGTGTAGAGATACTGCCGCAGCAGGTCGGCGTCGACGGCCAGAGCGTTGATGCCTGGCGCGTAACGCGCTTGTTTCAGCCGCGCCAGCCTGTCGTAGCTGTAGCGGATGGTCTGCTGCGCCTGGGTACGGTTGTTACAGTCCCAGGCGCATATTCACATTCGCATCAACGATTAAGCGCTGTACTCAAATCACTCACCAGATTTCCCATGTCATGAACGTTGTAGAACAAGACTTGATGAACCTGCTGCGGTTCGTATTGAACCAATTCGTCAACCGGTGTTGATGATTCTCCCAATCGAAGAACGATCAGTATCAACGGGACTGTTGTGAAATGAGAAACGGTGTTAATTCTTACATTGAGGTAACCTTTTTGAATTTCAACGAATGTTTGTTCGAAATACGGATTAAATTGTTCCTTTGGATCAATAATCGTTAGTATGGCATATAGTTTACTGACTGGAAAGATAGCCCGTCCCCATGAAGCCGATTCGAGAGATTTCACCTCCCATATTCCCCAGTTTTGGATACGTCCATTAGTTTCGAAAGTGACAGCGCGTATATCTAACTGAATATCATCTTCTGGGAACCATTTGCGGACTGGTTCATCTTCCGGGAAACTGATGCGTGCCGGATCGCCTTCCAACCCTAGAGCATTCCATATCAGTTTCGCATACTTTCTTGTATCTATCATTGCATCCATATCAGATGGAAGAAAAATGATCCCACCAAACAAGTCTTTGCTTTCCTGTAGATTACTCGACATCTTTCACGCTCCATTACAAACAGGGTTAGGATTGCCAAGTTGATTGGCACTTGCATTATATTCTCGACTGATACGAGACCGTGCCTGATTCATCAAACGCCCTAATTGTGTTACTGCCGACCCAAACTCACCTGAATTTAGCTGAAAACTATAACAATTGCGCCAAGCCACACCTGCAAGCTGTGACTGATAGGCTTCTCTCGGTATACCCGTAGTATGAATCGAATCAAACGCAACATCAAATCCCCGATAATTGAAGGAAATGTAAGCATGATAAGCTGCAAACCAATCAACCATATCCCCGCCTATGAACATGGGCTGAGGAGTTCCCAGTATCGTGTTCATGTAACGGATTTGATACAAAGGGTTATTGTGGTTCTGATGTACAATGCCGCCAGGTCGTCCCCAAAATTCCTCTATCGAAACATTGTACGCCGGATCAGGTATCACACCACCATCAACCCAAATGGTTACTTTTGTGTTGTTCATGACCTCTGATGCAATCGTTATGCCCCCAAGTGCATCCAAAATATGACGTACCAGAGTATCACATTGACCATCACGACATGCGTCCTCTGGAACTCCAACGCCACCCGGAATCCCTGGTACGGGGATTGCTATCGTGCCTGAATTGTTGAACACAACGCTTTGATGTGGCGGTAGTCTCAAAGCTCTTAATGCCATGATTCCGGCCCAACCAACCACGCATAGGCCAATCACACCAGCCAGGACGTCATCTGGGCCAGGTACAACTGGCGTTATTTGAGATGTGGCTAAGGCCACAGCCAATCCAGTGCCCAAAATTTGCCCACTCTGATCATAAGTGGCTGGAGTGCGATTGCTATTCCAACCTCTGACAAAGTCGCTATATGACAACCTCGACCAGTACGATAGTTCGTTATGAACGAGATTCTGTAGATCAGATGACCAGTTCTGCTGTGGCCCAAATTGGGCTTCGATAACGCTGATATAACCCAAAATGGCATTGTTGCATTCTGATCTCTGTTGGGTGGTTGCGCTATTGCTATTTACACACATCCCGCTTGGGTCAATCATATTGGGAGTATTCCCCTCAACCCACGAGTATCCATTCAGGCTCATCGCCCGATTACGCACACCCTCAAAGGGATCGAGGCTGGCAAACACACCCAGCGCCGGGTTGTATCGTCGCGCCCGCAGATCCAGCAGCCCGCTGCCATCCATCAATTCGCCGGTGAACCCATACGCCGTCTGGCTCGTGCCGGTTGCGCCGAAAGCATTGCCATAGGGGTCATAGTTGCGGCTTTCCAAGACACCGACAGCGTTATCCACGACTCCGCGCACTGAACCCAGCCCATCCTGGAGCATCCATTCCCAGTTGCCGGCGGCATCCTTTTGAGCGTGGATACCTCGTAGGGAATGAACCGTGCGGATCACATTCGCGCCAGTGGTTTCAGCCAGCACCAGCGGCAGTCCGGGCTGAATATCGAGCAGGTAGCGCGTCACCTGAGCGCTGATCGTCTGTGAGACGCGGTTGCCCAGCCCATCGTAGGCATACGACGCGCCGCCGAAGGAGAGCAGTCGGTTCGCCCTGTCCCAGACATAAGCTCCGCCGTTGACCATATTCCCATTCGGATCGTAGGTGTAGCTGGTCGTCCCGTCGCTGGTCAACTGGTTGGCGGCGTTATAGGTGTAGTTGGTCACCGTCGGCGCGGCTCCGTTGACCGCCACACTCTGCGAGGCGCGGTTGCCGGAACGGTCAAAGGTGTAGAGATACTGCCGCAGCAGGTCGGCATCGGCG
>JALHNT010000045.1 GCA_022843385.1 Anaerolineae bacterium | reverse complement strand
AGCGCGCCCTTTCGAGCTAACGCGGCCTGGCTAACGATGCATCCGTCTGATCGATAACCCGCATGTATTTTTGTTAAGGTGCATTTCTGCACAGGTCTTACCACGTCGGGGTCTCCCGCTGCTCACCCGAAGGGCGGCACGGGTTTGCTATGAGAGAAACGGCGCAAGCCAGAAGCAAACCCGTAGCCGTACCTGCTTGCAGGTATGAGACAGCGGGGTGGCGTGGTACTGTGCAGTGAGAAATGCACCTAAAGACATGCAGGAGAGATCAGGTAGTCTGGTGAAGTAAGGGCAAGGGAGAAATGAAAGAAGGGTGCCAAAGTATCCCTGACACCCTTCCCAGTATTACCGATTGTCGCGTCTAAGGTTACCGCCCCCAACCGCCATGATGCCGCCCATCATCCCAGTCATCGTGCATTCCGCTCCATCCGTAGCCCTCCATCATCCCGCCATGCATTCCGTTTCCCATCATGCCATGTCCGTAGTTGCCCATCATTCCCCCCATCATGCCGGGACCGAAGCCAGTACCATTGAACATAGGCATCTGGGCGATGTTGTCGCGCATCCAGGTAAGTTGCGTGTCCGCTTGTGCCTGCGTGATATAGCCCGACTCGACCATCGCATTCATGTGATCAGTCATGGTGGTCAACGCAGCATCATAAACGGTCTGGACATCGACATTTCGTTCTTCGGCAATTTGTGCGAGAGTCCGGCCAGATTGCAGTTCCGTGAAGAGTGTGTTCACATCGATGCCGAGCGTGTTCGCAACCGCTGTCCACATCGATTCGCCTTGCCAGTTCCCCCACATCATGCCATGCATGTTCCAACCATACTCCGATGTGCCAGACGGAGACGGAGTAGGAGTTGTATTGCCGTCATTCTGCGCCAACACACTGGATGCTCCAACACCGATTGCAACAATCAGAATGGAGATCAGGGTGAGTCCGAGGAATTTCTGTTTGAGTGTCATGAGATTTTCTCCTATAGTCGATTTCATTCATTACCTACAGGATGCGGCTGTTTCATGTATTGTTTATGCGGCTAGTGTGAGGTTTTTGTGAAGTTGCTCACGACCCGCATTCCTGGGGTCTAACGAACTGCCAATACAGATACAGGCATCTTGCATTGAGAAGCAGAGGTGAAGAGGCGGGTATTCAGGCGGATTGAAGCGTCCGAACAGATAATTCGTATTGTGAATCGGGGCACACCCGGTTATGTTCTGCTAGAACCGATATGGTTCAGATTAAGCGACCGGAAGGTGAACCGTGAAGCGCGTACCGCTTCCTGGCTGGCTTTCTACCTGTACCTGACCGTGATGGGCTTCGACCAGTTGTTTGACAATGGCTAGTCCCAATCCTGATCCACCCGTCGCGCGATTACGAGATTTCTCCGCCCGCCAGAAACGCTCGAAGAGATGGGGAATATCTTCAGTTGGAATACCCGGTCCATTGTCACTGACTGACAGTTCAATACACTCTTTAGCAGGGCGTGCGGCGACGATGACCCGGCTGCCCTTCGTGTTGTAGCGAATCGCATTATCGACCAGGTTCGTCATCACCTGCATGAGTCGCTCTGGATCGGCTTGAACCTGTGGCAGATCAGATGCAATATCCGTTTCGAGGGTGATATTTTTCTCCTCAGCGCTCAGATGCATCCGGTCAGAGACCTGTTGGACGAGTGATCCCGGCTCAACCGTCTGCTTTTGCAGGTGCAGCTGCCCGGACTCCGCCAATGAAAGGGTACGCAGATCCGTGATAAGCCGGTTGAGGTGCAGGGTTTCCTGGTGCAGTGAAGACAACTCTTCAGGGGTCGCAGGCAGCACGCCATCCAACATGGCTTCAAGGTTGCTCTGGATGATGGACAATGGAGTACGCAGATCGTGTGCGATGTCACCCATCATGTTGCGCCGTTCAGCAGCATAACGCTGCAAGGTTTCTGCCATGTGGTTGAACGTCGCTGAGACCTGACTGATTTCATCGTGACTGCTTAACTGAACGCGCTGACTCAAATCGCCCGTCGCGATGCCCTGCGCCGCAGTGGACAGCCTGCGGAGAGGACGAATGATTTGAACGAACAGTACTGACCCCAGGATGAGGGCAACGCTGCCAGCCGCAATGCCAGCCAACAAAGCAGAACGATTCACCGCGCTGAGAAAATCGCCCGCCGGAGTAGCCGGTATATCCAGCGGCGTAATGATGAGCGTACCGATTCGCTGTCCGCCAGCGATGATTGGCGCTCCTCTGGCAAGATCATCGGTTTGCAACTGACTTCCGGTTAAAGTCCCCGCGGTATCTACCACAACCGTTCCATCGGCTTGTGCCAGAATGATGCGGTCGCTGAAGATAATTGCCCTATCATCCACCATATCGGGTTCGCTCATGTCGTGACCAGACCACCCCCCCATGTCTCCCATCATGTCGCCGTCTATCATCCCATTGCCCATGTCACCGGAGGTCATACTGTAACCCCAGGGATTACGTAGCGCGGTATCAATGCCATTCCAACTACGGGAACGGGTATAGTAGTCGGCTGCGACAGGAGCGAGTTGAATTGCCCGCTGTTGTCCCGTCTGGGTGATGTAGAGTTCAAACTGGTTGGACGTCGTCTGGCTCATCAGGAACACGACCATGCCAGTACCAACCAGAATCACCAGCACAAAAGCACCCATCAACTTGGTCCACAGGCTGTGCATGCGGGCTAACCCTCCGTGAACTTGTAACCGATACTCCGCACGGTGAGGATGTAGCGCGGTTCGTGGGTATCGGGTTCGATTTTTTGTCTCAAATTTTTCACATGCTGGTCAATGGTGCGTTCGTACCCTTCATAGCTTGCGCCCTGCGTGGCTTCGAGGAGTTGAGCGCGGGTATACACCCGACCCGGATAGCGCATCATGGTAATCAGGAGATCGAATTCATTGGCGGTTAGCTCAACGGGAACACCAGCAACCGTTACGCTGCGCCGCTGTAAGTCAGCCTGGATATCGGCGGCTTCAACGATCTCTGGCATGATTTCTGGCTGCTCAGTCCGTCGGAGTACCGCCCGCACTCGCGCGACCAGTTCGCGGGGCGAGAAGGGCTTGGTAATGTAATCGTCGGCACCCAACTCTAGACCAATCAGCCGGTCTGTTTCTTCGCTCCGAGCAGTCAGCATAATCACTGGTACATTCGAATCGCGCCGTAATGCGCGGCACACATCAAGACCATCAAGTTGACCGGGTAGGTTCAAGTCTAGGATCACCAGTGTCGGTTTTTCATGGCGGAATGCCGCCAACCCTTGGGTGCCGTCGGCAGACCATACCACACTGTAACCGGCTTGTTCTAGGTAGAGCCGGACGGTGCGCACAATTTTAGCTTCATCTTCAATGATTAAGACGGTTCTTGCCATCCTTGACCCTCAGAGCAACTGCTTCAATCACTATTTTACGCTCCAACCTACACCGTTTATAACTGAATCAGATGTTTGAGACTCTATCATCAAAGATGGGGCAAAATAAAATCAAGTGATAATGGGTCCCAGATCCTTTTCCCTCTTTAAGTTGGACTTGCTATCTACCAGTCCTGGTTGTCACAAAAAAACGGGAAGAACCCAATAAAATAACGCAGAGAACCCAACTCGGTATTGATAACACAGCAGGCAGGCACTCTATGCACCTGCCCACATGGTTCACTCAACAACAAGTTTACCCCGGAACATCCCCATCTGGCACTGGAATTCGTATTCACCGGGTTTATCCGGCATCAACTCAATGGCTACTGTCTCACCTTCAGGCAGTTTGCTGCTCTTTTTGAAGTCCGGGAAGACGACCATCTCGGAGCAGGACGCCGACTCGGTTCGCAGGAAATTGAGCCTTACGGGTTTTCCATGATCGACGATAATGATGTCCGGTGTGTAGCCTCCTTTGACCAGCACCATGGCTTCTTGGTAGCCGCTGCTGCCCATCGTTGCTTTCACTCCCGGACGCTTGATTAGCCAGAAGAACCAGATGATGAACACGATCAGTCCAAGCCCAGCGATGGTTACGATGATTTTGTCAGGGGTCATAGATGTCACTCCTTACCTTTCAGACGGCATTTGACAGAATACGCGACGAGGACAGCTTCAATCGGTCGCTGATTCCGCAATAGGCACAACTTCAGGCGCGAGAACACCCTGTCGTTTTATCCAGGGCGTTCCAAGCCGAGGCAGAAGCCAACGATCTGCTCCATACCATCCTGCGATTTTCCACGCCAGAATGAGAAATAATGCCGCCAGTCCGAGCAGTCCGTTAGTGCTCGCGGAACCCGCCATGATGAAGTTCCAGTTCATGAACGCCCCGAAAAAGGCCGCAATACCGACGAATGCCCCGATGATTAAGCCTACCCCAATTAGAGTTTCTCCAAAGGCGACCAGAGGAGCAAACCACGTATAGGCTTGCCCATCAAGCAGCCCTTGAATGAATCCACGATACCAGTCAAACGTAATCGGCGGGCGACCCGCTTCAGGTATTTGAACAGCCCGTTCCCAGAAACCCTGTAGGGCGATCCCACCCTGCATCCAATCAGGATTCTGCAATTTTCCCCAGCCTGAACTGAGCCACTGCCAGCCTAGCAGCACGCGGACGATGAGCCAAAACCATGCGAACCGAGTATCACCAAACAGAAAGCGAGCGATAGGCGGATCCTGAACGACTACACCCTGTATCGTTTTCACTTTGTGTGCGGACATTATGCTTCTCCTCTATTCTGCACGTTACATGTGTGCGTATAACTGAGTTCAATTCCTCTAGCGATGACATCCCTATGCCATCGGGAATAGGTGATTTTTCACTGGGCTGGTTTCCACCCTTTCAGGCGATTGGCGTTGCTAATCACAGTTACGCTGCTGAAGGACATCGCAAGCGCAGCGAGCAACGGCGATAACAGAACACCCAGGAAGGGATAGAGAACACCCAGCGCAATGGGAAGCCCAGCAGTGTTGTAGATAAATGCGCCGAACAGGTTTTGATAGACATTCCGCATGGTGGCGCGGCTGATTTGAATGGCCGTGACAACCCCCATCAGGCTGCCCTTAATGAGCGTGATGTCCGAAGCTTCAATGGCAACATCTGTGCCTGTGCCGATTGCCAGTCCCACGTCAGCTTGTGCTAAGGCGGGAGCATCGTTGATGCCATCACCGACCATTGCCACCTTTTTGCCTTCGAGCTGCAATTTCTGCACGTTGAAGGCTTTGTCCTGCGGCAGCACCTCGGCAAGAACGCGATCTACTCCCACTTGTCGAGCAATGGCATTGGCAGTGCGTTCGTTATCGCCTGTAATCATCACCACTTCCAGCCCCATCTTTTTCAACACACTGATGGCGGCTTTAGAGTCTTCTTTGACGGTATCGGCGACAGCGATAATGCCCGCTAGTTCTCCATCGACGGCGATAAACATCGGAGTTTTGCCATCGTCAGCCAGCGCCTTCGACTTTTCCTCCAACCCATTCAGAACCATACCTTCACGGTTCATCAGTTTCATGTTGCCGATCAGAACCCGGTGTCCTTCGACAACAGCCGAAACCCCATGACCAGGAACAGCCTCGAATTCGTTCGGTTCGCTCACTGTTAACCCACGCGCCTGTACGCCTTCGACAATCGCCAGTGCCAGCGGATGCTCAGACAACTTTTCGACGGATGCCGCTAAACGCAGCACCCAATTTTCATCCTGTCCAGAAGCGAGAATGACATCTGTCAGGGCGGGTTTGCCATGTGTGATGGTCCCCGTCTTGTCAAGAATGATGGCATTGAGCCGTTCAGCCGTTTGGAGGGCATCACCTGATCGAATGAGGATGCCATTTTGCGCTCCCAGACCAATCCCTGTGGTCAGGCTCATAGGTGTCGCCATCCCAAGCGCACAGGGGCAGGCGATAATCAGCGTGGTCACAGCAATAATGAGGGCGTAGGCTAGAGACGGGGCCGGCCCGAAGTTATACCAGACTACAAAACCGATAATGGCGAGGATCATCACGGCAGGAGTGAAATAGCCTGAAACGCGGTCAACAATGCGCTGGATGGGCACTTTGCTCCCCTGTGCATCCTGAACCAGCCGAATGATGTTTGCCAGTGCCGTATCTTTGCCGACCTTGGTCGCGCGGAATTTGAAACTACCGGTTTTGTTAATCGTCGCGCCGATCACCTCATCGCCGAGCTTCTTGGACACGGGCAACGACTCGCCGGTAATCATCGACTCATCCACTGCTGACTGACCTTCGATAACCTCGCCATCTACCGGGATTTTTTCACCGGGTCGAACAATAACGATGTCGTTGACCAGCACTTCTTCGACAGGAATGTCCAGTTCTTTGCCCTCTCGTACCACCCTGGCTGTTTTTGCTTGTAGCCCAATCAGCTTCTTAATCGCTTCGGAGGTGCGCCCTTTTGCCTTTAACTCCATTGCCAGACCAAGTACAACCAACGCAGTCACGACAACCGTCACGTCGTAGTACACATCGGTAAACTCCTCGGATGGGAAAATACTGGGGAAAAGCAGGGCAATGGTCGAGTACAGCCAGGCTGTCCCAGTACCGATGGCAATCAACGTGTGCATGTTGGCCGAGCGATGCTTCAGCCCCTCCCACATGCCGACAAAAAACTGGCTGCCGGAGTAAACCAATACCGCAAGGCTGGCGACCCCCATCGCGTACCATACATAATGCAAACTGTCGCTGCCACGCGGAAACCAGTCACGTAAAATTGGGAAAATCCAGGGATACGAGAGGATCATCGTCGGAACCCCAACTGCGGCAGCAAACCACCATTTACGCATCAGTGCCCGATATTCCTTCTCGGTTGCCTGCGCTTCTTTGTCAATTTCCGGTTCGGATGCTTCAGCCGCACGTGTTGCCTTATAAGGGCCAGCTTCCTCAATGGCTTGTGTTAAACGGCTCAGATTGCCTATGCTGGGAGCATACTCTACACGGACTTCATCAGTGGCAGCATTCATGGTAGCGTCCAGCACGCCGGGCACAGCTTTCAAGGCAGCTTCTATTCTTCCAACACATTCAGCGCAATAGAGACCTTTGACCCTGAGCCTGAGGTGCTGAATACCGGGTGTAAAACCGGCACTCCGCACAGCCTCCAGCAGGTCAGACACATTAGCGCTCTCAGGGTCATAGTCAATAAAAACGCGGCTCTCTTTTGTGTTCACAATTGCTCGGCTGACACCAGGAATAGCGGTAATGGCTCGTTCTAACGCCGGGCCACCCGATCGTTGAAGCCCGATAACGGCTAATTCGATACGGGTAGGCGCACCAGCACCATTGCCGTTGATCTGAACATGGTCGTGATGCACGGCGACACCTGAGATGACCTCACTTGCATGGGCAGTATGATGCGAGAGGTGCCCGTATTGATGTGGGTTGCGATCAAAGGTGTCAACACACGGTTGAGAGCAGAAGAAAAAATCCTGGCTCATATGTTTACGGGTTGCGAACGCTGACTGTGGCTCAACGTCCATACCGCATACAGGATCTTTCGCCATATTTTCCTCTCCTTGCTGACATCTATTCACATTCTAGGCGTTAAGCGAGAGGTAGATAAGCGCTATCCAACCTGTTTAACCCCCCGCTAAATGGCGTACCTGAGGTACGCAACATAGCGCTTATGTTGAGTTCCCATGTGTAGTATGCTCAGGGTATGGAGAAAGAGGTGGACATTATGTTGACCAAGGGAAATGTTGAACGAGACAATACTGTGCGGGTGACTTTTGTGGTTTCACTCGATTCAGAGGCCAATACGGTTCATCTGCTCGGTGAATTCAATACCTGGCAGATGTCGCACTCTTTGCAGCACCAACCTGATAACACCTGGCAAATCACCCTGAACCTGGAGACACATCGGGAATACCAGTTCCGCTATCTGGTTGATGGGGAGAACTGGCTTAACGATGCTCAGGCCGATCACTATGCCCCCAATGGTTATGGCGAGGAAAATTCTGTGGTTGTCACCTGACTCGGTCAACCCGAATTGACCTACTGTAGAACAATGTGAAGGAAAATCATCATGAGTGACCACCAACTCAAACCTGTTGAACCAGTAGAAAACCAAAACGATCAAGCAGTCCTTCTCACGGCGACGGTGGCTTTTTTAGATGTGCTAAACATGGATTGTTCAAAGTGTGCCACATTGGTTCGCAATGAGCTTTCGCGGCTAGACGGCATTCTCGTTGTCGATATTTTCCTTGAAAAAGGTGTCGCTGTAGTCACCTACGATCCCAATCGGGTTACAATCGATCATCTACTGTCGAGTATCGCAAAAGCTGGTCTAAGCGAATGCCGCTACTATGTGGCAACTTTGATTGGAAACGAGCCTGCTCGATAAAGGCACTACAGACAGTTGGCGAGATAAACATTCCTCGCAGAATATCCAAGCGCAGCGACCATCCCCAGGCTGCTAACCAGTTAACATAGAGGTTGAAATGTCGAATCAAAAAGTAAGGGTAGCTGTCAACGGCTATGGTGTTATCGGTAAACGCATTGCTGATGCAGTGGCAGTGCAGGACGATATGCAGTTAGTTGGTATCGCCGATGTCGTCACTGATTGGCGTATCAAGGTAGCAGTTGAAAAAGGATATGCGGTCTTCGCTTCAACTTCAGAGGCCGCTGATCACATGCAGAGGGCAGGTATCCCGGTTGCAGGTGATCTGACGAATTTGCTGTCACAAGTCGATGTGATCGCGGATGCTACGCCCAAGAAAATTGCTTCAGGCAACCTCGAAAGATATCGCACTGCCGGTGTAAAATCCATTTTCCAGGGTGGCGAAAAGCATACCCTCACTAGACATTCCTTTGTCGCCCAGGCTAATTACGCTTCCGCTTTAGGTCTTGATACCACCCGCGTTGTATCGTGCAACACGACGAGCATTGTTCGCACATTGGGCGCACTCAAAAACGCGGGACTGCTCAAGAGGGCGCGCGGTGTGCTGATCCGTCGCGCAACCGACCCCTGGGAATCAGATCATACAGGCGTAATGAACACTGTTGTACCGGAGAAGGAAATTCCATCCCATCAGGGACCTGACGCGCAAACCGTTATTCCCGATCTGGATGTCGTGACCATTGCGGTTGTAGCGGCACATACCACCAGTCACCTCCATGCGTGGAGCGTTGAACTCACTCGCGCCGTAACGAAAGAAGAAGTGCTGGATGTTTTTCGTTCTGCGCCGCGTATTGCCTTCCTGAAAATATCGGAAGGCATCGTTGCCCTCAATAGTACGCTGGAAATGATGATGGACTTGGGTCGTCCACGCGGTGACATGTGGGAAGTTGGATTATGGGAGGACGGTTTGACCGTCAGCGGGCATGAAGTGTTTTACAACTATCAGGTCTACAACCAGGCCATTGTTGTGCCTGAAACTATTGATGCCATCCGTGCGTTGACAGGTATTGAACCAGATGGCATGAAATCGATTGCGAAAACTGATCAGGCGTTAGGGTTGGTGCGTGAGTTTACCTCGTAACCGATAATGCACGTTTTGCCATTGATAGTAATTATTCGAAAGCAACGAATCACTCATGGAAGAGAAATCACAGAAGTACATTCCCGCCTTGCGCTACGACTGGCTGACGGCGTTGTATGATCCAATTCTCAGGCTGACGCTCCGAGAGTCTGAGTTCAAAAACTACATGGTCAAAGCTGCTCAGGTGCAGCCCGGTCAACACATCCTTGATCTTGGCTGTGGTACGGCCTCACTGACGCTGCTGATTAAGCAGGCACAACCCGATGCCGAAGTTATCGGCATTGATGGTGACGAAAAGGTGCTCATGCTTGCTCGACAGAAAGCCTCACAATCCGGGATGGTAATTGCGCTCGATCAGGGTATGGTCTACGACTTGCCTTACCCAGATAACAGCTTTGACCATGTGTTTTCAAGTCTGCTGTTCCACCACCTCTCCAGGGAAAACAAACTCCGTGCTTTGCGCGAAGTGTTTCGTGTTCTGCGGCCAGATGGGCAGCTTCATGTAGCGGATTGGGGAAAAGCAGCAAACCCGCTCATGCGGGCGCTCTTTCTTCTGGTGCAGGTTCTCGATGGTTTCTCAACAACAGCGGATAATGTCAATGGACTGCTGCCGTCGTTTTTCAGTCAGGTTGGTTTTGCAGATGTAGTATTGGTGCGCCAGTACATGACCGTTTTCGGAACCCTGTGCCTCTATCACGCACAAAAACCAGTTCAGGGTTAGCTTCCCAGCGCTAACCTCCCCAGATCGCTCTGTGGCGCAAACTCGCTGGAGATGATCTCGACGATTGTGCCGTCCTCGGCCCACTCATACAAACGCTGTGCATCTTCACTGCGGGACATCACACAACCAAGAGTGTATGGAGTACCCACATTTCCCCCTCCCAGGTAGGTGCTGTCAGGCAGAAGAACCGCACCATGAAACCCATTCATCAAACCTGGTACCGCTTCATAAAGCCCCATGAACCATTCCATCTCCCATTGTCCGCACCCCGAATCATCACACAACAGGTAGCTGCTGCCATATGCGATCCGTTCATGACTCAGG
The DNA here is from genome assembly GCA_022843385.1 of Anaerolineae bacterium. Classification (GTDB taxonomy): domain Bacteria; phylum Chloroflexota; class Anaerolineae; order Aggregatilineales; family Phototrophicaceae; genus CFX2. Next base: position 46,049 of record JALHNT010000045.1, on the reverse strand, counting down.
ACTTGGAACACACCAGGCGACGTTGGCGCGCGTTCAATGCCAGATGAGATCGCCCAACTAAACACTTCCTGCCCATTTTCATAGGCCACAAGCCACTGTGTATCCAAATTTATGACAATACGTTTTGAAGAAATTGGTTCGAGCGGCAAGACGATATCCCGTGACGGTAGATTGAGTTCATCTCCTGGCGAAAGTACACTCAAATCGACTTGAGGATTGGCTTGCTCAATCAGATAAAAAGGAATGCCCGTTTTGCGAGCAATGCGATAACCTGTGTCGCCAGACACGACCGTATACGTTGTCGGATAGTAGCGGATACGCAGCGGCACGGAAGATTGAGCGCTGCGAACTGCTGCGGTGATCCGCCCTAAGCTTTCTTCGCTATCAAAGTATCGAGAAGTGTCATCAAGGTTGAGCGCAGCGCTTTGAGTTTCAAGAAATGACGAGAAATCGACTTCTCGAATGCCTAATCCATTTGGAGTTGCTTCGAGCCATGAGGTGAAGTCTTCTCTGTGAACCGCCCAGTTCTGCATCTCATTGGTAAATGGATCATAGGCAGCGATTGTAAACGGTTGCCCTGCCAGCAAGTGCGCTTCCTCCAGATAGGGAGCAGGATCGACAACTTCTGGCAGCAGAGGATTGAAGATGAGTTCGAGTCGCTGGCGGCTGACCACTGAACCGGAGTCTTCAAGAAGATTTGACAGCGTGTCGGAGATGTTTAAGGCTCGCCCTTCCCGACCTGGCACACCCACGAACTGCTCACCCTGCCAGGCGAAGCCCGCATTGTAGGATGGAATGTTCACCTCATCTGTCAGCGATTCAAAGTACGCTTGAGCGATTTCCGAATCGAGGTTCACAACGGGTTCAACCGAATAACCCAAAGGAATGCCCGACAAACCTGCGGCTCGCGCCGCCTCAGCGGTGCGGCGCGCATCCAATCGCAATCCGAGTTGTGAAGGAGCGACCATCCACGCGCGTTCTCCATCGGTCAGTTCGATTTGAAACTCGCGATGCCAGGCTTCGAGAAGCCGTGTGCTCGCATCCTCTAACGACATGTTGCCGAGAGACACTCCCAGAGACCAGACGTTTGGGAAGATACGACCCGACAACAACTGCAACCCAATCAGCACGATCAGCAGAACCATAAGGCTGAGTGCAGTTACAGCTCCGAAACGCGAAAAAGATCGTTTCAGCCATACAACAATCACCCGCTGGTTGTCAATGGCGGTGGAAGTTTCGGATGCCATCGGCACAGCATGGCGGACATGAGGCTGGCGCGTTCGACCCTGGCGCATCAAATGGCGCTGCCGAGCGTTTCTAGTTTTGGACGAGGTGGGCTTATCAGTCTCCATAGCATTTCCTCTTAAACGCCTGCATCAGAGGGTCTTGTCTCCTATTTCAGCGTCTCACTATGCACTCAATGGCCTTCATGACCTAGCGGATCGGCTCGCCGACACCACCCGAACAGCGAGCACCAGGTTCAGGGGATTGTGGCCCTTGTTCATAGTTATTGATGAAATCGATCAGGCGACTATCATAGGCATCTTCCAGCTGCAACTGATACCCCCATGCAGTTGCCACGACAGGACGCGCCAATCCAGGATATGGACTGAGCAAGCGATGGCTGCCACCACGTGTGATCTCACGTAGTCGTTCTATTTGTTCGGTTGGAAGTTCGGGACGGTAAGTGATCCAGACAGCGCCATGTTCCAGTGAATGCACAGCCAGATCATTTTGAATCGGGGTATCGTAAACACCGCAGTTTTGCCAGGTTGGATTGTGAAGACCGCCCATAGGGGGTAATTCATCGTTCGGGTAAGTGGCGAACTCTTCATGTCCACGCGGGAGTCCGAACACACGCTCAATGCCCTCAATATTGAGGATTCGATTTTGCCAGGCGTTAAAAGCCACCACTGCGATGATTCCAAGAATAAACAGAATCGTTCCGCCGATGATGCTGCGCTCAACGGTGACGAGATGGCTATATCGGGTCAATAGCCCTTGTTGAACCTTCGTAGTGCGTTTGGTGGGTGCAGCTTTTTTACGCATAACCGAACCTCAATAGAGATAGGACGTCGATATTGGAAGCGGATCACGGCGCACCAGAAATCACGTAACATGTTCTCTACGGATTGCCGCCTGCTGCCATGCCCAGTTCTTCGTCAATCATGGCGGCGAATGTTGCATAGGGTTGTGCCCCGATGAGCGGGCGTCCATTGATGAAAAATGTTGGCGTGCCAGAAGCGCCTAAGCCCTGTGCTTCTGCCGTGTCCCTCAACACCTCATCTCGCATCACAGTGTCACTCAGACAGGCTGTAAATTCCTCGATATTGAGTTCCACCTGCTGCGCGTAATCAATCAGCCTATCCCGCCCAAAATTGCCCTGGTTGGCAAATAACAGATCGTGATAAGCCCAGAACCCGGATTGTTCGTTCGCGCATTCGCTGGCGATAGCGGCATCGACAGAGGTTGGACCGAGAATGGCAAAATCTCGGTAGATGAAGCGAATCCGGTCACCGTAGTTTTCGCGCAGCAGGGGCAGGGTTTCTCGAACGAACCGGGCGCAGTAAGGACAGTTAAAATCGCTGAACTCGACAATGGTCACCGGTGCGTCGGCAGGCCCATGTGAAGGATCATCATCTGGGCTGACTTCAAGACGCGTACCAGCATTGTTCAGACTCGGCACAGGGCGATCTCCCTGTGTATCTCCAAAGCTGTTGATGGCCGCCGCTACCGCCTGGCTGATGACCTCCTCAGTCGAACGTGCTGAATTGTTTATCAACAAGGCAGCAGCCAATCCGCCAAGAATGAAAAAGACAGTGGCAATCACGACATTGTTAAAGACGGTACGTGGGATAACAAAGACCTCTGACTGAGCATTCGCTTCATCCTGTGACGGCACCGGTTCTTGTTGCAAATTCTGAATAGTGTCACTCATCTTTATCACTTACCTTGACTCATGATCTCGGCGATGTATCCATCAACCTCATTGCTGACGAGCGCCCCCAACACAACACGCTTCACAATACCGTTCCGATCTACGAAGACGCTCATCGGCAGTCCGATCATGCCGTAGGCGTCGTTGCTGACATGACCAGCTTCGTCCAGCAGAACAGGAAACGGAACGTCAAACTCCTCAACAAATGCGTTGACGGCTTCGAGGCTGTCTTGTTCAGTGACATTCAGCCCCAGTATGACAAGACCTTCACCCTGATAACGCTGATAGACGTTGATAAGCAGCGGCATCTCGAGGCGGCAAGGTGGACACCAACTCGCCCACAAGTTAATCAATATCGGCTGACCGCGCAGTTCCGACAGGGTGATTAAGCCTCCCTCAAGCGTCGGTAGCGTGAAATCTGGCGCTGATTGCCCAATCAGGACGCCGCCAAACCCTCCTGACGAGGACGATCCGATAATGATTGGAGTGGGTGTTATCTGGTTAACAACAACTGTCGCTGTCTCTATCGGCACTTGGGAGCTTCTAAGCCTGGCGGTAACTGTTGGGGCACTTGAAATGAAGGACAAGGCACTTGTATCATCCTGCCCGGCTGCACGCAGCCAAATCTTGCTCACCAAAACAGCCACCAGGCAGATGACTGCAACCAGAAAAACCCACTCTAAGAACATATTGATGCGGGAAGGTCGCCTGCCCTTATAGAAAATTTCTCGTTTCATGACGACATTCTCCGTCTAGCCGGAATCTAATATCGAAAGCGCTTCTTGAGCCGCAGCAAAATTGGGGTTGATGCGTAGTGCCTGCTCAAAGGCGGTTTCAGCTTCAGCCACCTGCCCCCGCACTGCGTACACCTGCCCTTGCCAGTAAAAAGTCTCTTCAACGTACTGCCCTCCATTGTTGAGGTTGGCGGCGATCAAGGCCATCAGGTCGTCGTAACGCCCGACATTGAAGTAAGCCTCGTAAGGGCCGAACTGATACCACATCATGCGCCAGGGCAAACTAAACCGTCGTGATTGATCGTAAGCAACCGTTGCCTCATCATATCGGCCAAGCGCGACAAGCGACGTTCCCATATTGAACCAAGCGAAACCATCTTGAGGGCTTGCTCGTGCTTCGTCCCGTGCCGTTTGCAGGGCAAATTCCGCAGCGCGTCCCGGGTCATCCCAATCCCCGAGCAGCGTCCGTAACCACTGCTCTTGTTCCTGGCGATACAAGACGATAAATTTCCGATTGAACTGCCTCCAGTGGGAGTCGGTTTCATCGTAAGGAATTGCGATGCCATTTCCGTTGTCGCCTGTTCCGAGGTAACTGTCGTAGGCGAAGAAGACCCCTTGGTAATCATCGTAGCCCACCAGCAAGCGATAATGTCCCAGCCAGTCATATCCTTCAGGCATAAAGCCAATCCCGATAATGACCGGAAAACCATTGGCAATGAGTGTTTTGATCAGGTCGAGCGTACCACCCATACGCGAAATGGCGCGCACCCCTGAGCGCTCGTTGACGAAAGAAGTCATCTCCGATGAGGTGACATTCTTATCCTCGTCGTCAGGCTTCAAAATAGACGCTGCAAATTCCTGACCCTCTTCCCAGCCGAAATAACTGAGCCCCATCGTGATTGTTGCCGGGCCGCAGTTGTTCCAGGTCTGCCGGATGTAGCGAAACCCGTTGAGATAAGCCGTGAGTGGTATAGGAATTGAAGTGGGTTGAAGCGTATTGGATACTTCCGGCAAAGTAGCTGTTGGTGCAAGCGTTTGCGTGGCCGCGGGGGTTAGCGTTGGAGTTGCAGTCGATAGTACAACTGAGATGCTTTCTGTTGGTGGCGGAAGAACGGCAATGACTTCGGGCGTCGGAGTCACAAGCGGGACGCTCAAAAGATCATCAGGTGACAGTTCACTGCTAAAGGCGTGAAGTGGTGTTGGCAGCGCCAGCCCGGCACCAGGATTCCGTGGCAGAAAGACTTCCATGAAAGGCACCATGTCGATAACCCGCTGCTGTTGACCGGGGCGCAAGACATCTCTGAAGAGAAAAAAGCTCCCTAAAGTACCGAGGATCAGCGCCAGGAATCCCCCGCTAACCAACACCATGAGCCAGCGGGGTGGAGGTTGTAGTTCAGTCACGTAAGGCTGCGTATTGTCTGGGCTATTCAACATATACATCCAATGAACGCAGGAGCCATTTCAAGGGAATTGTAAAGATGCCCAGCAATCGTTGAATGCGTTGTTTAGCGGGGTCACACTAGGCAATTTAGCCTATTGAACACTTATGGCTGGGAAACAAACAACGTGCCATCCAATATGTAGACTTCTCCAGCATTTGGACGATTATTGCCTGGGCCATCACCCCGCATTCCGTTCGGTGCAACATCACGGTAGCCATCACCGTCGAAGTCATATATTGCCAGTCCGTATGCCATTTCATCATCGGTATCTGCCCCCAATATGTATTGGATGAGTGAGTCATCATAAGAAGGTAATGGAATGATAATTGTACCGTTTCGATTCTCTAAGCCGTTTTCACTTCCAAAGAGAATTGTTAACAATCCTGCGTCGGTGCGTACAATCGAATCTGGCCCAATGACATCATATGTGGGTGCCCCATAAAATAATTCATCATAGCCATCATTATTGATGTCGCCAAAACGCAAAATATCGCCGCCCATACTATCTGCTTGATCAGGATAAATTACTAGCATCCGTTCAGTGTTGGGATCTCGTAGGTCAAAAGCACGTCCAGCAAATGGTTCATGTGTATAGATGAGCCAAGCTTCACCAGCTTCGAGCATACGATTGTTTATACCCGCCGAGACCAGAGATCCCAATGCAAGTTCGTTGTACCCATCACCATTGATGTCGCCAACTGCTAATTCTTCTCCAAGCAAGTCGTTGGGATCTGGCCCATAAATCACCGTAATATCCTCGCTTGTGGGATTCCCAGTCTCGTCAAGGTAGGCTGCCAAGTCAATAACTTTACCGAGAAAGTCATCTCGTCCAAAGATGATAAAGGTCTCTCCGCTGTTGTACCGTCGGTTGTCAGGACCATCCCCACCGCCCAATTCCTGCCCTTCGATACCTGCTGACTCACGCCATAGAGATGCGCTAATAATGGCATCATCATAGCCGTCAGCATTGACATCCCCTCCAAGTGCGGTCGAGCCAAACAAATCATCATAATCAACGCCAATAATGCTTGTGGCGGTTTGCGGGGGCTGTGCGATGTCAATAATCGAACCATATTGTGTCTGCATATCTTCAGCGCCAAATAAAATCCATGCTTCGCCAGCATTGATCCGACTGTCATTTTCACCATCTGCTTGATTGGCTCCGATAAGTAAATCATCGAATCCATCATTGTTAAAATCTCCCCCATCCACCCAAAGCCCAAAGCGATCCTCTGCTGTAGCGCCGTATAAAAGCAAAACGTTTTCTGTTGGTTGGCGTAGATCAATATCACTCATATCTGCAAAGTCAGCATTCCCGAAAATGAGGTAAGCCGCGCCCGCATTAGGGCGGTTTTGTTCAATACCGTCATAGTTCTGTGCGCCAAAGAGCAAATCATCGTAGCCGTCTGCATTAAAATCGCCAACGTAGACTTCGGTCCCTGTCATATCACCACTGTAGGCTCCATAAAAGGTCACTACTTGGTACGAGGATTCGGATACCACTTCCATATCCACGACACCACTGATTTCGCATAAATCCATAATGACGCGGACATGCCCGGCATCATTTCGATAGCTTTCACTCATCGGAAAATCAGCACTCATGCCGGCAACTGCAACATCGCCACACCCATCGGCATTCAAGTCTCCCGCATCAAGTGGTTTTCCATTTGTTGAAGCCCCAGCAGGTGCATCGTAAAAAACAAATGCAGTTTCGTAGTCAATTTCTCGAAGATCAAATGGTTTAGGAAATGGGGATGGTTGCGTTTGCATCATGAGCCAACCAGCGAAAAACAACCAGAATAAGTGAGCAACAATGTGCGCAAGATAGTTTCCCATATTGAGATTTTTCCCTTATTTGAATTTAGTTCAGGCTGCCAAGATAAGATTCTGGATTCTGCTGAAAAGCCCCCTGGCACACCGGGCAGCAGAAGTAGTATTTCTCACCTTCGTAGCGCACATTTCCATACGCCTGTTGGGGTTGTATCCATGCGCCGCAGACCGGGTCTTTCACCGTTTCAGTAGGTTGATCGAGCTTATCCAGCGGTAATTCCACAACAAGGTTCGTCCCGCTATCCGGCGCGCTCACAATCTGGATCGTCCCATTGAGGTGCTGAATGCGCTCCTGCATTCCAAGCAGCCCGTAATGACCGTTCCTTACGAGCTGATCGAAATTTTGGGGAGGACGGAATCCTACGCCATTGTCACATGTACTCAGGCGTACCCTTTGTGGCTGGTAATCGACCTCAACTGAAATCCGGGTTGCTTGACCATGTCGCTGTGCATTGTGGATCGCTTCCTGAGCCACTCGGAACAGCGAAAGCTCGTGTCCTGCTTGCAGGCGGCGTTCGATACCTGTCGTTCGCACTTTCACTTCTGCGCTTGATTCGCTCTCAGCCAGCATTCGCAAGGCAGGGATCAAACCCAGTTCTTCCAATGCGGGGGGCCGGAGATTAGCGATGAGTCTTCGCAAGCCTTCAATGGTTTCAACCGCTTGCTGACGGGCTGTTTTGAGCATCGCGGCTGCTCGTACGGAGTCCTTTTCGATCCAATTTGAAGCAAAATCCAGGCTTTGAGCGATTGCCACGAGCGACTGGATGGTGTCGTCATGGAGTTCATGCGCGATACGTGCCCGCTCCGCCTCCTGACCATCGGTCAGGGCATGGCGATAAGCGAGACCATCGTCGTGACTACGGCGCACATGAGCCGCCATGCTTGCCATCGTGCGCTGCAAAATGCCAATTTCAGGAATACCGCCACAGGGCTGTTGAAGGGCAGCAAGATTGCCGCGTGACAGATCCGCTGTCTGTAAAGCCAGTTTTCGCAGCGGTCTCAGAACACGATAAACAAGCCAGAAGTTTGTGACCGCGAATAACACCAAAACCGTGAGCGCAACGTGAAACCAGTCCGTCAACTCTGACCTCCTTCGACAAGGCTAATCAATCCGCGCGTCAATGCTGCGGTTACGGCTTCTGTGCGGGTGGTCACGCCAAGCTTCTGATAGATATTCTGCAAGTGTCCCTGCACGGTGCGATCCGAGATGAACAGGATTTTGCCGATCTGTTTATTGGTTAGCCCACGAGCAGCGCATGTTAGGATTTCAATTTCGCGGTCAGTCAAACCTTCGACCAGAGTAGTTGTACTGGGAACATGTTGAGCCGCCTTTGCCATCACGCCTGCATCAAATGCGGGGCGGCCAACCGCAACATCTTGCAGTGCTTGATACAATTGAGAAAGCTCCGCCGTTTTTAACACGAATCCATCTGCGCCGGCATCGAGCAAAGCATGAACGTAGACAGGGTCATCGTAGGCGGTCAAGACCAGGACACGCACATCGACATTCTCGTCCAGGATTCGGCGAGTGGCTTCGACCCCAGTCAGTTCCGGCATGTGAATATCCATCACCACCACGTCAGGCCGAAGTTCACGCGCCAGCCGGACGGCCTCCACCCCTGTCGTCGCCTCGCCGATAATCTCGACCCCCATGCTTTCCAGGTACAGGCGTGTCCCTTGACGTACGATTTTGTGATCCTCAGCCAAAAGCACACGCATCAGCTTGTTTCCTCTTCTTGTTTGGGAGGACACGGGAAACTCCCATACGAGCAGAACACGCAGCAATCACCTGGTTTTGGACGAAGCATCACCCCACAATTGAGGCACTGATAGAGCACTCGACAGCTGTCGGTGGGCATTGTTTCTGTTTTGATGAAACTGCACTCAGGGCAGACAATCGTGGATTGCAACTGCATAGCACACACTCCTTTATTTTCATGATAAACGCACTCACGAATGTCAAACACCGCCAAATGGCGCATATCAAAGGGCCGAACACACGATAAGCTCGATGATGAATGGCAAACATCCCTATCAAACAGGAGTTGTTCCTTATGGAAACCAAAACTTTCAAGGTCCCGAATATGACCTGCAATGGCTGCGTCAGCACCGTCAGAGGTGAGATTGAGCAAATCACGGGCGTCGTTCATGTTGATGTGAACAAGCCCGCTCAACTGGTCACTGTGGAGTGGGAGACACCCGCGTCATGGCCGGTGATCGAACAGAAGCTGGTTGAGATCGAGTATCCGCCTGTCGAAGCATAAATGAAACGCCGGAGAGAAAGAGAAACGACCCCGCACTTCGCCGGGGTCGTTTCGATTACCCATCCTATTGTAGTCAGGAACTAGGCCGCAGCAGGCGACGTGGTTTTTTCTGAGGTCTGGATGATGCCTTTCTCCAAACCTGAAGCGTCCAAGACACGGGCATTGCGAAGGCGCAGACTGTTGCTGACCACGAAGATGGAGGAAAAGGCCATAGCTGCCCCGGCAAGAATAGGCACAAGCGCCCCAGCCATCGCCACCGGAATGAGTAGGACGTTGTAGATGAACGCCCAGAATAGATTCTGGTAAATCGTCCTCATGGTGGCGCGGCTGAGTGTAATGGCGCGCGCTGCGCCACGCAGATCGCCGCTCACTAAGGTCACATCTGAGGCTTCCATTGCAATGTCTGTACCAGTGCCGATGGCGATACCAACATCCGCCTGCGCCAGGGCGGGCGCATCGTTGATGCCGTCACCCACCATGGCAACGCGCTTGCCTTCAGCCTGTAACTGCTTGACGGCCTCGACCTTCTGATTGGGCAGCACTTCGGCCAGCACACGCTCAATCCCCACTTCACGCGCAATCGCCTGGGCGGTTTTTTCGTTGTCACCTGTGACCATGACCACTTCCAGTCCCAGTTTGTGCAGTGCTGCAATTGCTTCGCGTGAGCCTTCTTTCACGGTGTCGGCAATACCAATCAAGCCACCTATTACGCCATCTACAGTGACGATGACCACCGTGCGTGCTTTGGCCTGGAGCGCCTCGATTTGCGCTTGTGTCTGTTCCAGCGCATGTCCCTGCTCGCGGATAAAGCGCGGACTACCCACCAATACGGTTTTACCTTCGACAACAGCACGAATGCCCCGCCCGGACTCGGCTTCAAACGATTGGGGCTGTGTCAGGGGAATATTGCGTTTTTGCGCCGCTTCGACCACTGCCTGCCCCAGCGGATGCTCGCTGCCACGCTCGGCGGTGGCTGCCAACCGGAGCAGTTCAACCGGATCGAATCCGTTCAGAGGGATAATATCGGTGACGCTCGGTTCGCCCTTGGTGATCGTGCCGGTTTTGTCCAGTGCTATTACCCGCACCCGCTTGGCGTTTTCCAGCGCCTCACTGTTCTTGAAAAGAATCCCCATCTCCGCACCACGTCCGGTGCCGACCATAATGGCTGTTGGGGTTGCCAGTCCCAGGGCACACGGGCAGGCAATGACCAGGACAGCAATGGCGGGGACGAGCGCGCCCACAAACGAAGTTTGCCCGATGATGAGCCATCCAATGAAGGTGAGCGCCGCCAACACCAGGACGATAGGCACAAAAACACTCGATACACGATCCGCAACCCGTTGTATTGGCGCTTTTGACCCTTGTGCCTGTTCGACCAGGCGGATGATTTGCGCCAGGGCAGTTTGTGCGCCCACTTTCTGCGCTTCGATAATCAACCGCCCCTGTTTGTTGATGGTTGCGCCAATGACTTCGCTGCCCGTCTCTTTGTTTACTGGCAGGCTCTCACCAGTAAGCATCGATTCATCTACCGATGAACGCCCTTCCACTACGATGCCGTCTACTGGGATGCGCTCGCCGGGTTTGACAATCAGCACGTCGCCAGTCAACACATCGTCAATTGCGACTTCTATTTCCTGGTTATCCCGCAGCAGCGTTGCAGTCTTTGGTGCAAGCCCCATCAGTTTTTTGATCGCCTCGCTGGTACGGCCTTTCGCACGCGCTTCCAGCAGTTTGCCCAGCGTAATCAGAACCAGTATCACCGCGCCCGTCTCGAAGTACACGTGATCGCCGACGATATCCGTAAAACCGAAGACGATGCCTGCCAGTACCGCCACGCTGTAGATATAAGCGGCCATCGTACCGATAGCGATTAGAGTATCCATGTTGGTGTAGCCGTTGCGTGCAGCTTTGTATGCGCCAACCACGTACTGTTTACCAACGATGACTTGTACAGGTGTCGCCAACAGCAGAAAGATAAACGGCCAACCAGACCACAACAGCCAGTCCAGGAATGGCGTAGGGCCGGCCACCATGCCATTCATGATATGGGTTGCCATCGGATTCGACCCCATGAAACTTGCCATGTACAAATCGCGTGCCATGCTCAACAGGAACAAGGGCAGCGCAAAGATTGTGCCGATAACCACCATGCGCTTCTGCCGGTTGATCTCGGCTTCGCGCGCTGCGCGTTCAGCATCTTCTGGAGCATCCATATTCGACAGGTCGAGGACGCCGTAGCCCGCCGCTTCCACTGCTTTGATCAGATCGCCGCGCCGGGCAACATTGGGTAGGTACGTCACAGTAGCTTTTTCAGTTGCCACGTTGACGTTGACCGACAGCACACCCGATTGTTTGGCAACTGCCCGTTCGACGTTACGAACACAGCTTGCACACGTCATTCCGGTGATCGGTAATTCAGCCGAAGCAGTAGCGACTCCGTATCCGGCAGCCTGTACCTGCTGGATGAGATTTTCTACGTTGAGCTGCGTGGCGTTGAACTGAACAGTAGCGCGTTCCGTCGCCAGGTTAACAGATGCCTCTTTGATACCATCCATTTTGGTCAAAGCGCGCTCAACGTTGCGAACGCAGCCTGCACAGGTCATGCCGGTGATAGGGAGGTCAATCTGTTGAATTGTTCCTTCAGCCATTTCATTCTCCTACATACATGCACTTCTCCCTCTGAAGATAAATCACAGTGTTCGTTGGTGGGATGCGCCAAATGGCGTATTGTCCTGTGAAGAGACTCTAGGATAAGCTAAAAGCAGAATCGTTTTTAGCCGATAAGGAATGTCCGCATACGGTGGATGACAAATGGCGCATATCTTGCTGTGGACTGCCGTTGATCTTCACGATGTGCGTTTGTTCCACACTGATTTTGATCGTTGCCGCACGGTCTACGTCTGATAGGCAGCAAACTCAAGTCGTGGGGGAGTATTCGAATCAGGCACAGTTGGCGCAGGGACAGCATTCGTCTGGTGACGCGCAAATTCAAATACTCGGTAGACGATTTTATGAAATCGAGCTTACGCAAGGGCGAGCCATATACACGCAGTATTGCGCTGCCTGTCACGGGATTGACGGTCAGGGGCAGTTCCCCGCATCGCCGCTTGAACCCGATGTCACCGGACGGATCGGCGCGCCGCCGCATAACGAAACCGGGCATAGCTGGCACCACAGCGATGTGCTGCTCATCCGCTATGTAACAGAAGGCGGATTCAGTGATCCAGCCCGTTTTTACATCATGCCGCCTTTCGGCGACATCCTGACCGATGAACAAATCTTGTTCGTCATTGCTTACATCAAAACCATGTGGACAGACGAACAGCGCGCATCGCAGCAACAGTTGACTGAAGACGAGCAAAGCATGTTCTCTGATTAACGTAGGGGACGTGTGTAGCAGCAATTCTTATCTGAGCATCAAAGGAGAATCTCTTGAGTAAATCGAAAAAACCACAACCTACGAAGTCACCACAGCGACCCACATGGCTGCTTCCGGCAGTCATTGTTGGCGCAATTGTGGTTGTGCTCGCCATCGTTGCCGCAATGACCGGCAGCCGCCGTGAACCGTTCGAACCAGAGGTTGCGGGAGCGCCGCGCGCCGAAGTTGACCAGACCAGCATTGATCACGGCGCTGTGCGCTTTGAACAGCCGGTTGAGAGTGTGTTCCGGGTTCGCAATGTGGGCGATCAACCGCTGACAATCCTGGGCGAACCACGTGTCGAACTGCTGCAAGGGTGCTGACCGCCCCGCGCCGTCGTCAGTTCGACGACTATACAGCCCGGAGAAGAAGCAACGATTACGCTGCGCTACACCATGCATGAAGGCATGGGCGGCCAGCATGAGTTCCGCGTGCAGGTCCTGACCAACGACCCGACTCAGGCAGAGATTCCCTTAACCGTTCGTTCCATGTGGGGTGCGTGAAAACGATTCAAACTCGAAACGAAAGGTGATTCACTAGAGGGCTAACCAGCTTTTCACTTTCAGGAACATGGCACACGGTCGATACAGGTGTGCCATGTTTTTTCGTTGGGATGACCGAAATCCCCCCAATTACTTCGAATCCTACGGTTCATCGGTTGTAGCTAGGCTATTTAGAGCATTTTCAACAGCAGCACGCAGCGATTCGGCTTCGACGATGCCAAAAGAACGATAGACCTCAACACCATCCGGGGTGAACAGCATAAAACTGGGATGCCCTGGCAGGTTAAGCGCTTCGAACGTGCGCTGCCCTTCTGCGCTGTCCAGTGCGTTCAAATACACAAATGCCACTAGATCTTGAAATTCATTTTCAAGCCCATGCACGATGGGCGTCATTTGCGCTCAGGGCGGTCAGCCGTCGGTGAAAAAGTAGATAAAGGTAAGCCGATCTTGTGCCAAAGGCAGCGTAACGCTGGATTGCAGCGGACTCCCGCACCCCGTGAGGAGCAGCAGCAATCCAGCCAGGATAGCCAGCCAATATAATCTTTTCATGGTTTTTCCAAAGAGCGGGTGAGGCAAATCGGATGTTCGCCTCACCTTGCATCAAATAGGACGACCTACGCACGAGTGAGGTCGAGACCGCGTAGGAGTTGTGCATTGAGCGATACGATGATGGTACTGACCGACATGAAGACCGCGCCAATCGCCGGGTCAAGCAGAATACCGACGGGCGCGAGGAGTCCCATTGCCAATGGGATAGCAACCACGTTGTAGCCCGTCGCCCAAATCAGGTTTTGAACCATTTTGCGGTAGGTAGCCCGACTCAATCGGATGATCTTCACAATATCCATCGGATTCGAGCGCACCAGAATAATCCCGGCGCTTTCAATGGCCACATCGGTGCCTGCGCCGATGGCAATACCGACATCGGCAGTGACCAGCGCCGGCGCATCGTTGACCCCGTCGCCGACCATTGCCACCTTGTTGCCGCCGCGCTGAAGTTCCTGCACTTTGCTGGCTTTGTGCTCCGGCAGCACCTGAGCGAAGTACGTGTCGATCTGCAATTCCTGGGCGACTGCTCGCGCCACCGCTTCACTGTCGCCGGTGAGCATAGCCACTTTCAGCCCCAGGTCATGCAGTTCACGAATTGCTTGGCGACTTTCTTCCCGGATGACATCGGCAATGGCGAACAGCGCGACAATCTCGCTGTCGTTTGCCAGGTAGATGACCGACTGGCCGGCATTTTCTGCCTGCTGCTGGGCGACTTCCAACGCTGCTGGCACGGTCAAATTCTGCTGTTCAAGCAGGCGTGGGCCGCCGATGTAATACGTTGCGCCGTTGACGGCTGCCTTGACACCGCGCCCTGCCAGACTCTCGAAGCTGCTCACCGCTGCCGGGCGCACGTTTTGCGTCTGTGCGTATTGGCGAATCGCCCCAGCAATGATGTGTTCGCTGTCACCTTCGAGTCCAGCTGCAATGCTCAGGGCTTCTTCTGCCTTCAGACCGTTGGTCGCAAAGTGAACCACACCCTGTTCGCCTTTGGTCAGTGTGCCGGTCTTGTCGAAGATGATGTAGTTTAGGTCTTTGGCGCTTTCCAGCGCGATCCGCTTCCGTACCAGCAAACCGTTGCGCGCGGAAAGCGTCGTCGAGATGGCGACGACCAGCGGCACGGCCAGACCAAGCGCGTGCGGGCAGGCAATGACCAGCACCGTCACCATGTTGCGCACCGCATTGGGAATACTGCCCGTGAAAAAGAGCCAACCAAGGAAGGTGAGCGCACCGGCAATGATGGCAATGATCGTCAGATAGAAGGCGGCGCGCTGCGCCAGCGTTTGCGCCCGTGATTGGCTTTTCTGGGCTTCTTCTACCAGGCGCATGATCCCCGCCAGCGCCGTTTCTTCACCCACCTGCTGAATCTCAACCCGCAGCGAACCAGAGCTATTGACGGTGCCACCGATCACCGTGTCGCCGAGTTTCTTATCCAACGGGCGGCTCTCGCCGGTAATCATCGACTCATTGACACTGCTTTCGCCTTCCACCACCAGCCCATCGGCAGGAATACTGGCTCCCGGACGGATGAGAACTCGATCTCCCGCCTGTAACTGACTAACCTCGACTGTTTCGGTTTCGCCAGATGGGAGGATGCGTTCAGCCGTATCTGGCAGCAGCTTCGCCAGTTCGCGCAGCGCGCCCTGCGCCTGTCCGACGCTGCGCAACTCGATCCAGTGACCGAGCAGCATCACTGTAATCAGGGTTGCCAGCTCCCAGAAGAAGTCCATCGGCATGCCCATCGCGTCCTGTGGCGGGAAAAAGAACACGCCGACGCTGTAAAGGTAGGCGGTGGTGATCGCCAGGGAAATCAGCGTCATCATACCAGGCTGGCGCAGGGCAAGTTCCTGCCGCCCCATGCTGAGAAACGGCAGGCCGCCGTAGAAGAAGATGATCGATCCCAGAATGGGAACAATCCACTGGCTGCCGGGGAATTCCGGCATCGTGAAACCCAGCCACCCCTGCACCATCGGCGAGTAGAGGACGACGATGACGGTCAGCGGCAGGCTGACGAAAAAGCGATTGCGCATCGTGGTGATGTGGCCTTCGTGCATCACCCCATGACCAGCGTGGGCATTGTGGCCGTTGTGGGCGGCGTGATCAGCAGACTGTTCGAGGGGCAGCGTACGCTGCTCGTGCCCCTGCTGAGAAGTCTCATGCGCGCGATGCTGGACATCATCATAATGCTGATGGTTGTGGTGATGTTCGGTGGCACTCAATTCTGGTTTCTCTGGAGAAGTATTCATTCTAGCCTTCCCCTCCCTTCATACATAACCTGTTTAACGATCCACATTGCATCATAGTCTCCCAGCACGGCGCTTTATATGCGCCATCTAGCTCATTTTTTATCAAGATCGTGTGTTTTTCGTGGAAGCTACTCACTGGCCTCTGCTTCAGTCACTTGCTGCTGGCGTGTCCGCTGTTCGTCCGTCCACATGGTTTTGATGTAGGCAATGATAGTCATGATATCCGTCTCAGAGAGCTGATCTCCAAATGCTGGCATCGGATAGAAATTCGCGGGGTCCGTGAGGCTAACACCGCCTTCAAGAACGTAACGAATGAGCAGTCCATCCCCGTGGTGCCAGGTATGCCCGGTTGCATTGTGGGGCGGCGCGCCCAGCCGCCCGGTTGCATCGGGCTGGAGTGGAGCGTTGGGGAACTGCCCTTCGCCGTTCACGCCGTGACATGCGGCGCAGTTCTGAATGTAGAGCTGCTCTCCAAGAGCCAGTTGCTCATCATTGAAGCGCTCACCTCGCACCCTTATTTCTGGCTCACTGGTACAGGCGGCCAGCAGCGTCACGGCTACAACCGCTAACCATGCCGTAATTCTCATCATTGGCACGCCTCATCAACTGTTTTATTGTTCACGATTTAACAATTCACGCCCGCTGGACTCCCAGGCGATCATGCCGCCGGGAACATCCCACAACTGGGTATAACCGAGGTCAATCAACGCCCGGCCAGCTTCCGCGCTCATTCGTCCACTACGGCAGTACAGAATGATCGGGGCGTTTGGGTCAGGTAACGCGCGGGTCAGGGCTTCAATATCGTTATATGGAATACTCAGGTCAGTTTCGGCGACTTCCCCTTCGTAGGCAATGTGTACATTGACAATCGTATATTGATCGGACTCATTGGCGACGATACTGGCAAATTCGTCGATGGTCAGCGTTTGATAACGGCCAGTCGATGGAGTGGTAACCGCTGTTGCGTCGGAAGATATTTCTGAAACGGGTGTGGTGGATGGACTGCAAGCTGTCAGAGCGGTTGCCAGCACCATCATGATGAAACCAACGATGGTGGACTGAGGAAGCTGCTTCATTGGATAACTCCTTAAATTCAAGCACAAATTCGTTACTGTTGTACCGCTCGCGCCACAAACTCAAATTCCAGGGTAACGGCTTCAGCGACCCCATGATAGTCAAACATATTCTCGGCATCGTTCAAGATGCCAAAGTCGCTCCGATTGACGACGGTGCGGCCTAGTCCCCGCAGTTCGCTCGTACTTACGACGGTGAGTGATACATCGAAGGTCACAGCGCGTGTGGTACCACGTAATGTCAGATCGCCCGTGACCCGAAACGCGATTGTCTGACCCATTTGGACTTGTCCAGGCAATCCACTGATCGAGGTCGGTATGAAGTCGGTAAATTCATAACCATCCTGGGCCGAAAGCAAGACACAGCAGCGGATAGAGCGATCCCGATCAGCATCATCCGTTTGCAGTGTTCGCAGATTGATGCGAATCACCCCGATGCGAGAATTTGAAGGTGTATTAAAATCAACAATGATGTCGCCCGCGACTTGGTTGGTTCTTCCAACTGCTGTCCCAAGAGGCACGGTTTCACTGACAGCAAAACGCGCTTCGGACTCGTCGGAAACGATGCGGAATAACTGAGGGGCCAATACAGTAGGTGTGGCCGTTATCGCTGACTGTGGAGATACAACACTCGTAGCAGTGGGCGCAAACTGAGTTACCCCGCCGTTAACGAGCGTCGGCACCTCGGTAGACGAACCAAAGCCTAACGCTCCCGCCGGCGCTGTAGGTGTACCAATCATCTCGAGTGACAACGTTGGAGCACTGATAGGTACGCTTGGTGCGGCTGTTCCTCCAGTAATGCGGATGAAGAGAAACACACCAACCACACCACCAATAACGGCCCCTACACCTAACATCACCAGACCAAACAAGACAACTTTCCAACCGTTATTCCGCACTTGTGCATTAGAGGCATACCGAGAATATCCCATGCTTCTTGCCCTCTGTTTTTGTTTTCCGATTATTGAATGCCCATTGCGAGCTTATAAAGCATAGCAAGGGTGGCACGAGTCCGGTCATACGCCATTTGGCGTATTTTGCGGCACAGAAAAACAGGCAATTTAGCGGGTTAAGTAAACCGGCCAGAGTCTCTATACTGTGAACAGTGAGGAGAACGGAGAAACCAATGGGTGAACAAGTTCAGCACCCAGCGAACCCTAGAAAACGCTTGCGCTTGGTGCGCGCGACCTATTGGTTCACCAAACACTGGTTATTCCTGTTTGTTGTCATCTTCGGACTTTACAACCTCCTGCCTTTTGCAGCGCCGGTGATGATGCGCTTGGGATGGTCATCTCTCGGCAACGTGATTTATGACCTCTATGGAACACAATGTCACCAAATGGCGCAGCGTTCTTTTTTCTTGTTCGGTGAGCGACTCATGTATACCCTGAATGAGCTGCCACTTATCCTCACAGGGAACTCCCTGGACGATACCCTGGCATTACGCGGTTTGCGGGGCAACGAAACATTAGGCTGGAAGGTCGCCTGGTCGGATCGCATGGTCTACATGTACGGCAGTCTATGGGTTTTCAGTGGAATTTATGGGCTGTTGTCGCGTTACCAATCGAGGAAACCCATTCGTATCTGGATTTTCGTTGCGTTGCTGATGCCATTAGCCTTAGACGGCTTAACCCATCTTCTGAGCGATACCAGCGGACTGGCGGCAGGCTTCCGCTACGATAACGCCTGGCTTGCAGCATTGACCAGCTACAGCTTTCCAGCAGGCTTTTATCAAGGTGATGCCCCGGGTTCGTTCAATTCGATCATGCGTTTTATCACGGGTGTCCTGTTCGCTGTCGGGACAGGCGGACTGCTGCTGCCTCTTCTGGATCAGGAAATACGGCGATCTCAGGC
The DNA here is from genome assembly GCA_022843385.1 of Anaerolineae bacterium. Taxonomy (GTDB): domain Bacteria; phylum Chloroflexota; class Anaerolineae; order Aggregatilineales; family Phototrophicaceae; genus CFX2. Next base: position 27,198 of record JALHNT010000045.1, on the reverse strand, counting down.
TGTCTTGAAGCACAGACTGATGCGCTATCAAGCAAGGATCGGGTCAGCAGTAGAAGTCGCTTTGTGAAGTGTTGTTGTGCGGGAATAGCACAGCAAACACAGGAGATAGAACAAGTGGAGCAGCCGTCCCCCAACCAATCAGGAGGTGGAAGAAATGTAAAAATGAGTTGGGTCATCACAATTGTGTTGATTGTATTCATCATTTGGGCGATTTACTTGTCAACCCAAATGGCCGTCGTCGAGTCGGGTTCGCGCTTGATGCCTGGCATGACCCATGAGGCGTCACCCACACAGATGCAGGCAGATATGCCCGGTATGGATCACTGATCGTTGATTGAATTGGAAAACAGGAAAAATGGAGAATCCCATGAAAAAGTTGTGGCTCATCCTTGGACTGATGGTATTGACCTTCTCCGCCTTCGTGGCTCCTGCCGCATTGGCCGACGGGCCCAGTGAAGCGCGCATTGGCCGTGCTGAAATGCGCTTCATGCAGGGCATGATTGACCATCACCAGATGGCGCTGGATATGGCAAATGACTGTCTCGCCAAAGCCGTCACTGAAAGAGTGCGCACGCTTTGTCAGAATGTGATCGATGCCCAAAGCGCTGAAATTGCTCAGATGCAGTCCTGGCTGCAAACATGGTACAGCATTGACTACGTGCCTATGTCAATGATGGACATGATGGATATGATGGGTATGATGGGCGGTGACCGGATGCCCGGCGGCATGATGATGGACAACATGCCCGGCATGGATCATAGTATGATGGGCAGCATGATGATCGATCCGCCGATGATGATGGGTATGATGGCCGGGCTGTCGCAGCTCGAGGGCGTGGAGTATGAGATCGCTTGGTTGGAGTCCATGATTGACCATCATGACGATGCCATCAATATGTCGGAACGACTGCTGTTGCGGCTGGGTGAAAGCGGACACACCGAATTGCGCGAAATGGCCCAGAACATCATTGACGCACAGACTACTGAAATCGAGTCGATGGAGCAGTTGATCGCTGAGTTGTCGGCCTAAATTCCGTCGTAACACCTCAAAGCAGGGGATGGGGGTGAATACTCCATCCCTTTTTGTGTTAGAGACACTTGCTCTCACACCTGTTTTGTCGCCATGCAAAATACGGCGAGAATATTTATACTGAATAGGAAACGATTTTATTTAAGAATCAATGCTTGCTTTATTGAGTAGGTTGGGTTTCTATGTCCTCCATTCGCGTTATTCTGGCTGATGACCATGCTGTTGTGCGTAAGGGAATCCGCGATTTTCTCGAAGAGGACGAGGAAATTGAGGTCATTGCCGAGGCTGGCGATGGCGAAAAAGCCAAAGAACTGATCCTGGCTCTGTCTCCCGATGTGGCTGTCCTCGATGTGCGAATGCCGCACGCAACGGGCATCGAGGTCACTCGCTGGATTCACGAGCAGAATCTCGCTGTACGGGTCCTGATCCTGACGGCTTACGATGATGATCCGTTCATCATTGCGGCACTGCAAGCGGGAGCAAACGGTTATATGCTGAAAACTGCTGAAGCCGATGAGATGACTGCCGCGATTCGCGCCGTGCATTCGGGGCAGCCGGCGCTGGCACCGGACATCGCCCAGAAACTCATGACCCATATGGCAGGCGGTGGACAGACGGGGCAAAGTGTGGAACCGATCACGGATCGCGAACGCGAGGTGCTGCAACTGGCAGCCGCTGGTCTGACGAATCGCGGTATCGGCTTGAAGCTGTCGATCAGCGACCGCACGGTACAGGGACACCTCGCCAGCACGTATGCCAAGCTGCAAGTCAACAGTCGCACCGAAGCCGTGACGAAAGCCTTACAACTGGGACTGATCCATTTGCCGGAGCAAAACTCATGAACTGGCGCTCACACCTGCTGGCTTTCAGTTTGCATGGGCTGCGCGCACAGGTGATTTTGTGGACGGTGCTGCCATTGACCATCCTGCTTATTGTTTTTTCTATCAGCGGGATCAATAGCCATCAACAGTCCATGCAAGCACTTGCCACCGAAGAAAACACTCGTTTAGTGATGGCGATGGCTGAACTCATTGCCGTACAGTTAGACAATTATGCTCTTCGTTATCAGGTATCCAGAGATCAGATTCCTTTAGAAGCGCTCGACCTAGAACGAATGCTCAATATCAATCATCCGAATACTGTCAGTACCATCGTGCTTTTTGACCGGGAAGGGGAGGTGTTGTTTGGAAGAGGCAACCTTCCAGACGCCGCAGCCCTGCATGACTGGCCGGGCGTGGCGGAGGTTATGACGGGCAACAGCGGCGTGTTGTTCACCTCACACACCATGCATGGGGATGTCGTTGCTTATGCTCCAGTACCGGATACTAATTGGGGGCTGATTATCCGTGAACCCTGGCACTCGCTCACCGATCCCCTGATCCGCTTCGAGCAGGTCATGCCCTTTATCCTGTTTATCGCCACCGCCACATCTTTTTTGACGCTGTTTTTCGGGCTGCGCTATGTGGTGCAGCCGCTGCGCGAGCTGGGGCAACGCGCCAGTCGGATTGGTCAGAACGAGTTCCAGTCCATCGCGAAGCCTATCGGTGGGGTGAAAGAAATCGAAGATTTGCGCATCATGTTGAATGACATGGTGCAGCGCGTACAGAGCTACCAGGCTGCCCTGGAGGATTATGCCCGTGCTGTCACACAGGCGCAGGAAGAAGAACGCGCGCGCCTGGCACGTGAACTGCACGATGAGACGGCGCAAACCCTGATCGCGCTCGGCCACAAAACGCAAATGGTGCAGCGCAGCCTATCACGCGACCCCAGCCAGGCACCACAGCGAGTGAACGAGCTGCGCGAGATGATCGCCCAGTCAATTGAGGAAGTACGCCGCTTCAGCCGCGCCTTACATCCCCACTACCTCGATGAATTAGGTTTGGTACCCGCGCTGGAAACACTGGCGCACGAAGCTGACGCAGTGTTTAACGTCAGCGGCACACCGGGCCGCTTAGAATCCGAAAAAGAGTTGACACTATACCGCATCGCTCAGGAGGCACTGAACAATGCACGTCGTCACGCCCAGGCGCAGCGTATTCAAGTCGAACTCCAGTTTGAACCCTCAGCCGTTCAATTGCGGGTGTGCGATGATGGTCAGGGATTTGAAGTGCCTTCATATCTCAATCTGAACGATCTGACACGCACCGGGCATTTCGGCTTGATTGGGATGCGCGAACGTACACAGTTGGTCGGTGGGCAGTTGAAGATTGAGTCATCCAAAGGCAAAGGCACAACGGTGACCTTGTCCATTGCCAAAACGTAGCGTTTTGTCGCCGAACTGCTGCTGTCAGTGGCTTCGTTTAGCTTTCTCTTCGGCGAAGTCCAGGATTTCACCGTCGTCATCCAGTTCATAGGACTCGTCAGGCGACAGCAAGTCGTCGTTCTTTTGCTTTGGGCGAGCCTCAGACCAACGCTGCGATGAGAACAGCCAGCGCAGCAAAACCACCGCCGCGAACAGCCCCACCAACATGATTACACCCATTCCGCCCATCATCGCACTGTGCCTTTCTACATGCAGAGGAAGAGGAATCCCCCTTCCCCTGTGCTCACTTGTTGTCAGAACTAGCGTTCGCCGTCCGGCCAGACCAAGATCGGCATGTTGACGACGACCCCGGGCTGTTCGATGACCACTTCGCCCGCTTCTTCAGCGGCCAGGATTTCGTCCACGCTGGTCAGTTCACGCGCTTCAACGTTTTCCTGCCAGGTCACGAGATGGATGGCGCGCAGGGGTGTGTAGGTTTCATCGCCCGGCACACTGTCAAACACATCGGGCTGATAGCCGAGCGGCCCCATCGCTTCAATCCCGTTGGTGAACACGTACACATTGCCCAGCAGCTCTTCCGGTATTTCCGCCAGACTGGGGACAGTGATCACATCGGTGCCCATCATATCGGTCAAAACTTGGGCGACACCTTCGTCAGAGGCCTCCGGGTGGATGAAATACACTTCCCCGCCCTCGTAGTAAGCCAACGCCAGCGGCGCGAGATCGTCAACGGAATAGCCCGTATCCATCTCCATGTCCATCCCGCCCCCCGGTTCGGGTGTGTCCTCTTGCGCGCGGGAGACCAGCACGCCGACCAGGATAAGGTTGAAAATAGCAATTAAAGCGAACAGTTTCTTGTACATCGAAATTCTCCTATGTGGTGTAGCGGAGTACAGACACCCATCGGCCTGTACTCCGAAAGCTCACTATTCGACTACGTTGATGACCAGCGCCAAACCGCCCGGCTCGACACCATCATTGGTGACGTGATGCAAGATGTGGCAGTGGAACAGCCAGGTGCCCAATTCCGTTGCGACAAATTCGATGTCGTAGCGCTCACCTGGCGCGACACTCAAGGTATCGCGCATCTGCCGTGCGCTTTCCGGCACGGGATAACCGTCGATAGCCACGACCTCAAATGGCATTCCGTGTAAGTGCATCGGGTGAACGAACTGCCCGATGCCGATGAGACGTAAACGGACTCGCTGGCCGCGCTGCACGGTGATAGTCTCGGTTGCCGGGAAGGCGTGGCCGTTAATCGTGAAATAATTCGGCTCAGAACCTGCCATGGGCATCGCGGGATAAGTCAGCCCATCTACCACACGCCATTCCGAAAACATCAACGTGACATCGACATCAGGCGCAGGCGTTTCCGGTTGGGCAGGGTCAATGATAAACGGCGCATATAGCCCGACGCTCACCTGCACGTCGCTGTCAAAATGCGAGTGGTACATGAACGTGCCGACAGGCCGCGCCTCAAATTCATAGGTGAATGTTTCGCCCGGCTGCACGGACTCCTGAGTGACGCCAGGAACGCCGTCCATGGCATTGGGAACATTTAGTCCGTGCCAGTGTATAGTGGTCGGTTCTGGCAGATTGTTCGTGAAGTTGATGCGGACGCGATCTCCCTCGGTCACCCGGATCATCGGACCTGGCACTGTGCCGTTATACGTCCAGGCAGTCACAGTCACACCGTCGAGAATGTTCCAGCGAACCGGTTCGGCGCGCAGATCGAAGACTTTTACATCATCTTCCAAACGATAGTCCAGGGGTTGTCCGCCTAGATTTTCCGTCGCCGCAGACACCCCTTCACTGCTGATGGGTTCCATCGCGTGGCCGCCGCCCATGTCCATGCCCGCCATCGCATCCGGGGTGGCAGTAGGACTCATCATGCCCATCCCCGGCATCATGTCGCCGGTCATCATGTCCATCATGCCCCGCATGACTTCCATCATGGCGCGCATGTCATCGGACATCTCCATATTCATCATGCTGTCCATCATGCCGCGCATGTTCTGCATCATCGTCATCATGTCCATGCCGGGCATCATGTCGCCGGACATCATCATGTCCATCATGCCCCGCATGACTTCCATCATGGCGCGCATGTCATCGGACATCTCCATATTCATCATGCTGTCCATCATGGCACTCATGTTCTGCATCATCGTCATCATGTCCATATCGCCAGAACCCATCCCGTCCATTGGACTCATTCCTGAATCTTCGGGTGTGGCTGAGACTGGCGTTGGAGTGGCTTCTGCCGACGGGTGATGTTCATTGTGTCCTGCGTCGCCGCTGGGCGCTTGTGCAACATCAAGCGCAATCTCCTGTGCAGAAGGTTCAACCACAGGTACTGAAGAAAAGCTAATGCCATTCGGACCAGCGCCTACAGGAAGGGAAGCAATGACTTCTTGGGTTGTAAGATCAAGAACACTGACACTATCGTCGTAGATGTTAGTAATGTAGGCATATTTTCCTGACGGTTCGACGACAACACCGTGAGCGCCCCGACCGGTTTCCACTGTGTTCACAACCGAAAAGGTCTCTGTGTCCACAATCGAAACTGTCGTGCCTGGATTGCTCTCTGTTCCTTGATTAGCCACAAGTACATACCGGCTGTCAGGCGTCACAAATACCTGTATAGGTCCAATTCCGACCTCTACTGTGTCAACCAGTGTGCGGCTTGCCACATCTATTTTCCCAAGAGAATTAGACCCATTTAGTGAAACATAGACAAAAACGCCATCGGGGGAAAATGCCACCTGGACGGGACGTTCGCCTACTGCGATGTCGGCAGCGCGAGCATTGGTGGTCGTTTCGATGACGCTCAATGTGGTGTCGTTGGCATTAGCGACATAGATCCATTGTCCGTCGGGACTAGGCCGTGCCCCATGAGGGGAAGCACCAACAGGGATGGTCGCAGCCACAGCCATTGTTTCTGCGTCAATAGCAGTAACCGTGTTATCACCCCCATTGGTCACATAGGCTGTACTTCCATCGGGAGTCAGGATGATATGTGCAGGATGTTCGCCGGTGGGAACGGTGCCCATCAGAGCATATGATGTGGCGTCAATCTTTATAGCTATTGAGTCCGCCCCACTGACAGCCCAGACGGTTCTGCCGTCCGGCGCAACTTGGAGATTGTGCGGGCCGGCAATTCCCGTAAGGGTCGTAATCACCTCGTTCGTCCTGGTATCAATTACGGAGATACTGTTGCCATATTCATTGGCTACCCAAACTGTCCCCGAAATTTGGCTATCTTGGGCGAAAACGGAGGACAAATTTGGAACAAGTCCTACTCCTAAAGTCAGAAAAAGCGCAATGCCGAGCAGGATCATTGTTCGGCGGGCGCGTTGGTTGGTTTTACCGTTTCTCACGGTTCAGTCTCCTTTGAGAAATGATTGCGAAATAGGAGCGCGATGTGGTCGCACTCACAAGACAACGTTTATTCTCTCCAAGGATATGTCCCAGCCAGGAATTAAACATGCGCTCTTTGACGCGCTATAGAGTAGGCAATTTGGCGGGTGTATGCGGTACTTCAGCCGGGAGTAATCGTGCCTGTCAGTTGCAATACGCCATTTTGCCTACTGACGCACAAGCTGAATAGCGATTTTCAAGTGAGATGTGGCGCAGTATGCTGGAATCGAGATCAAATATCTGGAGCATAAGTCATGGAAATGTTGAAGAACACAGCAATGGGTCAGTGGGTCTCATCCCATGTTGGTCTGACAATTTTCGGACTGACCGCCGCCACACTCTTCGTGATAATTATCGCGGCCTCAGCGTCCCTTTCGGCTGTCCTGCCCTATTTCCTGCTGCTGCTGTGCCCACTCGCACACCTCTTCCTGCATAGTGGACATGGTGGACACGCCGAACATGCTGCGAGACGAGAACAAGACAACACACAGTCCATGCAGCATCACGCTGCATTTGATTCCAGTGTAACAAGTCGAGACGAAAAGTGATGAGGAGAAAGCCATGCAGGCTGTCAACAGTGAGCATTGGCGGCGAAATACGCCTAATCCATTGAATTCATACTGGCTGAAAGACAAAATCTCGTCCAGAGCAGGCCGGCAAACGCGGCTGTCGGCGTCGGACAAACCTCGGTTCTTGACCGATACGCTCCCTCAGTACCTGACTCAGCCTGAATACGATGAGGATTACCGACACTGGTCGCCAACATCTCAACCATTCACATCTGCCGAGGTTTTGCTTCAACACCTACGAGATGGTTGGCAGCTTCAAGATCGGGTAATTGTGCGGACTTTCCACTGCTTTAGCCGTCGTTGTGTACGGCTCTACTACTTTTCGGTTCTGCTTGATAGCAGGCATTTCGCCATTCCTGTCTTAGAAAACCCAGTAGTTCTACGTCTGGTATACCAGCATGGCCTGAAACTGGTGAATTTCTCTGCCGACTGCGACACCAACATCTTACCCTGAGAGGAAGCACCATGAATCTCTTGACGGTCTTACGGCTCCTATCCACACTGCGCCCGCTGTGCGCTCATGAGCGCTGGACACGCCCGCAGCTTGAAGCCTATCAACAACAGCAGATTAACCTTCTGCGGGCTTTTGCCTATAAGCACTCCCCGTTTTATCGGCAGTTTCACCAAGGGCTGTTCGATAGACCCTTGTCTGAACTGCCTGTCCTGACAAAGCAAGTCATGATGGCAAGTTTCGATGAACTGGTGACTGACCCAAAGATTCACCTGGCGGACATTCGTAAACAACACGAAGAAGCACCAGATGCGCGTTATCTCGGAAAGTACTGGGTCAATGCCACTTCTGGCAGCACAGGCAGCCCCGGAATTTTCTTGTTTAACGATCACGAATGGGCAACGGTGCTGGCGTCCTTCACGCGCGGTTACGAATGGGCGGGTATTCGCATTAACCTGACACGCCGTCGCAAGATTGCCATCGTTTCCTCGGTCACACCGTGGCATATGTCCTATATCGTCGGCCAAACGCTCCGCAGCCCTTGGGCCACCACCTTGCGTCTGGCGGCGACAGAACCGATTGAACACATCGTTCAGCAGCTTAGTGATTGGCAACCTGAAGTTCTCATCGCCTATGCTTCGATGATGCGCATCCTGGCAGTGGAGCAGTTGGAAAACCGTCTTCACATCACTCCGCAGGTCGTGTTCACCAGTTCTGAGGTGCTGACTGATGAAACACGACGGTTAGTCGAAACGGCCTGGGGCAAGCGTCTGTTCAACCAGTATGCCGCGACGGAAACCGCTGGGATTGCCGCCGAATGTGAGCATCATATGGGGCTGCATCTCTATGAAGATCTCGTTATCGTCGAGAATATGGATGAACACAATCGCCCTGTGCCGGCAGGCGTTTACGGGGACAAAGTGTTGGTGACGGTGCTGTTCAACCGCACGCAGCCGCTCATCCGCTACGAAATCGGCGATAGTATTCGTCTCTCCGATAGTGCTGATGCCTGTGGTCGCCCTTTTCGTGTGGTAGACGGCATCCAGGGGCGGCAGGAGGACACACTGCATTTTCCATCCACTGATGGGAAGCAGGCGACTATTCATCCCAACCTCTTCCACCAGGTGATGGACACCGTTTCTGTCAGCGGCTGGCAGATTATTCATCACAATGACGGTTTGCATGTGCTTCTAAGCGGTTCAAACTCAACGACCGACGAAGCAAAACTTATCGAAGATATGAGTCGCGCGCTTGCCAAACAATGGGCCGTCGTCCCCAAGATACACGTCGAGCATGTTGACGCGATACCGCGCACCGCCAACGGCAAAGCACCGCTGATCAGGGCAGCATCAAATGCCCCTGAGGGATAAGGCTGTTCCAAACAATAAAACGTTCCGGCGTAGGGACGACGCAGGCGTCGTCCGTTGGTGCAAAACGGGATAACCATTTTTCTGGAAAAGCCTAAAGCAAATTGATCTAAGTCCCCGATTTTCAGGTCTGTCAAAATTCTCGGGAAAACTGACCATAACTGACCATAGTGACCACATTGTCTAAGGCACACGATGGCTAGTATGATCAGTTTTATCAGTTGCTGGAGAAAATTCACTTGTCAATGATATGCACATCGTAACGCTGTATCATATCAATAATATCCTCACGCTTAATCGCATACATTTGACCGCCGGAATACGCTTTCTTTCGGTTGCGATCAACGAGCTGTAAGCGGTTGAGGATGTGACCAATCCATTGAGCATGCCCCATTTGCTCTGGGGAATAACCCAGCAGTTGCCGTACGTGGTCGCGCAGATCAGAGGCTTTGACCCATTCTGGTTTGTCTTGAGTCATAGTCTCCAGTGCCTGCAAGACCGCCTCCTCGCGCTCACTGAGTGACTTGCCCTCGCTGATCTGCTCATCCCACTCGGCGGCATCGGAGATCGCATCGAGCAGCCCAACCACACTGCCCTGCTCTTCAAAGAAGGCGGCCAGCGCGACCAGCGGCGACCACAGCTCACCGGAGCGGTTATGGAGTTTGTGCAATTCGGGACGCTCGAAGTAGTTGGTGTAGACCGCCTGGAAGTGGGTCAATGCCAGTGTGTAAAGCTGGTGACGCAGCGCAGCGCCGTCGAAATCCGGCGGGAACGACGGCATCTTCTGGGTGGTGCGCCGCATGGGGATAGCGATGCAGCGGCTGGCGAGGATGTCCTCCAATCCCATAATCGCCGCCAGAATCTTGGGCGAGTATACGTCGAATGCCTGCGGCTTCAGGTCGTCGCCGGTGACGCGGATCGCGGGCATCCCCTGTTTGTAGCCACTGTTGAGGAGCTGGCGGATCTGCTGCATTCCGGGGTCTTTCGGATTGTGGTAGCGTTCGGCTTCGTCGATCCCAACCGTGCATGAGGTGTGATGAATCAAGCGGAACATGCTCGGTCCGGTGGGATCGGAGGTCGAAATCATGTTGAACGCCAGCGGTTGGAGTACGCGCAGCACCGTCGATTTGCCGCTGTTCTTCGGTCCGTTGAGTGCCAGATAAGGGTAAGCGGGGAACATGGTGTAGAAGTAGGTGCCCATCGTCCACAGGGCCAGGATGCGGCTCTCGATGTCGGACCGAAAGTCAATATACTGACGGAACAGGTCATGCACAGCCTTGAACACCGCGCCGGGCTGCACGGTCTCGCCGTCCAGATAGCGGCGGATGTCGCTGTAGCGCCAGCGCATCAGGAATTCGCTGCCTTCAGGGATCACCTTGAGCGCGACTTCCTGACCGTTGACCGTGATGATTTGTTCGTCGGACAGACGGCGCAGTTCGCGGGTGCTGGTGACCAGGTAGGGCTGAGTATTCAGCTTGTTCCCTTTGGTGCGCTCAACCACTGACACGGTGACGAGCGCCACCTCGCGCCGAAAGCCCAGCGCGGGGGACAAAATCGGGATGCTGTCGCTTAACACTTCGGGCCTGTCTGCTCCTTCTGCTGATTCTTTTTGAGACTGGGCGGCTTTGAGTAAGTCGCTGAAAGGTCGTCCTTTCACGCCGATCTGCGCCATATGCTCTTTGAATTCGGCAAGGGCAAAATCCGTTAATCCGCTGGCATGACTGAACACCTCTTGTAACGCATCGCGTCGTTCCAGCCCCTCCAGTCTGCCTACGCGCTTTACTTCCAGCGCCAGCCAGCCCTGCGCCTGATTGAGCAAGGCGAGCGCATCGTCAGTGGTCGCGCCGCACTTGAGCCATTCATTCGCGTCTTTGACTTCGGCGGGCAGCGTCGGCAGATACGTCTCGCCCTTCAGCGATAACGCTATCGTCCGACTGCGGACGCGGGCATCATCGGTGTTGTCCAGCGCCACGAACAGACGGGAATGGGCACGCAGTTGCTTCAGCAGTTCATCGGCTGCCTGCATTCCGCCCAGCGCCACCGCCGCGATACCCCACTCGCCAAACGTGATGGCATCCGCCTGTCCTTCGACAATGACAACCTGTTCGGCGGCTGGTGTGTACAGGTGATTGTAATACGGCTGGCGCTCGCCGATAATGTCGCGGGATGGATTGTAGTGTTTCTTGCCTTCGATAGAGCGCCCACTCAGGTAGATCAACCTACCTTTTTCCAGATGAATGTACACCAGCATCCCCGCTGGAAACTTATGCAGGACACCGCGCCAGGTGTCCGACAGATTCAACCCATCCAGCAGCGGACGCTTGTCGTATGGCATGAAACCGAGCCGCGCCAGTCGGATGGTTTGCATCGTCCAGCCCCGCGTCTGCGTAACGTAAGACAGGGCAGGCGGCGTGTTGAGCAGAGCATCCTGCAACCGCTGGACAAGCTGGCGCTCCGCCCATCCTGCGGTCTGACGGAAGTCCGTCCCACGCTCAAGGGTAATGCCAGCCCGCCGCGCCAGCCATTCGACGACTTCCATAAACTGCGTGGTATCGCGGTTGTTCCACCCGCTGCCAAAGTTCAGCAGGTGCCGTCCGGCGAAGTCGAACACATCGCCGTATTCTCCCTGCGAATTCCAGAAGTACAGCCCGTTAACGGGTGTCACCACCAAGCTGTCATGCTCCACGCCGATGAAGCGCGAACCGGATTTCTTCAGCGCGAATTTCTCCGCGATTACTTCCTCAATCGGATTACGGGAGCGGATATGCTCCAGATCAAATGTCATCTCCAAAACCTCCAGGTAACAAGCAAAGCTGAATAAAGGTCGTGTCAGAAAAACATGACGAAAGCTCAAAATTCAGTTGCGGGAGATCGGAGGTTGTGATACATTGTGAGTGCCTATGTCACAGATGTACCCCAGCCCGCCGCCCACCCGCCTCGCGTGAAGTGGGCTTTTTCGTTCTAGGGTGGGGCGCGTGTTCTGATCACAGTATCATCTCCCTAAAAGGTTCGCCCGGGCGAACCTTTTAACCTTCAGTCAAATAGCGTTCGGCTTCGGCGAGCAATTTTCTCATGGCCTGTAATCGGGCACGCGCCAGATTCGCATCGCCTTCTTGACGCATCATTGCCTGTGCTAAATCCTGTGCTGATGTTGTATTGCTGGCTTGTGCGATTTTTGCCAGCTTTATGGCTGCGGTGGGAAGGTGTTCAATTTCATCGCTCTCATTTCTGCCATCAAGTCCATCTCCCGCACACAGCTCTTTGACCTGTTTACTTGTCAGGTTGAAGTCAATGATTTGGCGGATGATTTCTGTGTGGAACTCCTGCGGCAGCGCAACTACATAACGAAGCCTTTTTTCTTCAATTGCGTGACGATCTGCGAGTTCCAGTGCTTCATCTGATAACTTCATCAGGGCTTTGATTTCGCTGAAGTGGACTTTTTTGATGCCCCCCATTGCGCTTAGGATTGCCTCGGTGTATTCGCGCTTTCCTCTCAGATCAAGCTCCAGTGCCTGACGGTAGAAATCGTTGGGAACAGCAGTGTCCGGGATTTGATACCCATGTACAGTTAACAGCAGCAGTGCCGCCTGCCGTGACATAGCAATCGCCGATAAGCCGCTGCGGGCGGTATTCTCTTTTGCCTGCCGAAAGACGGATGAGCGTTCTGCCGGAATGATGATACACGGGATCATGCCATCACTGTTCGATCCCGGAACGAAGTCGCGCAGCAGCCAGGTTGCCCAGTAGCGGCGTTCACCGGTCTCGATGCGAAACTGCTGCGTCACCCCCTGCGAGACATCCACCACTGTCAACGGATTGACCTGCCCATCATCCCGGATCGTAATGGCAAGATTGACCAGATCACGCAGCAGTTGTTCTTCGGGCGAGAGATGAACGGATGGGTCTTCATCACTTTCATCGTCGGGATTAGGGAGCAGCTCGAGGACATTGTTGAAAGGTCGTCCGCGCTGGCGGGCAGCGACCTGTACCAACTGAACCAACTGCTTGAGTGCCTGTGTTGGTGTGAGGCGATTGCTGTGGAAAGCAAAGTGCAGCGGTTCTGGCAGCACCCTACGCGGCTGCACCGGGTCGGGGCGCACCATTTCTAACAGCAGCCGTTCTACCTGGATGCTGTTGTCCTCGAACTGCTGCGGATTGCCCAGCAGCAGTTCTTCGGTCACACCGCCAAGTAGATCATCAATCCGCTGTGTCTGGTTTTTCGCGGGCATCACGCACCGCCTTTGGCAATGCGCTGCACCAGCTTGCCCACAAACTGGGCATAAGCCTTACTCGCAGATGCTTTCGGATCGTAGCTGAAGACACTTTGATGATTCTGATGAGCGTAAGACACGGCCTCATTTGCAGGAACCACACCCAGCAGGAGTTTGCCTAAAACGCTGTGTGTCTTGAGTTCATCCAGCAGATGGTTGTGTCCCCGGATGCGGGTGTTCATCTTTGTAACGAGAATGCCACTGACACGCAGATTGGGCTGCCGCCAGCCCTCACGGATGTCATTGATTTTCCCGATGACGCTCATCAAGCCAACCGTTTCCAGATAGCGCGGTTCAACGGGGACAATTGCGTCCGTCGCGGCAATCAAGCCCATTTCAGTCATCAGGGAGAACGAGGGGCGGGTGTCGATAACGATAGCCGCATACCGATTGATGATACGGCTCAAGGGATCTGCCAGACGATAGGGCGCACCAGCAATTCCCATCAATTCACGCTCTGCGCCTTCCAACATGGGGGAGGCAGGCAGCACGTGGAGGTCAGCATCCCAGGTCGATTGTACGATGCAGTTGAGGAGAGTCTGTGCGGCATTCTGGCGATCTGCCATCAGAACCGTGTACAGACTGTTGTCCACACCATACTCTTTCGTTCCCGTGGTGACGAGGGTGGCATGTGCCTGACTGTCGGTATCAATCAGAAGCACACGAGCATTGGGAGCGCCAGCGCGTCGCAGCATTCCCGCGATGCCCAGTGCGGTATTGGTGGCAGATGTCGATTTCCCGACACCCCCTTTGTGATTGGTGAAAACAAAAACACGAGTCATTGCAGCTTTCCTCCGCTTAACACAGTGATTTGAACGAAACCGCCCGCGAAACCAACGCACAACTAACCCGTGTTATGCTTTTGGATGGGAGTGCTGTTAGCCTCCGCGACGGTACTTCAAGGTGCAATGGGGGAGGGCTTCATCTCCCTCATCTGCACCGCAAAGTCAAAGTCAGCCTGTCGAGAGGCGAGCGATGACTTTCTGTTGCGGAAAGGAAATGGAGTGGAGGAATTCTATTGTTGCAACGGGGAGGGTTTGGGGTTCGATTAGACTCTCATCAAGTCCACCTCACGCAAGAAAAGCATTAGTGGTCATGCTACCAATGCTTTTTTCTTACCTGCCGATGTTCGAGTCTCGCCAGGTTCACTTAACGAGAGTAAACTCGAACATTGACCAGCCATCGTGCTGGTCTTTGTTTTTCCCTCAAACCCACTACCTTTCCGCACGCGATCTGTCACTTGTTTCAGATACCCGAACGGTGGCAGCAATTCCATCCGCCGTATGGTTCCCTTCGGGCAAACAACCACCCGATAGACCATTTCATGCAGCAGCTTCTTTTGACTGCTGCGTTCCAGCTTGTTATACAGTATACCCACTTTTGCAATGACCGTGAGTGCTGCGTCTAAATTTGCGATATGGACATCATTGTGTGCCTGCAACGACTCCAGCGCATGACGCAAGGTACGTCGCCGATCCTGCCATTCCGACCACAGATTTTCCCAGACCCGATCTGTGATTTTGCCAATGGTGTACAGTCGCAGCGCCCGCGCCTCTTCTTCATCAATATCCTTCAATTTTCGTTCGAGGTCGGCACGCTGGTCGGGACGCATTCTCCCCAGTTTGTCCGCAATCTCATCATTGTAGCTATTCCGAATGAGTGGAATCAGATCAGGATCAACCTGTATCTTCATCAGTTCACAGGGTAGTTGTTCATCCACTGTTCGGCACAGGATATTGACACCACTGCTTTCGATGCAGTAGTAGGATGTGCCTCCACCTGAACGTCCAGCATTGGGGGTCGATCCGGTCAAGCGCAAAACCCTGCCATCGTCCAACTCAACATAGACCAAACCGCGCAGCAGATAATCATGAACCTTGCCACCACTTTTGCGGTGTTTCTGACGTGCCGCAAGAATGGCAAGACCTTGTTCAAATTCCTCCGTGGTCACCAGTGGTTTCCACTGCCCCTGCACAGTTTTCGGGGGGATGTTAGCTTTCTCACTGACGACCCAACCGGCATAGAACCAGTTATTCAAGATGCGCGACAGTCCATTGGCTGCTTCTTTGCGCCTCCCACGCGCATTGACTGTTACAAAGGGGCGACCACTCCGAAAACGATAGCCGCGAGCATGAAGCTCCTCACAAATTTCGGCGAGGGTGTACTGGTCGGTCAGCAGTAAATCCCAGGCGGTGCGCCACACTTTGAACTGTTCCGGGTCTGGCTCAATCCAGCGGTTATAACGCCCGGCACGGGTCTTGTCGATTTGTTCCGTCTTTTCTTCACAGTTGAGATACCCATCCGGCGCTTTGCCAACAAAACCACCCGTCCGCAGTTTAGCGTGCAATCCACCGGTAACACGCTGACCGAGCTTAATGGACTCACGCCGTGCGAGTGTAAAAGACAGGCTGACCAGAATACGGTCATCCGGGTCAATCGGATCGAGGTCAGGATAGTCAGCGAACCGTACTGCAATGCCCAGCCCATGCAGTGCATCAAGCGCTACCAGTGCCTCGGCATCGTTGCGCCCAAAACGCTCAGCGTTCTCGACGGCAACATGCGAGAAGCAGCCTGCACGCGCATCCTCTAACATACGCTGGTATCCCGGTCGATTATCCGCATAGCGACCACTCAGGTTGTCAATATATTCATTGAAGACCGGCAGGTCGGTACGCTCAAATAATGACCGCTCAATCGCATGACGCTGGCGGCGCTGGGAATTCTCTGGATTCTGGGCATCTTCGCTGCTGGTTCGCAGATAGACTGCCCAACCCGGTTTAGGCGGCAACCGCTTACTGTTTCGACGACTCATAAGACCCTATCATCATGACTTTGCCTGAGCTTACATCAAAATGTTATGGCTGTGTTTTTTGCGTCTGAATGACACTCACAGCCGTTTGATTTGACGGCGGTTTCGTGGCGGTTTCGTCCACTGTATTGTCCTGACTTTTTACCAGGATTTCTGCAACTCGGATTACACGCAGCAGCATATCCTCTGGCTTTTGTGGTTTTGTGACTTTAGAGGGCATGGGGCTGCTCCTCCAAAACCGATTGTTTTTCGTTCAGCGCATTCGCAATCCAGGCGTAGAGGTCACCGCCTTGCAGGTAGAATTCGGTGACATCCTTACCAGCAGGAAGTTCAACAGTGCGAAAGCGTGGCGAGAGGGAGAGCAGGCGCTTTGCACCTTTTTCGCCCGCTGCATCCCGGTCATAGGCGACGAGGACGGTATGGCAGTGGGTGAGTTCCGCGTACCAGCGCGAACTGAGGATGGCGGTGGCGCTGCTCAAGGTCACAGTGGCTGCCAGATTACCCGCTTCCTGCTGCACCAACAGTGTGTCAAACTCGCCTTCGCAGAATAAAGCGATTTCCCGATTTGCTAACCGATCAGCGCCGTACAAGCCGTTGACGTTGCCGCCTTTGATCTGCTGGTACTTCGGTGTGCCATAGGCACGGCGGACTTTGACTGCCCAGAGCGCGTCCGCTGCAAACCAGGGGATCGTGATCCCGCAGGGGACATCCATCCCTTCCATCACCCGCCAACTGCGGAAATCCCCCGGAACATACCCCAACCGGGCAGCGCGAATGGTGCGGGTGGTCAAGCCTCGACCAGTGAGATAGTTTAAAGCAGGTTCGCCGACTTCTGACCAGAGGAGTTCCTCTGCCTGACTTACGATGCGTTCTGCCCGATGCTGCCAGTCCCATTCCGGTGGTTCGGAAGGCGATTTCAGACACTTGCGCTCGCTAGGGACAACATCCTCCACCCGCTCGCCCAATACCCGCAGGGCTTCGACAAAACTCAGGCGGCGGTAGTTGGTGAGCCAATCCAGAGCATCACCGCTGGTATCACAGGCTCCAAAGCAGCGGTAGCCGTTCGCCCAGACCGCCAGACTAAAGCCTTTGTGCTCGTTATGAAACGGGCATTTCCATAAGTAAGCCCGCCCACCACGCAAAGGGGCAGGTCCCATATCCTGCTCGACCAGACGGCGCAGGTCACAGTGTTCTTTCAAATGTTGTGTATCCGTCACGTCTTATTCCTCTGGCTCTCTAATTGACACGCGCTATGACAATTGACAATTGACAATTACTGGCGATTGTCACGATCCCGCGACAGTTGCTCCATCGGTCAGTCGATATGCCTCGGACTTCACACCGGGTTTGGGTGGGAGTTCAACCCGCTCGATGCAGCCATCTTCTTCCAACGCTCGAAGCGCCTCAATCACCGGCTTACGCGCCGAACGGAGCGCTCGATAAATGTCTCGCACGGTTGCCACCCCCCCACATGCACGCAGAAAGCTGAGAATGCGATTTTCCAGCCGTCCTTCTTCGTTCTCACCCAAATCCGCCAGCAGGCGGTGGGCGGAAGCCCGCCAATCTTCGACAATCTGCTGCGCCCGATACCAGTGCGCGGCTGTCACCTGCGGATGCGGCAGCCCACCCTCCTCGTCCGCCCAATCCATCGCTGCCAGCAGGGTCGCCACTTTAATCGCCTGCACATGCAAACGTCCGTAAACCGCACGCAGACGGTCATCTAATGAGGAACTGGGGGCAGTCATCGCCCGCAGCGCCTGTTCATAGGCATGACAGGCGATCCAGATGTCCGCCGAGAGCGACCAGGCTTCGCTGGTTTTCTTCTCACCCAGTGCATCGGGCATGGGTGGTTCTGGCAGCCGTTCATGCAAACGGCGCAAACGGTTTGCCAGTTCGGTGGGGGTCTGGCTGTCTTTCGGAGCAGCCCGTTCCTTATAATCCGGTTCCGGGGTGAGCAGTCCAAAACGGGCGAGGTTGCCATTGAACCAGTCGGATGACGACAGTGCCGTGGACAATTCCGCCGGAGTCGCAGCACCCAGAATGGAGAGCGCCGCATCGCGGATCACCACCAGCCCTTTGTTGTTGGTATTGCTATCCATGTAGGGCGGGCAGTCGTAGAGGGTCATGATGAGTTCTTTCAAGCCCGCCATATAATCTCGACCCATTGACTTGAACAAGCCGGAAAGCTCGTCGCGGAGCAGCCCGCGCTGTGCGGCATAGCGGTTGCCCTTCTCCAATCGCGCCCGATCCAACTGCGGAATGTCGGCGAAGTTGGGCGGGAGAATGCCGCCGAGCATCGACATAAAGTTCTCCGGCGATCCCGGCTGGGGCATCAGCATGTGCGGAATTGCCAGCCGTGCCACTTCCGAAGCGAGGCTCAAGCCTGCGGATTTGCGGTAGTAAGTGGAGACGGCAACGACCATTAGATACAGGTTGGGAAAGACCTGCTGCCGCCAGGGAGTGTGAATGTAGAGTCGGCGTCCGACAGCGATAGCAACCAGATACAGACCGGCACCCAGATGAAACGCCAGCGGGGTTTCATTGGCGGCGCTGCCTGCCCAGCGCACATAGTCGTTCAGCCACTGCCCGACACAGGCTGCCTGTTGAAGCTGCACTTCAGTCAGTTTCGCCGACGCAGGCAGTTCTGGCACGATATTGAGGTCGGCAGCACGCTGCGGCAGCGGTGGGGGTGGCGCATTCGGGTCTACCGCCAGCACCGCCCGCAGCAGTTCCTGCCCCAACACCTTGCGGAGAAAGCGCAGGTCATCCGGCACATTCGGATCAAGATGCGCCAACAGTAAGCCGACAGCGGGACTGAGTTGCAGGCTGTCCCAGGACATGCCCACCAGCGCCCGCGCCAGCCCGTAGGCATCGTGCGGTGAAAGCGTGAAGTTTATGGTCATAAAGTTTCACGCTCCTGTACTGCAAAAGGCTGTCCGCGCCGCTGCTCTTCCGCCTCCAGCGCCTGCACCACCAGTATAAAAATGAGGTTAGCAAGTGGGCGATGCTGCTCTTTTGCCCACTGCTCCAGTTTGCGCCGCGTCGCTGCTGTCAGCCGGAACGCGACCCGTTCCGAAAAAGTATCCTGATCCATCACGCTCGTTTCCTTTCGTCGGCTTGATGTTTTCAGGATAAGTGAAAACGTAGAACTTGTGTGCGAGAAAAGTAGACAATCTACGTGAGAAAATGGGACAAATGCTGTGGGAAAATAGGACAAAAGCGGTGAGAAAAATGGACAACTGGATCGGGAATTTTGGACAAAGGGGCAAGACAAACCAACTTCCTACTATTTTCGTAGGTGGTTCAATCTTTTTATGGTTGCATCGTTTGGAATTTGTAATATCATAGAAAATTGAGTATAGAACATCGGTTCGCAATTTTCGTTCAGTGAGCGACCCTCGGCGCGGTCGCAAGGAGGTATAGCATAAAATGAAACCCGTCCGAGTGGTCGTGATTGACCGTAACGATATTACCCGCAAGGGAGTGGAGGGGATTGTCAGCGACGCTGGCGACCCTTTTCAAGTGACCACCACCCTGGTCCATGTCCGTGAGGTTGCCCCATGTCTCAAGGAGCAGGCAGCGGATGTCATCATTCTGGATGACCAGACCGTTCATCCCAATGAAGTAATTCTGTTAGCAACTACCTGCCACCAGCAGTACCCCGAGATGGGACTCATCATCCTGAGCCAGCGGCGCAACCGCGAGTATATCCAGGGGGTGATGCGGCGGGGCAATGCCAGTTTCATCCTTAAGAATGGCGATGTGCAGGAGCAGTTACTCAAGGCATTACAGCTCATCAGCGGCGGGTATCCGTTTATCTCGCCGGATGCCTTCAAAATCATGAACAGCAGTTCGCCACCAACCCTGGACAGTCAGGACTGGGATGTCCTGCGACTGCTAGAACTGGAACTGCCTGTCAAAGAGATTGGTCAGCGGTTGGGGATTTCCAGTAAGACCGTTTACCGCTCACGCGCCAAATTGAAGAAACAATTAGGTGTTGGCAACAATGACAGTCTGGTGGATGCCGCCCGCAAGCAGGGACTGCTCGAACGTAAAGAGTGACCCGATTTTTCGCCTTTATTTAACCTTCGCCTGCGATTGTAAAAATTACATGAGCCTGAGAAAATTCCCGGCGCGATTGTCCCAAATTCTCGCGCCGGTTGTCCCATTTTCTCGCCCACCCGCAAGCGCTTTTATGCTAGGCTGAAAATACAGCGTTGGATGGGACAAGGGCAAGGACATGAAACGACGTATCCTCATCGCGGATGAAGCCGACCTGATGCTGGTTGGCATCCAGACGATCCTGAAAGACAATCCTGCCTGCGAGGTGGTGGCAACCGTCCGCAGCGCCAGCGAACTGCTGGAAACCTGCAAGCAAATGCGCCCGGAAGTCATCATTCTCAATGAGCAGCTTGACACGCTGGTGGATGTGCTGGCGCTGGTTGAGCGGCTCAAACATGTCACACCGCAATCACGGCTGATGATCCTGGGCGGGCTGTCTGAAGGGCTGCTGATCCGGGATTTGTTTGCCTGCGGTGTACTGGCGTACCTCTTTGAAGGGGACGACCTGAAAGATCATCTGCTGCCCGCCATTGGCGCAGTCGTGCAAAATCGCCCCTATCTTTCCCCAACCGCCAACAGTGCCTATCTGTTAGCGATGCAGTCGCCGCTGCGCGACTGGCAGTTGAATACCGAAGCCCGCGCTGTGCTGCGGCTGCTGATGCAAGG
This sequence comes from Anaerolineae bacterium, assembly GCA_022843385.1. Taxonomy (GTDB): domain Bacteria; phylum Chloroflexota; class Anaerolineae; order Aggregatilineales; family Phototrophicaceae; genus CFX2. The sequence continues at coordinate 6,290 of JALHNT010000045.1, read as the reverse complement.
ACTACACATCGCTGACATCGCCCGCCAGATGGATATTCCCATGCGCCGCGCTTACTTCCTGCGCTATAAGTTAAAACAGCGCTTTGGCGCGACCACCAACGAACATCTCATCAGCCGGGCAGTGGCTGAGGGATTTGCCCCGACGGAAGCCTGATGGTAATTTTTCCGCGCGATTTGTCAAAATTGACGGGCTAAAAGTGTAATTCTACACGGGTTGGACACGCCGCTTTTGTTACGCTGAGTCTCAGTGAGAGACGGAGGTGAGGGATGCGGCGTTTTGTGTTGATTCTGGCGGTGCTGTGCCTAGTGATGTGGGGCATGGTCTTTTACCTGTTATTTGAACGGCGCGATCAGGCAACGACGGCGCTGCCAACGCTAATGGTACTGCCTTCGCTGACTCCATCCCATACCCCAACGCGCACACCAGCGGCGACAGACACACCCACTGCGACGGCAACGCTGACCCCCACCTACACCCCAACGGCGACTGCGACCTTCACGCCAACCCTGACCCCGACACTCTCGACACGGGTGGTCGAAATCAGCGCGGTCATGCCCGGTGTTTATGTGCCACCCACAGCAACGGACTTTCCCTTCGGGACAATCCTGCTGTCCGCGCCGCCCCAACCCATCGAACCGCTCTCGGATGCAACCCATGAACCACCGCCTTATGAAGGCTGGTACAGTTTCGAGTCGGATAATCCTGCCGTGCAGTACAGCACCCCCTGGGAACCGCGTCTTCATACAAATGCCAGTCGGGGACAGTATCACCGCAGCGAGAACGTGCAAAGTTACGCCAGCTTCAGCTTTGAAGGCGAAGGACTGCGAATCCGCTACGTCGCCGCCCGTAACATGGGCATCTTTCAGGTGGTCGTGGATGGGATGGTCATCGACACGGTAGATGCCTATGCGCCGGAATTGGCATTTCCCGGCACACGGATCTATACCGTCGGAAGCGGGACGCACACGCTGGAACTACGCAGCGCCCAGGAGCGCAACCCACAGAGCGAAGGCTACGTGCTGGCGCTGGATGCCGTGCAGGTTTTTCGTGGCACAGCCAACACCCTCATTATTCCGCCACCTGCCGAGACTTATACACCAACCCCACAGCCGCTGCCAGCCGCAGGCGTGGAGCTGGTTGGTGCGCCGCCGACGGTGCAGCCTACCACAACCCCCATTCCACCCAGTTTAGTCACCGTTTCAGTCGTCATTGCCTACGACGAAAACGGCAACCGTGCCGTCGATCCGGCGGAAGGCGTGTCCGGTATCTCGGTGCGGGTGGTGGAAGTCGGGACGAACCGCGTCATCGCGCAGGCATTCACCGACAGCAGCGGCTTTGCCCAATTGCAGGTGGTGACTTCCGCTCAGGCGCGGGTGGTCGTGCCGTATTTTGGCAAGGTCTGGCAGCTTCCCAACAGTCGGCGCGGAGGCAACGTGCGTTTCACGCTGCTGCTCACCCCCGGCAACCAACCCGGTCTGATTCCTTAAATGAGGACAACTGTAATGAATAATGAACTGTCTCTGGTGCAGGTGCAGCGTTCCATGCTGCTGCGCTCGATCTATCTGCTGGTCGCGCCGGTCATGCTGCTCTTTGCAGCATTGGCGTGCGGGACGCTTGTGACCGATACCGCCTCCTACACCTGCCCAACAGCAGTGCCGCAGGCAACGGCGACCACCCTGGCAGGCACACCGATGCCGACGCTGCCGCCGCCGCCCACTCCTTACACCATCACCCCGCCGCAGGATTTTTATGTAGGGGATGCCGTCTTGGTCGGGCAGTCCGGCGCGCCGCTGCGTCTGCGTTTCCGGCTGCAAAATGTGCAAAGTCAGCCCGCCGGGTCGCGTAATCTGGTGATGTGGCGGCTGGAAATCCGCAATCTGGGGAGTGCAACTTACGAAACCATCCCCGTCGCGCTGATGGTCATCACCCGCATCAACACCGCCAGCGGCGAACAGACCGGAACGTGGCAGGCATCCGAAGCGGCGATGGCGGCGGCGGGCTTTACCAATGAGAACTATGACCCGCTTACACCCGGTTCGACGCGCACGTATCGTCTGGCAGCCTACATTCCCGCCGGGAGCGTAAATCAATTCGCCTACCTGCTGGATGGGGAGAGCGGCAACCGCATCACCTGGGTCAATGCCGCCAATCCCTACTGCTCCGGCGATGTCGCCGATTAAGGAGGAGAAATGCCTGATTTTGCACGGATGATTGATGAACTGTTCTACAGCGTGATCGTCCTGATCGCCGGGGTTCACTGGAGCCTGCAAGAAGCTGTGCTGATGGCGGGCTACACCATCAAGCTGGTGAACCAGTGGCTGATTGAAAACGCCTTCATGCCGATCATCGCGCAGACCAACGACAGTCTGAGTCTGGCCATCGGTGTGGTGTTTGTCGTCGCGCTGCTGGTGCTGGGGATCACCTACCTGCTGGCGGCATTCATCCGGTTGGATGTCGTCGCGCCGCGCAGTGCCATCATGTGGTATGTCGCCGGGGTGCTGTTTTTCACTATTGGTCCCAGCTTCTATCAGGGCATGAACACCTTCCGGCTGAATATCAGTCAGGTGATGTACCTGAGCGTGCTTCAGGGCTTGGACGACAATGCCGGGGATTTTTCGTCGCTGGCGCAGGTCGATTCCAACGATCTGGATTTAGGGGTGCTGTGTGACCAGTTTGATGTCTACCTGCCCGGTGCGACCGGACCCGGACCCATTGATGGATTGGACATAACGATGGCGTATCTGCGCGGTCATGCGCAGGACGTGATGGGTTATCCCCAGCCCGTGTATTCCCCCGGCTGCGGCATCTACCTGCAAAATCCTAATCCTTCGACCTGGGCAGGCGAAGGCGGTACATCGGTCGTGCCGATGGACTGGAATATGGAAGGGAACTACTTCGACCACAATGTTTCGCCGATTACATGGGATGATCTGAGCGGGGATGAACGGGATGCTGCGGTGTCGATGGCAGGCTCATCGCAACAGCGAGCGCTGACGGCATGGCCGCTGCTGCTGTTCGGGCTGGTGGAGCAAATCGTGCATCTGCTGATTACGATTGCGATGGGGATTACCTTCGTCTCGTTTGGGGTCGCCATCCTGTTCGCGTTCTTCAAACGCACCGAGAGCATCGCCCACAGCATTATCAACCAGTGGATTGAACTGATCGTGCAGACCACCATCATCGCCCTGATTCAGGCGCTGGTGATCGGTTTCTTCCTGGCAGGCGCGGCGACGGGCAGTGCTGCTGCGATTATTGGTATCGGGCTGATCTGTCTGGTCTTCATCGTGATTACGATGTGGTCGGGCATCAAAGCCGTCTGGAACAGCTTCAACCGTCTGTTCAACGCGATGGGTCAGGTCTCCGGCAGCGTCTTGCTGTCACCTGGTTCGGTCACATCGGCTGCTGTGACCGGGGCAACCGCTGCCGCAACGGGCGGAGCATCGCTCATGACCAGCATGGGGTCAAATGCGCTGGCAGGTACGAATGCCCTCAATAACGGCGCGACCACTGCACAAACGGCGGGCTTGATGTTCGGCGGCTTCAATAGTCTGAGCGGCGCTGCCCGCACTTTAACACACCTACCCGGTTTGCGCGGGACAGCATTAGGCGAAGCTGCCGAGCAGTTCACCGAAGGCGCGGCGACCCGGCAGGTGGCAAGGAACATTCCCGTTATTGGGCGGGCGACGGCACCACTGGTCGGCGCAGCGCTGTTGAGTGACCGTGACCCCGCCAAAGCCGAATACGACGAATATGGGCGGCTGGTCTCGCGTCCGATGCTGGTTCCAGCAGTCGGGGAAGCGCTGGAAGGCTGGACGCTGCCGAAGGATGCCAAACGCAAACGCGGCGCACGTCCTCAAAACGATGCCGACTGGTTTGAGGATGAAAACGGCGAGATGGTTGCAGGCTTCACGCCAGCCCGAGCGCGGCGCACCGGGATGTTTACGCCAGTGGCAACTGTGCCTTTGCATGATTCCTCGGAAGGCGAAGGTAAATCCGATGCCCGCCGCCGTCAGGAACGCAGTGATTATGCTGCCGAGATGAACAGCGAGGAGATGGAGCAGCACGTCTCGGATGCGCTGAAAGCCTCCACTGGCACGCACTCCACCCTGGGCGCGATGATGGAACGCGATGGCAAGTCCGATATGAGCCGCTTCGACCAGGTGGTAGCACGGCTGGAACAAAGCGCCGAAGCGCTGGCAAATGTCGCTCGTCTGCAAATGCAGGTCATGCTGGGGCAGTTGAAGGTATCCGGTGGTGGCGATGTTGCGGGAGTCATGGGCGATGTCATCCGGGGGATGCAGATGGAGCGCATCCAGAACGGGCAGCCTGCTGGCGGTGGAATTGACCATTTAACGGTGGCGGATCGCATGGCGCGGGCGATGGGAGTCATGCCGGTTGGCGGTGATAAACCGCCGGTACAGGAAGATTTGTCACGTTTTGGGCTGTTCGCGGATCAGGCGCTGCGACTGGGCATTTCCGGCAATCAGGCAGAACAGGTCGTGCGCGAAGTCAAGTCGTCGCCGGATGGTCATCTGACCGACCAGACCCGAACCGCACTGGTCGAGCAGGTACGGGCTGACGGCAATCTGTCCTACGATAACGCCCGTGAGGAAGTTAATCGACTGGAACACAGCGCCCAGATGCTCCCGAATGAAATCACCGCCTTTGGCATGATGGCGGTGCCACAGACGGCTGTTCAGCCACCGCTGGAGGTGCGTCCCCAGATCGAAGTTGAACCGGACATCACGGTAGAACCGCAGGTGGATGTCACCGTCGAAGCGCCAGCCGATGAAGGCGATGCTGCCTACACCGAAGCGATGCGGAAGCAGGCAGCCCTCGGTGGCAGCGGCAGCGTGATCGGAGGGAGTTCATAATGGACCTGCTGCGTTATCACACTTTAGAAGAACTGCGCGGTCTATCATTGAGTGAGCTTCACGCGCTGTGGGAGCTTGTGCCAACAGATCGCCAGCGTGCCTACAAAGCCGCCTACGAGCGCGAAGTCCGCACGGTAGGGGCAGTCGGTTCGGACGAACTGGAACGACAGGTCGCCGCCGAACTGCTTAAACGCTACGACGAAGCCGCACTCGTCCCGGTGGGGTCACGCTGGGCGCGAACTCCCGGCAGAGTCCAGGAAGCGGCGCAACAGAATGTGGTGCTGGATGCGCCGGAGGATGAGGTCAGACCCACCTCTGGCAAGCCTTCTCCAAAAGTCATGCTGGCAGTCGGGCTGGCAGCGCTGCTGTTCTTCGGCTTCATGTTTACCCGATTACTGGGTGGGCGCTCCTCAGCGGATACGGATGCGACACCGGAGATCAGACCCACACCGACGCCGCTGGTGAGTCCGACCCCCACGCCGCTGGCGCTGGAAGCGCAGGATGACGTGATTCAGGGCGGTGACAGTGGACGCGAAGTGGCGTATCCGGTCAATTTGCAGGTCATCCTGCCCGATGGGGATGCGCCGCGTGTCTGGGTGGTGCAGCGCCGTCGCGTTCAGGCTTCCGAATGGCGTTTCGATCTGAATCCTGACACCGCTTCTTTCGTCAACGGCATGTCGGTGCGCCCGGTGATTGGCATCCCCTGGTCGGAGGAGAACGAGTCTTACTTCGACAACATTGGCGCAGGAGCATCCTTTCTGCTGACGATGAATACCGGCGCGGTGCTAAGGTTTGAATTTGATGACCGCCGTGAAGTCCGCCGCAGTGAGACAAGCATCTTCCGGCAGGTCAGTCCGGGATTGGTGTTGCTGCTGATTGGCGAAACCGATGAGGATGGACTGCCAACGGCCACCCGCACGCTGGTCACGGCGACCTATCCGCCCGAACAGGAACTCTCACGGGATGGGCAGATCATTGGCATGAATGTCACCCTTCAGGAAGGTGATGTGGGTGAACAGCTTCCATTGGGTGATGCGTCGATCACGTTACAGGACGCGCAGCTCGTCACTGACCAACCCGATTTGCCTGCCGACAGCCAGTACCTGCTGCTGAATTATGAAGTATTGGCAGGTGCAGAGGTGCTGGATAACAGCACCTGGCGGGTGGAGTTCGTGGATACAGGCGGACAGATTTATACACCGGGCAGTGCCGCCCTGATCTACACCGATTTTGATGCGCTGCCATTGGAAATTCCACCGCTGTCGTCACTCTTCGCTTCGGTGGGTTACATCGTACCCGACACGCTGCAGGGCGGACGCTGGATTGTCACCGATACGGCTGGTAACGGTGTATCCTTTACCCTCTCGTTTGCCACTGAACCGCTCGACCTGCGTTACGACGGGGTGGATGTGCGG
>JALHNT010000044.1 GCA_022843385.1 Anaerolineae bacterium | reverse complement strand
TCTTCCTCAAAGTTGACAGAGTTTCCTCTGCTGCTTTTTCCTTGGCTTGGTCTTCTTCTTTTTTCGATGGCTCGACCCGCCATCGCTTCCATCTCACTATCTTGTTGTTAAGTTGCACCTCCGCGCTGTTTGTGCGCGAAGTGGGATAAGAATACCAACCGTCTACATACGTGTCAACACCGATTTTCACAGGAACTTAAAGTGGGTTGGGATATTTGGGATAAGCCATTTCACGCTTTTTCAAGCGCGGGTTCAGCTTCAGCAACCGCCCCCGAATGAGGTTTATCGCCCAGAATATCCTTGATGTACACTTCCTGTACCAAAATCATGAGTATGGCGATAATAGGCACTGCCAGCATGATGCCCAGAAAGCCAAAAAATACGGCGGCAAAGATCTGACCGATCAAGACGAGAACTGGCGGGAGACTGATGCTCTCCTTGAAGATGATGGGGGCAATCACCTGGCTTTGGAGGAAGGATGTGCCATAGATAATCAGCACGATCCAACCGATGCTCTCTGGTGTCTGCACAAATCCCACTGCCAATGACGGCACCAGAGCCGCAATTGGCCCAAAATTCGGGACGAATGAAAAAAGGCCAGCCAAAACCCCAAGGGCAAGCGCCTGCTCGACCCCCAGAACCGCCAGGAAAAACCAAGTCAGTACTCCGACAATCGTCATCAGCAAAATCTGTCCCTGCAACCAGAGCCGCAAGGTGAAATCGATCCGATCAATAATGAAACGAACGCGATCCCGATACCAGATGGGAAAAAGTTTGATCGCCCCATCCTCGTACTTGCGAGGTTCGGAGAGGAAGTAGAGACTGAGAAAGATAACAACAATCAAACTTAACAACGTGCTCGCGACACCACTGACAACCGGAACCACTGATCCACCCAACTGCCCGGCTGCACGACCAATAGAACGAGTAAGATCGTCGATAATGACATCGAGGTTGTTCTGACCTGTGATGTTGATAATCAGATCCTGGGTCGTCGCCAATAACTGATTGGCTTGCCGCAACTCCTGATCTACCTTGAATTGTTCCCATTGTGTCGTCAACTGTGCTACACCATCCTGCACTTCATTCGCCAGCGTAGCGAACTGTTCCAGCAGTGAGGGCAGCACCAACATGACCAGCAGAATGACCACACCAACAATGCCAAAGAGTGAGCCAAACGTCGCAGGGGTCCGACGCACACCGTATTTCATCAGAAAGCGTATCGGCATGGTGAACAAGACGACCAGGATAATGGAGGCCAGCACCAGCAGCAACGTGGCATGGACTTCCCAGATCGCCAGCAACAAAATCACTGCGACAACAGCGACCAGTACCCAACGGGTGATTTGCCCCGGCACAGGAATGAAATTCATCCGTCCTATCCCCCTCTACTTGTCAGCTATCCGGTATAGCGAACAATCACCAGTGTCAAATCATCGAACGGCACAACCCCATTGGCAAAGTGTTCAACTGCCACAACGATGTGATTCAAGATATCTGCTGCCGATCCTCCCAGCCCTTCCCGCACAGCGGCCGCCAGACGCGCCTCGCCAAAATTCTCACCTTGCGGATTCTCGGCGTCCGTGAGGCCATCGGTGTAATAGACCATGACGTCGCCTGGCTGAAGTTGAAGCTGTGTCTCATGCAAGGGATTATCGGGGAACCAACCCACTGCTCGACCGCCACGTGGCATCAGATGAGTCTCGCCAGTTGCCGCGCGGCAGATCAGTGCCGGGTTATGACCCGCGTTGATATGGATGCTCTGACCATCCCGCTGAAACACACTGTGATACACCGTAACGAACATGCCGCTTTCGGCATCATCAAGGATCAGATCATTGGTATGTCCAATGGTGTCACGCGGGGAGGCCCCGGCAAAAGCATAGCTGCGGATCATAGTGCGGGCTACTGCCATGAATAGTGCTGAGGGAGCGCCTTTATCCGAAACATCAGCGATTACGACGCCAAACGAGTCGGGCGTCAAGGAGAAGTAGTCGTAGAAGTCACCGGCCATTTCACGGGCAGATTGCCACAGCGCTTCCACCTCGTACCCAGAAACTTCTGGCTTACGGCGAGGCAACAATCCCTGCTGAATTTGCCGCGCCAGATTTAGCTCATGCTCCAGACGCCCCTTCTCGACTGCTACCATATATAGACGGGCGTTCTCCAGCGTGATACCCGCTTGATTGGCAATAGCGCTCAACAAGTCGCGATCAGCTTCCGTAAACGCTCCCGTCCGCATCGAGGTATCGACATAGACGACGCCGACCAGTCGATCCTGACTGAGCATGGGAGCGCACAGGATCGCGCGCAGGCCGCGCATGATGATGCTTTGACCGGGGGTGATGCGCGTATCAAACATGGCATTGTTGGTCAATAAGGCCTGACGGGTTGCGACTACCTGATTCACGATGGTGGTGCTGTAGGCTTCTTCCTGCGCCAGTTTCTCGCCAGTGATACCATGCGCACCCAGAAGACGAAGTTGCCCCGTTTCCTCATCATAACCCATCAGGACGCCGCGCTCGGCTTTGGTCGCCTGCATCATCGCGTCAATCACATTTGCCAGCGCTTCGTTGAACTCAAGGCTGGAATTCATCGTCATGGTAATCTGATACAGGGTTGTCAGATGTTCCATCGTCAATTTGGTCGAAAGAACTGGGGCAGGCATTATTCGCTCTCTAGGTTAATCGCCAATAGGCGGGATTATAGCATCATGCCATTAGCCTAGCGAATTCATGAGAGAGGCTTTAGTATTGACCCATGTGAGCCTTGCATCTGGGACGCAATCATGCAATTTGATGTCACGATTTTCCCCAAGACTCTGAACAGTGCGGCTGATGTTGCGCGGCAGGTCGAAGCGCTTGGCTTCAACGGCCTGTGGACCGCCGAAACATCGCACAACCCGTTCCTGCCATTGACTCACGCCGCCGGCGCAACTTCTACGATCAACATTGGCACCGGAATAGCCGTGGCTTTTGCCCGCAGCCCGATGGTGATCGCCAATACAGCCTGGGATCTGGCCGAGCAGTCGCAAGGTCGGTTCATCCTCGGTCTAGGGACACAAATCAAAGCGCATGTCACCAAGCGGTTCAGCAGTACCTGGGGAGTGCCAGTGCCGCAGCTCCGTGAATACATCCAATCGCTGCGCGCCATCTGGGATACGTGGCAAAATGGGACACCACTGCGCTACATCGGTGAACACTACCGCTTCACCCTGATGACGCCCTTCTTCTCACCTGATCCGATGCCCTATGCCAACATCCCCATCTACATAGCCGGCGTGAACGAGGGGCTGTGTAAGCTGGCGGGTGAATTGTGTCAGGGGTTTCACGTCCACCCCTTTCACACGACCCGGTATCTGAAGGAAGTCATTATCCCCAGCATTCAGGCCGGCGCGGATAAGGCTGGACGGAAACGCGAGGATATCAAACTCACCTGCATGATCTTCGTCGTCACTGGACGCGATCAGCAGGAAATCACCAACAACGCCATCATGACCAAATCGCAGATTGCCTTCTACGCCAGCACACCCAGCTACCAGGCCGTCCTGAATCTGCATGGCTGGGGCGATCTGGTCGAACGACTGAACCGCCTCATTCGTGAGAATCGTTGGACCGAGATGTGGCAGGAAATCAGCGATGAGATGCTGGAGCAATTCGCTGTGGTTGCCCCGCACGATGAACTACCTTATCGGGTTCAGGAACGCTACGCCGGTTTGCTGGATCGCGTCGGGTATTATTTCCCGTTCGAGCCACACGATTCGGACAAAGCCATCATCTGGCAAGCGGCTGCCAAAGCCTTTCAGGGAGCATGATATGCAACAACGCCTCCACTACGCTCATGACAATGCGCTGCGCTTCAAGGAAGAACTCAAAGAACTGCTCCGCATCCCAAGCATCAGCACCTTGAGCGCCCATCAGTCCGACGTGGAACGGGCCGCCGCCTGGTTGGTGGACAACCTCAAACGCAGCGGCTTTCAGACAGCAGAAGCGATCCCAACCGAACAGCATCCCGTAGTCTATGGCGAATGGCTAGGCGCAGGTCCGGATGCGCCGACGGTGCTGGTCTATGGACATTATGATGTGCAACCGGCTGAGATAGAAGATGGTTGGCTGACACCGCCCTTTGAGCCAGTTGAGCTCGACGGGAAAATCTTCGCGCGGGGAGCCATCGATAGCAAAAGCAATGTCATGGCCCAATTGAAGGCGGCTGAGACGCTGCTGGCAACAGGTGGTGCTCCAGTCAACCTCAAGCTGCTGTTCGAGGGCGATGAGGAATCGGCATCGGAGTGCATGACAGCATTTGTGGCCGCACACAAGGAACGGTTGCAAGCCGATGTCATCATCATCTGTGATGGGAGCATGGCTGACCGGGAACAACCCGACATGACTTATGGGCTGCGCGGTGTGGTAACGATGGAACTGGAGGTCTGGGGGCCGAAGAAAGACCTGCACAGCGGGCATTATGGCGGGACGGTTCATAACCCCATTCAAGCGCTGGCCGAGATCATCACCCAACTCCACAACCCTGATGGCAGTGTGGCTGTGCCTGGATTTTACGACTCGGTGCTGCCGCTGGACGAAGAAGAGCGCCGTGAGCTGGCGAAAGCTCTGCCCTGGATCGAACGGGAATGGGACGATGTGGCAGGTGCGCCGCAGCACTGGGGCGAACCAGACTACAACCTGCACGAGCGAATGGGGGCGCGCCCGACATTGGAGATCAATGGCATACGCGGTGGGTTCGCTGAAGACGGATTCAAGACCGTGCTGCCCGGTCGAGCGCTGGCAAAGATCAGTTGCCGCCTGGTTCCCAATCAGCTTTCTGAACCGATCTACCAGAAAGTGCGCGATTACATTGCGACGATCACGCCACCGACGGTTCGAGCTGAACTGCGCCTGCTGAACATTGGCGAACCGATTGTGATTGACCGCAAAAGCCCAGCGGTACAGGCCGCCCTTTCAGCCTATGAGATCGTCTGGGGTAAGCGTCCGATCTTCGTCCGGGCTGGAGGGAGTATTCCGATCACCGTCGATCTGAAGCGCGAGATGCCAGAAGCCTATATGGCGCTGCTTTCCTTTGGCTACAAGGGCTGTTCAGCGCATGGACCGAATGAGCATGTTTATCTGGATATGTGGTACAAAGGCATCGACATCATGCTGTACTACTATGATGAATTGAAAAGGAAATTGACGTGACTGCACATGATTTTGTAGACGCTCACATCGAAGCAATTCAGCAGCAGTTCTTCGCTTTGCTGCGTATCCCCAGCATCAGCACCGCGCCAGAACATGCAGGCGATGTGCAGCAGGTCGCTCACTGGTTGGCAGACGATATGCGACGGATTGGCCTGCACCAGGTCGAAGTCATCCCAACGGCGCGCCACCCGATTGTGTATGGGGAGTGGCTGGGTGCAGGCAGCGATAAGCCCACTGTGCTGATCTATGGTCATTACGATGTGCAGCCCGCCGTGAAGAGCGATGGCTGGTTGAATGAGCCGTTCGACCCAACCGTGCGCGATGGCTTCGTTTATGCGCGTGGGTCTTCCGATGACAAGGGACAGGTCTTCGCCCATGTCAAAGCAGCAGAGGCGATGCTGGCGAATGGTGGACGTCCCCCGGTCAACCTCAAGTTCCTGATCGAAGGCGAAGAAGAGATCGGTTCCCCCAATCTGGGCGCGTTCGTCAAAGCCAATACCGAGCAACTCAAGGCCGATGTCTGCGTGATCTCTGACAGCGGGATGCCGACAGCCGATCAGCCAGCGATTGTCTATGCCCTGCGCGGGCTGATGACGATGGAACTGATCGTGCATGGCCCACAGGTTGATCTGCACAGCGGGAGTTATGGCGGCTCAGTTCATAATCCAGCCCAGGCGTTGACCGAGATTATCGCACAGCTTCATCACCCCGAAGGAAGCATTGCCGTACCCGGCTTCTACGATGATGTCCTGCCCCTTTCTGACCAGGAACGGGTTGAATTACACAAGACGGGCATGAGCGAGGCCGAGTGGCGCAAGAACACGGGCGCGCCACAACCGTATGGCGAACCCGGTTATGCCATCCACGAACGCACCGGCGCGCGTCCGACGCTGGAGATCAATGGACTGGCTGGCGGCTACTTTGATACCGGCTTCAAGACTGTGCTGCCCGCCAAAGCCTGGGCCAAGATCAGTTGCCGCCTGGTCGCTAACCAGAATCCTGAGGTGATCGCGCGACAGGTCACGGACTTCATCCATTCGATCACACCGTCGACGGTCACCAGTGAGGTGCGCTTGCTGGGTGGATCACCCCCAGCGTTGGTTGACCTGAACGCGCCAGCCATGCAGGCGGCTATTCGGGCTTACGAACGTGGCTGGGGCAAGCGCCCGGTCTTCATGCGCGAGGGAGGCAGCATCCCGGTGGTGGTTGATTTCCAGAAAGAACTGGGCATCCCGGTGATCCTGATGGGATTTGGCCTCAACAATGATGGCGCTCATGGGCCGAACGAACACTTCAAGCTGGAGATGTTCCAGAAAGGCATTCACACATCGATTCACTTCTGCGAGGCGCTCGCTCAGTGATTTGATTGCCGCCGGCGGAACGGATTTTGTGGGGCGGATCGCTCCCGTATATCCACCGCCGCTCCCTCAAACTCGGCAATATCGATCCGCCGATGTCACACAGGGAGCAAAATTCAACCCATATTTCGATTACAGAATAGCACGAAAGTTCTATTCGTGTCAAGTTAGGATAACCCAACATGAGCAATCCCCATGAGTACGCCGCAGCCCAGGCTGACCGTTTCCGCGAACAACTGAAAACGCTGATCCGCATTCCGAGCGTCAGCACCCTGCCGGAACGACAGGCTGAAACCCGTCAGGCAGCGGAGTGGCTGGCAGATGATCTGAAACAGGCGGGCTTTGAGACAGTTGAAGTGCTGCCGACCGCCGGACATCCAGTGGTCTATGCCGAGTGGCTGGGCGCAGGCAGCGCTGCGCCGACGGTACTGGTTTACGGGCATTATGACGTGCAGCCGGCCGTGCGCGAGGATGGCTGGGACAGTGACCCGTTCGAACCGGTGGAACGCGACGGCTTCCTCTATGCGAGGGGTTCCAGCGACGATAAGGGGCAGATGTTCGCCCAGGTGAAGGCAGCAGAAGCCTTACTGCAAACCAGCCAGCCGCGCGTCAACCTGAAATTCCTGATTGAAGGGGAAGAAGAAATCGGTTCGCCACATCTGGGCGCGTTCGTCAAGGCCAACCGCGAGCGACTGATGGCTGATGTCTGCGTGATTTCGGACACCGGAATGCGAACCAGCGAACAACCAGTGATCGCCTATTCAACGCGCGGCCTGATGTACCTGGAAGTCGAAGTGACCGGGCCGAAGCAGGATTTACACAGCGGCGGATATGGTGGCATCGTTCACAATCCGGCGCAGGCATTGGCGGAAATCGTCGCTCAACTGCATGATGCCGATGGGAGCATTGCCGTCCCTGGTTTTTATGATGAGGTGCTGCCGTTGAGCCAGCATGAGCGCGATGAATTGAAGAAGAGCGCCATGCCCGATAGCTTCTGGCAGGAAGCGACCGGCGTCCCGGCCTTCTGGGGCGAGGCCGATTATGCGCTGCATGAACGCATCGGTGGGCGCCCGACGCTGGAAATCAACGGTATGGTCAGCGGATTCTATGGCGCGGGTTCCAAGACGGTGCTGCCGGCCAAAGCGCTGGCGAAGATGAGCTGCCGCCTGGTCGCTAACCAGCAGCCGCGCGTCATTTTCGAGAAGGTTAAGGCGCATATCCTTAATCTCGCCCCACCGACCATCCGGGTCGAAGTACGGTTGCTGGCGGAAGGCGACCCGGCCCTGATGGACATCCAGTCGCCAGTGATGCAGGCCGCTATCCGCGCCTATGAACAAGGTTGGGGACGCCGTCCGGTCTTCGAACGCGGCGGGGGAACGCTGCCGATCCTGGCCGATTTCCAGCGCGAACTGAATGGACTGCCGATCATTCTCATGGGTTTCGGGTTGAACAGCGATGGGGCGCACGGGCCGAATGAGCGCTTCAGCCTGGAGATGTTCCATAAGGGGATCGACACGGCGATTTATTTCCTAGAAGCGGTTGGTGGTTAAGTATCCTTGAGGCAGCAGTGAAAACAACCAGCCTGGGATTCTATACTGATACCCATATCGACAAGCAGGTTGCGATACAACTTCGCCAACACGGTGTTCGCGTAATTCGATGTGAGGATGTCGGACTGGCCGCAGCGGATGATGAGACACATCTTCAATATGCAACTGATCATGAACTTGCTCTCATCACAAAGGATGGAGATTTTCGCACCATCCATTTCTATTGGATGAGTGCTGGCCGAAATCATCGTGGAATATTCTTCTGTGCTGAACGAAATTCATCTGCCATTGGCAGCATTGTCGCTGATTGTTTGGTATTCTATCGGTTGGTAGAAGAAGGAATTGGCACCGTTGATGAGATTGCCAACGAGTTTTTCGAGATTTCACGAGGCTAGGCGACTATGGAACTGATTAATCACATCATTTTCGTTGACGGCGAAGCTCGCATCAGCAGCAAGCCTCACCTCAAAGCCGAAATGGTGGCACGCATGTACAGCGATGGTCAACACACTATTGAAGCCGTCATGGAGCAATATGGCTTATCGGCGGCTGAGGTTCATTCAGCGCTGGCCTACTATTACGATCATCAGGAAGAGCTTGACCGTCACCATGATGAACAGTTGCGTGAAATCCGCGCGAATGCGATGACACTGGAGAAGTTCAAAGCCAAACTTGCCAACCGTAAGCATGATTGAACCCAGATAAGCATCCGCTGAAAATTCATCGGCGGCTCAGGACACCTTGCTAGAATGGCAGTCACGTCGTCATCTGCAAGGTGTTTTCATGAACAACGAGTCGATTTCTATCAAAACGGTTGCGGTCGCTGGCCTGACGTTCGCTGCCATCACCATCGGGTTGACGCTGGTGATTCAGGCGATTGGTCTGGAAACGATCAAAGGTGCGGTGGAACAGGCTGGCCCGCTGGCCCCCCTGCTCTATATCGTGGTACGCGCTGCCATGTTCATCGCCGCGCCCATCACCAGCGGGCCGATCCAAATCCTGGCCGGGACGTTGTTCGGTTTCGCACCGGGGACATTGTTCGTCCTGATCGCCGAGGTAATCGGTGGGAGCGCCAACTTCTGGATTGCGCGCAAACTGGGGCGGCCTGTAGTCAGCAAACTGGCCGGGAAAAACGGGATGGAACGGATCGACAAGCTGTATCATCAGGTGGGCGAAAGCTGGATGCTGGTCTACGCACGCCTGTTCCTGTTCGCCTTCTATGATTTCGTCAGCTATGCCGCCGGGCTGACGCCGCTGAAGTATCGCAATTATGTCCTCATCACCTTTTTCGTCGGCATTCTGCCCACTGGGGCAGCCGTGTACGTCGGTCAGGCATTGGGCGATGGCAATCCGGCGCTGGTCGGGCTGTTCGCCGCTTTAGGTGTGCTGTGCATCATCCCGCTGGTCTTCTACCAGCGAGTGCGCGGCTGGTTAGGGCTGAACAAATCGCAGGAGGGTGCCAGCGCTTAACCCCACTCAGCGCAGCCAGAGCGCCTTGAATTGCGACCAGTCATCGGCGCTCTTTTCCCATTCATTGTAAAGCGCCAGACCCCGCACATAGGTTGAGGCATCGCCTGCTGCCGCCAGGCCAGTCTGTATTCCATCGATAGCCGACTGGACATTTTCCACCGCCGGGTCATGGATGGGGAGTTGCGCGGCATAGGCCGGGACGCCGATTAGCAGTTCGGTGGTGGTGTTGAGGTCAGCGATGGCGCGGGCATAAATCTGCACCTGATAAGCCATCCAGGAAGAATAGTCATCGGCGCTGCCCAGGCCGCTGTTGTAAGCCGAGATGACCATCTGATTGGCGATGAGGGCGACGCGCTGCTTGTATTCTTCTCCCCAAATGGTCCCTGGCTCGATTTGCGGCGGGACAGGAATGCCAGCATTCAGCGGCGACCAGTCCGGCGGAACCGCTACCGAGAGCAGTGAGTCATCGCCGACACTGGCGCGGACTTTACGCAGCAGAGTCAGATAATCTTCATCGCCGTTCAATACCGGCACCACATTCAGCATCACCCCATCAAAGCCGAATTCGCCGGTCATGCGCTGGCTAAAATCCGCCACAATTTGTTGACGGGGCGCATCGTTGAGCGTCGATACCTGAGCATCCACGCTCAACCAGCCATACAGAGTGGCTTCAGGATAAAGCCGCTTGAACTGCTCGGCGAAGGCTTTCACCCGATCCAGGCGTTGGGTATCTGACCAGACATTGCCCTGTAGCAGGCTGACCCAGGCGTAGACCGTGCCGATCTGATGATCGCGCAGGCGGCTGACCAGATCGTTGACAGCGGCATCGGTCGGCGCATCGTAGGTGTACTGGGTACCGATCCAGATGGCGTTGGGACCGGCAGTCGCATCGGCGGGTTTGAGATTGCCGATGAACATCACCACCAGGATGAGGAAGATTCCGCCAGCCAGTCCATAGAGGATCAGCCGACTGTTGGCGGGCAGGTGGATTTCCGGCATCGCAAAGCCACCGGCCGGCTTGATCTGGCGTGGCACGTTGCTGGGCGCAGCCATACCGGTCTGGACACCCTTACGACGCAGATGGCGTTCACGGGCGCGGTTGCGGCGAACCGGCTCCTGTACTGAATCGGCTGAAAGATTCTCATCCATCGGTGACATCCCTTCACAAACCTAACTTCTGAAGCAGCGGTGGCCCCAGGATCAAGAGGCCCACCAGCACCGACGCAATCACGCCCAGCAGCACCGCAGCCGCAGCGACATCTTTTGCCACTTTCGCCATGGGATGGTAATCCGGCGATGCCAGGTTGACAACCGCTTCGATGCCGGCATTGAGAAATTCTGCCATCCAGACAATGGTGATCGTCACAATCAGCACGGCCCAATCACGCAGACTGACCTGCAACCAGGCAGCTATCACCAGCACAACGATGCTGGCGACCGACATGATGCGGGTGTTCTTCTGATAGCGCAGCATGTACAACCAGCCGGCCAGTGCGTAGCCCAGGCTTTGCAACCGGTTGGGACTGGTCATCACTGTGTAATCATCCGGGTTGATCTTCATGGTGCTGGTGAGCTGGTCAAGCGCCTGCTTAGGCCGGGTCGTCATGATCTTCCCCTTCCAGGGCTGGAATGATGGCGATAGGAATATTCAGTGCGAGCAGTGCCGCTTCCTGCGCTGCCCACATATCCGTCTTGTTCTCAAAGGTGTCGTGGTCATAGCCGAGCAGATGCAGCGTCCCATGAACGACCAACAGCGCCAGGCTGTCATGCAGGTCATGTCCCAGCCGCGCTGCCTGCGCCGAGGCATAGGGATACGCCACAATCAGGTCGCCCAGATAAGGCGGTTCATCGTCCACTTCAGCCGGCAGGTCATCAGCCCGAAATGAGAGAATATCAGTGGGCGCATCAATACCGCGAAACTGATTATTCAGGCGCTGCACTTCGGCATCATCAACCAGCACCACGCTCAGACCGCTGTCGGCCTGAACATCATGCTGCCGCAGCACCTCAGCGGCAGCAGCCTGCAACCGGAGCGGATCAAGCGGATAACTCGCCTCGTTCTGCACATCAATGGTGAAGGTCATTGTTCTTCTGGCGCATCTTTCTTCAACGTCAGCCGGTCAAGCTCTGCCGTGCGACGAATCTCGGTGGCGCGAGGCAGGGGTGGCACATCGGGCAGTGGCAGTTCATCGTCCAGCGCCTCGTTGACCAGCAGCTTGATCGACGGGACATCATGGTTCTGACCATTGGTGGATAGCGGTTCGGACGGAATGACAACGGAAGCGACCTGATCGGTGTCGGCGCGCGGGATGGGTGTCAGCACCGCAGGCAGCGCTTCAACGCGCACTGGCTCGATGCGAGGAGACGAGCGCGGGGTCTCGGTCTTGCCATCACTGATGACTGGTCGTGCCGATGCGGCATAGCTGATGCGCGGGTGGAAAACACCCTGCAAAATATCAACGAACACCTTGCGGATCTGTTTGATGTCACCCATCGTCAGCCCGGAGTCATCGAGCTGACCGGCCTGAATTTTGCTATCGATGATCTGCTGAACCGTCTCGGTGATATCCTGTTTCTTGCTGGGCTTACGCGAACGAACCGCAGCCTCGCAACTATCCGCCAGCATCATGATGGCGGTCTCGCGGCTTTGTGGTTTGGGGCCGGGATACATGAAGGCTTCGACATCAACGGTCTCATCATCGCCGGCCTGCTGCACCGCCAGATTATAGAAATGCACCACCTGGGTGCCGTGATGTTCCAGGATAAAGTCGCGGATGCGCGTTGGCAGGCGATACTGGCGGGCAATGTGGTCGCCATCGGTCACATGACTGATGATGATGCTGGCGCTGCGGGCTGGATCATTGAGGGCATCATGCGGGTTGATGCCTTCAACCTGATTCTCGGTGAAGAAAGCCGGATTCTCCATCTTGCCCACATCGTGGTACATGGCAGCGACGCGCACCAGGTCGGCATTCGCGCCGATTGCATTGGCCGCCTGCTCCGACAGATTGGCGACCTGGAGCGAATGCTGATAAGTACCGGGGGCTTCGCGCAGCAGACGCTGCAATAACGGCTGGCTGGGCTGGCTGAGTTCGACCAGCTTCAGGCCAGTGGTCAGGTTGAATATGATAGTGATGACATAGATGGCGGCCAGCGCGACCGCGGCAGAAAGCACCCCGCTGAGGAAGCTGTACAGGAGGCGACTGCTCAGATCGCTTTCGGGTGCCAGGGAGAAATCACCAGCATAGAATACCAGCAGGACACCAATGTTGATCACACCAACCAGCAGGCCGGGCATAAAGTAACCATTGAGGCGTTCCGGTCGTCGCAGCGTGAGCGACGCCATCAGCCCGCCCAGACCGACGATGGTCGTCATCTCCAGCGAGTTGTTCTGCATCATGCCCACCAGGACCGCCATCCCCAGAGTACCGATGACGGCGACCTCAGCGCCAACCAGCGCCACATACAACAGCGCCAGCACCGCGAAGGGATAGAGGTAAATCTGTCCATAGTTTCCGGCCAGACGCGCCCCTAGCAGCGTCAACAGAAAGATAGCGGCCAACAGCGTCAGGAAGCGCGAAGAGTGGAACAGATCCGGGCGGAAGCGCGCCAGATACAATCCCGTGACAATCATGACCATCATGCTGATGAGGCCGGCGCGGGCAATCTCGCGGAAACGACGGTTAGAGGGTTCGAGCAATCCCAGTTTGTCGAGCGCTTCGAAAGCGGCGGCGTCAATCACTTCGCCAGCGCGGGCGACAATCTGCCCCTGCTCGAAGCTGCGGCGCACCTCGACGCTGGCGGCAGCCGTCTCGCGAGCTTCATTGGTGGCAGGTGCATTCAGAATGGTATTGGGGCGAATGAGGCCGCGCACCACCGCGACGATCAAGCCGGCCTGTTCTTCGGTGAAGCGCACGCTGACCTGCAAGGGAAGCTGGTTGATGACGGCTTCCAGATTGGCCTCGCGGATTTCGCGCTGCATCACCCGTTCGAGAACGCTGGTGATCTGCTCGTTGATTTGCTGCCAGGCGGCATCGTTCATGGTGATGATCTGGTCGATGTTAGCATCGTCCAAACCCAGATCAACGATGTCGCGCAGATCATCGGCCTTCTGCTGGGGTGTGCCATAGACATCGGCACGCACATTGTCGATATAGGCCAACACCTGGCGGGCGAAATCAGACTGCTGCCGGGAAATGGCCGGGTCCGGCGGATAATAGATCGGATCGACAGCGTTCCGCACTTCCTGCTGGCGCTGCTCGGTCAGCACATCACTGACGTAGGGCGCGATGGTCTGTGGGGCGCGGATGTCCTGCGGTGTGACATCACCTTCGCGCAGAGCAGCGATGTTGTTGACACCAAGGAAAATGCTCTCATAGGCGACCAGCAGCGTCGTGAGCAGCACAAACGATGCGGTCGCCACAAACACCCCCGTCACATGCAGGGCGCGCCGCGACTGGGTTTCCGGCTCTGGAAATAAGCCTACGAAGCGCTCGCCGATCCAGTCGATCATGACGGTTTAACTCAACAACTCACTCACCACATCATTGACGAGTTTGCCATCCGCCAGCCCTTTGACGCGCGGCATCAGCGCTCCCATCAACTTGCCTTTTTCTTTAAGGGTCGTCACACCGGTCTGGGCGATGACTTCCTTCACGATGACGCTGACTTCTTCACGCGAGAGCTGTTTGGGCAGAAAGCCTTCCAGCACTGCCAGCTCGATTTTCTCCTGATCGGCGATTTCGGCTCGCCCAACGCGCAGCGCTTCGTCGATGCTTTCGCGGCGCTTCTTGGCCTCTTTTTGCAGGATCACCATCACATCATCCGCATTCAGTTCCTTCTGCGAATCGATTTCGACCTGCTTGATGGCGCTCAATAGGACGCGAATGACATCGCGCCGCAGATTATCCTTGTTGACCATCGCTTCTTTGAGCGCAGCCTGTAAGGTTGCTTTGGGGTCTTGCATACCATATTCTCCTGATAAACCGCTGAAATTCAGCAGTCGATACGCTCCAGCAAGGGTGTCGCCCGCACCGCATCCGGCATGATCTCATCCAACCGGGTCGGCGTGATGCAATTCGTCAATACACGTGGATGAACAGCACGTACCCGGATGTAATTATCAGTATAGCCGACATTGATGAAACCGTCTTCTGTCGCGCCGCTGATCTGCTCCCAAAGCACCGGCAGAGTCTGGCCGAGGTTGTGCCAGGCGAAGCGTAACTCGGCCTGCTGCGCCAATTGGTGCAGCCGAGCGCTGCGGATCTTCTTCACCGTTTCCAGGACAGGCTGGCGCATCCGAGCAGCGGCCGTCCCTTCACGTCTGCTATAGCGGAATACATGCATCCCGGCGAAATCCATCTCGCCGATGAAGGCTTCACTGCGGGCAAATTCGTCATCCGTCTCACCGGGGAACCCAACAATAATGTCAGTGGTGATGTTCAGTCCGGGGATGCGCTGACGAGCGGCCTGCACCAGCTCTCGGAATTGAGCCTGACTGGTACGGCGCAGCATCCGTTTGAGGGTGGCATCGCAGCCGCTTTGCAACGGCAGGTGCAAGTGCCGGCATAGACGTTCATTCTGCCACAGGTCAAAGAAATCAGGCGAGATGTCCCAGGGTTCGAGCGATGACAGGCGCAGGCGTGGGATGTCGGTATCGGTCAGCAGCGCCAGCACCAGATGCGCCAGCCCATCTCTAGAACCCCAATCATGTCCATAACTGCCGAGGTGGACACCGGTCAACACCGCTTCCTGATAGCCCATCTCATGCAGCTCGCGCACTTCGCGCACCACATCAGCCACCGGACGACTGCGCCCTGCCCCGCGCGCGACCGTGGTGATGCAGAACGTACAGGCATTATCACAGCCATCCTGGACTTTGATGAAGGCGCGAGTCCGGCCAATCGCACTGCGTTTATCGGCGCGATACAGCGGCTCGTGATCGAAGGGTTCAAATGGCTGACCAGTAAGCTGCTCGACCAGATGATCCTTGTTGAGATTATCGACCACGCTGGCGACGCCATGAAGGGTCTGGATGTCACCCGGAGCAATCTGGGCATAGCAACCGGTAACGATGATCGAGGCTTCTGGGTTGGCACGATTCAGCTCGCGCACCAAATGACGGCTGGAGCGGCTGGCATCGTGAGTCACGGCACAGGTATTGACGACGATATGATCGGCAGCAGCGGCCTCGTCCACCACCTCATGCCCCTGCTGGCGAAACTGACGGGCCATCGAGTCGATTTCAGCTTGATTCAGACGACAGCCCAACGTCCGAAGATGAACTTTCACGGCCCCAACACCACCAGATTATCGAATTCGACCACCACACCGGATTCGTTAAAGGACTGCGCCGCCACGCCGATCTGACCACTACGAATGGTGTCATCTACCAGGACATCGCGCATCTGCCCGCCTCTACATTCGCCGGAGCGCTCGTCGTAAGTGCTGACGGCCGTTGGATCATCCGGGATGCACAACAGCACTGCCTGCCCATTGACTTCAAAGCGGAACTGATCGCCCTCCGCCACCACTCGCAGCCGGTTGACGGCACCCAAGCCTGCCTGAACAATCGGTGATGGTATCCAGACACTCAGCTCTTTCTGCACGCCATCCACCGAACGGACAACGCGGTAGTAGCCATCGGTGCTGACGAGAAACATATAAAAGCTATCGTCGCCGGGAGCAGCATTACCCTTGTTCTGCAAGCGAAAAATCACGCCATACCCACCATCGATTGGGCCTTCGACCTGGGTGGCTTCGATACGCAGATCAAGATCACGGAAATGGGGCTGTGCCACTACAAATGGCAGACTCATGAAATCACCGACTTCCAGGCGCAGCACACCGGTGTCGACGATACGCGCCCGCAGCCGTCCCTCGAAAGTATCCCATTCATCCTGCAAGCCATCGAACGCGGCTACATAGGCCACTTCGCCAGTCTTGACCGGGACGACGTAGTGCCAATTGGCCGTCAGGCTGGACAGGAAAACAACCCCGGCCAGGAGAGCCAGCAAAAAGGCGAAGAACAACAGGCGACGCAACGAATTCCCCTTCATGAAACTGTGTGATCATTGACGATTCTAACATTCGCCATGAGGGGCGTAAACGGCTAGTTCAGACGGCTGAGGCGATCATAAATCCGGCGTTCGGCCCAGCCACGCACCGCCGCATAGTAGCGATAGATGACCCATCCGACGCCGAGGAACACCAGCGGGCTGCAATAGAGCAGAAGCATGACGCCGGTCACAAACACAAAAATGAGTATCCCCATGACGATGGCCTGCGTAATCCACAGAGCCACCTCCAGAGCGAAGGCCAGCAGGAAGGCGTACATCAGGTTTTGGACACGGGCCGAGACATACAGACTGAGCATGGCAACCGCCGGCATCCGCCACAACGGTTCGACCAGATAGACCAGGCCAAAGGCGACCAGCGCCGCCAACGTAATCAACAGGGTAAAATCGATACGTGTCCCAGTCCAATCACTGACAAACAACACTGTCACCAGGAGCATTCCGACCACAGCCAGTCGCAGCGCGACAATCACAATCATCATGCGCCAGGCACGAATCTCGACCAGGGCGGCCTTGACCTGAATGATCTGCTCCAGTCGCAGCGGAGTCAAGCGCAGCAGATCCCATAAGCCGCTGCTGATGGGCGCACTGATGGCCGCCACACCCGCTATCAGCGTTGCCAGATCGAGCAGCACATTCGCGCCGATGCTGATGACGAACATCCAGGCGATGAAACTCATGCTGTTGCCGAGACGGGAATACGAGTTGATGGGTGTGGACAACACCGAGAACAACCACAGGCCGCCGACCAGGAGGAATGTCAGGAAAGCAGCCCGGCGACTAAAGCGCCGCAAGCGCTGTTCCGTTTCCCCCCAGCGAATGTGCCGCACCTCGTAGTTGAACAGTGGGTCACGCTGATCGACATCGGCGAAAGGCATGACCAGAAACAGCAAAGCACCAGGCTTAAATGGCATTACGTTTAATCCAACGAACTAAGTCGTCCCCGAAATCAGATATGAAGATGCTGTAAGTACGCCCTATACACCATCCGAAAAACCAAACAAGAGCAACAAGAGCAATCACCAATCCAATCGACAGGATGAATTCTTCCTCAATCGGCTTGAGCAACTGTGTGGCTGCAAGCAAGATGAGTCCCCACCCAAATCCTCCTATGCTTGCAACAATGTAGAACCTGAGTGTAATCAACAAGCCAATCAAGACAAACGTGACACCCCACAAAGCAATTGCCCGCAAAACAATCACCAACATCATCGAATCAAGTTTGGCGGCACGTAAACCAATTGCGATTATCAGACGCATATGCCAAACCGCTTCCAATACATATACACTCGCAATGAGAATAAGCACCGGAAGCAGCAATAAAGCCATACCCTCATTCGATATGACATTGCTGCCCGTTATCAATTGTCCTGTGGATTGCCACATCATAATGGCAACAGTAGCCACGAACATCGTGACTATTCGCAAAGCGACGATTATACTGACAAAGTGCCAGGCACTGGCTAAGACGGCATAATACTTGGCCGTCACGATCTGGCGGGGATCGATGCCGGTGAGCAGCAGCAGTTCCCAGCGTCCTGCCTGCCGTTCGCGCTGGAAGGCGTTGACGGTGATGAGGATGCAACCGACATCAATTACCGGGATCGTGACCAGGCTGATGATGAACAGCCAGAGCAGCAAATTCCCGGTCGCAGTCTGGAATGGGTCGGTCACAAAAGGATTGCTGTAGCCGAGGACTAACAACAACCAGAGGGTGACTCCGCCACCCAGGACGAGGGCAAACACCCGCCGTGTGTAGCGTTGCCATTGGGCGCGAGTCGCCAGCCCGTTCACCTGACGGAGTTCATGCTGGAACAGGGGATGCCGGGCGATTGATGAATCGGGCAGCAGAAAACTGTCCCCTCCCAGGCGAAAGCGGTTTGACATCAGGCATCAGCCTGTGCCAGCCAGCGAACAGCGATCTGGATCGATGATCGGGTCATATCCTGATAGAGCGAACGCAAACCCTGGTTAATCGAGAGCGCAATGAAGGGTGCCAAACACAATAGTGCAGTAATGCCAACGCGCACAATGACATTCCCGGCCAGGCCCAACAACACCGCCGTGACCAACCAAATGCCGACCATGGCTGCCAGCGTGATGACGACGCCGGTAGCCGTCCGATGCGAACGAGCAGCGATCAACAGCCCCAGAGCGGTCAACATGGGCAAGCGTAGAAATGGCTCAATGATCCACAGGACGGCGACGAGGCTGCCAACCCACAACGCAGTCAACAGGCTTCCTCCCACGAACGCGCCGGCAAACCATGCTGACCACGCCATAAATGTCATGATCAGCAGTGCCAGACGCAACCCAGCCAGCAGCGCCGCCCAGCGCCATAGACGCGCCTGCCCCAACGCAGACTTGGCATTCACCAGGCTGCTGGACGTCAGCGGGGTCAGCCGGAGCAGATCGTATCGTCCTGAGAGCCATTCCCGATGGAGTGAGAAAAAACCGGACAGGGTCGCCAGCGCATCGAATGCCAGTCCAGCCATCAGAGTTCCTGCCCACAGCGTCAGCAGGATAACCAGGTTGGTCGATACGGTTGGTGGCATCAGCGCTGAACTACGCCCGCTTTCGCTCAGGTACAGGATGATCCCCAGCACCAAACCGATCAGAGGCAGCGGGGCAAAGTAACGGAATCCCATGCGCCGATACTGGTCAGAAGAGCGCATCCAACGCTGATGACGAGTCTCCAGCAGGAAGAGGGGATGGCCTTGCAGGGCGGTCAAGGGCGGAAGACTGATGGCGAAGAGCGCGATGAGTTTTTGCAGCACGGCATCAGCCTCCGGCAAATGACGGGATCTGGGCGTAGAACTGGTCGAGGAGCTGTTGGAAACGCGGGTCGCTGCCCGAAAGCTGAACGGCAGCGATCAACCAGATTTCCGCTTCACCCAGGTTGCCCGCCAGTTGATAGGCAGTCCCCAGTTCAGCCGCATAGGCCGGATTGGTCGGTTCAAGCGCAGCAGCACGATAGAAGGCATCGAGGCTGGCGGCGTAATCGCCCATCAAGCGGAGATGCAGCCCTTGCAGGTAACGAACTTCAGCGACACCGGGCGCAGCCGCGATAGCCTGATTGATCTGGGTGCTGCCATCCTTACCCTGACGATCTCGCGCCAGACCCGCATAGGCCAGCGCTTCAGGGGGCGCATCCGGCAGCGATGCCGCATAGAGGAAGGCATATTCAGCGTAGTTCCACAAATCGCGGCTGGCATAAAGCGCCCCTACCGCAGCCGCCGTTGCTGCATCCGACGCGCCATTCTGCAACAGTGCGATGAGTTCAAGGCTGAAGGCCTGGCGCGAGGGGTCGGACTGCGCCGCTTCAAGCTGCTGCACGGCGCGAGCAGGGTCAACGACTGCCTGCAACAAGCCAAGCTGATAATGCGCCCAGCCATCATCAGGGCGGAGCGCGACCAGTTGATTAAGGCTGATTTGCGCCTGTGACCAGCGCCCCAGCTGGATATAAGCCTGTGCCAGCCTTTGAACCAAACCTGCGTTGGACGGTTCAAGCTGTGCCGCGCGCTCCCAATACGGAACGGCGCGGGAGCTATCGCCCAGCGATTCCCAGATGTCACCGGCCTGGGCAGCGCCAGCCGATGTCCACCCACTGGCACGGGCATTTTGTTCCAGTTGATACAGCACTTGTTGTGGATCACGAATCAGCGGCAGAGCAGCCTGGGAAGGAACCGATGGTGTTGAGAAGCGTGGCAGGATGACAATCAGCGTAAAGACTACCGCGACCAGTCCTTGAAACCCCAGCAGCAGCAGCCATTTACGCGCCGACATGCGCTGAACAGATCAGGCAGTCCGGGTCTTGAGGGCGGAGGCCACCACCCGTTCGACCTCGTCCGAGGTAAAGGGCTTGATGAGGTAATCAAACACATTCTGGAATTTGCCCACCAGCCGGTTAGCCGGATCGCCATAAGCGGTGATGACGATGATGACCGGCAGATTATCGTGCTGGTTATTCTTGATGGCTTCGAGGAACTTCCAGCCACTCATATCGGGCAGACCAATATCGAGCAGCACCACATCCGGGCGCAGATCATGAAAACGCGCCAGCGCCTTGCTGCCATGCGTTTCATGCTGGGTGCGAATGCCCATGCGTTCCAGCGTCGCCTGGATCACTTCGGCCAGTTCCTGGGTATCTTCGATAATCAAAACCGTTGACGCATACGGTGTCATATTCTCTGGTACTTTCTGGGGAGCCGTTTCCACCTGCGTTTCGTCAGTTGTCAAACGGGCGTCCTGCGCTTCGGCATCATCCCGACCTTCAAACTGATCGACAATCACCAACGGGGCTAACCCCGTCTCGGCAGCCGGTGCTCCCTTGCCGGTCTTGATGACTGGCATACTGGTCGTGCGAATGGGATTACGCGGTTCTTCGGCCTCTTCAATTTGCGGAGAACCCTCTACAATTTCGTCCCATACAACCGGAGCGAAGGTCGTTGTAAGTCGCTTATCCATTGACAACACCTCCGCACAACAAGCGGATTATCATTACTATATCACAATTCAACCGACCACTAACCTCAATTTTATCCGATTTTGCCGGCATAATACAGTTCTCTCAACAAATCCTGACAATCTGTAATGTTGACCTATAACCACTCAATCCGTCTTCATCACCACGGAGACGCCTACATCCAGGGTATCAGCCACGACAGGAAAGTGACTGTTGATGAGCTTTACGGGGACGATGATAACATGGCGCAGCATATCATCACATGGGATGGTACTTTTGTCCGGTCAATAGACGTTCCAGCCGATGCATCAGTTCCAAAACTCCTCGAATTGCCAGCCGATGCCACCCGACCGACCTCACCGCAACGCAGTCGCCAGCAGGATTTCCATGGGGCGCGGCTGCGTGGCAAACGGGCGGATGAACGAATCGATGACCTGGTGCGCCCCTTGAGCCTGACGGAGAAGATGCTGCTCGGTTCGCACCTGGGATTGACCGTTCCTGCGCCGATGATCCTGGGGATTGCCGAAAGCGTCGCGCTGGCAGAAGCCGCCTTGACTGACACCGATAGCGTGATCTGCCGTCGCTGGCGGATCGCCTATGCCCTGATGCAACCGCAACGCGCAACGAATGGCGAAGTCTATGATTATGACAGCGTAGAGCTGCACCTCGCTTATACTCAGGATTGGAGAAGCCGCGATGAACCGGACTGGAAGGCGCTGCTGATCGGGCTGCCCGGCGTGAAGCTGCACCGTCCGATGGATGCGCTGCGCTACGAGGAGTGGCTAGTGATCGCGGATGGCGGCGCAGTGGATCGGCACAGCCAGATTCACATCTGGAAAATCGACGCTCCATGACGCGGGCTTTTGTGCTATTTTTGTGGAAATGTGTGAACACAGGTGATTATGCAACCCGTCCAGCGTTCCTGGCTCTACCTCGTCTCCACTCTGATGCTGACAATCACACTGGCACCGGCAGCCGCGGCCGGTATTGTGTCGTTATGTCCCGCCGCCGGCATCCAACAGCGGGGAGCCAGTTTTACACCTGGCGGCATCATCCTGACGGCTTTCGATGGCGCGAGCATCTGGGTCTATAACATTGATGGCAACCGCCGCTATCCCCTGCCGGACACCAATCCCTGTGGCACGAACTGCCGCCTGTCGCCGGATGCGCGCTGGATCAGTTATGTCGATGCCATCAGCAACACTTATTCCAAGATGCGGCTGGATGGCACGCAGCGCACCCGCCTGATCGATTATGCGGCTGACGTGTTGTGGTGGACAGCCGACACCCTGCTGGTCTGGACGCCAGCAAAAGAAGCCTATCTTCAGCGCGAAGGCGACAGCAACCGCGAGTATCTGGATGTACAGGGCGTGGTTGAGGTGCAGCCCGGTGGTCGCTGGGGATTGATGGTCGAACAGGCCGGCGACGACTTCCGGCGAGCGTTGGTGAACCTGGAAACCCGTGACATGCAGGGGGTGGCCGGGGGATACATTGATCTCGGTCTGGACACGCCATACTATGACGCGGCATCCTGGTCGCCAAATGGACAATGGTTGGCCTTTAGTGCGCCGGGTGTCTTTGACACGGTGACGAATGCTCAGGGCAGCGAGATTTTCGCGGTACAGCCCGATGGTGTCATCGAACAATGGACGGATCTCTTTAGCACCTACGGAGCGACGCGGATTAACGGACGCACCAACACCGACCTGAGCTGGTCACCCGATAGTCGATACATCGCCTTCTGGTCGATTGAATTGACTGGCCCCAGTCCCGAAGGCGATACTGGGCTGGCAACGCTGCATGTGCTGGACACCAGCTCGCGCGAGCTACGATCGTACTGTGGCTATACTACCACCAACCATACACCCAATCCGCCGCGTATCATCTGGTCGCCGGACAGCACTCATGTAGCCTTCGGCGGTGATGTTCCCCGTGATGAGAAGAGTTATCTGCTGCTGGCGCTGGACATCAACAGCGGCCTGTTCACCGAATTGAGCAACGGCATTTATCCGACATTCGGGGGTGCCGACCCGGTGGCGTGGGGTTATGCGCCATGATGACCTGGCGTTTATGGAAAGCGCTGGGTAGCCCACCGACGCAGCATCCGGTGTTCCAGCGGATCGCCTTCGAGGATCGCGACGATGTGCCGCAGATGCTGCAAACGATCTTGACCCAGGGCCAGATATGGCTGTGGCCGCTGCTGTTCATGCTGGATATGCGACTGCTGGTGTTGAGCGTATTCAGCGGAACCCTGTTTGGCGCGGTGTGGATCATGAGCATTCTGCACCGTGTTAATCAGGAACGAGAACATCACACCTTCGATCTGCTGTGTCTGACGCCGGGGGGAATGGCCGAAACGCTGTGGGCGATCAGTGCCGGGTGTCTGCATCAACAGGGTCGTTTTCGCGCCATCCATGCCGACGATGTGATGTACGTGCGCGGGGTACTGTTCCTGATGCTCGGTTTCACCTTATCAGCCGTGCTGCCGCGCGTCGATGGGCAGGTCATTTCCTTCGGCTGGATGATTGTGCTGGTGTGCATCCTATGGCTGGATGTGATTCACTCCATCGTCACGGCGACGATCGCCAGCATGTGGGTGTCGCAGTTGGGACTGGAACGCATTAGCCAGCAGGGCATGGCACTCGTGATCTTCCTTGTCGTGCAGATCGCGGCTTATCTGCTCACCCTGCTGATCGGTCTGCTGACCGTCGAAGCGATCCGTCCGCTGCCGCGCAACCTCATCACCGAACTGATGCCACCGCTCCTGAGCCTTGCCACCTTCATGCTGGTGCGCGAGATGGCGCTGCGCGGGTTGTGCCGGCAGCTCGGCAACACCCTGTCCACTAACCTCGATGACATCACCATCCTGTTCCGTTCGCAGACGAGGCCCAGCTATGATCTCATGGAACCTGTGGCGCCGGTTAAGAACGCCCTTCGTTACCCACCCTATCTATAAGCGAGTCATCACCAGCGCGGCAGTGCTGTCGCCCTGGTATCTGACCTGCGTCATGGTGCTGATTGGGCCAGCACTGATCGTGCCAGGTGTGGTATTTATGAGCGCCGCCTACGGCTTGAACTGGTCAGTACAGATTGCGCTGCAAATCGCCCGGCAGCGTGAGATCGGATTATATGACCTGATCGCAGTAGCGCCACCCGGTCTATTCGGAATGAGCCAGGCCATCACCTCGGCGTGTCTGCATCGCAATGGGTCGCTGGAACAAATGCAATCGTTCGGCGCATGGATGCTGCGCGGCTTCTTCGCAGTGGTGCTGCTCATGCTAGGCAACAGTCTCAATCCCGCCGCAGCCCAATCCGATCCATACGAGCTGGTCACCATCCTGTTGAGCGTCGTGACCCTGATCGTGGCGGTGTACATTGATCATGTGCAATCGCTGGTGGTGGCAGTGCTGGTGGGGATGCTGGTCCCAAGCTATGTCGAGAAGCGGATTGAAGCTGGCGTGGCGGCATTCTTCACCTACGCCCTGCTCCAGATCATGACATATGTCATCGCTATCATCACCGGATTCTCGGCACTGCCAACGATACTGGAAGGTCTGCGGCTGCCAGCGCTGGTCATGGTCATCGCGCTGCCGCTGCTGCGGCTCTTGCTGTTTGCCCTCATCCGCGAAGTCATCATCGGCTATCTGTGGTCGCTGCTGGTCAGAGAAACCAATCCAGATCCATCGCAAGCGCCAGTCATGACGGGCTAATCGGCATGGGCTATAATGAAGTTGTTATGTCGTCAAGTAAATGAGGTTTCGTGTGAACGCCTTAATTGACCCCAACCTGATCCCGACTACACCGGCAGAAGGATGGCAACCTGATCCCAGCCATCCCCGCCGTCGCCCACCCTGGATTAAAGTCAAAGCGCCGACCAGCGACGAATACAAGGAAGTCTACGGGCTGATGCGGGGTCAGAAGCTCCACACCGTTTGTGAAGAAGCCCAATGCCCCAACATCGCTGAATGCTGGGGGCGGCGCACCGCGACCTTCCTGATGGGTGGCGACACCTGTACCCGTTCCTGCGGCTTCTGCGACATCAAGACCGGACGCCCCAGCCCGATTGACTGGGCCGAGCCGAATCGCGTGGCCGAGTCGGTTCGGGCGCTGGGGCTTCAGCATGTGGTCATCACCAGCGTCAACCGTGATGAACGTCCCGATGGCGGCGCACCACTCTTCGCCATGGTCATCAAGCGCATCCGTCAGCTTCAGCCCGGTTGCAGTATCGAGGTGCTGATCCCGGACTTCAAGGGCAGCGAAGTCAATCTGAAGATTGTGATGGATGCCCAACCGGAAATCCTGAATCATAACGTCGAGACCGTGCCGCGTCTGTTCAAGAAGGTGCAACCACAGGATAAGTACGAGTGGGCGATGAAGACGCTGGGCAATGCCAAGCAGATGGACCCGCTGGTGCTGACCAAGAGCGGCATTATGGTCGGGCTGGGCGAAACCTTTGAGGAAGTCGTCGCCGTCATGAGTGATCTGGTCGGCCAGGGCGTGGACATCCTGACCATCGGCCAGTATCTCCAGCCGAGCAAGCAGCATCTGCCAGTGGAACGGTTCTATCTGCCGGAAGAGTTCGACGCCTTCCAGAAGATCGGCCTGGAACTGGGATTCAAGTGGGTGGAAAGCGGGCCGCTGGTGCGCAGCAGCTACCACGCCGAGCAGCAGGTGCGCGAGCTTTCGCGGCTCAATTACATCCGTCCACGCCAGCCCGCTGCCAGCAGCGAGTAGCATAAACGGGAGACCAAACCCGTGAAGGTCAAGCCGAAAAAGGCGGAGCCGGAACTTGAATTCGTCGCTCCGCATTCACTGGACGCCAGTCTGAAACGATTGCAGCGGCTCGGCGTCCAGCAGTCTGACTCGTGGTGGCATCATGCCCGAGCGCAGGTGAGACTCGAACCTGTCAGTGACCAGCAGGTTCACTTCCGCGTCAGCCGGGTGTTCGATCAGCGCACCCAGCAGCGCCGCATCCAGGATGAACTGCTGGAAGTGGTTGGCAGCCTGTCAGCGTTGTCCGATGGGCAGCGGACGCTGGTGCTGCTGAAGAGTGCGACCCGACCCTTCTCAGCGCGAGTGGTGTTGCAAGCGCTGGCGTTCGCCCTGCTGCATGTGACGCCGTGTCTGTTCGCCACCAGCGTCTTCTCCGGGATGCCTACCCTGCTGTTCTCTGGATCGCTGGTCGCGCTCATCGCCCTGGCGGTCGCGCTCGATCTGCGCCACATACGCCGCAGCCTGCTGCTCGACACACGTCGTCATGAACTGCGGGCTGAAATCCGCCGCGCCCTCATCCTGCCCGTGGCTGAACCGGAGGTATCGGTTGTTCGACCCAGCGAA
Organism: Anaerolineae bacterium; assembly: GCA_022843385.1. Classification (GTDB taxonomy): domain Bacteria; phylum Chloroflexota; class Anaerolineae; order Aggregatilineales; family Phototrophicaceae; genus CFX2. The sequence goes on along the minus strand of JALHNT010000044.1, from coordinate 31,615 downwards.
ACGCAAACGGAACAAGCAAGCGCTCGACTTTGAGTTTAAGACCCATCACTCGATGGATAAATGCGTGGCGCGGTTGAAAGCGGCACACCGGAGTCATAGCGACTATTCTTCTACCTTTGTTCAAGTTGAACCAATCGAGGAGACGCGCTGGCAGTTCAGCATTACGCGCATGTATCAGCGGATACCGCCCTACCCCAGGAAAGGAGCAGTCACCTTTGGTTTATTGACAATTGATGTATATGTAACAGGTAAACTGATCGAGCATGATACCGAGCAGACCAGCGTCTATGCCTCAGCCCGGATGGCTCAGGCAACGGTGATCGGGCAGCGGATCAAAATAGGAGTGGTGGGGACTGCCGTCAGCATCGTCATTATCGGCGGAATTGCCCTCAACCTCAGTTATATTGTGCTTTGCGCCGCTGCTTTGTTCCTTGTGGGGATGATGTTTAATCAACGGCTTACCGTCCATAACGACCACTACATCAACCAGACGGTGAGCTACATCAAGCAACTGCTGGTGTAATCAAGTAACAGCGATTGGCTCAAGTAATTTTGCGAGAGCTATGCAATGGCTGACAAAGCAAAGCGCAAACAGAAAAAGCGCGTACTCGACTTCGAGTTCAAGGCTGAACGTTCGCTGGATGGCTGTGTTCAGATTCTCAAGGCCGCAGATCAGCATGAGACTGAATACAGCGCGACTGAAGTTCAGATTGAGCAACTGGACCCGACACACTGGCAGTTCAAGATCATGCGCGAATACAGACCTCTCCCGACAATTCGACACCGTTTTGAGCGTAATCAACGGTACTCAGGCTCCTATGTTAGGGCCGAAGCAATTGGTACGATGATCAAAACCAAGACGACTGTAACAAGTGTCTATGGTACGGCTCGCATTTCTCAGTGGACGCGCGTTGGTCAAGTCATCCAATTGGGCTTACTCATTGCCATTCTGATTGGCTTTTTGGTTGTGGCAATAGGGCAAGAGATTATAGGTCTGGCACTACCTTTGATGGCAATCTTTTGCCTGATGATTTTGTTCAAGGGCAACGATTCTGTTGACAATGACCACTACATCAACCAGACGGTGAGCTACATCAAGCAACTGCTGGTGTAATGCCCCCGTCGCCGCATATTCGCCATCGGCATTGCTGCTAAAATGAGCTTATGATTGTCAGCGCAGGCTCATTCATCAGGACATCCATCACCTCATGCTCACTGTGGCCGATGTATTGCGACTTGAACCTTTTACCAGCGCGACGGTAGTCGCCGGACAACCTGGGCTGAAGCGCCCGATCAACTGGGTGCATATCGCCAGCGTGCCGGATGCGCCACGCTTCCTGAACGGCGGCGAGCTGGTGCTGACGACCGGTTATAACCTCCCCAAAGTCAGCGCCGACCAGGAACAATACATTCTCGATCTGGTCGAAAAGGGGGTGGCCGGGCTGGTATTGAGCGTTGGGCGTTACATGGATCATGCGCCGAAACCAATGCGTGAACTGGCGGAACAGCATCAATTCCCGCTGATCGAAATCTCGTACGAGCAACCGTTCATCGACCTCGCCCGCGCCGCCAATGAGCGCATCGCTGAGGAAAGCATGGCGATGGTGCGCGGTGCGCTCGATATTCAACAGCGGTTAACGCAGCTCATCCTCGAAGGCGGCGATCTGAAGCAGTTGGCGACGCGGTTGGCCGGTCTGTTGGGACAGTCGATCAGCATCGAAAACGAACGGTTTGAAATCCTCGCCAGCGCCAATGTGGCAGCGGTCGATGAGGCGCGACGCTTCACCCTGAGCGAAGGCCGCACCGATCCGAGATTGTTGCAAGCGCTGGAGGCACAGGGCATCCTGGCGGAAATCCGGCGAACGCTGCACCCGGTACATATTCCACAGATGCCCGAAGTCGGGCTGGAACTGGAACGTATCCTGGCCCCGATTGTGGTCCATGGTGACATCTACGGCTACTTCTGGATCATCGCCAATGACCGTCCGCTGACCGATCTGGACAACATCGCCATCAGCATCGGTGCGACCATCGCCGCCCTGATGATGTTCTATCAGGAGTCGCTGCAAAGCGCCGAAGCCTCGCTCAAGGGCAGCCTGCTGACCCAACTGATCCAGGGCGAGACCGAGCGCGAAGCCGTGCTGACCGATCAGGCGCTACGCTATGGCGTTGATCTGCGCCAGCGCTATGTCATGCTGCTGCTGGATGCGCCGGAACGCAACATCCAGCAGATGATCCAGATGTATCGACGAATCAATCGCATCGCCGCAATGCATAGTTGGCGGGCTGTCGTCGGGCAGTTCGCCGGTCAGGTCGTCATCCTGACACCGGCCGATCAGTCGATGGACGAGATGCTGGAACAAATACGGGCGGAGATCGGCAGCAATGGCATTCGGATCGGCATCAGCGGGGCGCAACAAGGAACAGGCCATGTCAGCCAGGCTCATCACCAGTGTCGTGAAGCGCTGCTCATCGCGCAGCGGCTGGAGGAACAGGCCAGTGTGGCCTACTTCGAGCATCTGGGTTATCTCCATGCGTTGTATCGCGCCGGTGCCGAGAGCCTGACCACCAATCCGTATGTCCCGCTGGTACGGCGGCTGCTGCAAGGCGGCGACACTGAATTGTTCAGCACGCTGGAACGGTATCTCGATGAAGGCGGAAACGGCGTCCAGACAGCGGAAACGCTGCACATCCACCGCAGCACACTCAATTACCGGCTGGGACGGATCGAAGAGGTGTGCGGCATCAAGCTGAATTCACCACACATCCGCACTAATCTGCAAATGGCGCTCAAGCTGCTACGCCTGTTTGAAGTGACGTGACGCGGTCAATCAGCCCTTAGGGGGATAACGGACGATGATAAGTCCGCTATAATCATACGCGTCCATTCATTGCATAGGAGCAAGCTATGAAACGTTTGTTGACGGTCTGCGCGCTGGTCGGGCTGATGCTCAGCGTCGGTTTGGTAGCGGCGCAAAGTACCACCCCACGCTTCGAGGAGACCGAATGCGAAGTCTCGTTGTCCAGCACCGATGGCGTGACCTGTGGCAACCTGATTGTGCCGGAAGATTACAGCCAACCGGATGGCGCAACGATTGCGGTGCCTGTCGTCCGCATTGCCAGTCTGAGCGCGGCACCTGCCCCTGATCCATTCGTTATGCTACAAGGGGGGCCGGGCGGTTCGACCATCGATGCCTTCACCGAGCAGATGATTAATCATCCGCTGCGCGAAACCCGCGACATTTATCTGATTGACCAGCGGGGGACGCTCTACGCTGAACCCTATCTCTTTTGTGACGAGATTTATCAACTGACGCTGGATACGCTGACCGTTGATCTGTCGAACGAGGAGGCCAACGAACAATACCTGGCAGCGCTGAATAGCTGTGTGGAGCGCTTCGCCGAGGACGGCGTGAACTTCTCCAATTATGACACGCTAGCCTATGCCCGCGATGTCGCTTCACTGCGCGAAGTCTTTGGCTATCAGGAATACAATCTGTACGGCGTCTCGTATGGTACGCAGCTTGCCCAGTTCGTCATGGCAAATTTCCCCAAGGGCGTTCGCAGTGTCATCCTGGATGCAGTGGTGCCACTGGATGTGAACGACAACTTCCTGATCGAAAAGCGGGCGGATCGTGTATTTGACGCCCTGTTCGATGCCTGCGCTGCCGATGCTGACTGTAACGAAGCCTACCCCAATCTGAAGGAAGTGTTTTACCAGACCGTGCGCGATCTGAACGACAATCCGGCGGAGACCCAAATCTTCGACCCGAACACCGGCGATCTGCGCGACGCGCTGGTGGATGGCGACACGCTGGTCAGTTTCCTGTTCCAGTCGATGTACGTGACCTCATTCATCCCCAGTATGCCCGAACAGATTTTCAACTTCAGCCAGGGGAACTTTGAATTCTTCACCAGCATCGCCGGCTTCTTTGTGCTGGATCAGACGTTTGCTGATGCGCAATTCTGGTCGACTAACTGTGCCGATGATCCAGTAGCAAATGAAGAAGATGGCATCATCAACGACGACATCAGCCCAGAAGTGCTGGCCTGGAATGAGGGGGGCGACGAAGCTACCGCCGAAGCCTGCACCATCATCGCCGTCGAAGACCTGGGTGAACTGAGCGATGTGCCAGTGACGAGCGAGATCCCAACGCTGGTGATGGAAGGCCACTTCGATCCTATCACCCCGCCGATCTTCGGTGAGCGTGTGGCGGGTTACCTGCCCAACAGTTTCTACTATGAATTCCCTGGCATTGGACACGGCTCCTTCGGCGAAGCCTGCCCGGATTTCATCGTCTCACAATTCCTGGATGACCCGACCCAGGAACCGGATGCCTCGTGCATGGCCGACATGCCGGTGGAATTCATCACGCCGCTGACCGAAGTGACGATGACTGATTACAGCAGCGAAGAACTGGGTATCAGCGGAATTGTGCCGGAGGGTTGGACAGAAATGTCGCCTGGCATCTTCCAGCGTTACATCCTGGCCGATGCGCCTTTCTTCGGCTATCGCGTACCAGATGATGGGTTGGAAGGTTACACCGAGCGCATCATCCAGGGCGGTTACGGCTACGAAGAACTACCAGATGCGGTGGATACCATTACGACCGAGAGCAACGGCCTGACCTGGAACCTGTACGAGATCGAGGGTCAGGGGCTTTTCGCCATGTTCGCTTTCACCGAGGCCGAAGACGGCACTGCCTATGTGGCCGTGGTCGCCTCACAAATTGAGGCGGATCGTGCCTTGCTGGTCGAAGATGCGCTGCGACCGGCGCTAGAGTCCTTCGTACCGCGTCAGTAAAGCTTTTCCTGGTCGTCGCCAGTCGTCTGATGGGATGGCTGGCGGCGATCTTGGCGTTCATTCACAAAATTCGTCAAATTCGTCAAATTCTGCACTGCCATTTTTGCAGTTTGTGAATTTTTCCCCTCATGTGTTGCAAAAGTTAGAAATGTTGCAACTGCAAAAGCAGCTTTTATGCAACGGATGGGGGGTGATGTGACTCCCACGCATCACCAGAATAGAACAAATTTGCATATCCGTGTCCCCCAAAAAGTGGGGGGATAACAATCACTGCCAGTCATCTTTACAGAGAGATACAGGTGGCGCAGGCATCTGACTCGCAACAACCCTCACGACCTGCTTGACAACCACACAAAATCATCTTACTATAACGGTCATGGATATATCCGTAACAGTTATATTGGACTGGTGAAGCAATGTCGGAAACCACCCTCAGACCAGGCGATATGCTGCCCCTCACCCCGGCCGTCTTTCACATCCTGCTGGCGCTGGCGGATGGCGAAAAGCACGGCTACAGCATCATGCAGGAAGTGACACGGATCACCGATGGCACCGTTCGCATGGGACCGGGAACGCTTTATGGGACGATCAAGCGGCTGCTGGAAGCGCGACTCATCGAAGAAGCTGAAGAACGCCCCGACCCGGCCTTAGATGACGAGCGGCGTCGCTACTATCGCCTGACAGCGTTTGGCGAACGAGTGGCGCAGGCCGAAGCACGGCGGTTAGCCAACCTGCTGCACATCGCCCAGACCAAAAGGCTTATGGGAGGCGCAACGTGAACGCGCCGATCGAGACGAATGCTGCATTGGCGGTCTCGGTAAAGGTCTATCGAGCGCTGCTCATCCTGTATCCAGCCGAGTACCGGCGCGATTACGGCGAGCTGATGGCGCAGGTTTTCCGCGATATGTGCCGCGATGCCTACCGGGCGCGGGGGTTGACCGGGATGCTGTTGTGGTGGTGTACGACCTTGTTTGACCTCATCTTCACCGCGATTGAAGAACGCAGAAAGGTCAAGTTCATGTTTAGTAAAGCGACGTTAGTACAGATGGCTGGATTCCTGTTGATGGCGGGCGGATTCATGAGTGGAATCGCCGCATTTAGCCAGTTTCAGCCGGGTGACCACTATAGCTATCACGGCATCTATCAGGTGTTGATATGGTTATATGCGCCGGGCAGCCTGCTGATCGGGCTGGGTGGCATCGGGCTAGCGCTGCAATATGAGCCAGCGCTAGGATCATTCGGCAAGTGGATGCTCATCCTGAGCGGCATAAGCTCGGCGGCTATGGCTGTGGGCGTCACCGCGACCTTCATCAATGATGACCTATGGGAGGCATGGCTCACCAGCGGCATTGTTCACACGATTGCCCTCACTCTGTTTGGGCTGGTGCACCTGCGGACGCCGGCGCTGCCGATCTTTCGCGGCTTGCCACTCATGACAGCATCCGGTTGGCTAATTATGATGCTTGGGGTGCTACGCACCGATTCACAGATTGCCAACAACGCCCTGTCATTCCTGATCTTCTTCGGAATTGGCCTTGGTTGGCTGGCGATTGGTCAGGCGACGAACCGCCAGCAGCGCGGACAGGCAGCAGTGGCTACCGCGCAGTAATCCAGATGTAATCATGATTCTATCCTGAGCGACACTAAGCGAGGCAGTTGAGCTACTCCTCACACTGCCTCATCCGCATCGCTTGTGAGATCAGCCGAAGCCTTCGCGGGTGTCGCCCGACCATAGATAGACCACGCCGTTGCGGGCGGCAAAAGCCACCTGGCTGCCATCTGGCTTGAAAACCACATCGGCTATGCCAGCGGAATAGTAGGCATTACGATTGGCGATGGACTCGCGGGTTCCCCATTCATAGCGGCTGATAAACTGACTGACAACCGCGAATGATGCGGCATCCGGTGAGAACTCGATGTGATCAATGGACGAAGATCCAACTGTGCCAATCGACCATTCCTGATAGTTATACGGCAGATTCCAGGCGACGATGCTGGCATCGCTGGTTCCGATCAGCAGTGTCTGGCTGTCAGGACTGAGGGCGAGTGTGGTCATCGATGGCGGAGAGCCTTCATCGTTGTAGACGTATACCATCTGAGCCAGAGCCGTCCGTTCAACATCAAAAGTCATGACAACCGAAGCATCAACATAGGTCGCGGTCAGATAACGCTGATCCGGTGAAAAGAGCAGATTGTCCGGCTCAAAATAGGCATCAACCAGCAGGGTATCCAGCGCCTCGCCGGACTCAATATCCCATAACTGCACCTGCTGATAACCACTCTGGCTATCCCACAGGAGCAGCGCTGCCAGGCTCCCGTCTGGACTCATGGTGAAGGATATGATCGACTCTCCCACCGTCCAGCGTTGTTCGATGGTTCCTGAATCAGTTGCAACGACAGCCAGCGTACCAGCTTCATCACCCAGCAGAAAACGCTCCCCGCCGGGAAACAATCCAAGCGTCGTCACCGGGCTGCCTTCATTATCGACCTGATATGCGATTTTCTCATCCTGCAAATCCCAGAGCGTGGCGACTCCCTGGGCATCGCTGTAAAGCAGGTAACGGCTGTCCGGCGTGAACAAAGGACGGCTGGGTGCGAAAGCGTTCTTAATGTTGAAGGTTGCCACAACGTCCTGACTGTTCGCATCCCAAACGCGCAGCAGATGAAAAGACACTGCGCCGCGATCATCCACCATCACGCCGGCCACCAACTGACCGTCGGGGCTGTAAGCCACTTTTTCAACCGGATAACCGAATCCGGTAAAGTGGCCCAGACCTTTCATATCGGGTAAGCCGTACCAGTAGATAAGTGCGCTATCGTCCAACAGCGCCAGGGTACGCCCATCGGGACTGAGCGCAGGCGCATACCCGTTTACGGGTTGCTGGGTCATGCGTTCACCGGGATGCCATTCGTACCACATCACCTCGGCAGAAGAAGGGCTGACCACCGCCGCAACGCCCCCACCCGGCAGGGCGAAGAGGCCGTGAAGCCGTGAAATCTGACGCGGCAGCACCAGCGCCGTTTCGATACGGCGCGTCGCCAGTTCGAGGACACGCACCCGATTGTTGCGATCGACATAGATGATCGAACGGCCATCCGCACTGAGCCGAGTGCTGCGGTCTTCGTAGCCTAATGTTTCCTGTAGAACAACACGCTGCCGCGAGTCATAGATCGACAACACCGTTTCAAAATCGGCATTCAGACCGGTCACAGCAGTCCAGTTGCCATCCGGGCTGAAGAGGGGCGCTTGCAGATAGCGCAGCGAGTTGGGGACTTCTTTGACAAGGCTTCGCGCGGTGACATCGTGAATCTCCACGACTGAAACATCCGGTGGACCAATAGCGGATACCCAGAGCCTGCCATCCGGCATGAAAGCCAGTTGATTCCAGACCAGGTTTTCGTCGGCGGGTTGAAGTGTTATCGGATCGTCGTCTGCCAGGGCATTCCAGACCTGAAGACCGTTGCTATCGGTGTAGGAAGCATAACGACTGCCATCGGGGCTGAACACCAGCACCAGGTTCACATCAGAGAAGCTCTGCTGTCTGACCAATTCGCCGCTGTCCAGGTCAAACATCAGGACGAAGCGATCAGAACAGGTCGAGCAGGATCGCACCAGCAGGTACAGCTCGTCTTCGGTGAAGAAGACCTGATCCGGCACTGTTCCGGTTGAGAACAAACGCGGTTCGCCCTGCGGGTTCCCTGCATTATAAAGCCAGACTCCCAGCGATGATGATACGGCGAACCACTTGCCATCCGGCGACCAGTGCAGATTGACGGCCTGTCCACGCCCCAGGCGAATTTCGCTATTTTCGATTGGCTGTGCAGCGACTGAACCCACCACCAGAAAAACAATCGTGAATACCATCAGTAATCGTCGCAAGACCATGATGCCTCCTCAAAAACGGATCGCGCGCAAGCTCTTCTCCCGATCACGCCAGTCCGGCAGGTGTTGAGTCATCAGTGCCTTGAAGTCCGGACCATGATTGAATACCTTGAGATGCACCAGCTCATGCAGCACGACATACTCGGCCAGATGCGGCGACAGCCAGGTAAGGCGCGTATTGAGGGTGATGTTGTCGCGGCTGGAACACGAACCCCATTTACGAGTCATCTCGCGGAAAGTGATGCGTTTGGGCTGCACAGCGACGCGCACGGCCCACTCATCCACCATGCGGAAAATCTGATCCCGGCTGGTTTGTTCGGCGGGGATGGGCGGGGGATTGCTGCCCAGCTTGAGCAGCGCCTGGTCGATGAACTGGCGCACTTTGGGGCTGCCAGGCTTGAGCCAGCGCGGGATGAAGACCTCATAGCCGCCGGGAACCGGGCGCATCATCAGGCTGGCGCGGTGCTGGCGACGCACGGTGATCTTCAGGTCGTCATGGTTCGTCAAGCGCCAGCAATCCTTCACTGTTGCTGCCGATCAGCAGCCGTTCGTTGAGGAAAACCGGCGACGATGAGCGAAAATCCCATTCTCGCCCGGTCTGGTAGCGCCACAGCTCCGCCCCACCCTCGGCATCGATGGCGTAGAGCAGGCCATCGGCTTCGGTGACGGTATACAACACACTGGCGACCAACACCGGCGAGCTATAGGCCGGCCCGCCCATCTCGAATGACCACTCAGGTTCACCACTGCTGGCATCCACCGCGTAGACCGTGCCATCGAGTCCGTTGACATAGACCAGACCATCATAACTGATAGCGGCTGAGGCGTAGATCTCGCTGCCCACATCAAATGACCAGAGCAAATCACCCGTCAGCATCTCAGCCGCATACAGGTTGCCATCACGACTGCCGATGTAAACGACACCGCTATCGACATCGACGGCGGGCGTGGCATCAATCCTGCCGTTGGTCTTCAGCCGCCACAACCGTTCGCCTGTTTGGGAGTCGAGCGCATAGAGATAGCCATCATGACTGCCGATGTAGAGTACGCCCTCTTCATCCAGTGCTGGTGATGACCAGACGGCGTCATCGGTTTCGTACTGCCAGATCAGGTCGCCCGTGTCGGCATCGAGCGCATAGACAGATTGATCGAGGCTGCCGATATAAACAACATTATCACTGACGGCTGGCGACGAATACAACTGATCGCCAGTTTCAAAGCGCCAGACTTCTTCGCCGGTCGCCGTATCGAGGGCGTAGACCGTGCCATCCAAGCCGCCGAAGTAGAGGGTGATGTCCACCACTGCCGGGGTCGAGACGATGGGGCGTCCGGTCTCAAAGCGCCAATCTTCCTCGCCGGTTTCCAGGTCAACGGCATACAGGTTGCCGTCCTCGCTGCCGAAATACACCCGACCATTGCCTAGCGCCGGCGTGGTGCGGATGGGGCGATCCAGCGGGAACTGCCAGCCCAGCACCGGTTCTTCCCGCACCGGGATGACATCATAACGTCCGGTCCGCGCCAGATCACCGCGATAGAACGACTCATCTGGCATGGATTGCGCCGAGGCGAGGGACATCCCCAGCACCCCGATCAGGAGTGTAAGAATCGTCCCACGCCAGAATTGCGCTGTGGAGAAGCGCATCATTTCGCCGGAACTGGCTCGTCGATATGCACCCGATCAATCGCTTCCATCAGGCTGTGGAACTGATGGATGTAGAGCTGCTGCTTGGCGTCGCTCATGGCAACCGGCGGGTTGGGATGCACTTCGACCATCAGGCCGTCGGCACCGCTGGCTTTGGCAACCCGTGCCAACGGGATGGCGATGTCGCGCCGTCCGGCGGAATGCGAAATATCAACGATGATGGGCAAATGGCTGTCGAGCTTCAAAACCGCCACGCCGCCGATGTCGAGGGTATTGCGGGTCGCCTTCTCGAAAGTACGGATACCACGCTCGATCAGGATGACGTTAGGATTGCCACTGCTGACGATATACTCGGCAGCATAGAGGAATTCCTCCAATGTGGCCGAAAGCCCGCGCTTGAGGATGACCGGCTGGCGCACCTGCCCCATCGCTTTGAGCAGGAAACTGTTCTGCATATTGCGGGCACCAACCCAGAAAATATCCACATAATCCGACATCATTGAAATCTGGCTGGCATCCATGATTTCACTGGTGATGAACATGCCGTACTTGTTGGCGACCTGCCGGGCGATCTTCAGGCCCGGTTCGCCCATGCCCTGATAATCGTAAGGCGAGGTGCGCGGTTTGAAGACCATGCCGCGCAGAATCTTCACGCCGCGTTCAGCCAATGCCGCAGCGGTGGTATCCATCTGCTCATAGCTTTCGACAGCGCAGGGGCCGCTGATGATCGTAAAGTTGCCATCGCCAATTTTGGTGACGCCATCTGGCAGCGTAATTACGGTGCGCTCATCAGCGGTCTTGCGCTGGACGAGAATCTTGGCTTTGGCTTCCTTTTCTTCCAGCGCCATCGATGCGCGGAAGACTTCCTTGAACAGCGCCTTGATCGTTTCGTTGCTGAATGGGCCTTTGTTGTTCTGTTCCAGCGCCGTCAACATCTGCGACTCGCGCTGGGGATCATAGAAAGAAGTGCCCATTGCCTGCTGCACCTTGCCGATTTCCGAGGCAATGGTGGCGCGTTTATTGAGCAGTTCCAGAATTTGCAGGTTAATGACATCAATCTGGGAACGGAGTTCCTGTAACTGGTTATTCGACATAATTCCCCTCGCAGGTGTTGAACATCACGGCAGATATTATACAGGGTGTGGCGTTGGTTAGGCGAATGTGATTTCCGCACCCATCAATTCGTGTTTATAATTCAGCGCTGCGACGCGCCTCCACCTGACAGGTCATCATGTCGTCAATAGAAGCCTCGCCCGAATTCAATCAGCGCTGCCTTGAGATTGTTCAGCAATGGGAAACCGGCGTGCTTGAGTTTGCCGCAGCGGCGCAGCAGCTTCGCCAGTTGGGTCAGCAACCTGAACTTCGCGGCGGCCCGCCGGAGCAAGCCCGAATCGAATCGGCGATTGGCTACATGGAGGCGTATCGTGGCAATCAGAATTCTGCCATCCGCCATTATGAGAAGGCGCGAGCGCTCTACTGGGAAGTCGGTAATCAACGGCGCATCGCCATCTGCGACATGAATATCGGCGAGTCGTATCGTTACAAGGGGGATTTCAGCCGGGCGCGGCAATCTTACGAAAAAGCTCACCAGATTTTTCTCGACACGCAGGATGGCGAAAATCAGGCCTATGTGTTGAATAACATGGGGCAGATGTACCTGGCGATGGGGCAGGTCGAGCAAGCCTATGACCATCTGATCGCCAGCCAACAGCTCGCCGGTGACATTGCGAGTGACGACGAGCGTTTCCCCTTGCTGTGCGAACTGCACTATGGGCTGACGCAGCTTTATCTGCGAGTGCATCAAGTGGAGATGGCCTGGCACGAAGCGCGCTACGCACACCGGCTAGCCGGTCAGCATCCAAAGCCGCTGGAGTTGGGCTTCGGCAACCGCGCCATCGCTGAGGTCCTGAGCGAGTTGACCGAACCGTTGGACGCCGACTTCGACCCCGACCCCGATCCCTATTTTCAAGCAGCCAACGATGCTTTCCGCGAGATCAAGGCTGAGGGGGAAATCGCCCGCACCATGTTCGTTCAGGCCAAAAGCCTGCTCAAGCGGGGGCGGCGCATGACAGCGGCGCGTAAACTGCAACTGGCGATGGTGATCTTCACCCGGCTGGGTATGGTCGATGATGCGGCCAAAGCGGCAGAGATTCAGCTAGAGGTGCTGGGTGAATAAGCTTCAGCCGAACAAAGTGGCGAGCGCAACTTCAAAGCCCGGAATGATAGCGCCTCCCGTCAGTACGTCTGTGACTTCGAGAAACACCTGCTGGCGGGTGAAGGGATGCAGCGACGTGAGTGTTGAAGCCGAGGCGGTTTTCCGCTGTGGGTCCAGCACCCAGACCAGTTTCACCCCATCGCGCAGGTAGAGGTTAACCTTGTCATTCAATTCGGCCAGATTATCTGTCGGCGACACGATCTCAATCACCAGGTCTGGTACCAGGACGTAAGGTTTCCTGCGATAATCGGGGTCAAAAGCCTTGTAGGCCTGAATTCTCTCTTTGGTGAAAAACATCAAGTCCGGTGTGCGCGATCCCGTCACCCAATCAGAGGAATAGCTCAACACGAAAGGCGTTTCATAGATCACTTCGCCCAAATCATTGGCGCTGATGAATTGATCGAGAGCGCGAAGAATTGCCAGACCGGTTTCATTATGTCCGATTACATTCGGCATTTTCGGTATCCTCACACCATCGATCAGTTCAAACGGCCCTTCAACGGCGTAGAGCCGAATGAACTCATCCAGCGCCATGCCCATCTCGGTGGTGACAGCGACCATTGCAGCCTCACTTCTGGCTTCCATCAACAGGACTTGCGCCCAAAAAAGGTTAGTAAATCCTAACTTTTGCCTGTTCTTGCCTGTTTATCAGGCTAAAGGTTGAGCTTTACCTGCACAAGTCCTGACAGTATACCTCAGATTGAAATGGCTCAAACTCACCCCTTGACCGAACCGGCCAGCAGCCCGCGCACAAAGAAACGTTGCAGCCCGAAAAACACCAGCATCGGCAGCGCCATCGAGATGAAGGCAGCCGCTGTCAGCAGATGCCAACCACTGCCCAGCGAGGTGACCATGTTGCTGATCTGATAGGTCAGTACCGGATTCTGGCCGCCGAGGAAGACCAGCGCCACCAGCAGATCATTCCACACCCAGAGGAACTGGAAGATGGTGAGCGAGGCAATGGCCGGGATCGCCAGCGGGATCGCCAGTCGCCAAAACGCTTGCCAGTGATTCGCGCCATCCAGATAAGCCGACTCGAACAATTCAGTCGGCAGCCCAGCGAGAAAATTTCGCATGAGATAGATGGCGTAGGGCAGACCAAAGCCGGTGTGGAACAGCCAGACGCCGAAGAAAGTGCCATTCAACCCCAACTGAGCGTAGAGCTTCGAGATGGGTATAAGCGTCATTTGCAGCGGCACGACCTGTAAGGCCACCAGGATGACAAACAAAAGACGGCGCGAAGGGAAGTGCAGCCAGGCGATAGCGTAGGCGGCGAAGGCGGCGAACAGAATCGGCAGCAGAGTCGATGGCACGGCAACGATGAGGCTGTTGACGAAGGCACGCGCCATGCCGCGTGGATTACCCAGATCGCTCAGGTTGCAGTTCAGATCAACCGCCTGCTGCCCGGCGGCGCAGTCAATGGCATAGGTGGTTGTTCCGCGATAACCCACAGACGCATCGACATAGTTATCAAGGGTGACGCGCGGGCGTACCTCGATGCCGGACAGTCGGCGCATATAGGTCAGGATGTCAGCAACCGTTTGGGCATCCGGTAGCGCAGCCCCAGCCAGATGCGGTTGACCGTTGATCGGCTCCTCCAATGCATTCGCCAGCATAATTGAACGGCGATACTGGCGCACGAGGTCAGGATTGCTCAGGTCTGCCGCCGGGAGAAGTCGTCCATCCGCGCCATGACAACTGGCGCAGCTTTGGGCATAGGCGGCTTCACCACGCGGTGGGGAGAGGATAGTCCACCAGCCGGTCTCATTGACATCCTGAAACGGGCGAAAAGAGGTGACCAGCAGCCCCAGCGTCGGCAGCAGCCAGATGATGCAAAAGCCGATCAGCACGATATGTTTGGGCAAACGATTGGCCCAGCGCAGCACATTGCTCATCGCTGCCCCTCCTCGTTGAAGCGCCGCAGATTGATAATCATGGCGGGGATGATGATGACGATCAGCACCACAGCGATGGCAGCCGCATGGCCGGTGTCAAAGTTGGTGTATTGTTCAATGTACAGCCGGTTGGCAATGACCTCGGTGCCGTAGTTGCCGCCGGTCATGACATAGACAATATCGAAGATTTTGAGGACATTGACGACCATCGTCACCACAACCACCAGCAGCGTCGGCAGGATGGTGGGGATGATAATCTTCCAGAAGGTCTGCCATTCATTCGCGCCATCGGTCCGGGCTGCTTCCAGGATGTCGTCGGGGACACTTTTGATGGCTGCCGAGATGATGGTCATACAGAAACCGGTCCACATCCAGATGCCAACGACGATCAGCGCCAGCGTGTTGACCTGCGGCTCGGTCAGCCAGGAGACTGGCTGTCCACCGAGCGCTGTAACGATGCCGTTGAGCAAGCCCAACTGGCTGTCGCCGGTGCTGAAGTCATACACGAAACGCCAGATGACGCCAGCACCGACAAAGGAGATCGCCATCGGCATGAAGATGATGGCTTTCGCCAGCGCCTCGTAACGGACGCGGTTGGCGAACATGGCGATCACCAGTCCCAGCCCTACCGTCCCCGAAACCATCAAAATAATCCAGGTGAGGTTATTCAGAAACGCATTTTGCATGACTGGAGCGGTTAAGGCATAACGGTAATTTTCAAAGATACCCCAGCAGGGTTGATCCGGCCGGCATTCAGCGGTTGCCCACTGAACACTGTCACGGTCACGCAGACTGAGATAGACGGTATTCAAAGCGGGATAGATGATAAAGGTGGTCATCACCAGCAACGCTGGCAGCAAATAAAGCCAAGGAATCGCACGCCCTTGTTTCATGATTTGGGGAATGTTGGCGGCGGGGTGGGCTGTCCGGGTGGTCATTGGCGGCCTCCGTAACCAATAAGGGGCGGCCCTAATGAACCGCCCCAGCTTATCTCACAGAACAAACCGGATCGATTTACTGTCCAGTTGCCTCGGCCTGTACGGCTGCTACGGCTGCCAGTTCTTCGTCCAGGTCACCACCGTTGATGTAGTTGACAATCGCCGTCCACTCGGCCTTGCCGAAGCCGCCAGTGATGGTGTCGCCAATATCGGGGGTGAAGCCCTGAGTATTCGCCAGCGCCTCGCCCTTCTTGATGAGGGCCGGGTCGGTGTAATTTCCGGCCGCGCCCAGGTTCGGCGATAGATCGAAGCTGGCCGCAGCCCAGTTCGCCCCGCCTTCTGCCGACGAGAGATAGACCACCAGCGCCCGGACTGCCGGGGTATCGTTGAAAGCCATCATCCAGTCGGTGCCGCCCTGCAAGCCCTGGGCGCCGGGAACAGCGAAGAAGTCATAATCTTCGCCATAGACCAGATCGGGGAACTGCTTGAGGATTTCACCGCCGGCGAAACCGGACTGCTTGACCATCATCGCTTCCGGCGGATCGGCGAACGGCTTGTAGATGGCATCCAGGAAGCCGGTTGAGAGCGAGCCTTCCGCGCCGCCTACTGTGTAGACCGGATCGGCAGCCCATTTGCCGTAAAGTTCGTAAGCCTGCTTCACACCTTCATCGTTGTAAGGGACTTCGCCGGAAATAATGTCCAGCACGTAATCCGGCCCCTGTGTCACTAGCAGGATATCCTGGATGAAGTCAGAGGCGGTCCAGCCCGTCGCATCGCCGGACTCAAAGCCCATGCTCCAGGGAACTTCGCCGTTGGCAACCATCTGCTCAACCAGCGTATCCAGTTCTTCCCAGGTGGTCGGAACGGCATATTCCTGGGCTTCAAACATGAACGGGCTGTACCAGATGATGGTCTTGATGTCGGCCTTGACCGGCAGACCAACCCACTTGCCTTCAATCGTGCCGGGAGTGAGGAAGAACTCGGCGTAACTGTCGGCAGCCGCGCCCAGCGCATCCATTGGTTGCAGGTCATCCTGATACTGCTGTAACTGGGTCACATTCCAGAAGGCGATGTCCGGCGGGGTACCAGCCTGCACGCGCGTATCGAGCAGCGCCTGGTCGCGCGTCGATTCCGGTTGCAACACGATGCCACAGGCATCCACCAACGGCTTGAGGATTTCGTTCAAGCGCTCTTCTTCAGCACCCGACCATTGGTAGAGTAAGGTGATGGTGTCGCCACTCGCGGCACCCTGACAATCGATCTGCGCGGCGGGCGCAGCCTGAAGCGGCAGCGCCAGCGTCGTCATAAGCGCCAGCGCCACGATCCCCAAAATCCATTTCTTACGAGACATGAACACCCTCCTATTGCTAAAAATTAGGATGGAAGCAACCATTTCGATGACCTTCACGACCTGCCATTGCACCTCCCTTCGATCTATTGATCACAATCACAAATCGGGGTCAGGTCGGTTTCCCGTCCGCCCCACAGGATGAGCGCACAATCAGTTCCGTCGGCAGCAGCACATGGGCATGGCGCGCGGCTTCATCGCCGTTGATGATGCGGATGAGTTTGTCAGCGGTGTGCCAGCCCAGCTCATAGGATGGCAATCGGATGGTGGTCAGTGGCGGGTCAACAAACCCAGAGAGCGCGATGTCATCAAAACCAACCAACGCCATATCTTCCGGCACGCGCAAACCATGTCGCCGAATGGCATGGAGCGCACCGAGCGCTACCGTGTCGGACGCGACAAAGACTGCCGTCGGGCGCGGCTCCACCCGTAGCAGGGCATCCATCGCCACTTCGCCGCTGCGGGGTGAGAAGTCACCGAACTGGACTAAGGAGGGATCAAAAGGAATAGCGGCCTGGTTCAATGCCTGCTGATAGCCGGTCAGGCGGTCGGCGCTGGCGGTATATACACGCCGAGCATTCGAGATGAAACCGATGCGCCGGTGTCCCAGGTTGATGAGATACTCAACAGCGCAATGCGCCCCGCCGACATTATCGACATCGACAAAAGGAATATCCTCGCCCGGCATCTGACCCATCAGCACCAGCGGCCAGTTCTGCAAATGAAGCTGGCGCAGATCTTCATCATCTGACCGCGGACCGGATAGAACCAGGCCATCAACATGCCGTTCAAGCATGAGGCGGGTATAGGCGTCATCGTGATTGTCCGGGTCAATTGCTTCAAAGAGGGTGCGATAGCCATGTTCAGCCGCCGCCTGGGTCACGCCGCGCAGCACCGAGGGGAGGAAATGATCGGAGAAAGCCTGTTCGGCGGTCTGGCGAACGACGAAGCCGATCACCCGCGCCCGACCGGACACCATGCGCCGAGCAGCGGCATCCGGATGGTAATTCAGTTCGTTAGCAGCATCGAGAATGCGCTGGCGCGTTTCATCCGGGATGCGTACTCCCGGCACATTGTTGAGGACAAAGGAAACGGTGGTGCGCGACACCCCAGCTTTATCGGCTATATCTTTGGCAGTAATGCGTTTTTTCATCAGATAACACGTTTTAGTAACACGTTTTACCTAACTGTAGCGCAGTTTTTGGGGGCTGTCAAACACTTCCTGTCGCATCGCCATTTTCACGTTATACTCCTGCCATTGATCGCCAACTGAACATCGAGGCATCCCTATGGCAGAAACACCGCCTGTCGTGCTGGAAGTGCGCGGGCTGACGAAACGATTTCCCGGCGTCCTCGCCAATGACCACATCAATCTGAAACTCCACAAAGGCCAGGTATTGGGTTTGCTGGGGGAAAATGGCGCGGGCAAATCGACGTTGATGAACCTGATCTACGGGTTGTACACGCCAGATGAGGGTGAGATTTGGGTCAATGGTAAAGCGGCCACCATCCACAATCCCAATGACGCCATCGCGCTCGGCATCGGCATGGTGCATCAGCATTTCCAATTGGTGCCAGTGCTGACCGTCACCGATAACATCATGTTGGGCAACGAATCGGTCAGCGGCCTGTTCCTCAACCGACGCGCCGCCCGGCAGCGGATCGTCGAGATTTCGCAGCAGTATGGGCTGGATGTTGACCCGGATGCGCTGGTGCAGGATTTGCCCGTCGGCGTGCAACAGCGCGTCGAGATCATCAAGGCGCTGTATCGCAAATGCGACATCCTGATCCTGGACGAGCCATCGGCCGTGCTGACGCCGCAGGAGACCGAGGGTTTATTCGGCATCATGCGGACGCTGCTGGCGCGCGGCGTGAGCATCATCTTCATCTCGCACAAGCTCAAGGAAGTGCTGGAAATCTGTGATAAGGTGACAGTGCTGCGCTTAGGCAAAGTGGTTGGCGATGCCGACCCTAAAACCTCAACTGAAGAATCGCTGGCCTCGATGATGGTCGGGCGCAGCGTGCTGCTTCAGGTCGAGAAGAAACCGGCGCAGGCCGGCGAGCCGATCCTCGTCATTCGTGATCTGTGCGTCCGCGATGATCGCAAGCTGCTGGCGATCAATCACCTGTCGTTGGAAGTCCGCAGCGGCGAAATTCTGGGGATCGCTGGCGTGCAGGGTAATGGACAAACCGAGCTGGTGGAAGCGATCACTGGGCTGCGTCACGCGGAAAGTGGTCACATTACGGTTGAAGGCCATGACCTGACACACGCCCAACCACGCAAAATCACCGAGACCGGCGTGGCGCATGTGCCGGAAGACCGCCGTAAGAACGGCATGGTCGCCAGCTTCCCGATCAAAGACAATCTGGTGCTGCAAACCTATTATGTCGTCCCGTTCAGCATGGGCATCCTGGCGAATGAAAAAGCCAAAGACGAGAACGCGCGCCAACTGGTCAAGCAATACGATGTCCGCACGCCGAGCATCTACGCCAACATCGGCACGCTATCCGGTGGCAATCAACAGAAAGCCATCATCGCCCGCGAATTCTCCCGCCCAACGCGACTGCTGATCGCCGCCCAGCCGACGCGCGGCCTGGATGTCGGATCGATTGAGTTCATCCACAAGCAGATCGTCGGGATGCGCGATGCCGGTTCAGCGGTGCTTCTGGTCTCGACAGAACTGGATGAAATCTTTGGCCTGGCCGATGTGATCGCCGTGATGTACGCGGGCAAGATCATCGATATTGTTCGGATTGAAGACGCCACCCGTGATGGCATCGGCCTGTTGATGGCCGGGGTCAAGCGCGAGAAAGAGATGGTTCATGGCTGAAACTCGCAACATCCCGGCCTTCGCCCGCCGTTGGGGCAAGATTTCACCGGCGCTGGTGCCGCTGTTCGCCGTCATCACCGCGCTCATCATCAGCAGCCTGTTCATTGTGCTGACCGAGCTGCTGACGCGCGGCAGCGTGGATGTCGGCCAGGAACTCAACATCATCGGCACGGCTTACAATGGCCTGCTGGAAGGCTCGGTCGGGCTGACCATCAGCAACACCCTGAGCAGCGAGCAACTGGCACTGGCAAAACAGTACACCGCCAGCGTCGAGATTGGTGAACGGCGCATCAATAATGTGGCGCGCTTCGCCGGGGAGATTCAGACCTACGGCATCGCCACCATCCTGCGCTATGGCGATCTGCTGGAACGCTTCAGCACACTCGATGATGAAGCCCTGACCACCCTCGGCCAGAGCATCGAAGGCATTCAGACCATCGGCGAAGAAAAACTCCTGGCGCTGCGCCCGCTGCTGACCGGGCTGGGGACGCTGGAACGTAGCGAGGCCACTGCCCTGCTCGACTCGCTGGTCGATGCGACGGAGCTACCGGCCGAGGCGCGAACAGCCATCGAAGCGGTTGCCCCGGAAGTCAGTTCAATGGCGGACGCTGATCTGCTGGCTGACTTGAAGCTGATTCAGGATACCGGACTGGTGCGGGCGCAGCGCTTGCTGGAACAGGCGGATTTGCTCCAGGCCAATAATCTGAGCGCGACCTCAGCCGAATCGCAGGATCTGGCAAGCATTGCTGCTCTGGAAGTGGCGAAGGTGCGCGATTGGGCGACGACTGCCGCCGAGTTGCAGGCCATCAATATCACGGCTCCAGGGGCGTTTGGCGAGCAGATGCGTATCGTCAAAGACCTGTACGATAACGAACTGCTGACTGCCGAGAATGTCGGCACCGCGCTGGCAACCGAACTCGACCCGATGCTGCAAAACAATTTCATCATCCTCCGCCCCAACAATCAGGTGTTGATTGATCGCAACCCCGGAATCTACGGCATCATTGACGCCGAAGATCGGCTGGAAGGCGAGACCAGCGAACGGCGAGTCGATGCCGTCTATTTGCGCTTGGGTGAGCGAGCGCTGCTGTTCTTCCCCAGCAATCTGGAAACGATGATTATCCGCTCCATCCCCTTCATCATTGCCGGGCTGGCGGTGGCGTTGGGCTTTAAGGCCGGTCTGTTCAACATCGGTGCCGAGGGTCAGCTTTACGCTGGCGGCATCCTGGCGGTGTGGGTCGGCTTCTCGCCCATCTTCGCCGGATTGCCCCCGCTTATTCATGTGCCGTTGTGCATCATCGTCGGGGTGATCGGCGGCTTCCTCTGGGGAGCGCTGCCCGGAGCGCTCAAAGCCTACGCCGGTTCGCATGAGGTCATCAACACCATCATGCTGAACTTCGTCATGATCCTGCTAGTCGATTGGCTGATTAAGTCGACCAATCCGGTCATCCTGCTCGATACGACCGCCAGCGTCCCGCGGACACCCTTCGTAGTCGATGGCGCAAAGCTGCCGACCTTCAACATCATCTCGCCAATCTGGTTCGTGCTGGCAGCCCTGTTCATCATGGGTGTGGGTCTGTGGCAGCGACGCGAACAACTGGCACAAAACATGCGCCTGATGATCCGCCCGGTTGTCAACGGCCTGCTGGTGCTGGTGCTGGCGCTGTTCCTGGCGTGGGTCAGCGTCACGGGACAGCTTCATCTCGGTTTTGTGCTGATGCTGCTGGCGGTGTGGTTCACCGATTGGTTTCTGGAACGAACGACACCCGGCTTCGAACTCCGCACCGTCGGGGCTAACCCGGATGCGGCCAAATACGCGGGCATGAGCGTGAAGTGGAACATCGTACTGGCGATGGCCCTCAGCGGGGCGCTGGCCGGGCTGGCCGGATCGATTGAGATCATGGGCGTCCACTTCAACATGACCCCTGGCTTCTTCGGTGGTGTAGGATTCGACGCCATCGCTGTTGCTTTGTTGGCACGCACCAACCCGCGCAACATGATCTGGGCGGGGCTACTATGGGGGGCGCTGCTGGCGGGTGCCGGCCTGATGCAAACCCGCGCCGAAATCTCGATTGATCTGGTGAAGATCATTCAGGCGCTCATCATCATGTTCATCGCCGCTGACTATATCATTCGCTTCCTGTGGCGGGTGCCAGAAGCCAGCGCTGAAGAGAAAGAACGCACTCTGTTTGCCGCCAAAGGCTGGGGCGGCTAAGACTCATGCGATGGCGGGTTGGTCATGGACCGCCCGTCCTAACCCGTTGAAATCACGATCAAGCTGGAATGGTTATGACCACAATTGCACCAACTGCCCCCCCTATCGAAGAGCGTAAGTCCTGGCGCGACTACCTGAGCGTCACCCGTATTGGTGTGTTCGCGCTGGTCTTCATCCTGATCGGCTTATGGGTATTGATCGCGCTGCCGCAGAATCCGGCCATCACGCCGGAAACCACCACATTGCTGACGATTGACGCGGCTGGCACACAGGGCGTCAGCATCCCGACACAGGGTTTCGCCACGCTGGTCGCGCTGCTCTATATCGCCGGTGGCGTTGTCGGATTAGCCCCGTTCTCCCAGCTAAAGTCAATCCGCTTCTGGTGGCTGGTGGTCAACGGACTGCTGCTGGTGCCACTCGTGCTGATCATCATCGCTGCCGGCGGCCGTACCAACATCACGGTCATGCTGCAAGAAAGCATTCGCCTGTCGACGCCGATCATCATGGGGGCGATTGCCGGCATCTGGGCCGAGCGCTCTGGTGTAGTGAACATCGCTATCGAGGGCATGATGCTCACCGGAGCCTGTCTGGGCTTTGTGGTCTATACCCTGCTGGGCAGCGCTGGAATGGCTACCGGGGGCGCACAACTGCTGGGTGTGGTTGGGGCAGTGGTCGGCGGTGGCGTCATGGCGGCGCTGCATGCCTGGCTCTCGATCACCTTCAAGACCAATCAGGTTGTCAGCGGCACGGTCATCAACATCCTGGCAATCGGGCTGACGAGTTATCTGCGGCGCGAAGTGCTGGTCAGTTCGGAAGCCGCCCGCACCACCCTGTCGATTGTCAGCTTCGGCCCACTTGATCCGATCCTCAATAACACGCCGATCATGGGGGATGTCTTCTTCAACGGCAAACCGATCTTCTACGCCATGATCATTCTGGTGATCGCCACCCATGTTATCCTGTACTTCACCCGCTGGGGGCTGCGGACACGCGCAGTCGGCGAGAATCCCCATGCGGCTGATACGCTGGGCATCAATGTCATCCGTAACCGCTGGATCAACGTCATCATCAGCGGCATGGTGGCCGGACTGGCCGGGGCCTGGTTCACGCTGGAGACAACCGGCGCATTCGATGACAACATGACAGCGGGCAAGGGCTTCATCGCGCTGGCCGCCATGATCTTCGGCAACTGGACGCCCTTCGGCGCGGCAGCGGGTGGTCTGCTCTTCGGCTTTTCCGAGGCGCTCGGTCAGCGCTTTCAATTCCTCGGCGTGCCGGTGCCGCCGCAGTTCTTGCAGATGGTGCCATATCTGGTGACCATCGTGGTCATGGCCGGGTTGATTGGTCGGGCGACGCCACCGAAAGCCGATGGCGTGCCGTATGAAAAAGAATGAGCCTGAGCATCGTTGTGCTGGGTGACCAGCTTCTTGATGACCATCCGGTCGTGCCAGATCCCACCGATGAGGTGCGAGTGGTGCTGATCGAGAGCCAGAAGAAGTTGCGGTCTCGGGCTTATCACCAGCAGAAACAGGTGCTGGTATTGAGCGCGATGCGTCACTACGCGGCTCGGCTGCGAGCGCGGGGCTACACGGTTGACTACTATGCGGCCCCGAGTATGAGCGCCGGGTTGCGCCAACACCTCATCGAACAGCGGCCTTCAGCGCTGCGAACGATGGCAGCCAGCGAATACGATGCCCGGCAGCAGCAGGCACTTTGGAGCGCTCGATTGGGACTGCCGGTTGAAATCATCCCGAACAGCCAGTTCCTCGTCGGACAGCATGATCCATTCCCCGGCAGCCAGAAGCGGGTGGTGATGGAAACCTTCTACCGCCAGATGCGGCGTCATTTTTGCCTGCTGATGGAGGATGATGAACCGGTTGGTGGGCGCTGGAATTTCGACGACGAGAATCGCAAACCACTCAAGAAAGGCCTTCAACCGCCGCCCATCCCGCGCTTCGAGCCGGATGATATCACCCAGCAGGTAATCGCTGAGGTCAAACGGAGCGATCATGGTGTGGGCCAGGCTGATACCTTCGCTTATGCGGTCACCCATGAACAGGCGCAGACGGCGCTGGCCGACTTCATTCAGTACCGACTCCCGCTGTTCGGGGCATACGAAGACGCCATGAGCAGCCGGTATCCTACGCTCTACCATTCAGTCCTCTCGCCCTACATCAACCTGGGATTATTGACGCCGCTGGAAGTAGCACGAGCAGCCGAGGCCGCCTATCACCGAGGCGAAGCCCCGCTCAACTCCGTCGAAGGTTTCATCCGCCAGATCGTGGGCTGGCGCGAGTATATGATGTGGCAGTACTGGCGGATGATGCCAGAGCTGCGAGACAGCAATAGCTGGGGGGCACAGCGCCTACTGCCAGACTGGTTCTGGAGCGGCGACACACAGATGAACTGCCTGCGCCATGTGATCGAACAGGCGCGAGAAACGGCCTATTCGCATCACATTCAGCGCCTGATGATTGTCACCAATTTCTGCCTGTTAACTGGAATCGAACCCCGCGCAGTTGTTGAATGGTTCATGAGCTTCTACATTGATGCTTACGACTGGGTGATGCAGCCCAACACAGTGGGCATGGGACTCAATGCCGATGGCGGGCAAACGGCGACCAAGCCCTACATCGCCTCAGCCACTTACATCAACCGAATGAGCGATTATTGCCAGACCTGTGCTTATGACCCCAAAGCACGATCCGGCGAACACGCCTGCCCCTTTAACACGCTCTACTGGAATTTTCTGCTGACGCATGAAAACCAACTCCGGGCGAACCCTCGTCTTGGGCCGGCGGTGCTGGGATTAAAGCATCTCTCAGCAGATGAACGGATCCAAATCAGGCAGCAGGCAGAACACTTTCTGAGCCACTTATGATGGCTTGAGCCAGATTTTGGAGACGGTGCTGCCATGTAACAGTTCTTCGAAACAAGCCGCGCCGCGCTCCAGTGGTTCAACTCGCGTCCATTCGTCCTTCAGCCAGAAGCGTCCGGCTGCCAGCGCCTTGAGGGCAATGGCGAAGTCACGCTGATTATAGGCGAACGAACCATAAGCCGTGATTTCGCGGCGGATCATATCGTTAATCGGCAGCGTGGCCTGGGCTTCGTGCAGCCCCACCCAGATGACTCGTCCCGCCGGTCGGGCCGCCGTCACACAGAGTTGTCGCACTTTATCGCTGCCCACTGCATCCACCACCAGATCAGCCTGATTGGGAATAATCTCGCCGTTGGGCAGCGGTTTCGCCCCGACTTCCAGCGCCATCGCCAGCCGGGTCGGGTTCAGGTCAGCGCAGTAGACCTCGCGCAGCCCATAATCCATCAACGCCTGAATCGTCATCAGCCCAATCGGCCCCGCCCCAATCACCAATCCGACTTCGTGCGGTAGGGGTCGGGCGATCTCCGCTGTGTGGATGGCACACGCCGCCGGTTCGGTCAAGGCGGCTATCGTCAGTGGCATGTCGTCAGGCAGCAGATGCAGTGCGCGCGCCGTCACCACTACCCATTGAGCATTACTGCCCGGCAGACTGGCGCTGTGCAGTTTGCGCTTCGGGCAAAGATTGTGCTGCCCTGCCAGGCAGTACATACACTGACCGCAGGAGATCAATGGGTTGGCCGTCACACGCGCGCCAACACTAAACTGGGGGAATTGACGCGCCGCCTCATCGCCCACCTGAACAATAGAGCCGCTGAATTCATGCCCCATGATGAGCGGCGGCTTTCGCAGCGAGTTCTGGCCTTCATAGCCGCTGAGTTCTGAACCACAGATGCCGGAATAGGCCACCTGAATAAGCACCTCATCCGGTTGCGGAACCGGCGCGGGAACCTCACGCAGCGGCATTTGGTAGGGGCCATCGTAGACGAGCGCTTGCATCATGTGGGTCATGGGTTTATTCCTTCGCCAGGGGCAGACAACGATCAGGGCAGAGAGGTATCTATCCCCTCTGCTCCGATAACTATACCGTCAATCGCGCTAACTGCCAGCGACCATCATTCATACCGCAGCACACTCGTCACCCGTTCGCCCAGCGCTGGACGTGCACTGAGAATGGTCGCCACTACACCAATGGCAATCGCGGCCCCGATCAACAACAGCGCGACCGGAGTCGAATCGGGCGGGATGATCTGCGACAGGTTGATGCTCAGGGATGAGACGATGGAGATTCCCAGCGCACTCAGGCCAATGCCCAGCAAGCTGCCGAGCAAACTGATGATGACATTTTCCAGCAGCATGACCACCAGCACGCGCCGCCCTTTCAGACCAACGGCTTTGAGGATGCCGATCTGACGACGCCGTTCCAACGTCGAAAGCGCCACTGTGTTCGCCATGATGACAGCCGCCGCACCTAGCGAGAGCAAGCCGACCAGGATCGGGATGGCGCTCATCTGGTTGATGAAACGGCTGAGGATGCTGTCGATGAAAGTAATGTCGAACGAGTAAACCAGCGGGATGGTGTTCAGCGCCAGCAGGACATCGTTCATTCGCTCTGGCTGAACGCGAGCGACATTCAACTGAATGGGGAAAGAACTGGTGAGCAGGCCGGGCGGCACAATCACATCACCATCGGTGAAGCCACTTAGAGCGAATCCACCGGTCCCTTCAGCCTGCAACAACCCGACCACTTCCAGTTCAACTTCTCGATTGTTGACCATCACGGTGAGGGTCGAGCCAACCTGAACATTCAGGTTCGACCAGAGCGTTTTTGGGCGGTAGAGCGCGACCGGCCTGCCGCGATCTTCTGCCGTCAGATCACGCCCGGCTACTGGTCGATAGCTGGCATTGGGGTTGGTGGTCTCGCGCGCCGTCAGCGTAGCCGAGTAATTGTTGAAGTTGCCAAAGTCCTCGTCGAAGCCCTGCGGACGGCGACCATCCTCATCCGTCGGGACGGTGAAGTTGAAAGGATTCTCCGGCTCCGGCAACGGCTCACCATTCAGCAGAGTGATCTCGCCAAAGTAGCTGAAGTAGCGCGTGCGATACTCGACGCCGGGCTGACCGTCGAGCGTGCCATCAATCAACGGATTGGCGACAAAGCTGGGCAGCGCACCGACCACCAGGATATTGCCACCGAGCTGCTCGTTCAGACTGAACTGGACGATCTGGCGCACCCCTGCCCCAAAGAACGAGATGCTGCTGAGGGCAAACATGCCGGTGCTGAGGGCGAGCAATGTGGTGGCAGTGCGGGTACGGTTGGTGGAAAGGTTACGCAGCGCCAGCCGCAGATCGACACTGCCAAACGACGGCAGTTTGCCAATCAGCCAGACCACCAGCCACAACAGGCCGATCAGAATCCCCAGGATGAGGAGCGTCACGGCCACGCTGATGACGCCGATAAAGAATGGGTTCAACCATAACGACGAGGACTCGGCGATGGCAAAGGCCGGGCGGAGAATTTGACCGGCGATGACCCCAATGGTCACAACCACCAGCAAAATCATCAGCAGCGATTGCAGACAACCGAGGCGCGGCACACTCATTTCGTTTGGGCGTAGGATGGTCGCCGGGCGCACCTTGACGGCGATCAGCACCGGGATGATGCCAAAGACCAGCGTAATCACCACGCCCAAGACCAGGCCAAAACCAATCGCCTCTGGATAAACGCGCCAGGCCAGCGGCTGTTGAATGAGCGCCTGACCATAAGCATTCGCGCCAAAACTCAGCAAAGTGCCGAAAAAACCACCGAGCAGGCTGCCGGACACGCCCAGCAGCACCGCCTCGGCCATGAACATCGCCGCCACCTGTCGCCCCTTCAGACCAAAAGTCTTGAGGGTGGCAATCTCTTCAGTGCGGCGACGCATCAGCACCAGCATGGTGTTCATGATGCCAACGCCGCCGATCAGCAGTGCGCCCAGCCCCAGCACCACAATGAAGCTGCTCAGAACATCGGCGATATTTTGATTTTCTTCAATCAATTCTGGCACCGTCTGTACTTCGTAGAAGAAGCTGGTCGTCAACGAACGGTCCAGGTCACGGGCAGCTTCGCGGATAGTTTCGGCTGAGGTACCATCCGACAACAGAACTGAGATGGTGTTGGGTTCAGCCGCAACTGGTAGTTTTTCCTTAAGCGCATTGTCGAAGTAGGCAAAGCCAAAGAAAGCCGCCCCCAGATTACGCAACCCGGCCTCGGCGAACGTCGGCACAATACCACGCACGATAAATTCCTCAGCCGTGCCACTCACCCGCACCGTATCGCCAACCGCTATTCCCTGACTCGATGCCAGATTCTCGCTGACAACAACCTCATTGCCCCCCTGAAATAACTGCCCTAACGGTACGCCCGCCGGTTCCAGCGCGGTGATGTCCTGGGTTGGCGGATAGGTCTGCGGGTCGATGAAGTACGAGGTGATGAACTGGGGGCGCCCCACGCTCTGGAAATCGAGCGCGGTGATCTGAAGGTTGCCACTCTGGGTCGAGGCGCTCCAGCGTCCGCCGCGTTCGCCCACCCAGTCGTCGATCTGTTCCAGGTTTGTCAGGGAAAACCCCTGTTCCGTCTCTGGGTCACTGAAGCTGAAGAAGCCACTATTCCCACCGCCTTCCAGCCGAATATCGCCATGATTGCTGGCGCGGATATTACTGGTGAGCGAGTCGGCAATCGCCAGCCCCAGGCTGCGCAGCGCGACAACCGTTGCCACACCAGCAGCTACCGAAAAAATGGCAAAGGCCGACCAACGCCGGCTGCGCCACAGATTGCGAAAAGCGTAATGCAAATAGAACAACAACTGATTCATCGTGTCGGGCTTTCATCGGTGAGTTCATTCTATTGTGCCATTACGCAGGCCGACGCGCGACAGTTGCTCATCAAACAAAAAGCCCGGTTGTGGTGACCGGGCTTCTGATCTGACCAAATCGCTGATTAGCTGATGAGTTGGCTCAAGCCCTGACCAGCCAGGATGGCACCACCAACCAGGATGGCAAACCAGATTACGGTGGCAATAATCGCTAGGTAACCGATGAGGATGAAGAAGCCATCACGCTGTAACATCCCTACCGCCAGGCAGAGGATAGCAATACCCGGCAATGTGTTCGTCAGCGGGATTGTGCCAAAAGGAGCCATGAGCAGCAGCGCCGCGAAGACTAGCATCAGACCATTCAGTCGATTGACCGTCGCTCCGTGAGTCAACACCAATAGACGCGGACGCACAACGTTATCCAGACGAGCAAACAACTTAGCCCCACGTTCCAGCGCTGGAACCAGATGCGCGCGTTCGATGGTGCGGTTCATTAGTTTGGCCGGTAACCAGGGGACACGATTGAATGTCACCCCGACGCCAATTAACACGATCACCAGCCCAAAAACGGTACTGACACCCGGAATCGATACCGGCAGCAGGAAGGGAATGGTCAGGAACATACAAAAGACCAGCAACCCCTGTTCGCCGATGGATTCCAACAACTCGCGCAACGTCACACTTTCGGTTTTGATCGAAGCTGCTGTGGCAGTCAAGGTTTCTGCCAAACTCTTCTCTGCATTTTGAAATTCAACAGATGAACTCATAAAGTCTCCTGATTGAGCCATTGACGAACCCAATTCTGGTCAATACGCCTTGCGAACGGCTATCAGCCTGTCCATTTATACTATAAGTGAGATCAAAGCAGTAGGCGCGTTAATGTTGGACGTTGAGCAGCATTTCCAGTTCCAATTCATCGCGGATCGGTATGCCGTCGTTGCCTGTCAACGGAATTTGGGGTTTCAGCCGCCTCGACTCGATCATGGCATCACAATGGAGCGCCACCAGCACCCAACCCCGCTTCTGGTAAAAGCGCAGTGCGGCTGTATTGTCGTTGGTCGTTATCAGCCACAGTCGGCGGCATCGCGCCTGCACTGCCGCATCATAGACGGCTTTCAACAAGGCTGTCCCAATCCCGTTGCGCTCTATAAGGCTGTCGAGCGACATGACTTCGCAGGCATCTCCATCCAGATGATAGGTCACCAGGCCAGCCAGCATGTCCCCCTGAAAAGCAACGAAACCGCCCAGATCTTCCACCTGATACAGTTGTCCACGTGAAACCATCACCGGCGCACCCCAGTGAGTTTCCCAAAGGTGCAGGATCATGGCTCGATCATCAGGTTGGATCGGACGTATGGTGAATTGCATAGCACATCAAATCAACGAAAATAAACCAACGATCATCAGATTGGTTGTACCATAAAATAATACAACCCACACGATAGCCTGTATCCCTCTCATGGAGCCAACCCCATAAGCCGATCCAATGAGCCGGGCATACCAGCCAGCCAGCCCCAACCCGATACCCATCAGCCACAGGCAGGCGACAAGCAGTGCTGCCGGATGACCGGACTGTAGTAGCAGCAAGGACAGCAGGAGTGCTCCACCACCGAGCAGCGTAATCATGGCTTGCTGGACAAGTGTATTACTCAGAAAGGTCGAAAAGCGTTCATAGCCGCCGATTATCCGCAGCATAATGCTGTGAATCAGGTAGTTGGTGACCAGCGCCAGCAGGATGCTTATGAGACCGACCAGCAGGCCGGTAACAATCAGTTCGAGAGCGCTCATAGTGCTGAAAGCGCGAATGGCAGCCTGAGCTATCCGCATCTCGCGGCTGTTCGCTTCCAGCGTCAGGCTATTCGCCAGTGCCAGCCGTACGAACGGCGCCCCCAGCAGCAGCATGCCCACCGATACCAGCACATTGACCATCACGAAGATCGTCAGATCGAGCAGCAGCACCCCACCCATTCGCTGTACAGGGTGGCTAAGGTCGAGTTGGCGCAGAAATAGAGGTTCATCATTAGGAAAGGAAGCAGGCAAGGGTCGCAGATGCTCAATGGCTTGCAGTGCCAGACGGCGGACACTTTCATCTGGGTCATTGCGAGCGCGTTCCAGCAACCAGTCCAGGTGGCTAGTATCACCCTGACGCGCCATCGTGCGAATGGTCTGGCGAACAAGCTGGCTATCGGGAAGTGGGTTAGGAAATTCTGGCATAGATCATCACAAATTCAACAATATCTCCTTCACTCTATGCCAGAATGCATTGTCGCACAATTCAGAATTGAGTCCTGGTTCACAACTATTCGAACCAATCAGCCGAGCGCAATGACCAATGTACCGGTCTGTCAAGCACTCAACCGTGTAAGAAGGAGGTAAAGTACAATCAGACTGCTGACTGAAGAAAGCAACAGGCTCAGCAATGATGAAGTGTCAGACACGCTGGCGCGTCCAAGAGGCAACAGCCTGGATAGGCGCTGACAACAACCTCAGTGTAAAAACCGTGGTGCACAGCCTCGGCTACGCATCCCCATTCGCCTTCAGCAAGGCCTACAAACGCCTGACCGTCAGCGCTCCGATAGCCTGTCGCAAGCTGACATTCGATCAGCCTGTGTGAAATCAACCCGGACGAAGCGATATGCATTCAGGAAGATGAGCCATTCTGCAGCGCGGTCGGATGGTCGTGTATTGGACGCCATCTGGAGACGATGCACCATGCGCCGGGTGCATTTCAAGTTCGTGCAAAACTCGCTCAATGAAAAGTCTCAAGCAGCGTGCCAGAGAAGGTCAAAATCGTTGCCGAGGACAGCGGAGCGGATGACAAGCATGCGCTGGGCATTGGTCGGGTTCCAGCGCATACCGGTGCCGGTCAAGCGCTGCTTGAATTGTTTGACACCACTCTCAATAGTGCCCGACCCAATCGGGAAGCCCTCTTCGCGAAACTCCAGATATTGCATCCGACGCTGGTGCTGTTCAACATAGCCAGCCAAATCGGGTCGTTTACGTTGGTGCAAGACAGTAATGATTAGGCTCATGGGTAAAAGTAGTGGAATGCAGTAAACTGAGGGCATGGACTTTCCAATCATTGATCTACTGGACGAAGAGATAAGCGTGGTCTGGC
>JALHNT010000043.1 GCA_022843385.1 Anaerolineae bacterium | reverse complement strand
GATAGACGAAGCTCTTGCAGGCTGGTGAGCTGCCCGATCTCTGGCGGCACGGTCGTGAGCAGATTGCCATCTAGACCAAGCCCTTGTAGGTTGGTGAGCTGCCCGATCTCCCGCGGCAGGCTCGTCAGCTGATTGCTCCCTAGACCAAGCATTTGCAGGTGGGTGAGCTGTCCGATCTCCGACGGCAGGCTCGTCAGCTGATTGTCCGATAGACGAAGCACTTGCAGGCTGGTGAGCTGTCCGATCTCCGGCGGCAGGCTCGTCAGCTGATTGTCCGATAGACGAAGCTCTTGCAGGCTGGTGAGCTGCCCGATCTCTGGCGGCACGGTCGTGAGCAGATTGCCATCTAGACCAAGCCCTTGTAGGTTGGTGAGCTGCCCGATCTCCCGCGGCAGAGTGGTTAAACTCATATGTGATAGATCCAGCTCGGTGGCTACACTGGTCGCTGCTTGTTCTATGCGCTCCAAGACCACTTCTTCCGGTGTTCTATACACGGGCTGCACACTGCTGCTCTGCTGCTGGCGCAGGTATTCCAACAGCGCTTCTGTGTCGGTGGGATAGTCGGGTGGCAGCGGGTTGTTGTATACCTCGAGCCACTGCAAGTTCTCCAGATTGCCCAGTTCAGGTGGCAGGCTGGTCAACTGATTGCCCCATAAATGAAGCTCTTGCAGGCGGGTGAGTTGCCCGATCTCCGGCGGCAAGGTCGTGAGCTGATTGGACCCTAGACCAAGCACTTGCAGACTGGTGAGTTGCCCGATCTCCGGCGGCAGGCTCGTGAGATCATTGCCCCCTAGATTAAGCTCTTGCAGGTGGGTGAGCTGCCCGATCTCTGGCGGCACGGTCGTGAGCTGATTGCTCTCTAGATTAAGCTCTTGCAGGCGGGTGAGCTGCCCGATCTCTGGCGGCACGGTCGTGAGCTGATTGCTCTCTAGATTAAGCTCTTGCAGGCGGGTGAGTTGCCCGATCTCCGGCGGCAAGGTCGTGAGCTGATTGAACCCTAGAACAAGCACTTGCAGGCGGGTGAGTTGCCCGATCTCCGGCGGCACGGTCGTGAGCTGATTTAACCCTGGAGCAAGCACTTGCAGGTAGGTGAGCTGCCCGATCTCCGGCGGCAGGCTCGTGAGCTGATTGAGCAATAGATGAAGCACTTGCAGACGGGTGAGCTGCCCAATCTCTGGCGGCAGGCTAATGAGCTGATTTCTCTCTAGATGAAGCTCTTGCAGGTGGGTGAGCTGCCCGATCTCTAGCGGCACGGTCGTGAGCTGATTGTCCTCCAGAACAAGTGTTTGCAGGCCGCTCAGCTGCCCGATCTCCGGCGGCAGACTGGTCAACCCCAAATACGATAGATCCAGCTTGGTGGACCCGCTGGCCGCCGCTTGTTCTATGCGCTCCAAGGCCACTTCTTCCGGTGTTGGGGTCTGTGCCTGTGTGTAGGCAACCGCTGTGATGAGACTGATGACAAGTGCCAGGACACGAATAAGTGCTGCACGTTGCATGGTGTGGCTTCCTCCAATCAA
The DNA here is from genome assembly GCA_022843385.1 of Anaerolineae bacterium. Taxonomy (GTDB): domain Bacteria; phylum Chloroflexota; class Anaerolineae; order Aggregatilineales; family Phototrophicaceae; genus CFX2. The sequence continues at coordinate 61,800 of JALHNT010000043.1, read as the reverse complement.
TAAAAAACCGAAAACATCACCCTTGGGTAGGTTTCCGGCTGCTTGATTGAAACACCGACGGGGTCAGCCGGTTCAGTGAATTCGGCGACCGTTAATCAACTTCATCATATCGCTTTCGGTACTATAGGCGGTAGTGATGATACTCACTTTCCGGCAATGAATTGCACGCTGCCGTTAAATGGAACTGGTATAATTTTAGTTTCCGCTAAGTCATATTTGACAAAAGGTTCGATCTGTGCATGTCCCGAATCGAGACAATTATGTTCATCTAGCTGCCACTCGTGGTACTTTTAGTAAGGATAAAATCGCACCCTTATTCTTATAAAAAGTGACTTTTTGGGCATATACACAATATGCTCAAAATGTCAAACACCAGTTAGCGAAAACTAAAGTATAAGAGAAATAGTATTTTCTTCGTGTGGGTTCAACCTGAATTTGAACATTCTCTAAGCGCCCATAACACGGTCAGTCCTGTATCTGACGTGAGTCATACTGACTAACCTCACCCCAGCAATCTCGATCTCGCCCAACAATTTTAGGTGAGGTGAGGTACTTAAGAAACCCACCTTACGCACAAGCCCTCACCCCTAGCCCCTCTCCCTCAGGGCGAGGGGAACAAAGAGCGCCGCCGAGTCTGGAAGTCCTTCTCCATGAGGGAGAAGGATTTAGGATGAGGGTTATCTGCGTAAGGTGAGTTAAGAAACCAAAAATGGTGCCGAAATTCAGGTGAGTTATCCCTGCCCGGCTGGGATGATCTTCACCGCCGGGTCATGCCGCAGTGCCTGCTCCGACCCCGCTGGAATATAAGCGACCGCGACGGTCAGTGGGCCGGTGCCGGTGTTGACGGTTGAGTGATACACCCCTTTGGGAATCCAGACGCAGGCTCCGCTGCTGCAACGCACCGGCGCGTGGTCGTCCACCATCTGGTCGCCTTCGCCCGACATGAAGAAGATGATTTCGTCGGCATCCGGGTGATTGTGGCGGATGTGTCCCTTGCCCGGTTCCAGCACAACCGTGCCAAAGCTGATGCTCTTCGCGCCGGTCACGCGCTCCTCACACAAAAAGTGGATCGTTCCCCAGTCGAACACAATCGTATCGACATCGCTGGCAGTGGTGATGCAGCCCTGACCAAGTTGATGCATGATGCTCATCCTTCTGGCAAAACCATTTTGCCCTCAAAGATACCACCGCAGTTCACATCTCCCCAACAGACGTTTATAATGCGCCGAACGCGGGAGGCGGCATGAAGTTCGACGATTTCATTTTTACCGAGTGGGTACGGGCGCAGATCCGGGATCGAATGGGCGAGCTGGGGCGCACGCTGTACCGCATCGGGATACATCCCGATATGGTGACGCTGTTCGGCACCTTCATGGTGTTTGTGGCTGGCTATATCATCGCGCAGGGCGAATTCCAGTGGGGTGGGGTCGTTCTGGTGCTGGCGCTCCCCCTCGATGCCGTTGATGGGGCGGTAGCGCGGGCGATGGGGCGGCAGGGCAAATTCGGCGGTGTGCTGGATTCAACGCTGGATCGCTATGCCGACGCTGTAATTTTCGGGGCTTTGAGTTATCATTTTGCCCGCACCGATCAGTTGGACTATCTGCTGCTGGCGTTGGCCGCGCTGACCGGGGGCTTCGCGGTGAGTTACATCCGTGCGCGTGCCGGGGAAGCCGGGCTTTCCGTCAAGGTGGGTCTGCTGGATCGGTTCGTTCGCGTGATTATCATCGTGGCCGTCCTGCTCGTCCCCCCTCTCATGCCGCTGGGCCTGTGGGTGATGGCGATTGGCACGAACTTCACGGCGCTGCAACGCATGTGGTACGTCTACAAAAATACCGAATAAGAGAGGTTGTTCATGGAACAAGAAGGCATTCGTATAGGCCAGGTGATGATCCGTTACTACGGCATCATCATCGTGGTGGCAATGCTGGTGGCGGCCTGGGTCGCGGCCCGGCTGGCAAAACGTGACGGCAAAGACCCGGAGCATATCTGGGGGGCGCTGACCTGGGCCATCATCCCCGGCATCATCCTGGCGCGCTTGTGGTTTGTGGTTTTCCCACCGGTCTCGATGACGGCGGGCTGCCTGACGGCGGATACGTCCGATATGTGTCGTGATACCGCCTGGTTCCTGCAAAACGTCACCAATCTGCAGAACGGCCCGCTGGCGATCTGGAGCGGCGGCCTGAGCATCTTCGGCGCGATCATCGGTGGCTTCATCGGCGCTTACATCTACATCCGGCGCAACAAGCTCCAGCTCGGCCCCTGGCTCGATATTGCTGCGGTGGCGCTGCCGCTCGGTCAGGCCATCGGGCGCTGGGCCAATTTTGTCAATCAGGAACTCTATGGCGCAGTGACGGATCTGCCCTGGGGCATCACCATCGAGTCGGCCAAGCGCGTCGCGCCGTTTGGCAGCACCATCGATTTCCCGGTAGCGACCACTCGCTTCCATCCCTTGTTCCTTTATGAATCGCTGTGGAGTCTGGTGGCTTTCTTCGTGCTGCTCAACATCTTCCAGCGCTATCGCAAACGGCTGTTGCCCGGCGACATCTTCCTGCTCTACATCATGCAGTATTCGGTCATTCGTTTCATCCTCGAATTCCTGCGTGTGGAAGTGACCCTGGTGGGCAATTTCAACTGGTCACAGGTGGTCTGTGTGGTGGCCTTTGCCGGCTCGCTGATCTACTTCATCTACCGCCATCGCGCCGGAGCGCCCGTGCCACAGGCTGCGCCGCCTGAACCGGGCAAAGCGACGCAGTAGCTTCTCTGTGTGTTGTGAATGGGCGCAACCGGTGGGATGCGCCCATTTTTATTTTCAGGCCGGATGAGGGTGTGCCAGTTCATCGGTTTACGGCCTAAGATAGCTCGAAGGACGCATCAGCTCTCTGAATATCCTCGCGCCAACCTAAACAGCGACACCCATCTCCCGAGGATCAGCGCGGCTGACGACGACGAATTTTGCCATCCAGCACCACATGCGTCGCGTGTGTCTTGGCGTCATTTTTGGCGATCACCGCATAGATCTGCTCGATGATGCGCTCGCGCTCGACTCCGGCGGCAGCACACAGCCCAACCACTGTGACGATGACATCGGCGGCTTCTTCCGCGATATGGTTCTTGTCCTGGCCGTCATGCGCCGCTTCGATCAATTCGCGCACCTCTTCCTGAAAGACGCGGGTTGCGCCCTCCAGTTCTGGCACATAGTCAAAGCGCTCATAAAACGCCAGCGTCGAGTCAATCAACTGGCGCAGTGGGTCAGTCGTTGTCATGTGGATGTCCTTTGAGGTGTCGTTACATTGTCTTCGGCACAGCCCGCACTGGCCCAGTCAGATATTTCTCCAGAAACGGGAAGGTCAAGTTCAGGGCTTTGCGCCCCACAGCCTGCTCGGTTTCGTTGGCGCTGGAAGAAAAGAAATCATGTCCGGCCCCTGCCAGAACCACCAGCTCGTGATGCACACCGTGCTGACTCGTACTCAATTCCGTTTGTAGCCGCTTGCGCACTGGGGGCAGGATGTAGGGTTCCTGATCGCCATAGATCGCCAGTATGGGGGTATCGGCCTGTGGGAAACGCCCCAGATACCGCTGCGGAAAGCCATAATACGACACCGCCGCTTCCAGATCATGCCGCACAATCGCCGCCTCGTAGGCCAGGCTGCCCCCCATGCCCACACCAACCGCGGCGACATCGCGATTGGTGTTGTGATGGCTCTCCAGTGCGGTTAGCGCTGCATCCACCAGCGGATAGCCGCCATCGCCCAGGGCTTTGACCAGTTCCATCGCTTCTGCCGGCGTTTGCGCCACTCTGCCAGCGAACAAATCCGGCACAATGACATAATATCCAGCCTGAGCGAAATGATTGGCGATGCGCCGGATGATGGGTGTGATACCCCACCAGTCGTGGATCAGCGCCACTGCCGGAAAAAAGCGCCCAATATTGGGATGCGCCCAGTAAGCTGGTAGCTGACGACCATCCTCCATCGCGATCTGGATATGTCCGCTGGTGATCCCATATTCCACCGATGTGCTGTCATAAATCGGCATGACGCAGCCTTTGCTCGTTGTCGTTCACCCTTATTATAGCCGGAATGCTCTCACGAATCGCCTGCCAGACCATAACCAAACGGGAACAACGGCTCGTCCGGCGCGAGCGTGGCGAAGTCGAACGGCAGTTGATCCATCGAGCGCGGCCAGGTATAAGGCAGCCGTCCGACAAAGGGTTGATCGCCGAACAGGACATCAGCCACGCCCTGACCTTCGCTGCCGGGCAGCCAGGCCGCCACCCAGGCCTCGGCCAGCGGCAGTTGCTCGCTGATGATGAGCGGGCGCCCGCTGATGACGATCACGATCAGGGTATCGACCCGCTGGCGCACCCGCTCGATCAGGCTGCGATCCGGCTCCGACAGGCTCAGATCCGCTGCATCGCCGCGCCCTTCAGCATACGGTCGCTCGCCCACCACCACGATGCCTACCTCGGCATTCAGCAGATTGCCCGCGCTGTCACGGGCGTTGCGGAAGCGCCCCAAGCGGTCGTAGATCACGGTCGTCTCGGCGCTGACGGTGGCTTCAATCCCCTCCAGCAGCGTCGTGCCGGGCGTGATGGCCCCTTCTTTCCCCTGCCATTCAATCGTCCAGCCGCCCGACTGTATCCCGATGTCATCGGCAGCCACCCCGGCCACGAACAGCGTTGGCACCGACTTCGCCAGCGGCAGAGCCTCCGCCTCATTCCGCAGCAGCACCAGCGATTGGGCCACCGCCTGCCGCGCCAGCGCCCGGTTTTCGGCTGACCCCACCGTTTCCAGCAAGTCGGGCTGGCTGAAAGGACGCTCGAACAACCCCATCATGAACTTGACCCGCAGAATCCGGCGCACCGCGTCATCAATGCGCCCCAGCGGAATCCGTCCATCGGCGACCGCCGCCTGCATGGTAGCGATGAAGCGTTCAGCGTCATACGGCACCATGTTCATATCAATGCCAGCGTTGATAGCGCTGACGACGGCTTCGGCATAATCCGGGCTGATCTGGTCAATCGCGCCCCAGTCGGAAACAGTGAAGCCCTGGAAGCCCAGCTCACCCTTGAGCAGGTTGGTGATGAGGTACTGGTTGGAACTGACTTTGGTTTCGCCCCAGCCGGAGAAGGTAATCATGATGCTCATCGCCCCGGCATCGAGCGCGGCTTTATACGGCGGCAGATGGATTTCGCGCAGCGTGATTTCATCAACCATCGCCACCCCCTGATCGATCTGATAATCCTCATAGGCGGATGATCCCCAGGCGGTCGCGCCATCCCCCAGATAATGCTTGGGCGTCGCCAGCACCTGAACCGTATCGCCCTGCATTCCTTTGACGCAGCTCGATCCCAGCGCGCTGACGATCGCAGTGGCTTCGCTGTAGCCCTCATACGTCCGCCCCCAGCGGATGTCCTGCGGCACGGCGATCATCGGCGCGTAATTCCAGTAGACGCCCGTCGCCATCATCTCCTCGGCCGTCGCGGCACAGATCGCCCGCACCAGCTCCGGGTTGCGCGTTGCCCCTAGCCCGATGTTATGGGGGAAGATGGTCGCGCCATACAAATTGTTATGCCCATGCACCCCATCCGCGCCGTAAATCAGCGGGATCGCCAGCCGGGTTTCCAGCGCCCGCGCCTGAAAGCCGTCCACCATCGCCGCCCAGTTCTCGGCCGTGTTCGGCGTCGGATAGCCTCCCCCGCCGCTCAACAAACCGCCGATGAAATGGCGGGTGATGTCAGCAGGGGTGATGCTGTTCTTTTCGATCAGCGTCATCTGGCCGATCTTCTCATCCAGCGTCATGCGGTTCAGCAAATCCTCGACCCGTTGATCGATGGGCAGCGAGGCATCCCGATAGGGGAGTTCCGCCGCCCGCAGTGTAACGATCCCGGTGAGCAGCACAACCCATAAGACTAGCCAGTGGCTTTTCGCCTTCATCCCGATACTCCTGGTGAACCGACAATGCAGCGATTATAGCGCTGTCATGAGTCCGCGCCGAAATCAGGTACAATAGCGCCCATCATCGACCATTTCTGTAAGCGATTGGATCAAATGTTATGACCCACCCGAACCGATTTTTCCCGCGATCCAGCGGGGTTTTATTGCACCCGACCTCGTTGCCGGGGCGGTACGGCGTCGGCGATCTGGGGGATTATGCCTACCCGTTCGTGGACTGGCTGGCGGCTCATGGACAGAGCATCTGGCAGGTGCTGCCGCTCGGCCCGACCAGTTATGGCGACTCGCCCTATCAGTGTCTCTCGGCTTTTGCTGGCAACCCGCTGCTCATCAGCTTCGATCAACTGGTGAAGGATGGCTGGCTGGTCAAAGAAGATATCGCCAGAGTGCCTAACTTCAGCCCATATCTGGTGGACTTCGGCCCGGTCATCACCTACCACAACACCATCCTGGGCAAAGCCTTTGACCGCTTCGAGGCCAGCGCCAACGATGTTCAGAAGACCGCTTTCGATGTCTGGTGTAACGAGAATGCTTTCTGGCTCAACGACTGGGCGCTGTTCATCGCTCTCAAGAATGCCTATGGTGGCAAGCCCTGGGTGGAGTGGAAAACCGGCGAAGCGCTGCGCCAGACTGAAGCGCTGAGTGCGGCACGCGAGAAACATGCCAGAGCCATCCGCGAGCATAAATTCCGCCAGTGGTTGTTCTTCACCCAATGGATGGCGCTCAAGGCCTACGCCAATAGCAAGGGCATCCGCCTGGTGGGCGATATCCCGATCTTCGTGGCACATGACAGCGCCGATGTCTGGGCCAACCGTGAGGAATACTATCTCGACGAATTGGGTAACCCGACTGTGATCGCCGGGGTGCCACCCGATTACTTCAGCCCGACTGGTCAGCGCTGGGGCAACCCGCTTTATCGCTGGGATATGATGGCCGAGAGCGAGTACCGCTGGTGGATTACGCGCATCCGCGCTACGCTGAAAACCGTCGATATTGTGCGCGTCGATCACTTCCGCGGATTCGAAGCCTACTGGGAAGTCCCATCCAGCGAGCCGACTGCCGTCAAAGGACGCTGGGTGCCGGGGCCGAAGTTCAACTTCTTCAACGCGGTGCAGGAGCAGCTCGGGATGAACCTGCCAATCATCGCGGAAGACCTCGGCCTCATCACCCCCGGCGTCATCGAACTACGCGACGGGTTGGGGCTGCCGGGGATGAAGATTCTCCAGTTTGCTTTCGGTGGATCAGGCGGTGAAAACTCGTTTCTGCCGCATAACTACACGCCGAACTGCGTCGTCTACACTGGCACCCACGACAACAACACCACCGTCGGCTGGTGGCAAAGCGGCGAAGCCACCGATGATATTCGACGCTTCCTGCCGGAATACATCGGGCGCCCGGTGGGCGAAATCCACTGGGATCTGATGCGGATGGGCATGTCGTCGGTGGCGCACACCTGCGTCGTGCCGATGCAGGATGTGCTGGGGTTTGGTGCCGATACCCGCATGAACACGCCGGGTCGCGAATCCGGCAACTGGGGCTGGCGCTTCACCGCTGAATGGCTGAAGCACCCCGCCGGGGAACGGCTGGCTTATCTGACGAAACTGTATGGTCGCTGGCCGAAAGACGAGGATGATGCCGACCGGGCTGTCGGTGCCTAGTATGTGAGGTATTCATCGTTGAAATGGACCCGGTTGAGGCGGTGCGGAATCGCCTCAACCCACAGCACACGTTGCCTGATGAAACCAGCGGTTCAAGTTCGCCATTCATCTCACCCCGCTACTGTTTGCAGTCCTACCCACCCCAGCAGACTGGCCGCTGTCAGCGCCACGCTCCAGACCAGTGCCCCCAGCGCCAGACCCAGAAACAATCGCCGCGGTGGCACATCCAGCACCAGCCCCAGCGCAGCACCGATCTGTGCCCCGACCGTCATCGGCGCGGCCAACCCTAACCCTACGACGCCATAACGCCGGGCAATCTCACGGAGACGCTGAGGCGTCCCCTGAGCGCGGCGCAGCAGCAGCGTTACACCAACGCCACAGCTATAACTTAGGCTGGTGGTCAGGATGACCGTCACCGGACTGAGTCCCAATGCCAGCCCGGCTGGGATAGCCGGCCAGAAGGAAAAAAAGGCCAGCGCGAAAATGCTGATGACCTTCGAAAGCTCGATCCAGATTGCATCCATGACTGCCTCCAGCCTCCACCGGAGTAGAAGCGACAAATAATGTTGCCATTGGGCTGCATAAGGGAGCACGGCCATACTCCCATACGGCAGAGCCATGAGCCAAACATTTACTGCAACAGCCTAACATCCAGCAACAGGAACTAACAACTAGCAACCAATAATTCGCTGTGGTATCAATGCCCCGCCTGCCCCAAGCGATCCCAGGGAAAGCGATACTGGCTGAAGTAGGCAATGGCCTGGGCATTGACCGTTTCGATCTCGACCGGTGCCTGCCATAACTGCCAGCGCCGCGCCCCGCGGGGCAGGGTCACCCGCGCCAGCCACGACTGTGCCGGATAAACCGCAATGACCGTCACACGATTTTCCGGCTCAAGGCTGGCCGGTACGACCGTGCCATGCTCAGCCGCCCCTAGCGCCAGCCACACCTCGCCCAAAGTCAGCCGCGTCTGCACCGTCACGCTCACCGCCTGATCACGATACACCCGCACCCGTCCGCGCTGCGCCGGGTCGATGCTGACAGGCGACTGACTGCTCCACGACCAGTAGACGAAGTAGGTATTGATGTCATCAATCGGGCGGATCATCACCGGGCGCGGCTTGACCCAGACATGCCCCGCCAGCAGCGCCTGGGTCTCGACGCCGCTGGTCTGATTGAGGCGTATGCCCATCGCGCACGGCAGCACACAATCCGGTTCGATCAATGGGTTCAAGGCACTGGTGTCAACCGGCACGAGGCGCGGCAGCCAAATGGCGACGAAGAAGGCCAACCCCAGCAGCCCGGCGAGGCGCAGCATCAGAAGTGCTGAGTGATGAAGCGCTGCGTCAGGCGGAAACAGACCCAGCTCACCAGCAAGGGCAGCAGCAGCGGCAACCCAAAATCGATCACGAAGCGCAGCGGCCAATCCACCGCCAGCAGCCGCAGCAGATTAACGAAGAGGAAGTAGAAAACTCCGGCTATGACGGTGCCGAAGATGGCCGATGCCCGCACCCGCAGCGCTGCCCCCATCATCACGCCGATCATGCCGATCATGAATGGCTCCAGGCACAGCCGCAGCATCGACACGCCCAACCCCAACACCACCGCCACCCGCGCCAGCAGCGGATTTTCATCCAGCGGATAAAGCGTCCCATACTGCGAAATCAGCAACGGCATACTCATCAGCGCCGCTGCCAGCAGCAATAATCCCAGGTCTTCCACCTGCCGCCAGATCGAGGCCGCCACCTTGCTGGCGATGATGCTGCCCAGATCAAACGGGGTGGCGCGCAGCAGTGTGAGGGTATCATTCTGGATTTCACGGGTGATCGACTGCGCCGCCGCCATGCCGATCGCTAAAAGCAGATGCCCATAGACGACGAGGGCGAAGGGGAACAGCAGGATCGCCGCTGTGATGGCCGGCAGCGCCAGCTCGATCAGAAATGGCAGCGGCAGCGTCAGCGCGATCAGGATCGCCTGCACCGCGAAGGCTTTCATCAGGAAGGTGGCTTCCGGCAGGATCGTCTTCCAGTACATGCCCAACTGCCGCCGGATGATCGGGTTGGAGCGCCGCGCCCAATAGGGCAAGTCGCGGTCAAGCTCCGGGTTGCCCATCCGAATCACACGCGCCAGCCGAGTTTCCTGTACCGTCCGTTCCACCACTCACGCCCCTTTTAACTGTTGAGAGTATACCTCTTCCTGATGATTTCGGTTCAAGTTTCGAGGCGGATAATGCGCACCTGGCGGGGATTATCAATCGTTCTAGCGCTGGCGCTGCTGCTGACAGTGGCGGTTTCCGGGCTGGCTCTGTGGCGGGCGTTCACCTTCGCTCAGCAGTATTATCGTGAACTGAATGCCGTCCGGCTCGACCCGCTGGGGACCGACGTGATCTGGCCGGAGGTCGCGCCGTTGACCGAGGGGCAGCAGCGCCTCGTCCTCGTCGGCGACTCACGTGCGCAGGATTGGCCGCTGACCAGCGATGCCACGCTTCAGGTCGTCAATCGCGGCATGGGTGCCCAGACCACCGCCCAGATCAGCGGACGCTTTGAACGGCATGTCGCGCCGCTGCAGCCAGATGTCATTGTGATTCAGGCCGGCATCAATGATTTGAAGACGATCCCGATTTCCGCCCGACTGCCGGATGACCTCACCAACCAGACCGTCCATCATTTGCGCCGCATCGTCGATCAGTCGCTGGCAACTGGTGCCGATGTCATCCTGACAACCATCTTCCCGGTGGGTTCCGCGCCGCTGGAACGGCAGCTCTTCTTCTGGTCGGATGATATAGGCCGCGCCGTGATCGACGTCAACGCCATCCTGCGCACCTGGGAAGACGATAGGCTGTGGCTGCTGGATGCCTATGCTCTGCTGGCAGGGGATGATGGCCTGATCCAGCCCGCCTATGCTCTGGACACCCTCCATCTCAACCCCGCCGGTTATGCTGTGCTGGATGAGCCGCTGCGCCAGGTAGTGATCGCGGCCCTGGCCGGGCAATAGCGCTGGCTCATTTCTCTCCAACTGCCGGTGGAGAGGCTTCACGGATACTGCATCAGGCGGCCTATACATTCACCGTGATGTCGCGTTTCCAGTAGCGGCGGATCAGTGAGCCGCCAGGCAGCGCTGCCGCTAAGCGGTACAGTAAATCCCAGTCATCTTCCGCCAGCACCTTAAGTGTCAGCGTCCCAGCCGCGTACGTCACCAGTCCGGCAGCGATCCCCAAAGGAGCGCTCGTATCATGTAGCGCCAGCATGACGATCCCGCTCCCCAGACCCACCACCAGCAGCCGCCCCAGACGTGGCAGCATCTGTGCCGGTTGCCAGCCAGCCGCCCGAAAACCAGACCAGTACAGGGCGAAGACAGCGCTTTCGGCGACCAGCGAGGCCAAGGGTGCGCCCATCACGCCAAAGCGCGGCAGGAACAGGAACAACAGCGCCAGATTGAGCAGCAGACCGGTCGCCCGCGCCAGCATCACCCGCCGCTGCCGATTCTGTACCAGCATCGCCTGTTGTACCGCGTTGCCGGTCATCATCACCAGCGCGTACCAGATCAACAGGCTCAGGATGGCCGCCGTCGGTTGGTAACGCACTCCGAAGATCGGTACAAAGATGGCGCCGGAAAAGATCGAGAGAGTCAGTGTCAGCGGCAGGCAGATGACCAGGGTGAAGAATGACAATTTCTCCACCAGAAAGCCGAATAATTCCTGCTTGCCATCCCCATGAGCCCGCGACATCAAAGGGTAGAGGGCGGTTATGATGGTGGTGTTGAGCAATTCGACCACACCGAAGAAGATGATGAAGGCTGCCGCCAGCCAACCGGTCTCGCGGTCGCCGATGAAGCGGCTGGTGAGCAGTTTATCGGCTTGCTGATAGGCCAGCGAGAGAAAGGCTGAGATCGCCAGCGGCGCGCTGTTGAGTAATAGTGCTCCGGCCAGCCGCTGATCCAGTGGCCAAAGAGGGCGAATATGCGCGCGCCAGGCCAGCCACCATAACGCTCCGGTGCGCAAAATCCCTGCCACCATAACGCCAGTATAGACCCCAAACAGGCTGTAGCCGCTGAATAGGCCGATGGCTGCCAGTGCGATCAGCGCGATCACATAGGCGATGGAGACCAGCGAGGTCGTCACCATCTGCTCACGCGCCAGCAGCAGATCGAAGCACATGTTACCCAGTGCATCGATCATCAGGTTGAGGGCCGCCAACGCCAGGAATACCCGCACCGCCTCCCCATATCCACCCAGTCCAGCAGCGATGTTGAGCAACACATAGGCCGCCAGCGCCAGTGGCGTTTGAATGAACAACGTCGCTGTCAGATACTTCCCGGCATGATTGGGATGACGAGCAACATCGCGAATGACGATGGGGCCAACCCCAAATCCGGCAATGGTTGCGCCGATCTGGACGAAGCTACTGACAGCGCCGTAGATGCCATAGACAGCCGGTGAGAGCGTGGCGATGAAGATGAGCTGCCAGCCGAATTGCAGCCCCCGACTGAGCAGGCTGGCGGCGGCGATGGCCCCGGCATTGCGGGCGGCGCGGCGGGCTTCGCTGGCGGTGATGATGGGTGTTTCAGTGGTCATAGACAGTCATTATACATGCTCTGCGAACCTGACTGCTCTCGCTGATTATCGCCTTCAGGATCGCATTGGGTTGGTATCGAAACCAGAGCTATCGTTCAGTGCGCCGGTATTCCGGGCATTGGGGTATACTCTATAGAGCCATAAGTTGAGGATGCACGATGATGAGATGGATAGCCCTCATGCTGGTGTTGATCGCGGCGGCGTCATGCAGCGGCAGCCCGCCCGCACCCACCGCGATACCTGCGCCACCTACCGATGCGCCGCTGCCGTTTGATGCTCCCCAGCCTACGCTGGCTTTCCCCGGCAACCTGCCCACTACCACTTATACCGATGCTGTGAACGGCTTTGCTTTTGATTATCCGACCGGCTGGACACTGACCCCGCCCGCTGATGCCAGCACCCCCAGCTACAGCATTATCCTGACCGCCAACGCTCTCCGTATCGAGATCGCCGTCCTACCGATTGAGACCAACAACCAGAACTCATCTGATGGCACTGATGCCAGCATCCTGCGCGAGGAATGGCGTACCTTCCCTGATGGCAAGACAGCCCTCTATATGGAACGGAAAGACGCCGCTGGCACAACCAGCTATGCCTTGCACACCCGCGTCGGGGGGCGCCCAATCTCGGTCACACTGACCGGTGATCCAGCTTTTCTCGATCCACTGGTCGGCTCGCTGCGCGCCATCTGAAGGAGTCTGCTGTGCGTATTGTGGTCTTTGGCGATAGCCTGACTCAGGGGGATCTGGGGGTGAATTATGTCGAGAAAGTGGCTGCCGCTTTCCCGCAGCACACCTTCATCAATGCCGGAGTCAATGGCGATACCAGCCTGAATCTCTTTCGGCGGGTTCAACAGGATGTGATCACCCGCGAGCCAGATGGCTGCATCATCATGGTCGGCATCAATGATGTACTCTCCTTAACCGATCCGGCTTTGCACGTGTACTATCGCTGGGTGAAAGGCGTGCGTGGTGGACAAATCTCGCCTACTGCGTTTCGCGAGAATATGCGTGCCGTGCTGACGCGGCTGCATCAGGCCGGGCTGCGCCTATGGGTGGCACTGCCCCCGATAGAGCAGCGCCCGGAGCAGGTGGTCATCCTGCGCCAGATGAATGACCATGCTCGCCAGCTTTGTCTTGAGCTGCGAATTCCAACGCTGGATGTGATGGCCGCATTCGCACCTGATACCCTACCGGTACGGCCTTCGGTGAAGGGGAGACAATACCTGCGCATGCTCTCTAACATGCTGGCGAGTAAAGAACGCTACGAGGCGCTGCGTCAGCGCGGCGGCTACAGCTATAGTTTTGACGGGATACATCTGACCGAAGGCGGAGCGCAGCGCCTGGCTGATCTGATGATACCTTTTTTACGCGTCAATGGTTTGACGTGATTGGAGTTAACCCGAAGGTGGATGCGATGAATTTTGAACATGTCAACAACAAACAGTTGCAGGACATCGAACGGCTGGTGAAAGAACTGATGGAAGTCCTGCGTAAATCCGGGCAAAGTGATGATCCGATTTATCGCGATCTGGCGAAAGTCCTGGAACGGGCTGAGGTCGAGCGCCGCGCTCGCTTCGACGCCAACGACTCGGGTTACAAGGGATTCTGAATGTTCCGGTTGGTCGGCCTGCTCATCAGCCTGATGAGCGCCCTGCTTCTCGCCGTTCAGTCACGGGCCTACCAACCTGCCGCTGTCGTCGAATTCATCCGCGCGCCGGACTGCATGCCTCCCTGCTGGCACGGCATCCGTCCCGGTCATACGACTGGCAGTGATGCCGTGGCTATCCTGCGCGCCGATCCTCGGATTGAAGGCCTGAATATTGCCAACTGGGATGCTCAGCGACAGTTAGGCTGGCTCGAATGGAGCTGGCGCGCCGATCATCCGCTGCTGGAAGGCATGAACTGGATGGCGATTTTCGGGAATGAAGTGCAGGGGCTCTCGCTCAGCACGCGCATCACGCTGGGCGATATCTGGTTAGCCTTTGGCGCGCCAGATGCTGTCCAGAAGAGTCAGGTGGACGATCTCTATACGTTGCGGCTGGCTTACCGCGCCCTGCAAGTGAGCGTAACTGTGTCATCTTTTTCCTGTGATGGCAGCCTGGCGACGCTCTGGCACAAACCGGTCATGATTGGCATTGGTGCCTGGATGAACGAAAGTCGCTCGCCGGCAGCGGTGCAGCCGCGAGACCTGGCTGGCTGCCAAACCAACCCCTGAGCGCGGTATAATCCACCTCATCATCAGCCCGACCAGTGCAAGGAGATTGTGATGCAAGGTACTGCCAGTCGCCAGACCGCCATTAGCCAGCTTAACATCGAGCATGAGGCCGTGCGCGACCTGATCCAGACGCTCACAGCGGAGGAGATGACACGTCCGGATACCATCCGCTACGGGCTGTACAGCGATCAGGAATGCTCCTTCAAGGATTTGCTGGCGCACCTCATCACTTACGAAGCCTATGCCCTGGAAGCAATAACATTCTGGCAGCGCGGTGAAGCCCACCCTGTCATTGCAGCCATGCTCTCGGACGAGGAAAGCACCCGCATCCATTATGCGGGCATCGCCATGCGCAGTGGTCGAACGCTGGAGCAGGTGCTGGATGAATGGGAACGCACCCAATCCGCGTTGATGACAGCTATCACCGCTATCACAGATGCCGAGTGGGCAGCCCTTGCACCCTTTTCAACTGATGTGCCTACTGATCTCAGCGGCATATTGGAGATCATCCTGGTCGCGCCGCCGCGCCCGCTATATCGCCACCTACCCGTCCACATCCCGGACAGCGCCGCCTATGTGCGCTCGCTGCGCCGGACATAAGGCCAACTATTCCCCCCACTGCTCACAAACGGGGTACAATCGTTCATCATCGGTAGCCCAAATCGGTGAGAGGAGGTCGCGATGGACGAGGGATATGTGGTGGTGATCGGCTCGGCAGGGATTGATCTGAAAGGCCGCCCGCATGCTCCATTTGTCTGGGAGACATCCAATCTGGGTCGGGTACGCAACAGCATCGGCGGTGTGGCGCGCAACATCGCCGAGAATCTGGCCTGTCTGGAAGTGCCGGTCATGCTGCTCACCGCGCTGGGGGATGACGCCGAAGGACTGCGGGTGCGCGACCACTGCGAAGACCATGAGATCGATTGTTCCCACAGCCTGACTATTCCCGGCGGACGTACCGGCGCTTACCTGAGCCTGCTCAAACCGGATGGTCAACTGTTGGGCGCGGTCAGCGATTTCGAAATTATGGCTCACATCAACAGCGATTATCTACTCCAGTATGAAGACCTGATCGGCGAGGCCGAGATGGTGGTGATCGATGCCTCGCTGACCGACGAAGCGCTGCATACCCTGTTCGAGATCGCCGAACGCACCTGGGTGCGGGTGTGTGCCGACCCCACCAGCCCAACCCTGGCCGGGAAGCTATGCCCCTACATCAGCCAGCTTCATCTGGTGACCCCCAACGCTCAGGAGACTGCTGCCCTGTGCGGTGCACGCGAGGCGGTTGACCGCGACAGCGCGATTGAGGCCGCCCGCCATCTGGTGACGCTGGGGGCGGATATCGCCGTAGTGACCATGGCCGAGCAGGGACTGGCTTATGCCGACAGCGGCACAGCTGGCTTCATCCGCGCTATCAATACCCATGTGCTGGATGCCACCGGTGCTGGTGACGCTCTGTCGGGAGCGGTCATTTTCGGCCTGCTCAACGGCGTGCCGCTGGATGAAGCGATGCGTCTGGGCGTGACGGCGGCTTCCCTGACGCTGCAAACCGAAGGCACAGTCGTACCGAATCTGTCACAGGAACTGCTCTACGATCAACTGGTGATTTAACATTTCAATAGTGAATCGGCTCACCCCGGCAAAAGTATGTTATAGTGCAGCACATGAGTCGGTATGCCGTGTGAAATGGTCAAATCCTATGCGTAAGTGGATGCTGGTGATAGTCGCCGTGCTGCTGGTTGGTGCGTCTGTCGCGCTGGCGCAGGATGATGGTAGCGGGCAGGGCGGCAACGTCCCCTTATTTGTCGGGGTCGATGTCTTCGAGCGCGGACTGCAAGCCTTTCAGGAGGCGCAGTTTGACCAGGCGATCACCGATTTCAGTCTGTTCCTGCTGCTGAACCCCACCAGTGCCCAGGGGTATTTCCTGCGCGGCGTCAGCTATCAGGCTGTCAATGATATCGACAGCGCGCTGATTGATCTGAATCGCGCCCTGGCTCTGCCATCCCCTTCGGCTGAATTCACCGCCCAGGCTCATCTGAGCCGCGCCGCGATTTACGCCGGACAGGAACAGGTTGAGGCGGCGCTGGCGGATTTTGATGCGGCAGTCGAAGCCCTGCCGGATGCGGTGGACGCTTATGACCAGCGTGGACAATATCTCTTCATTCAGGAACGGTATGACCAGGCGGTGGCTGATTTTGCCCGCATCATCGCCCTCGAACCGGATAACCTGACTGCCTATGCCCGGCGCGGGTTGGCCTATGCCAGCCTGGAAAATTATAGCGCTGCGCTGCGCGATTTCGATTATCTGATCCGGCAGCAGCCGAGCGTGGCGGCGTATTTCGAGCGTGCCCGCGTCTATCTGGCGCAGGAGAACTATGACGCGGCGCTGGAAGACCTCAGCCTCGCCATCGCCCAGGACGAAAACCAACCTGGCCTGTATCTGAGCCGTGCCAGCGCTCACACCCAACTGGGTAATGCGGCTGATGCGGCCAACGATTATCTCAATTACATCCGGCTGATCTTTCAGGATGAAGCCGATGCAGCCGAGATCCGCCCCGGCGAGTCGCAGGTGGTCGAGATGGAAGCGGGGCAGGTGTTCACCTTCGCCTTCGTCGCGGAAGAAGGCCAGCGCGTCACTATCAGCGCCACCACGCCCGAAGGCGTCACGGCCGATCCGCTGCTCATCCTGGCCGATACCGACTTCAACCCCCTCATCGCCAGCGATGACATCAGTACCGAGGATTTCGACTCGCTCATCGCCGATTATGTGCTGCCAGCCGATGGCATCTACCGCATCATCCTGTCTCATGCCGCCGGGGGCAGTGAAGGCCCGGTGCGCGTCCGGCTGACGATTGACCGCGCCGAACAATAGAACTCTGTTAGAAGTGAATCTGATTTGTAATGGCTTGCGCTGAATCGAGACTCATCGTCAGTCGAAAGTTTCATGGAGTAATGTGATGGAAACAAGCAACACGACCGAGAAGGCCACGCTGGGCGGGGGCTGCTTCTGGTGCCTGGAAGCGGTCTATGATGAGCTGAAGGGCGTCATCGCCGTCGAGTCCGGCTACACCGGCGGGCATGTCCCCAACCCGTCTTATCGTCAGGTCACCACCGGCTTAACCGGGCATGTCGAAGTCATCCAGATCACCTACGATCCGGCAGTCATCACCTTCAGCGACCTGCTGGATGTGTTCTTCACTATCCACGACCCGACCACGCTGGATCGCCAGGGCAATGATGTTGGGCCGCAGTACCGGTCGGCCATCTTCTACGAAACCGATGAGCAGAAGGCCATCGCCGAGCAGAAGATCGCCCAGTGGAACGCCTCCGGCACCTGGCCTGACCCGATTGTGACCGAGGTCACACCGCTGGAGCAATATTACGTCGCTGAGGATTATCATCAGGAATACTTCGTCAACAACCCGTACCAACCCTACTGCCAGTATGTGGTGCGCCCGAAGGTGGCAAAGGCTCGTAAGTATTTCACCGATCGGCTGAAGGCCGGGGTGTAAGCGCCATCCCTTCCAGGAGCAGCGTTGATGCCACTGCCCGATGAACTGCAATTGGCAATCGAGATCATCGACCGGGCAAAACGGCTGGGTATCGAGATCAAAGGCCCAGCCGAAATCGAATATGGTTACGGCTGGATCCCCACTGTAACCATCTGGCGCGGTGATTGTCGTCTTCATTTGCATTACCTGTTTTTCGAGGCAGACGCCGGCGGACAACGCCCGGATGTGCTGACTCTGGAAGTGGGCTACGCTGATGCGAACCAATCCCCCTGGCGAACGCCAATAATAAGTCTCGATGAAGCCTGGGATATTGCAGAAAAGGTTCTGATCCGGGGGCTAAAGCCGTTGGATATGGATCGTGAGTGGGTCTCAGACACGAGGGATGTGGACAAATTCATCCCTCATCCACCCAGCCAGGACAACCCTGCCAATATTGTGTCGCTGTTGTCCCGACCTGGCTGGAAACCCTGGTCGCCGCCTGACAAATCATGAATCACCGTTGAAGGCCGGGTGTAGTTTGCCTCTCTGAATCTCATTGATGATGGGCTGAGGACGTGATCACCCTCGGCCATCCTTTTCACTCGTCGATTACATTTCTTTCATTCACGCCTTTACATCCTTCAGCCACCCCTGAATCAGCCGGGCTGTCTCAGCCGCCGCGCTCAAGGGGAACAGATGCCCGTGTCCGGCGACAGTGCGATAGCTGGCATCCGGCAGCCGCTCGCGCATCTGTGATTCAACTGCCTCGGTGAAAGTGTCGCTGCTCTCACCGCGCAGCACCAGCATCGGCAGCAGGCCGCGCAGCCGGGGCAGCAGTTCCCAGGTGTGGGTATAGCCAGTGCAGAAGTAGTAGGCTTCCCACTCCGCCGGCCAGGTCAGTTCGACGCCTTTTGCACCCGGCCTCGTCCCATGCCGGACGTAGTGCCACAGGGCCTCATCCGACCAGTCGTGGAACAGGGCTTTGCGGCGGAAGTTGGCGAAGGCGGCTTCGGCGCTTTCGAAGTGGGTGCGCCGGTGCAGCGCCCCCTGCGCCAGCGGGAAGTCAAGGATGCTGCCATCGAGCTGCATCTGCTCCATCATCGCCATCCACTCCTGCAGGAAGATGGTCGGGTCGAGCAGGACGAGGGCGCGGAAGCGTTCCGGCTCGGTCACTGCTGCGATCATCGAGGCGATGCCACCAAACGAATGCCCCATCGCAATCACATCATGCCAGCCATGATGGCGCAGCCCGGCCAGCAAATCCTCAGCGACCGCATCCCACTGCCGCCGGACAGCCGGTGGTTTTTCCCCCGGCCAAAGGGCGCGTGGTGGCAGGCTGATGACGTGATGATCGCCGGTCAGCGCCCCTAACAACGGCTCATAGGTGCGTGGTGGAAAGCCGTTGGCCGGGGCGAAGTGCAGCGTGTGACCCACCCCGCCGAAGTCGATCAGAGGTTGCATGATGAGTCCTTCAGATGCCGCTGTCTTCCATGAACCGGCGTCCGGCCCGTTCCAGCAGGCGCGGCGCGATCAGTTTGAGCCAGGGCAGCAGCCACCCCGGTAGTCCACTGACCGGCATGGTGAGCTGGCGCTGGCGTCGTTCCAGCGCATCGGCGACCAGCTTCGCACCCTCGGCTGGTGAAAGCTGGCGCGTCCCCTTCAATTGCTCGGCCACACCCGCCCCCACCTGACCCTCGGCGTTCAGCATCCGCCCGGCGAATCCGGTATCAATGAAACTCAGGTACAGCATCGAGATGCTGATGGTCGGTTCTTCCGCCCCCAGCGACTCGAAGAAACCTTCGGCGGCGTGCTTGCTGGCGACATAACCGCTGTTGCCGGGGGCGATGATCTTGTCGGCCATGCTGGAGATGTAGCCAATCCGTCCCTTGGAATCCCGCAGGTGCGGCAGGGCATAGTAGGTGCAGTAGACCGCGCCCATGAAGTTGACCTGCATCACCTGGTTGATGATGGCCGGGTCGCGCAAGTTACCGACCCGCGCCCACATGGTGATGCCAGCGTTGTTGACCAGCATATCCAGCCGTCCATATGTGCTGATGGTCTGCTGTACCAGTTGCTCACAGGCGGCTTGCTGGCTGATGTCGGCTTCGATGGCGAGGGCGCGGGCTCCCCGTTCGCGGCAGCGGGCGGCCACCTGCTCCAGCTCATCGCGGCGGCGTGCCCCCAGCGCCAGATCATGACCCCGCTGCGCCAGTTCTTCCGCCAGCGCCGCGCCGATGCCGCTGGAGGCTCCCGTAATCAGCGCGACAGACACCGGGCTAACCCTGTGGCTTGTAGGGCAGCGCTTCGACCGCCTGCGCCAGAGCGATGTCGTGCTGCGTCACCTGATTGCCGGCATCATGAGTCGAGACGGTGATGGTCACTTTGCGCCAGCCGATCAGCAGGTCGGGGTGATGGCCCAGCCCCTCAGCCAGGACGCCCACCGCGCTGGCGAAGGCGATGCCGGCGAGGTAGGCATCGAAGCGGTATTGTTTGGTGAGTGCGCCACCTTCGTGCGCCCAACCGGGCAGTTGCGCCAGATGTGCGCTGATTTCAGCGTCCGTCAGAGGTTTCGGCGACATGATTTGTGAGCTTTCTGCTGCTTGACGTTGCGACTGATTATAGCGCCGCACAATTGAAAGCCGCCCCCGCTTCAGGTAGGATGAACCAATCGCTCATCAACAGTTAAGCGATAGAGTGTCATGCTGCAACGTGTATCGGCTGAAACGGTCATTCCGCTGCGGGCGGCCATCCTGCGCCCCGGTCAACCGCTGGATGACTCGCGCTATTGGGGTGATGATGATCCCCATTCGCTGCATCTGGCCTGGCTGGTCGACGGGCAGGTGGTCGGAACCGCCACGGTCATCCATCAGCCGCCACCCCATCGGGATGATCCCGGCTACTGGCGTCTGCGCGGCGTCACCCTGCTGCCAGCGCAGCGCGGTCAGGGAACCGGTGCCCGGTTGGTGCGGGCGGCGCTAGGTTATGCGGCTCTGCAACGCGCCAGTCACCTGTGGTTCGTGGCAAACCCACCCGCCATCCCCTTTTATGAACATCTCGGCTTCACAATTCAGCCGGGGTTGAACGAAGCGCGTCCGACCGGGGTATATCCCCTGATGGAAAAGCGCATCTCTGATGAAGATCGTGCCGCCGCGCACGAGTGGCTGACCATACCCTTTGAATCTGATTTATCACAAGGATGAATACGATGCTCGATACCCCCACCCAGGAACGAACCACCGGTGCTGAGAATGTCCTTTGGGACTTATCGATTTTCTACAGCACGGCGAATGACCCGCGACTGGAACTCGATATGGAAGCGGTGCAGCAGAGCGTGGATGCGTTTGTCATGTTGTATCGTGGGCGCGTCGCTCAATTGAAAGCCGCCGAAATGCTGGAGGCGATCCAGGCCTTAGAAGCGATCTACGACAAAAGTGGGCGCATCGGCAACTATGCCTCGCTGCTGTTCTCGGAAGACACAGCCAACCCGGCCTACGGTGCGCTGGTGCAGAAGGCCACCGAGTTCGGCGCGCAGATGAATCAAAAGCTGGTGTTCTTCGACCTCGAATGGAACCAGGCCGATGATACCCATGCCCGCAGTCTGATTGCTGATCCGCTGCTGGCGCATTACCGGCATATGCTCGAAGCCGAACGACGCTATAAGCCCTATCAACTGAGCGAGATCGAAGAACAACTGCTGGTCGAGAAGTCGGTGACCGGGCGCAGCGCCTGGACGCGCTTCTTCACCCAATTGACCAGCTCGATCCGCATTGATCTGAATGGGCAGAAAGTCAATCTGACGCAGGCGCTCACCAAACTGCATGACAGCAACCGCGACACCCGCCGCCAGGCACAGGAAGCGGTCACGGCTGGGTTGAGTGAGAAGTCGATGGAACTGACCTACATCTTCAATGTGCTGGCCGCCGACAAAGCGGCTGATGATAAGCGGCGTCACTATCCGTCGTGGGTGTCCTCGCGCAACCTGAGCAACAAAGCACCGGATGCGGTGGTCAATGCGCTGATCCAGGCCGTGACTTCCAATTACGAGATCGTGGCGCGCCATTACACCCTCAAGCGCAAGCTGCTGGGGCTGACCGAACTGGTCGATTATGACCGCTATGCGCCGCTGCCGATGAAGCAGAGCGATGCCTTCTATAGCTGGGATGAAGCCCGCGATATGGTGCTGAAAGCCTTCGCCACCTTCAGCCCGCGCTTCCATGATGTTGCCAACCGCTTCTTCGATGAGCGCTGGATTCATGCGCCGGTGCTGCCCAGCAAACGCGGCGGCGCGTTCTGTAGTCCGGGGGTGCCATCGGCGCATCCCTTTGTGCTGGTCAATTACGAAGGCAAGCCGCGCGATGTGCAAACGCTGGCGCATGAACTCGGTCATGGCATTCACGCCGTGCTGGCCTGCGAGGCGCAGGGGTTGTTCGGCATGAACACGCCGCTGACGACAGCCGAGATGGCTTCGACCTTTGGCGAGATGCTGGTCTTCAACGATCTGATGGGCAAGGAACCGAATCCTGAAGCCCGGCTGGCGATGCTGGTCGGCAAGGTCGAGGACACCTTCGCCACCGTGTTCCGCCAGATTTCGATGAACCGGTTTGAGGATGTGCTGCACACGGCCCGCCGCAGCGAAGGCGAACTCTCGACCGACCGCATCAACCAGTTGTGGCTGAACAGCCAGCGCGCCATGTTCGGCGACAGCGTGGTGATGAGCGAGAATTACGGGCGCTGGTGGAGCTATGTGCCGCACTTCCTCAACACACCGGGCTATGTCTATGCCTATTCGTTCGGCGAGCTGCTGGTGCTGGCGCTGTTTAATCTCTATCAACAGCGCGGTGCGGCATTTGTGCCACAATTCATCGAGGTGCTGGCTGCCGGCGACTCGGACTGGCCGGAGAAGATTCTGGCGAAGGTCGGCGTTGATCTGACCGATCTCGGCTTCTGGAATCAGGGGTTGGCGGCCATTCGTCAACTGGTCGATCAGGAAGAGGCGCTGGCACAACAGGTCTACCCCGATCGCGTGAAGTAATGCACAGTACAGGTGGGGGCGACCTGTCTTAGGCCGCCCCTTCCATGACCCGCGTCAGCCGCTACGGCTTGAGCAGCGCGGGATTTTCCAGTATGCCGACGATTTGAAACCACTCCGGCTGCGGGTCTGGATTGCGCTCGATCCGCATCCCCAACCGTTCCATCACTGCCTGCGAAGCTGCATTGTCATATTCGGTAGTTGCTACACACCGTTTAAGCCCCAGATGACGAAACAGGTGCTGCGTCAGGGCCTGAGCCGCTTCAGTCGCGTAGCCGTAGCCACGATGCGCCCGCGCCAGTGACCAGTACAACCCCATCTCCGGCCGGGAGAGCTTTGTGACCGGTTCGGTGCAGCGTTCGCGGAAATAGGGCAGCTTATCGAATGGGCCGTAACACGGCACAATGCCGACCATGCCAATCATTTGTCCGGTGGCCTGGATGGTGATGGCTCGCTCGCCATAGGGGGGCTGCCACAGCCGGGCCAGTGCAACAGTGTTCATGACAGACCATTGCAACCATTCCTTACGCGCGGCGCGCGGGGCTTCGCCAAAGCTCTCGTCGCTGATGAGGCAGACCGCATCCAAATCGTCCAGCGTCAGCGGGCGGATAAGCAGGCGTTCGGTTTCAAGCGTGAAAAAATTCGGGTGATCGTTCACCGTGAGCATCCTTTATGGGTCAGATAGGATCACAACAAAACACGTCGTGCGGCGTGTTGGCGATGATATACCTGCCCGGCGACTGCTCAGGCAAGAATGAACGAGCGGCGGTCAGACGGTGACAGGTATATCCTGAAGAAGTCTATTTACAAAAACCGACATGAATACCCTCGCTTTCATTCCGATGAATTCCAGCCAACAGTATATCACGGATCGTCGTGAGGATGCTGACCGTCCTGGATGGATACATTTCCGTTTCGTGCACTATTCCTCACCACCTGGATAGAAGATCCAGCGGAACCGGGTTCCATTTCTCCCAGCGCAGCCTTCTCTCTCTCAAGCTGTGAAACGGGGACAAGGGCTTTGCACCAACTTGAAATGCACTTCCAGCCTATTGGGGACTTGACATATTAGACTATTTGTTCTATATTGAGTTGATGGTGATCATGCAGTAAGCAAGCAAATGATGCCTTCACAAAGGGCAAGGCATGTTTTCCCCTAAAGGAAGCATTGCAGAATTGCAACCTTAAACTCCTTCCCAGTGAGAATTAACCATCACCCAGATCCTAATATCACACTTGGCCTGATTTCAAGGTAGTCATGATGAGTCAAAACCCCTCCGCTCCGCAGCGTCTTTATCTGATGCAGGTTGGATCCGTGCCGGAATACCAGATTCCGATTGTGTGCTATCTGGTGCAAACGGGTGACCGCAAGAATATTCTGATTGATAGCGGTCTACCAGAAATCATTCCTGAAGATGCATCGGAGTTCGAGAATGGGCAGGATGTTATCCAGCAATTGGCGAGCATTGGCTTAAAACCGGACGATATTGATACTGTCATTTCGACACATTACGATGGCGATCATGCCGGGAGACACGCGTCATTCACCAAGGCGCAATATGTCGTTCAGCGTGTGCATCATTTGGATGCGGCGACCAACCCGCGTTATGCTGCCATTCGACTCCAATGGGATCAGCCAATGGAACGCATTCGTCTGGTGGACGGGGACACCGAACTGCTGCCGGGGCTAGAATTGATAGAGACGAGTGGGCATGTACTGGGACATCAATCAGTGCTGGTGCGGCTGCCCAAGACGGGCGCCATTCTGCTCACGATTGACGCTGTACCTTTCCGCGCTGGCTGGACTCGTGACAAGCAGGACGACGTTACCGACCCGGATGCCAAAGCGATCCGCGCCAGTACGATAAAACTGCTTGATCGGGTCGAACAGAAGCATGTCGGACTAGTGATTTTCGGTCATGAGGAGGAACAGTGGAAAACGCTGAAAAAAGCGCCAGCGTTTTACGAGTAAAGCAGCATTAAAAGTGCTGAGGCTAAAGAGAAAGCGGACACAAAAGTATCGTGTCCTCACATATGCCACGTGAGGAAAGGAAGCGGGTATGGCTAAACTCATGTTCAGCATGAATCAGTCGTTGGACGGCTGCGTTGATCATACGGCGTTTGCGCCAGACCGCTCGCTCTTCCGCCACTTCATTGAAGAGGCTCAGGGGCAGGCAGTATCTACGGTCGCCAAATGTATGTGATCATGCGTTACTGAGATGACGATCATCCTGAATGGGATCCAGACGAACACGCCTTCGCGGCGGCGCGGCGGAGCCAGCCAAATGGGTCGTCTCGCCCTCGTTGAAGTCGGTCAGCCCCAACGACAGGCTAGTTGAGGGTGATCTTGAGAGCCCTGTTTTGGCGACGAAAGAGCGCATGCATAACTTTTGAGGATGGGCTAGGTTTTCACCATTTCAGGTATTGGACTCAAATCCCTTTGTCCATCAACAACCGCATCAACTTATCCAATCGAATCTGTGCCGGTCAACTGCTCCCGCGAAATGGCCGTCGCCGAATTGGGATGACCGTCGGCCATGATTCACAGCCTGCAAAAAAGGGGCTTCTGCATTTGCAGAATTTGACGAATTTTGCGCAGACTAGCCCAGCCTTCTCTCGATGTTGGTATTTCTGTCTTTATCGTTGTGTCTGTCCAACGACGACGACATAAAACTGGAGTTGCACAAAATGGGATTCTTGCAGTTGCAACGCTTGCAACAAATGAGGGAAACCGAGCGTCCATAATTCGGGAATCAAGTAAAGGACTGATGCGAATCTGACGAATCATGTGAAGCAAGCAGCTCGATTGAGTCTCGGTTATCTGGCGACTGATGACCAACTTAAAACCGATACCGTCACGATCAGCCATATGCTGCCGTGACATGCAGGCAGGCCTGGCCCGATGCCGCTTGGTAGTAGACGACCCAGCGATTGAACTGCACTTGATTAGGGACTCCCAGGCGTGGATCTTCGTACGCGCGATTGAGGTCATCGGCAAAGATTACCAGACCAGCGGGATCAGCGAAGTCCGGCAGTTGGCGACAGATTTCATCCCCGACCAATGGATCGCTTTCCGGCAGCAAGCCCAGCGCGCTCACCATCTGGTCAAGGTCGGTCTTGCTCAACGGCCAGGTACAGCGTCCGGCGCTGCCATTGTCGAATGACTCACAATAGATGCCCATCGGGGACAGTTGATGGCGATTCATCACAGCCATCACTTGCTCGGTTAGATCGCGCTTGTCGATCAATCCACACCCCGTCAACAGCAGGAGCAGCAGCAAACGCATGAGGCAGTTCCCTGTGAAACACGGATATTGAGTGCTATACACAGGAACTGGCTTATCGACGCAACGATCAGGGAATGACGCGGTTATTGAGCATGTCGTTGACGGACTTGACCATCCGGCGCAGTTCAGCTTCCAGTTCTTCGGTGATGCCATCCTGGATCAGCGCTTCACGGAACAGGTCACGGGCTTCGCGGATGTCGGCCTGACCCCGCCGCAGTCGGGTTAACCCCGCCCGCATCTGACCACGTGCATCTCGGCTTGCAGGGCTGGTGTAATGAGCCGGAAAATCCCATCCATGCTGGCTGGCGACCTGCTGCAACTGGGCACCGAAGTCATCGATGTTGGTCCATTCCATCGCCGCGCCGCGCTGAAGGAGATCCTGAATTCCCTGGCTGAGCGATGGCTCGACGCCGAAATCCAGCTCCATGATGTCACGGTAGCGCGACTCGGCTTCAACGATGTTACCCGGCTGTGGGCGCAGCGCGGCCTTCTGCGGCGAGAGGCCGGTGAAAATCGGATACAGAATACCGACGCACAGATTGTGAATATCCATACGATAGTAGGTGTCATCGCTGCGATTGTTCTTTTCCAGTTGACGCGAGCTGTTCAGGTCGATGATCCGTAGTTGCGAGCCATCCCAGTAGACATGCTCCAGCTTGTGATCCATATAGACAATCTGCTTCTGATGGGCCAGCCGCAGCACATCGACAAATTGCAGCGTCAACGCCAGACCTTCCTCGCTCGGCAGCCGCCAGCGCGTCCCGGATTGGTTCGGCTTCATCAGGTAAAGCAGGTTGTTCAGCCGCGGCAGATTTTGCAGCGACAGATAGGGCCGCCAGCCGCGCGCTGCGAATTGGGGCATGGCTTGCAGGAAGCCCATCACATCCAGTTGAAAGGAGGTGATCTCGCCATCGCCGGGCGCTTCGGCGCGGGTCGAAACATAACCACAATCGAGCAGATCGACAATGTGGGGGCTGCCGGCCAGCTTCATGAGCAGATCGGCTTCACTGGCAAATGCGCGATACTCCCAGCGCATCTCACCATCGGTGTGCAGATGCTCCGGGCGCATTACCTTGAGGGCTACTACCTGCCCGTTGCGGCGATCCTGGGCGTCCAGCACGCGGGCATAATGGCCGAGGGCGAAGGTGTCATTAAACTGGTCAATACGATAGACGTCGGTTAGGTTTGGCATGATCTGACTATCCAGCATAAAAACATATCCCAAATTCTCGAGGGATAAATTTGGGATATAAGACAACTCTACCACGTCAACCGGTAAACGAGTAGGGTTAGAAACACCCAATCCAGAGTGTATTCTTGTCACTAGCGGAACACCAGCATGATGTTCAGTAATCGACTGCTCGACCCGCCACCAGGGAAACCTGATTTTGCCAACACTGGAAATCTTCCATTCAGAAGCGGGCAAAAAGCGGTATCATCAGCCGGCATCGTATCAGTGGAAAGGTCAACGCATGTCAACTGCTTCGTGCAGCCACCTCGACCAGATTCAGGATGTCACTCCCAGCGCCGAGGGCTGTGAAGACTGCCTCAAAATCGGTGGACGTTGGGTGCATCTGCGCTTGTGCCTGATTTGTGGTCATGTCGGCTGCTGTGATAGTTCGCCCAACAAACACGCTACCCAGCATTATCATGCCACCGGCCACCCGATTGTCCAGTCGTTTGAGCCGGGCGAAAACTGGCTCTGGTGCTATCCCGATCAGTTGTTCATGGAGGTAAACTAACGTTCTGCGGCCTCGACCAGCAGCAGCGGTGTAACGGGTGTATCAACTACTGGCATCAAGGTGATGGCGATCGCCAGCTCGTCACCGGGCAGTAGTTCGCGTTCCATCGCCAGCACCCGATAACCGACCAGTTTTCCCTTAGGATCATAGAGCATCAGCACCGCCCGCCGGGCGTATACCGGCTCATCGAAGATGTTACGCACAGTCGCGCTGTAGCGATACAGTCCGTTTAACCGTGTCAGCAGGGGGGCGGCGATCTGTACCGGCACCAGATGCTCTGCCCGAGTGGCAGCATCCGCGCTGACTAGTTCCACTACCACCGTGGCATACTCTCGCCACTCCGCTGCGAACACAACCCGGTAGGGCGCGCTCATGTCCACCGGCAGCACTGCCTGTTCCAGTCCGGTAAGGCTTTCAGCCAGAGTCGAACCATCTTGACGCACCAGCCGTACTCGCAGTGTCACTCGTTCAATTGGCCCCATGGTGCTGTTGATGACCAGTCCCAGACAGATAATGCTGCTGGTACGGCTAGGGTAACAGGTGGGGGTGGGTAAAGACAATGCCGTTGGAGTGCTGCTGGGCAGAATCGGTTGACCAGCAGGGTTGAAAAGTGGGTTCGGGATGAAGAGCGATTGTCCGATGGGCAAAGTGAGGGGTTCAAGATCCGGATTGACGGCAATCAGGCTGTCCAGGCTGACACCGAACCGGTAAGCAATACCGGTCAGTGTATCGCCAGATTGAACAGTGTAAGTGACTGGTGTGGCACTGGGGAGGGCGGTTGCGAGGGGTAACAAAATGGGGGGCGGTGGAGTAGCGCGTAGCGGTGCATACGATAAAAGGGTGGATTGGGGAAGTTGAGTGGGGAATGTAGTAGGGGCAGCATTCTGGGTGAGGTTACAACCCACCACTAGGACGCTCACAAAGACAGCGAGGATGCGCCGCCAGCCCCAGTAGCTCATCGCTCAAGGAATCCCTCATTTTCCCACTTTTCCCACATTATAGCGGATTCAAGGGCAAAGCACTAGAAACTGTTCGGTCGTGCGAACTCAACTCTTGACGTGTCAGGGGGGATCGCTATAATCGCCCTATAGGGCCCCGTAGCTCAACGGCAGAGCAGTTGACTCTTAATCAATTGGTTGTAGGTTCAAATCCTACCGGGGTCACCAGATTGGACGTAGTCCGAACATTGACCAGCCATCGCGCTGGTCTTTGTTTTTCCCTCAACCGCACTGCCACTACCGTTCTGTACCCGCTCCGTGACATGTCTCAGGTATGAGAATGGGGGCAGTAACTCCAGCCGGACGATCATTCCCTCCGGGTTGACCACAACCCGCTCGATCATCTGACGCAGCAAGTCTTTTTGGTCGCTGCGTTCCAACTTACCATACAGTATACCGACTTTTGTAATGATGGTGAGCGCTGCATCCAGATCATCGATGTAGCTCTCACATTTCTGGTCGAGCAAGTCCAGACTTGCCCGCAGCCGGTGTCGTTTGTCCTGCCATTCTGCCTCAGATTACGTCTGTTGTCGTTTGTGTTGGTGAGTCTCTGTGTTAGCCATTGAGGAGCAACTGAATGGAGTTCGACCGCGTTCGCCAGGCGATTGAGAGCCTGGACTATGACTTTCAGCAGTTCGAATTGAAGAGCCTGTTGCAGCGGGTACAGGCTCAACGCCAGCGCCAGATTATCTGTGTTGGGTATCCCTTTCATCTGGGTTTGACGGGATTGTGGATTCCCGCTTCGGCGGTTGACTACATCTTCTATGCCCAGAACACCCACCCGATGCATCAGATCCACATCATCCTGCATGAGCTGTCCCACATCGTTCTGGGACATCGCTGCTATCCGAGCGCCCGGCCATCCGCCACACCAAATCGCTTCTGGATAAGGTCTGCGATGAAGTTCTGGACGTGATGCCTATATGAGAGGCGCTGCCTAGCGCTCATCTGTGACAGCGGCGATGTATCCCTCTTAGGGTTTGTCGTCAATATTAATATTGTTTAACTCTCTGAAGACTGCTATCGGTGGTGACATGAGATTATCTCGCACCTGCCAAGGGGAAGACCGGAGTGAGGAGGATTAGCCGAACTGACCAGAGGTGGTCGGTAAGATGGAGTGCCATGGCCGGGGTGCGCGGTGCGAAGTTTTTTTGCCTTGGGGGTGGAGCAAAGGCAGGCGCAAGGCACGGTGCGGACGAGACCAGTTATAGACAGTCAAGCCCCACCAACCAAGAGCGACTTTGGTGTCGTCACGCCGAGAAAAAGCCAACGAGTGACGGACTTGATGGGCATTCATGCGGCGAGCGGTGCCGTTGCGTCGTTCAATCGCTGAGGTGTTGGGCGTCGTGTAGCCCAGTTGCTTCAGGATCCGTTGTACGCAGCGCCGCGAGCCATGGGCATAGCGAATTTCCACGGCAACCACTCGCTGACCTTCACGCTGCTTGACGATTTGGACATGCGCCAGCGTCCGTGGAATACGGTAGCGTAGCTTAGGAAAGCGCCCGCGATCGCCATTTCGACTGGGCTGATAGGCGACACCGAAAATCTCAGGAAACAGACTGGCATAACTGGCTTCGCCATCGGTGTACAAGACCAACTCCTGCCGTCGGGTCAGGCGCCTGGCGGCATCTTCCAGCAAGCAGCGGATCAGCGCCTCAGCGCGCTGACCTTGCCCATGCGACACGACGAACTTGCTCACCGGGTCAATGACCTCCGCCTCCCACTGCGGTTGGCTTTTGTCCTGGGCATAACCATGTCGTTCGTCCGCCTGCAAAGCCACGACCTCCACATCGTGCACCCGTTCATCATGAAACGCTTCGGCATGGATACCGACTTTCCGATTCAAGCGCGTCACTACGCTCGGATGAACCTTCGCCAGGCGAGCCGTCGCTTTCAGAGAGCAGCCCTCTGCCAGGTGCTCGGCCACACTCACCGCCTTTTCTTCACTCACTTTCGTATTCCATAACGCCGTGTTCTTACGCTCGCTGAACTCGGCTCCACAGCAGCGACAACGCAAATATCGTATCTGGTCTTTCCCGTAACGTTTGCGGACTGTCAGGTTATTGCGTCCCGCTTGTCCGTAGGATTCGCATCGCTCGTTCACACAGGCTAAGGTTTCCAATTGAGGTCGTGTTGGGGTCGTTTGGGTTGTGTTCATACTCCCCATCCTACCCCACCTCCTCATGTTTGCCCGCTACGAGATCATCTCACCTCACTACCGCGCTGCTTATAACACACTCTTTGCAAAGTCTCTGTTCATTCAACGAAAAAGGCAAATTACAGGCAACACACCACCAATTCTTGCGATCGTTCTGATCCTTTTGATTGAGCGATTTCATATCGCGTCACTTTCATATCCATCAGGTTCATCTTGATAAGTCTTAGGTGTATGGCTTGCTATACGATCTAGACTCAGCGCTCCAGCCATATGCACCGGGAAGATCCTTAGTGTGCTGTTCCGCGAGAACCACTACCACTTGGTTGTTTGCGATTTCTCGCCCAGTTCTGGCGAACATATGTCAGGCGATAGCGGTGCGCAATTCCATAAGCACTATGCTACCATCATAGTCAACTAATTCGATTTATGAGGAAGGTCGAGGGCAGTGCAATGTTGTTGCTCAATACAAAACTCAACATTCCACCGATCCGCCCATCACATGTGCATCGCACAGAGTTAATTCAAAAGCTGGATAAACTCCGAGAATATAAACTGGCTTTGATTGTCGCATCGGCAGGATATGGAAAAACATCACTGGTAAGCGAGTGGATCACACAAAGTCTATGGCGGGTGGCATGGTTCTCGATAGACGCAGGGGATAATGATCCGGTACGGTTTTGGGATTATGTAATCGCCGCAATCCAAACCGCATTTCCTGGAATTGGAGAGGCAACGCTTACGCTCCTGCACGAACCGCAACCGCTGCCGATTGAAATGATCTTGTCTACACTCATTAATGAGCTTTCAGCGCTTCCTGATTTGCTTGCTATAGTGCTGGATGATTATCACCTCATCGATTCGTCAGTGATCCATGACGGGTTAAACTTTCTGGTTGAGCATATGCCTTCCCAGATACATCTAGTCATGACTACCCGAACAGATCCTCCCTTGCCACTGGCACGAATGCGGGTTCGCAACCAACTGCTTGAAATACGTAGCGTCGATTTGCGCTTCTCGCCGGAGCAGATCGCCAGTTTTTTTGCAGATGTCATGGGATTGGTACTCACTACTGAAGATGTTCGAGCACTCGATACCCGTGTCGAAGGCTGGATTGCTGGTTTGCAACTGGCAGGATTAGCATTGCAGGGAAAGCGTGACCCGGCTGAGTTTATTGCTTCGTTCTCAGGCGATCATCACTATGTGTTGGATTATCTGGGGGATGAAATCCTTGAACGACAGCCTGAAACGATACAGCAGTTTTTACTGCAAACGAGTATTCTAGAACGGCTTAATGCAGAACTCTGCGATATGGTTAGTGGTGCTGTGGAAAGCCGTAATGTACTGGAGTATCTAGAGCGCAATCACTTTTTCGTGGTCGCCCTCGATGATAAACGCCAATGGTATCGCTATCATCGCCTGTTTGCTGACTTTCTACTTCATCGTTTGAAACTGAAGTATCCAGATCGTGTGAAAGGACTTCATCAACAGGCTTCGCACTGGTTTGAACAGAATGGACTCCTTTCAGAAGCGATCAATCATGCGCTCGCAGCTCAAGACTATGGGAGGGCAGCAGAACTAGTACAGGGCATTGCTGAACTGCTCATCTGGCGGCGTGCCGAACATAATACGCTCCTCGGCTGGTTGACGACTTTACCTGACAGCATTATGCAGATATATCCACGTTTATACCTCTATCATGCCTGGGTGTTACATCTGATAAATCAGATGAGCGCAGCCGAAGAGCGCATCCGGGATGCTGAAAGTGCATTGAAGGATGCCGTCAGCAGTTATGACCCGCTCATTGCAGGCATGCTGGCTGCTGTTCATGGCACACTGACCGGTTTACATCAGCAGTTCCCCGAAACGCTCACCTTATCCAGAAAAGCATTGGAATTACTACCGGAAGAAGCGGTCAGCTGGCGCTGTATGGCCGCTATCAATCTTGGTGTGACCTGTGCCTATATTGGCGAAGTTCGTGAAGCGGTAGAGGTGTTGTCTTATGCGATGGAGTTGAGTCAGGAAATCGGCAGCTCTTTTGCGATGCTATCCGCATTCTGGCATCTTTCTTCATTACAGACCGCACAGCTTTCTCTACGCGCTGCTGAAAACATCTGCCAGCAGTTGGAACAAAGTGCCCACCTACCTGGTTTACAGCGCTTCCCCACCAGCGGCTATGTTGCGCTACTCCTGGGAGAAATCAGCATAGAGCGCAATGATCTTGATGTAGCAGAGCGCTATTTGCTGGAAAGCGCCGAGCAGATTAACCCGGAAAGCTTTCCGCTGGCGCTGCTACGAGCTTATATCGCCTTGTCGCGCCTCAAAACTCTTATGGGAGATAGGGAAGGCGCTGAGTACTATTGGCAACTTGCCGAGCAACTGGAACGAATGAGCAAGGTGCAAAGGCGGGCAACGTTGCTTTCGATCTCGCGGGCACGCCGCTGGTTAGAACAGGGCAATCTTGAAGCTGTCGAGAGTTGGGCAGTGGAGAATCGATTGGGACTCGATGACGAGTTTAGCTATCACCGCGAAGCTCATTACCTCATGCTGGCACGATTGTATATTGCTAAAGGGAACGTGACCGATAAAGCACTTTATCTATTAGAGCGTATGGTCAAACGAGCTGAAGACAGCCAACGAAATGGCAGCCTGATACGGGCGCTCATTTTGCAGGCAGTCGCATTTTATGCAGCCAATGACATCCAAAACGCCATGGAATCGCTGTCGCGCGCCTTGTCACTGGCTGAACCGGAACAACCGCTGCGTGTTTTTGCCGATGAAGGACATTCCATTGCAGCGCTGCTGGAAAAAGTCCTTGACATGCAGCGCAAAGGACAGCTTCCGTTGCCTATCTCAACCGAATATACCGCCCGGTTACTCACAGTAATGGGAAAGAATGCACCATCGCCGACACCTAAACGCCGTACCGAAGGGCATTTAGCCGATGCGCTCAGTACGCGCGAATTGGAGGTGCTGCGATTGTTGGCAGACGGTCTGGAAAGCAATGAAATCGCAGAGCGTCTGTACATCGCTGTGGACACGGCGCGCACGCATATCAAGAACATTTACAGCAAGCTTGGCGTTCACAGCCGGTGGGAAGCCATTAAACACGCTGAAGAATATCGTTTGCTTTAAATACCCTATATGGGGTATGACACTACCCTACGACAGCAGATACCCTGAAATGAGATTGTCCAATTCGTTTTGTTCTCAATCTCAGGAGGTTCTGTCATGTCACTCTCTTCAAGTTCTTCTTCAAAAGTTAATTCTAAGCAGGGCAGTGAAGTTCGTCACAGTGGTGAAGAGACTGCTGCGGAGGTGGCTCAATCGTCACTCAGTAAACACCGCCGTTTCCGCTGGTTGTTCCGAGTTGTTGTTTTTGTAGTCGGCTTGATCCTGGCAGGAACGATTTACGAGTCGGTGGCAGAAGCGGCTGACATACAAGCCTATCCGCCACTTGGTCAAATGGTTGACGTGGGAGGCTATCGCCTGCACATCAATTGCACGGGTACTGGCAGTCCCACCGTCGTCATCGATGCGGGATTGGGCGGATGGTCTCTCACGTGGAATTCGGTTCAGGAAGAGGTAGCAAAGACCACGCGAGTTTGCACCTATGATCGAGCCGGTATGGGATATAGCGAGGCTAGTCCCCTGCCACGTACTGCCGGGCAATTCGCTTATGAACTACACACCTTGCTTGAACGAGCCAATATTGCAGGACCTTATGTGATGGTCGGACACTCGCTAGGTGGCTTAACCGTGCGTATTTTTGTCCACGATTATCCGACGGAAGTCGTCGGCGTGGTACTGATTGAATCAATGAATCCTGGACAGACGACACAACCGCAGATGGAAATAGCACCTCAGACTGCCTACCAACCCAGTGCCTTCTCGCTCCCCTTCTTCTTGGGGCGTATCGGATTGGTGCGTTTGTTGGCCGCGCCATTAGGACTCATTCAAAATCTGCCAGCCGAAACACAACCGGCTTATGCCGCTTTCGCAGTGACACCGCGAACAACCCAGGAGTGGGTGGACGAATTCTCGAATGTACAAGTGAGTTTGGCGCAGGCGGATGCAGTGACCAGTTTCGGCGATTTGCCATTGATCGTTCTGACGGCTGCCTTAAACCAGCAGAAAGACTGGCAGACTATGCAGGCTGAACTCCTCCTGTTGTCCTCCAATAGTCAACAAATGATTGCCGACAATAGCGGTCATAACATGGAAATTGACCAACCTGAGGCGGCAGTCGCAGCAATCGTAGATATGGTCTCGCAGCTTCGATAAGCCAGTGCAAAACATTGAATCACACAGGGCAAAGTAATGGGTACTTTGCCTCAAACTTGAATGCACCTTCTGAGTAGCTAACTGGCAACCCAACACGATGATTTGCATGAGGTAAACAAATGGCACTGGCAACATGGTGGGCTTCTGATCCCTTGATGGATTTAACCCCTTTATCAGATTTTCATGTGCGGCTGGCAGCGGATGATG
Source organism: Anaerolineae bacterium (assembly GCA_022843385.1). Lineage (GTDB taxonomy): Bacteria > Chloroflexota > Anaerolineae > Aggregatilineales > Phototrophicaceae > CFX2. The sequence goes on along the minus strand of JALHNT010000043.1, from coordinate 26,205 downwards.
CACAACTGGCAACCCTCAATCACATTACTGTCGCGGAAGTCGAACAACGGCGGAGTGCCGGACACCTTCCGTATATGGGTTATATAGACGGAACGGCAGTGACCTATGGTTGGGTAGCGACACGCGAAGCCTCGATTGGCGAGCTAAACCTCGTTTTTCCTATCCCCGCAGATAATCGTTACCTATGGGATTTCGCAACCTCACCCGAATGGCAAGGAAAAGGGTTGTATCCGCGTCTACTACAGGCAATCGTGCGGGCGGAACGGGCTCAACGCTTCTGGATTATCCATGCCCCTGAGAATCTGCCATCGGGCGCAGGAATGCAAAAGGCCGGCTTCCGGGCAGTCGGGCAGCTTTCGTTCCAGCGTGATAACGGTCTGGGGCTGATTCCGTTTGACCTACTAGATCGGGCGCGTATCGGTGCAGCGCTGCTGGGAGTCCCATTGATTGAGGGTGGCTTAAGCCCCTGTTGGCGCTGTGTCGAGCAAGTCGTCTGCACCTGTCAGCGTGATCCCGAAAGCTGTTCATGTGCGGTTGAACTTCGCTCTACCCTACGACAATACCCCACATAGGGTATGACACTACCGTATCTTACCCGCTATTCTGGGGATAGTCACAACTCAAAAGCGTGTGACTACTCCACTGATCCCAGCATGATTCATGAGGCAACAATGTCCTACACGAAAAGTTACTTCGCGTTTCTATGCATCCTGACCCTCCTTGGCATACTGCCCATGTTTTCGCCTGTCATGGTTGCGTCTGCACAGAGCTTTCCTCTGCCACAGGTCGATCAGGATCGAATCGATGCCTATATTCAGTCCAGAATGCAGATTGCCAACATTCCTGGTTTGGCATTGGGTGTGGTCTATGGCAATGAGGTTGTCTATCTCAAGGGCTATGGTATCGCTGGCCCAGATGGGCGGGCAGTGAGCCCTCAGACGCCTTTCATTCTCGGTTCAACTTCTAAATCATTCACTGCGCTCGCAGTGATGCAACTGGTTGAGGCCGGCAAGATTGACCTGGATGCATCCGTCACTACATATCTACCCTGGTTCCGCACCAATGACGCAGCAGCATCTGCCCAAATCACTGTGCGCAACCTGCTCAATCAAGACAGTGGTTTACCTACCCACGCGGGTCGGCAAGGCATCACAGACAACGACCAGAGTGAATTGGCGCTTGAAAATGGCGTTCGGGATCTGTCCGGCGTACAGCTCAGTCATCCACCAGGTGAAAGCTATGAATACGCCAACGACAACTACAACACGCTGGGATTGATCATTCAGTCAGTATCCGGGAGTTCATATGAGGACTATGTCCGCTCCGCGATCTTTGCTCCACTCCAGATGAGTCACAGCGCGGCTGAACTTTCCGATCCAGCAGCAGCAGACATCGCCACAGGCTATCGATACTGGTTCTTTTGGCCGGTCGCCTTTGATGCGCCTTACCCCCGACACATGACACCCTCGGGTTTTCTGATTTCATCAGCGGAAGACATGACCCATTATTTAATCGCTCAGTTGAACGAGGGCACTTATGGCAATAACCAGCTCTTATCCCCAGAGGGAATTGTCACGCTTCATACTTCAGGTGCCAGAATGAGCGCTTTGAGTTCGTATGGGATGGGATGGGTGATTCAAGGGGAGCCTGGATCAGTCAAAATCTGGCACAACGGAGATCTCAGTAATTTCCACTCTAATCTGCTGCTGCTCCCTGACAAGCAGATCGGAATTGTCGTACTGGTCAATGTTGGTGGATTCTTGAACAGCAGTGCGATCAATGTTCCAATCGAAGGTGTCGCCCAAATACTTCTTGGAAACAATTTAACCACAAGCACCAATCCACCGTTAACTATCATCCCACAGGGGGGGCTGCTGGCTGCACTTCTCATTCCTGTCCTCTGGATCGTAGGGGCTTACCTTTCCATAAGACGCTGGCAACATCGTGGTGAGCTTCCCCCGCATGGCATCCGTCGTTTCTGGCGGTTCTATCTGCCTCTGGCAATCGATGTTCTTCCGGTAGGCATTGCTTGGATCATTCTACCTTTCCAGTTCGATGCACCCATAGAAACAATTGCCCTATTCGCTCCCGATGCGTTTATCGTGATTGCGACACTCACTGCCCTTTGTATTGGCTGGGCGCTGGCTCGTGCCTTCTTAACGCTTCGTTCCCGTCGTTTGGTGCAACATGCAGATGGCTAAGGGCAGAACGCAGTCCCGTTAGATGACCATTGAAGCCAGTTTGGGATCGCTCGCCACAGAAAGTACGCAATACGGAAAGTGGAGAAATACCATGTATGTGGAGATCAGAATCAAAGGAACCTTGAAGCCGGACTGGTCAGACTGGTTGGAAAGTCTGAATGTCTCTCATCAGGCTAATGGTGAAACCTTATTGAATGGACAGCTTCCCGATCAGGCAGCGCTTTTGGGACTGTTGAACCGTATTCACGATCTGAATCTTCAGTTGATTTCCTTTTCACAAGGCGACCAATCGGAGGTGCTAAAGGCCAAATAGTCAACTGTCATGTTCAAGTAAGCACCTACCAGCATTCACCAGAAGGATTGAGAAAATGACCACCACCATGAAAGCGATTATCTACACCCAGTACGGATCACCCGATGTCATTCAATTGAAAGAGGTCGAAAAACCGACTCCGAAGGATGATGAAGTGCTCATCAAGGTTCACGCCGCATCCGTGAATGCCGGTGATTGGCATTACTTGAGAGGCACACCCTGGTTATTCCGCCTGGGGTCTGGGCTGCTCAAACCCAAGAATATCTTCCTGGGAGCGGATGTTGCGGGGCGAGTAGAGGCGGTCGGCAAAAATGTCACCCAATTTCAGCTCGGTGATGAGGTATTCGGGGACTTAAACGCGTGTGGCAGGGGATCTTTTGCCGAATATGTATGTGCGAGTGAAACCGCGCTGGTGTTGAAACCTGCCAATATATCGTTCGAGGAAGCCGCATCCGTCCCCGTGGCGGCAGTTACCGCGTTGCAGGGTCTTCAAAGCAGAGTACAGATTCAGCCGGGGCAAAAGGTACTGATTAATGGTGCATCAGGCGGGGTGGGTTCGTTTGCGGTACAGATTGCCAAAGCGTTCGGTGCGGAAGTCACAGCTGTATGCAGCACCAGGAATGTGGGCAGGATGCGCTCAATTGGGGCAGATCATGTGATTGATTACACGCAGGAAGATTTCACTCAAAACGGGCAGCAGTATGACCTTATTCTTGCCGCAAACGGCTATCATCCGCTTTCAGCATATCAACGCGCATTAAGCCCGGACGGAACTTATGTCATGACTGGTGGTGCTATGGCGCAAATGTTTGAGGCGATGCTCCTGGGGCCGCTGGTATCCATGACCGGCAATAAGAAAATGGGTAACCTATTGGCGAAACCCGACAAAGCCAATCTTGGTTTCATAAAGGAACTCCTTGAAGCCGGAAAAGTAAAACCTGTGATCGACAGATGTTACCCATTGAGCGAGGTCGCTGAAGCGATCCGGTATGTTGAAGCAGGACACGCTCAAGGAAAAGTCGTTATCACTGTGCAATCTGGTGATTAGAACTAGCGAAAAACTGTACCTGCCGCGATGAAGCCCGGTGGAATTGCGGCAGGTGACCTGATACTCAGGAGAAATGCACATGAAAGCAATCGTTTTGGTAAAACACGGATCGCCCGATGGTCTTAAACTACAAGAGGTCGAAAAACCTGTTCCGAGGGACAATGAAGTTCTGATACGAGTCTATGCAGCCACGGTAATCACAGGGGATGTCATACTTCGGCGGCTTCACCCCCTGATCTACATCCTCTTCCAACTGTTTGGCATAAGACGAAAAAGAATACCAGGGCATGAGTTCGCCGGGGAAATTGAAGCAGTGGGCAGCCTTGTAACACGCTTTAAGAAAGGTGACGAGGTTTTTGGAACGACCACCGGCTTGAGTGTTGGCGCGAATGCTGAGTATCTATGCCTGCCCGAAGCATGGGGCAAAGGGGTGCTGGCAGTAAAACCAGCTAATATGACGTATGAAGAAGCTGCCGCCGTTCCGGTTGGGGGAATGACCGCATTGTATCTTCTCAGGACAGCGAACATCCAAAGCGGACAAAAGGTGCTCGTCTATGGTGCTTCGGGAAGCGTCGGAACTTTCGCGGTACAGCTAGCCAAACATTTCGGTGCAGATGTGACTGGGGTTTGCAGCACAGCCAATTTGGAACTGGTAAAGGCACTGGGAGCTGATGCCGTCATTGATTACACCAAAGAGGATTTCACCCAAAACGGACAGACCTATGATGTCATTTTTGATGCGGTGGGCAAAAAATCCAATTCACGTAGTAGAACTTCGCTTAAGGAAGCAGGACGCTACCTTTCCGTGAGATCTTCAGCAAAGGAAGAGTTGGGGAACCTGCTCTTCCTCAAAGAGCTTGCTGAGGCGGGGAAAATCCATGCGGTCATTGATAGACGCTACCCGTTACAACAAACTGCTGAGGCGCACCGATATGTCGAAACAGGGCACAAAAGGGGTAATGTGGTCATCACGGTGGACTAGAACGACAAAACTTAACAAAACCACGATATTCCGTTATGCTGAAGCACTCGCAATCGTCAGACAGAAAGAGGGGCGACGATGATTGGGGACAGACTTTTGACTGCCCGTTGGAACAATGGGTTTACGCTGGGGCTTGGCCTCATCTTCTTTTCCTACATCGCTGTCGCCTTGTTTACGACGGCGCTGCCCGCAGAAGCTGCTTTTACCGGGCTTGTCATGATCGGTTGCATGTTCTGAATTGTTACCGAGGGTCACCTCACCATGCGGTTCGTATGGGAGAAGAAGCGATCAGGGAACAAAGCTAAAGGACAACCGGGATGTATGACTCAACTTTTCAGGTTGGTCTACAATGCGGCGTGGCTGCTGCCCATCTTGCTGACCTTTAACGGGACGCTTGACTACGCTACCGGGTTTGCTGTCTTCACGACAATCTGTATTGTCAGGCTCATCGCCAATCTATATGCGAATAACGTGCTCAACGCGCCGCAGTATGATGCCTTCCTGTTTCGGGCGTGAATTATCCTGACTGGACTTACCGCACCCGAAAGGTAAGTAAATCCTAACTTTGCCTGTTCTTGCCTGTTTATCAGGCCCAACTCGTACTCAACTGCGTAAGTCCTGCCTGAGAACTATAGAGGAGCAATATCCTTGAAAGCCATCGTATTGACAAAATACGGATCGCCAGATGGGCTTCAGCTCACAGAAGTCGATAAGCCGATTCCAAAGGACAACGAAGTCCTGATACGAGTGCGTGCGACAACCGTGACTGCCGGGGACGCTGAAATTAGAACGCTCAATTTTCCACTCTGGCTTATGCTTCCCATACGTGCATATGTAGGTTTCAACAAGCCACGAAACTTCATTCTTGGACAGGAACTTGCCGGGGACATTGATGCTGTCGGCAAGAATGTGACCCGATTTAAGGAGGGCGATCCCGTTTTCGGAACAACAGGTTTTCAGTTTGGTGCCTATGCTGAATATGTTTGTCTGCCAGAAGCGGGGATACTGGCAATCAAACCGTCCACTATGACTTACGAGGAAGCCGCCGCCATTCCTGTTGCTGGAATTGAAGCCCTGCACTTTATGAGAAAAGCGAATATCCAGACTGGAGAAAAGGTATTGATCGTTGGTGCAGGTGGGAGTATCGGTACGATTGCAGTACAGCTTGCCAAGCATTTTGGGGCGGAAGTGACCGGTGTGGACAGCACCGGGAAGCTGGACATGCTGCGCTCAATTGGCGCGGATCACACCATTGATCACACCCAAGAGGATTTCACCCAAAGCGGTCAGACCTATGACGTTATCTTTGATGTGATGGGCAAGAGTTCGTTTTCGGATAGCCTCCAATCGCTCAAGCCAAGCGGGCGCTATCTTTTGGGAGGCAATACTGGACCAGGACAGTTGCTTCGGGGATGGTGGGTTTCGATGACTGGCAGTAAAAAAGTCATTGCTGGAGCAGCAAATCAAGACACCGAAGATTTGGTTTTTCTCCAGGAGCGTGTGGAGGGAGGAAAGCTGAAATCGGTTATTGATCGAATCTACCCATTGGCACATGCTGCCGAGGCGCATGGGTATGTCGACACGGGACGCAAAAAAGGAAATGTCGTGCTGAGTGTAGCGCACGATTGAATCCCCGAAACATGTGAAATAGCAGGATACACTTTCATCATGAATATACCCATTTTAGCCACTAAACTATATCTGCCTCCGTCTCGAACAAAGGTTGTCCTCCGTCCGCGCCTGATTGAGCGGCTGAACGAGGGGTTGCGCGGAAAACTGATCCTGATCTCAGCGCCCGCTGGCTTTGGGAAAACCACACTGGTCAGTGAATGGGTCGAGGCAAGCAAGCGACCGACCGCCTGGCTATCGCTGGATGAAGGGGATAATGACCCCACACGCTTTCTCACTTACCTCGTCACTGCTTTACAAACGATCGCGCCAGATGTTGGAAATAGAATGTTAGCTGCACTCCAATCCCCGCAGCCGCCGCCAACCGACTCGATCCTGACATCGCTGCTCAATGAAGTTAATGCCATTCCGGATGATTTCCTCCTCGTCCTTGATGATTACCACATCATTGACGAGCAATCGATTGATCACGCCATCACGTTTCTACTCGATCATCTGCCACCCCAGATGCACCTGATCATCACTACCCGCGAAGACCCCAATCTACCCTTGGCGCGCTTACGGGCGCGGAGCCAATTGACAGAACTCCGTGCTTCTACCTTGCGCTTTACACCGGATGAAGCGGCTGTATTTCTTAATCAGGTGATGAATCTCAACCTCTCAGCCGACGACATCGCCACCCTGGAAACCCGCACCGAAGGTTGGATTGCAGGCTTGCAACTCGCCGCGATTTCCATGCAGGGACATCAGGATGTGAGCAGTTTCATCCAGTCCTTCAGTGGCAGTCACCATTTCGTGTTGGACTATCTGGTTGAAGAAGTCCTGCAACGGCAGCCGGAACATGTCCAGATGTTCTTGCTACGCACGTCGATCCTGGATCGCCTGTGTGGTTCGCTGTGTGACGCGGTTCTGCTTGACAAGTCTGCTTCCGGGCAAACCACGCTGGAATCTATCGAACATGCTAATCTGTTCTTGATCCCACTGGACAATGAGCGCCGCTGGTATCGCTATCACCATCTCTTTGCCGATTTGCTTCGGCAGCGGCTGCATCAGCGCATGGCTACGGAGGGAGTCGCTGAACTACACAGCCGCGCTAGCCTGTGGTATGAAGAGCATGGGCTGGAGCTGGATGCCTTTCATCATGCTGCCGCCGCCCACGATATAGAGCGTGTCGAGCGCCTGATTGAGGGAGATGGGATGCCGCTGCAATTCCGGAGCGCATGGGCACCTGTCCTCAACTGGCTGGAGTCGCTGCCTAAAGCGGTATTGGATGCCAGACCCTCGCTGTGGGTAACTTACGCCTCAACATTGTTGTTTGGCGGGCAACAGCCGTCCGCCGTCGAACTGAAACTACAAGCGGCTGAAAAGGCGCTGAAAACAGCCGAAACAAATGACAATACCGACGACCTTATCGGACGCATTGCCGCTATCCGGGCGCTGCTGGGCGTTATTTCCCACGATGCCGAAACCATCATGATCCAGTCTCAGCGCGCACTGGAGTATCTGCACCCCAGCAATATTCCTGTTCGCACCGCCGCAACGATGGCGCTCGGCCATGCCTATCAGCTACAGGGAAACCGTGCCGCCGCCCGGCAAGCCTTTCTGGAAGTAATCGCCTTCAGTAACGCATCCCGAAATTCGGTCTATACGACATCGGCTGCCATGTATCTCGCTCATCTCGAAGAATCTGACAACCAACTGGTATCCGCAACAACGACTTACCGGCGTGCCGTGCAATTAGCGGGTGATCCGCCGGAGGCGATGGTTGCGATAGCCTATCTTGGCTTAGCCCGTATCTACTATCAATGGAACGATCTGGCGGACGCCGAAGCGTATGGGCAGCAATGCGCCCACTTTTTGCGACAGATGTACAGCATTGACACCACGGCTGCCTATGATGTGTTTTTGGCCCGCCTCAAATTGACACAGGGCGATGCTGCGGGTGCTCTTGCTACATTGGCGGAAGCCGAAGCGTTCGTTCACCAGCATCACTTCATGCACCGGATGCCTGAAATCGCTGCCACACAGGTCATCGCCTTGCTGCAACAGGGCAATCTGGCGGCAGCCGCGCATATTGCCCGAACTCATGACCTCCCCATCAGTCAGGCGCGGATCTATCTGGCTGAGGGAAACCCTTCCGCAGCACTAGGACTGTTGGTCCCCTTACGCCAGCAGATGGAGGCAAAAGGCTGGGCAGACGAGCAGCTCCGGGTGATGATCCTGACAGCCATCGCGCTGCACGCGCGCGGTGAAAAAGATGACGCGGTGCAGATGTTGGTTGATGCGCTGTCGATGGCGAAGACGGGTGGATTCATACGTCTCTTTGTCGATGAGGGCTTGCCGATGGCACAGCTCTTGTCCGAAGCATCGGCTCGCGGGATCATGCTCGACTATATCGGCAACCTATTGACGGCCATTGAACCACAGCGGCAGAAGCGGAAAGAAAACGCCCACCCGCCCTCGCCAGCTCAACCACTTATCGAACCATTGAGCCAACGTGAGTTGGAAATACTCCGTCTGGTTGCTGACGGACTTTCGAATCGTGAGATCAGCGAGCGGCTTTTCATCGCTCTTGTCACGGTCAAGGTTCACAATGGGAAGATTTTTGAAAAACTACAGGTTCAGCGACGCACCGAAGCGGTAGCCCGTGCCCGCGAGTTGGGTCTGTTGTAGCGCCCATCACAATCTCACAGAACTATACCCCCAAACTATACTTTAGTATCTATACCCCTATACCGTATAGCCGATATGCTACCTGTACATTGAGTAAGTGGCGCAGACAGTTTTGATCGGCCACAACAGGTAGAAGTCCATGTCGAACAAAGTCAACCCAGAAACAGATTCAGATGAACCAGCAGTCTATCAAATCAGGATCAAAGGTCATCTCGATCCTCAATGGGCAGACTGGTTTGACGAACTGACCATCATCCTGGAAGACGATGCCGAAACGGTCTTAACTGTCCCAGTGGTCGATCAGGCTGCCTTACACGGCTTGCTCAAGAAATTGCGCAATTTAGGAATACCCTTGCTCTCGGTCAATCGCATTGAACCCGACCAAACTGATGAGTCAGTCATCAGGCCTTGACACTGCTCACTATCGTTCCCCAAAGGAGACAAAGACATGCAAACCACCAATCAGACCGCAGGTATTGAAGGCGACCCAACCATGGCTACCCACCGTCAAACGACAAGCAAGGAGAGCAAAATGACGATAACAAGCCCGAAACTCATCCGTTGGGCAGGCTTGGCTGCTGTGGTAGCCGGGATCATTTACACGGTCATTCAACCCATCCACCCGCCTGACGTTCTCGCATCAGTCACCACCAGCGCATGGGCTATCATCACCCCCGTGAAGACGGCTATGGCGATGCTCTTCCTATTCGGCATCACGGGGATCTACGCCAGGCAAGTGAGAGAGACCGGGTGGCTTGGTCTGGTCGGATTTCTCCTGCTCATCGTCAGTTGGATGCTCAACCTGTCGTACATCTTTGCCGAAACCTTCATCATTCCGCTGTTGACGACCACCTCACCGACGTTGATCGATGGCTTCTTCGGGATCGTCAATGGGCATCCTATCGAAACTAACCTCGGCGCTCTGCCCGCTATGTTTGCGCTGGTGGGCGTCACGTACATGCTCGGCGGACTGCTGTTTGGTATCGCTACCTTGCGCGCTGGCATCCTGCCACGCTGGGCTGCCGGTCTGCTTGCCGCCACCTCCGCACTGACCCCTTTGGCTGCACTGGTCCCGCACGAATACCAGCGGTTAGCAGGGATGCCAGTAGGGATCGCGCTGGCATGGCTGGGCTATGCACTCTGGTCACAACGGCAAGCGAATATCGCGGAGACCTCCAGCGACGTGGACAGCCCTCAACTCCGCCAAAGCGTTGCCAAGTAAGGTCGCTGCCCACTGAACGGAATGAACAAGCGGCGGTCCAGCCGCTTGTTTCAGGGTGAACTCGATAAACAGCCTGTCTGAATGCGCTGTGAAACGAATCCACGACTGCCCAACACTGTCCAATGATCTGAAAAAGAAAGCGAGAGTCTACAATGAAAATCATGCCACTTGGTGTGCCACAGCTCGATGGGTCAAAGCAACCCACCATGCAGAAAACCAAAGCACCTGCAAGAGCAGCAGAATGGCTGGTCACAGCGGGGCTAATCCTCCTCGCCGTGATACCGGTTCTGGCAGGGATTGTCCGCGTCGGACAACTGACTGTTGGCGCGGAGACGACGCCCGTTACACCCGAAAATGCGTGCTTCTTCGCCATGCCGTTACCGGTCATCCTGCACATCGTCGGCGTGACTGTGTATGCGCTGGTCGGCGCGTTCCAGTTTGCGCCGGGCATTCGCCTGCGTTATCCACGCTGGCACAGGCGTGCAGGTTGGTTGCTCGTCCCATCCGGACTTGCCGCTGCGTTGAGCGGGATGTGGATGGCGCATTTCTACCCCTGGCCCGCCGGAGACGGTGTCTTTGTGTACGCCATGCGACTGCTGTTCGGGTTCATGATGACACTTGCGCTCATCCTGGCAGTGCTGGCGGTTCGTCAGCGCAAGTTCACCCAGCATGGTGCATGGATGGTTCGCGCTTATGCCATTGGTATGGGTGCGGGAACACAGGTACTGACAGGCATCGTGTGGGTGCTGCTGGTCGGCACGTCTGGCGAGTTGGCGAGGAATATCGTGCTGGGCAGCGGTTGGGTTATCAACCTCATCGTTGCCGAGTGGGTCATCCAGCGGCATCTGACGCGCCCGCAGCGCAAAGCGTCACTTGCCATATCCATCAGCCAATCATAAACCCGAACAGGAAAGGAAAAACCCCATGAAAGCCATTGTCTACACACAATACGGATCACCCGATGTACTTCAGCTCACTGATGTGGAAAAACCCATGCCGAAGGAACATGAAGTCCTGGTGAAGATTCACACAGCAGCCACGAATGCCCTCGACTGGCATTTTGTGAGGGCTGAACCATTCCTGGCGCGCTTAGAAAACGGGCTGTTCAAACCGAAAAACACGAAGCTCGGCGCTGATTTTGCCGGGTGGGTGGAGGCGGTTGGCAGTCAGGTAACGCAGTTCAAGCCGGGAGATGAGGTTGTCGGGAACAACTTTGGACATGGTCTGGGCGCTTTCGCCGAGTATATCTGTGTGAGGGAAGAGGTCATGGTACTGAAACCAGCCCATGTGTCGTTTGAAGCTGCCGCTGCCGCGCCCACATCCGCACTCACCGCTCTGCAAGGGCTGCGCGATAAAGGGCTGATTCAGCCCGGGCAAAAGGTTCTGATCAATGGGGCATCTGGCGGCGTGGGCTCGTTTGCCGTGCAGATTGCCAAAGCCTTCGGTGCTGAAGTGACTGGCGTGTGCAGCACGCGGAATCTGGACATGGTGCGCTCGATTGGCGCAGACCATGTGATTGATTACACGCAGGAAGATTTCACCAGTGACGGGCAGCAGTATGACCTGATTTACTGTGCAGTCGGCAATCGTTCCATTGCTGACTACCAGCGCGTACTAAAGCCCCAGGGCGTTTGCGTCATTGCAGGGTTTACCACATTGCGGCTGTTATTTGAACACATGATCCTTGGGCCGCACAGGTCGAAGGTTGGCGGTCAACGGATCGGCACTTCGGGAACGGTGGCACCCAATCCAGAGGATCTGGCTTTCATCATGGAACTTCTCGCATCGGGCAAAGTCGTCCCGGTCATCGACCGATGTTATCCGTTGAGCGAGACGGCGGAAGCGATCCGGTATCTGGAAACCGGGCGCGCCAGAGGGAAGGTCATCATCGGAGTAGGGCAAGATCGCCAAGACTGATGTGCCTTCACATAGCTTCCAGACAAACAGGTAAGGAATTGTGCAGTAAATCTATCTTGCTGATATGAAGTATCAATGATGGGGAGTTGACATGTTAGACGTGGTAATCGTGGGCGGCAGCAGCGCCGGACTGAGCGCATCTTTGATCCTGGGACGGTCGCTGAGGGATGTTGTCGTGATCGACGACCAAAAACCGTGCAACCGCTTTACAAACGCATCGCATGGGTTTTTGACCCGTGACGGCAGCCCACCTTCGGAGCTTATGCAGATTGCCTATGTGCAACTTGAGCCTTACTCCACTGTCGTTCGCAAAACGGCCACCGCTTTGCACATTGAGAAAAACGATACGGGCTTTGAGATCACCAGTTCGGATGCTTCCACACTTCAGGCACGGACTGTCTTGCTCGCAACCGGGCTGCACGATGAGCTGCCCAAACTGAACGAAATCGAGGCGCTATGGGGGAAAAGTGTATTCCACTGTCCGTACTGCGATGGTTACGAAGTCAGAGGCAAAGCCATTTCAGTCTACGGGGCAGATGATGCAGCCATACATCTGGTGATGATGCTTCGCAACTGGACAGACAATCTGACCCTTTGCGCTGCTGATAATTGGAAACTGACAGCACCGCAGCGTGACAGACTGACTCGATTTGGGATTCATGTGGTTGAGCAACCGATCACCGCACTTGAAAGAACAGGCGCGCAGATAGAGGCTGTTCACTTTGACGATGGTACATCCGTGCGCTGTGATGCGTTATTTATTCGACCCAAGACGACCCATAGAACGACTTTTGCCCGCGATTTGGGGTGCAAAGTTGATGAACACAATGTCGTTCAGGTTGATCTGCGGGGTCGAACGAGCATCGAAGGTGTGTATGCGGCAGGGGATATAGCGTCACCCATGCGTAGTGTCGCTATCGCAGTGGCACAGGGCGCAGCCGCCGCTTATGGAATTAACGCCGATCTGATCGAACGGGACTTTTCGTAAGGCAATGGAGTTGAACCGACTCACATTGGTGACTTGAAAGGAAGGTACAGTACGCGGCATGTCCGCCCCTTTCCCACCAAACCTGCCCTTCGAGACGACATCTCCGTCTCGCACATCCTCATCGGTGCACAGACCAAAGGGCAGTTCCACATGATCTATGGCAATGAAGGCACCCAGGCGTTGTTCACGGGTCTGGCAACGCAGGTGATTTATGGTGGCTGTGATGCCGACACCGCCGAGTTCTACAGCAAGGCCAGCGGCACGGCGACGACCGACGCTAACCAGGACGATTCCAACAGCCATCTGCGTCAGCGCCCACTGCTGACCGTCGATGAGGTCATCACGCCACAAGTCGGCAACTGCACCATCTTCGCCCGCTACGTCGAAGCAGGCTTTGCGACACAGGTGGTCCTGAATGCGCGTCTGACCCGCTTCTACGAGCGGATCGACTGGCAGCGCCGCTTGACCGGTGCTCAATCCGCGCAGCCTTTGTTGCTGGAACGCGGACTATCGATGAGTCTGAGCAGTCCTACACACGAAACAGCAGAAGCCGCAACATCAGCCGAACCCAATCCGAATCTAGATCGGGCGGCTGCGGCAGTCATGGCGCGCATCGCCGAAGATGCCGCCCAGCAGTCCGGTGGCAAAGTCCAGTTCGCCAGCCTCGATGCGATGCGTAGCAGGAGCGCAGCGCCACCCGTTAACCCGGAGGTGAAGCAATGACGCTCACGAAGAACAAGATGGTGCGCGAAGTCGGACGCCGCACCCGGCTGAAGAATGGCGATGTGCAGGCGATGCTCGAAGCCCTGATCGAAGTGTGGGCCGAGGAATTGGTGAGTGGCGGGCGTGTCGAATTAGAACGATTTATGGTGCTGGAGGTTGACATTGTTACTCAATCGAATGCTTCTGGGCTGCAATGTAGTCCAGCATCAGCGCATTCGCCTTATCGTCGCGTCCGACTGCGCGCCAGCAAATACCTTCGAGGCTGCCTTAATCCAGGGCTATCGCCCGACGATTAAGTTCTGAACTACAGAAGACGTAGTTTATCCATTCTGGAATTCCGTCAGGACATACTCCCGAACCATTCGGGCATTCTTCCCGATCCGATCGTGACCCCAGCCGATGACAGGGGGACGCCTGCGCCTGTAGGCTGAATGGAGAAGTCAATCAAGGAGAACTTCGCCATGTCAACCGAACAGAATATAGCCATGCTTCACCGCTATTTCGAGGCACAAAATCGCCACGACCTTGAAGAGTCGTTTGCTTTTTTCAGCCCGAATATCGTGTCGCACAGCGTGCCAAGCAGTGATTCGGCTACCAGGATCGATGGCATTAAAGCCTTTTTCACGGCGTTCTACGATGCAGTCCCCGATTTCCAGGTGACTCTGCACGACACGATTGCCGAAGGGGACAGAGTGGTCGTGCGTTTTACCATCAGCGGCACGCAGACCAAAGAACTCATGGGTCAGCCCGGCGGTCAGCCCTTCGTCGACCACAGCCTCACCATTTACCGCTTTGAAAATGGCAAGATCGCAGAAGTTTGGAGCAATTGAGGCATTCGACGCCCTGTCGGAAATTGGGTTTTCGGTGCATGGGCGATGATCAAATCATGCCAGGCACTTAAACAACCTTAGGGTGCAAATAAGAAATCAATAGGAGGAAATATGTTCACGCGATGGTCACTGAAGTTTGTCGTTGGATTGATGTTGGTTCTGATTGCTGTGATGCCCGTGATGGCACAGGAGGATATGCCCCCGCTGCCGGGCGAAGTGGTCATCGGCGATCTGGGTGCGCCGCGCGGTCTGGCATTTGATGCGAATGGCAATTTGCTGGTTGCTATTGCGGGCACGGGTGGGGAAGCCGCGTTCACCCTGCCAGGGCCGGATGGGGAAGCGCCCGTGAACGCAGGTTTGAGCGGGCGTGTCATCTCGATTGCGCCGGATGGCACTGCGTCTGACCGCATTGTCGGTCTCCCCAGTTACGCTTTTCCGCAAGAAACGGGTGGGGTGTACCGCATTATCCCGCACGGCGAGTCGCTCTGGTTGCTGTTCAGCGGCACTGGCGCGGGCAACACCGGTGCGTATTGGGCTGACTCGGTAGTCGAATACGACGCCGATACGCTGGTCGTCAAGAACGTCATCAACCTGAACAACTTTGAGGCGGTAAACGACCCAGATGGCAACGGTTACGACACCAATGTTTCCGACATCGCCTGGGGCGCGGACGGTACGCTTTACATCGTGGACGCGGGCGGCAATGATCTTCTCTCCTGGGCGGCAGAAGGTGGATTGCAGCTCGTGCATGCTTGGTCGGATAACCCCGTCCCAACCTCGATTGAAGTGGCGGAGAATGGCGACCTGTATATTGGCTTCCTCGGCGCGGGTATGGCTCCCGGCGCCGGCAAGATTGAACACTGGTCGAATGGCGAATTGATCGCAACATTCGGCGGCTTAAACACGGTCACAGACATTCTGCTGGATGGGGATACCCTCTACGCCGTCCAACTGACCATTTTCACGGATCATGGCCCCGGTCCTGGCAGCGTGGTCACAGTGTCTGCTGACGGTGTAACCCCTATCGCCGAGGGACTGCCTGCGCCGTTCGGCATCGCTAAAGGCGCAGACGGCGCACTGTATGTCACCTTCGGCACGCTCGCGCTCGCGCCCGGCATGACCGGCGGCGTCCTCCGGTTGGCAATGTAGTCCAGCGCCACGGGGCTTTCAGTTGATGTGGAGGCAAACGCCAGAGCAAATGTGTCCACCTTATGAAGAACAATGCCTATGTCGAACTTCATCATCGTCCTGATCATCGTTCTTTTGCTTGCCGGTTGTGCTACATCAGGGAATGCAGGTCATGGCGCACAAATCTTCAGTCAGGGGCAGGCGGATGCTCCACCGTGTTCGACCTGCCATCAGGTGGTCAACGGACAGGTCGGTTTTAGCATAGGGCCAAATCTCGCCAGGGTCGCTGAACGCGCCGCGCCGCGAGTGGTTGGGATGACCGCAGCGGAATACCTGCGCCAGAGTATCCTCGAGCCGCACCGTTACGTTGTATCCGGCTATCGGGACATGATGTATCCCGACTACGGCACACACCTTGCGGAACAAGACATTGAAGACCTGATCACTTATCTGCTCACCCTGTAGGTTCTATCCGATTTTCAAGAGGCAGTGGATATGAACAGGACTTTTCTCTCAACCAATGGCAGTCGGCTGGCACGGGCAGAATGCCACGGCGACCAATGGTCAGTCGAGTTCCTGCTCGAAGGCGCGAGCGTGTGCTGCCTGGCGGTTGATCCCCTCAACCGCAACGTCGTCTATGCCGGGACACAGGGTGGCGGCGTCCTCCGATCCGTTGACAAGGGAAAAACATGGCATCCATTGGGGATGGAGGGTCATGTTATCAAAGCGATTGCGATAAGCCCTGCTGAACCGGGTCTGATGGTCGTTGGCACCAGACCCGCCCGCGTTTTCATTTCGCGTGATGGCGGACAAAGCTGGATGGAGTCCTTGTCCTTCAAGAAGACGAGGCGCTTCTTCTGGTTCTCGCCTGCGGAAAAGCCTTTTACCGCCTATGTCCAGGGCATTGCGCTCTCGCCCACCAACCCTGATGTGATGGTGGTTGGGGTCGAATTGGGCGCGGTCGTTCGCAGCACGGACGGCGGCATGACCTGGCAGGATCACCGCAAGGGCGCTTTGCGCGACTGCCATTCGATCAGGTTCCACGCCACAAACGGCGATTGGGTCTATGAAGGCGGCGGAACGGGTGCTGGGGTTGCCTTCAGCCGCGATGCCGGAAACACCTGGGCGCAGGTCAGGCTGGGGCTTGATCGCCATTATGGTTGGGCCGCCGCCGCAGACCCCGCACGCCCAGATATCATGTATGCCTCCGTGTCGCCAGGTCCCATGAAGGCACACAGTGTGGACAATGCTCAGGCGTACATCTACCGCTCGATGGGTGGCAACCTGTGGGAAAAGCTGAACGGCGGTCTGCCACAGCCGTTGAACTCTATGCCCTATGCGCTCATCACCGATTCTGCTGCACCAGGACACCTGTATGCCGGATTAAGCAGCGGCGATGTCTGGTACACAGCCGATTATGGCGATCACTGGCGACAGCTTCCCGTCAACCTGGGGAGCATCTGGACGGCAATGATTATGCTTTGACATTTCGGAGGACAAGATGGAGTCGAGAGTACGCACATGCCGCTATGCTTATGCCGCCGTCGTATGGTTGTTTGTGGCTGGGATCTTGACGCAGGTCTTTCTGATTGGGTTGACCTTTATAGGCGGACGCCCAAGCCTGCAAAGCCACATCGGACTGGGGCATGGATTGGCAATCGCGCCGCTGCTCATGGTTTTGCTGGCGTACGTCGGTCGTTTGCCGCGCCCCATGAAGCTCTTCACATGGATCGCCTTTGTTGTCTACGTTCTGCTGGCGGATGTCGTCATCTTCCTGCGGGGATCCGCCCCAATCATCGCCGCGCTGCATCCGGTGCTGGCTGTGCTGCTCTTCGGTGCTGCCGTGTTCCTTGCAATACGCACGTGGCAATTAGTCCGCGAAGGGAACAGTTCAGATGCAGCAGGTCAAGCGCTGGCTTCTTCCTCTCCGTCAAATGCCCCGCAAAGATAGTTCACCACAGGAGAACAAAGTATATGGTGACATCTGGCAGTGAAATCCTGAACCCACGTACCGGGCAGCGGACTATTTTTCTCCAAACTACCACCGATACTGGAGGTACTTACCTCCGCATGGAGAGCTTTCATCCACAAGGGCAGCCCGCCGAACCAGAGCATGTCCATCCGTTCCAAGAAAGTCGCTGCGAGGTCATCTCCGGCACGCTTCGATTTCGGGTTGCAGGCACTGAACGGGTGGTCCGAGCAGGTGAAAGCCTCGACATCCCGCGCAATGTGCCGCATTACTTCTGGAATGACGGCGATGAAGAGGCGCACGCCATTCAGGAGTTCCGCCCGGCACTTAACATCGAAGACTTTTTCGATACCTACTTCGCGCTTGCTAGGGTGGGAAAGCTCACGGAGAAGGGAATACCGGCCAATCTATTGCATCTGGCTGTATTGCTACGCGAGTACGATCAGGTTATCCGGGTGACGAAACCGCCACGACTTGTGCAGCGGTTGCTGATGACGCTTGCACCTTTCGGACGCCTTCTCGGCTATCGAGGAGCAACCTCATGAGGATTTGGATCACCTCGCGCACAGGAATTCTCACCATCACTACCCTCATCGCCATAGGGGCAGGTTTGGCACTGCTGAGCGCGACGGCCGCTCAGGGATTATCGACGCGCACCGTTGCCGCCAATCTGCTTGTCCTGTGCTTTGTCGTGTTCACATTGGGTGGCGTTCTCTTCACGGGCAGAGCGTTCTTGAAATGGCAGATCGATGAGTCCTCTTCTCACTTGATCTGGGAACGGGGCTTGGTCATCGCAGCGGTTCTGGCGACGGTTCTCGGTCTGGCACTGCTAGAGGACATGCTGCGCGCTGAGGGAGAATCTGTGCTGTCATGGTTGGGCATGGTGGCTTATCTGTTTGGTGCAGTGGTTGTCGTCGCCGCCGAAACCGCGTACCTCGGTAAGCGGGATTGGATCTATCCGCAGATTGCGCTGTATGTCGTTCTGGCGTTTCTGGCTCAGGCGGCTTTTGGAGCGTCTCTACTGCAAACCGGACTGGTCCCAGCGTGGGCAGGCTGGGCGACAATCATTTGGAATCTAGGGTGGCTGCTGGTTATGATCGTCGTTCGCCCAGGCGACATTTACTATCCTGTGCTGCACCATCTCGCGCCGCTCCTTATTGGCATCGCGCTGCTGATCCAAAGGTAAGCGCCACCTCTGCGCAGCAGAGTAGCTGTACATGATAGGATTGTGTCTATGCATCTACGCGAAAAGATTTCAGAATGAAAGTCCTTATGAGCGAGAAAACTGCCCGTCGTCTGTCCTGGTCAATTGCGGTGATCGCCGTCGTGGTGGTCCTGTCCGGGCTGGTGATTAGCATCATGGCGCTGATCGTCAGTGGGCGAGGCGTGACCTTTAGCCACCAATTTTTTACCCCTTTGCTGACCATCACCTACGGCGTGGTCGGCGCGCTGGTCGCCTCGCGTCACCCGCGCAACCCGATCGGCTGGATATTCTGTACTATTGGGTTTCTAAGTGCGTTGAATATGCTGTCGGCGGGGTACGCTTTGTATAGTGAGCTTGTCATGCCGATGCCGGGCACGGCATTGGCGCGCTGGTTGAGTATCTGGATATGGATTCCGAACACGCTGCTCCCCATCACGCTGACCATGCTCCTGTTCCCCGAGGGAAAAGTCCTGTCGGCGCGCTGGCGACTTGTCGCCTGGGCAGCGGGGCTAGGCATTGCTGCTTACACGTTTAGCATGGCTTTCTACCCAGGGTCGCTTGAAGCGCTGGGGATTCCAGCATCCAATCCTTATGGAATCCGAGGCAGCGAAGCGGTGATGAACGCGCTGATGACCCTCGCGGCACCCTTTCTTCTTGTGGGCATTTTCGGCTCAATTGCGTCCATCGTCGTCCGCTTTCGACACGCTGCTGGAATAGAACGGGCGCAATTGAAGGGGTTGGCAGTCGCGGGAGTCATTGTCATTGTGGGCAATATTCTGGGCGGTATTCCTTGGCTCCTCTCGCCCAACAACCCGCTGAACCAGGAACTGAGCATCATTGCCACCGATATTACGCTCGTCACCATCGTTGTCGCTACCGGGGTGTCTATCCTGCGCTACCGGTTGTGGGATATTCATATCCTCGTCAATCGAACGCTGGTCTATGGCTTGCTGACTGCCCTCATCGTGGCATTGTACGTCATCATCGTCGGCACATTAGGGAGCCTCCTCCAGGCAGGTGGCAGTCTGCCCATCTCTCTCGTGGGAACCGGCATCATTGCTATCTCATTTCAACCGCTGCGTGAGCGTCTGCAACGCGGCGTCAATCGCCTGATGTATGGCGAGCGTGACGATCCGTATGCCGTATTGGGTCGGCTTTCCGAACGGCTCGAAGTCGTTGTCGCTTCGCAGTCGGTGCTGCCGACCATCGTGGAGACGGTGGCTGAAGCTCTCAAACTGCCTTATGCAGCGATTACGTTGAAGGATGGTGAGAGGGTCAGTATTGCTGCAGAATACCTTCGCCCTAACGCGGTTGCGCCGAAAAACACCGGCGAGGTGGAAAATCTGCCGCTGGTTTGTCAGATGGAAGTCATCGGGCAGTTGATTCTCGCGCCCCGTTCGCCAGGTGAATCGTTCTCCAACGCGGACAGGCGGCTGTTGGAAACCATCGCTCGGCAGACAGGTGTTGCCGCCTACAACGTCCGGCTGACACAGGACTTGCAGCATTCCCGTGAGCGACTGGTGACCACCCGTGAAGAAGAGCGGCGGCGGCTTCGCCGTGACCTGCATGATGGGCTTGGCCCCGTTCTCGCCGCCATGTCGTTCAAGCTAGATGCGATCCACAATCTGGCGGATAGTGATACGGGTGCGGTTCAGCGGATGGCAGCAGAATTAAAGGCACAGATGCAGGAGGCGCTGGCAGACATTCGGCGCATCGCTTACGATCTGCGTCCTCCAGCCCTCGATGAACTTGGACTGGTCGGCGCGTTGAAGGCACACATCACCTCACACAACCAGTTACAGGGGCTGCAAATCACGCTGGAAGCTCCAGAAAATCCGCCGCCCTTGCCTGCTGCCGTCGAAGTCGCTGCTTACCGAATTGCCCTTGAAGCGATGAATAATGTGAGCCGCCATGCCGGGGCGCATCACTGCTATGTCCGTTTGTCCCTGCCTGATGACCTGTGTCTGGAAATTCTGGATGATGGGCGCGGACTTCCCGGTGCAGTTCGGGCGGGTGTCGGGTTGATCTCGATGCGCGAACGCGCCGAGGAGTTAGGTGGACAATGTACTGCTGAAACACTGCCCCAGGGTGGCACAGGCATTACGGCACATCTGCCATTGGCTCTCGCCTACGCTTCAGTGGCTGGAATGTAGCGATGGACAAGATTCGCGTCCTCATTGCTGACGATCACACCCTGTTTCGAGACGGACTGCGGGCGCTGCTGGTATCCATTCCGGACATTGAGGTGGTGGGCGAGGCAGCCAGCGGCAAGGAAGCCTTGAGGCTGGCTGCCGATCTCCAGCCCGATGTGATCCTGATGGATATTCAAATGCCCGACCTCAACGGGATCGAGGCGACGCGCCAGATTCTCCGAACCAGCCCCCATATCGGAATCGTGGTGCTGACCATGTTCCAGGATGACGACACTGTTTTCGCGGTGATGCGCGTAGGGGCGCGTGGCTATGTGCTGAAGGGTGCGGATCAAGGCGTGCTACTGCGGGCGGTGCGCGCGGTCGCGAATGGCGAGTCATTGTTCAGCCCGGAAATCGCCGCCCGGCTGATGCAGTTCTTTGCCAGTTTAGAGCCTGCATCGCGCCCTGAGCTATTCCCCGAACTGACCGAGCGTGAACGAGAAATCTTGTCCTTCATTGCCGATGGGCAGACGAATGGCGAAATCGCCGAAAAACTGGTGATCAGCATGAAGACGGTCCGCAACCATGTATCCAATATCTTCAGCAAGCTTCAGGTTGCTGACCGAGCGCAGGCCGCAATACGCGCGCGTGAAGCCGGGCTTGGTAGTTCCTCTGCTATGCCTGATGACAATGGCGTCATTGGAGGTTGAATTGATCTTGAAACGCCCTGACAAATAGCTGTCAGCTTAGTATCGACTCGACATCCCCGTCCAACACATCCTCATCGGTGCCCAGACGAAGGGGCAGTTCCACATGATCTATGGCAATGAAGGCACACAGGCGTTGCTCACCGGTCTGGCAACACAGGTCATCTACGGTGGTTGTGATGCCGACACCGCTGAGTTCTACAGCAAGGCCAGTGGTACGGCGACTACCGATGCCAATGCCGATGATCCCAACAGCCATCTGCGCCAGCGTCCGCTGCTGACCGTTGATGAGGTCATCACGCCGCAGGTCGGCAACTGCACCATCTTCGCCCGCTACGTCGAAGCAGGCTTTGCGACGCAGGTTGTCCTGAATACGCGTCTGACCCGCTTCTACGAGCGGATCGACTGGAAGCAGCGGCTCATTGCGGCAAAGGATGTCCAGCCGCTGCTACTGGAACGGGGTATTTCGCTCAATTTGCAGCCTGTCGAAACGCCCATACCCGCTGTTCCCAACTCGAATACATATGAGTCCGCCGCAACGACACCGTCCACCCTGGAAATAGCCCCATTGATGGCGAGAGTCGCCGCTGAGACTCGGAAGCAAACCAATGGCAGCGTTCAGACCATCAGCACGAGTGAAATGCGTAACCGGCATGAAAAGCGCAAGCGTACTGTGAAAGAGGTGACTCCATGACCCTGACCAAGAACAAGATGATCCGCGAAATCGGGCGGCGCACCCAGCTGAAAAACCGTGAGGTGCAGGTGATGCTGGAAGCGCTGATTGAGGTCTGGACCGAAGCACTGGTGAGCGGCGGACGGATTGAACTGGAGCATCTCTTTGTGTTGGAAGTCCAGACGATTGACCGAGGCGAACATGGCGGAATGCTCGTCAGCGGCCAAGCACCCCGCTATATCCAGCGCGTGACCCTGCGGCTAAGTAAGCAGTTAAAGGAGCGGCTGAATCACTCCGGGGAACTACATGAATCGGCGTGATTGTTACCAGACCGCGCGAATATCTACCGTTGGCAAAGCCAGTAAACACACCCTCATCTTCAGCTTCGCGGAAACCAGGCATCCAGGTCATTCGGTTCTGGTTGCTCCGGTTCGATTTCCCGTTCTTCACGCACCAACTGCCAGTCTGGACCGACAATCCGATCCAGTGCCGCGCTGAAGTGGCGGCTGGCAATTTCGCGGAACAGTACATCATGCCCGCGCTCTTTGTTGTTGTACACCGCTGCCCGGTCTACTCCATCCAACGGTGCGGTTCCCGGTAAGACGACATGGGTATGAAGCTGCTGCATCGTTTCGCCTTCATCTTCCATCTTTGCCTCGCGGTCATGCAGAGTATAGCTGTACTCCGGCACCTCGAAACCGCGCTCCAGATAGTAATCCTCGACGATGCGCTCGGTCAGGTCGCAGACAAGATCGCGTCGTTCTTCCTCCGGGATGAGCGCCATCAGATCAGGCGCAGGCGAAATCACCCATGTCCATGCTAGGACATGTTTGCTCTGAAGGTCGTTGCTGTTCTGCAGGATGTCGCGCCAGTGGATGCCCATGCCGCGATCCTGCCAGCGCTCATAATCCTGGTTCGCGGCAAGCTGGTTCTGCACCTTGTCCCTATACTGCAAATATTTGAGCGTGGAACTCAGCCCCTTACGACCCGTGCCATGCCCTTTGCGCTGGGTGCCTTTGTAGGCGAAATCCACGACGATGATGGCTTTGCTCAATGTTTAGCAGCCTTCATCTGACGAACAGCGTTCATCTGTGCCAGCAGGGTTTCACCGTCACGGCGGGCAGCGATGATGGCATCGGCGATCCGTTCCGGGCTGCCTTGCGGTTCCAACGCTGCCAACAGGTAAACCAGTACATTCAGGTGAAAGGCGAAAGCGGATTCCAGCCGATCCAGCCGATCTTGCTGCAACTTCTGGAAGTGCTTGCGGCTGCCGATGAGGTCATCCTGATTATCTAGATACAGACGGATAGCTTCGCGGATGAGGTCGGCTTCAGTGGTATCGCGGGGTTGTTTACTCACCAGCAGCGCCAGACGATCCCGCATCTCCTGCGTCATGCTGAGGCTGCGCCGCACTGATTTTTTTGACATGTGTTGTCTCCCGATAGGCGAATTTTTCTCT
Source organism: Anaerolineae bacterium (assembly GCA_022843385.1). GTDB lineage: Bacteria > Chloroflexota > Anaerolineae > Aggregatilineales > Phototrophicaceae > CFX2. The sequence goes on along the minus strand of JALHNT010000043.1, from coordinate 2,407 downwards.
CATTATCGCAAATCGGGGTCAGGCAAAGGCTGTAACATTCCAGTTTGAGCCGTCAAAACTTCCAGCCCTTTAGCCACTTACTAACTATGCACTCCTTCAGGCTAATACTCCGTTACTCGCCCTCAAACCCATGGCTCTTGAACTTCAGGGTGCGGCTGTTTTCGTTGATCGTGCGAACCGTCGAATCATCGAATCCTGACGGACGTACGGCGCTGATTTCGAGGGTAATTTCCACATCCGTACCTGTAAGGCTGGTGAGGCGCTGGATAATCTCCTCCACAATCGTTGCCATCTCTTTGTTGACGCGCTGCGGGTCGAGCGAAACCGTCCCATGATAGCGAGTCGTCAGCCTGGGTCTGGGTGGTGTAGTGAGTGTAACTGTAGGTGTTCCAAAACGTTCAGAAGACGGAATAGAGGGCGGTTGTATGGTTTGCTGCCTTTGGTTATCAATCTGCTCTTGAGCGATCTCAGGACGCACCAGTATCGAATTGTCATCAAAATACAGGTTCGCTGTTGGTTGACCGAAAGCGAGTCCTTTATAGACCCCATCTAAACCCACCATCGTCGCATAACCGAACGGCGCGTCGGCACGGGCAACACCATCCCCTACAGCTTCCAGCAGCACATCCTCGTTGTAAAGGCGGGGCAGATAACAGTAGCGAGCGAGATACTCCCAGAGCTGCTTAAGTCCCAGATGTGGTTGGTCACGCCACAAATAACGGTCAAGCTCCATACGTAAGTTATCCAGCGACCAGCGCGGAATGAGCATTTCGCTCTGGCGCAGTTTGCGGGCAGCACGATCATAAAAGCTGTCCTGTCCAGCGATGCGATGTGCCTGATATTCAATCGGCCCAGTAGGGTCAGGATGTACCGGGACAATCAGCCAGCTATAGGTTTCTTGCAAGCGGACAAGTAACGTTTCTTCAGTACGCTTACAATTGGCATCGACCTGCTTACGCTGTTGAGCATCCAGGTTGAGCGGTTCAGCTTCATCATGAATGGATTTCCACGCCAGATATTCGCGCAGCGCTTTCTCCCATGCCTCAGCGTCGTTGGCATCGGGGGCAATGAATACCAGCATGTTACGATAGAGACGAGGCGAACTCCCGCGATTTTCAAGGATTTCCTGCGCGGCACGCTGCGCTTCCGAGCCACCATTGCCTTTCTTGTGACTATATTCTGGGGCAAGGACGACTACCCTCGTGTGCCATTCGTCAGCCACATCCCCAGAACTTTGAGGCGCGATGTGGGTGGCGGCAAAATCCTCGCGGCGGTATTTGACGGCACGAAGACGATCAATCGCTTCCTGATAGACCCAATCAGGATTGATATTCTGCGCCCGATCCTGTGCCATGCGATTCACAGTGGGGCGCGTGTCATACCATTAGCGGCTGCCATCAGTGTAAAGGTAGGTCAACTGATTGCTCATGCGGCGGAGAGCATCATTAAACGCTGCCAACTGCTCACCGGGCTGGACGGTTGCCAACCGGATACGAACTTCTTCTACGCCACGCACGGCTTGACCAGCAACGGATGGGGCGCTGCCCACAAAAATGGAGCGGGCGACCCGGCGGCTGGCGGTATACTGTCCCAGCGTCGGAATACTCTTGTCCAGTTGATAAGGCTTCGAGTCCTCACCATCAATATCCGCATCGACGATAGCGGGCCAGTTCTCCGGCAAATAACGCAGCATCTCATTACGGACGGTGGCTGCCCACAACGGGATTGAACTCGGCATAATCATGAGCGATTGGTCGTTATCTTGCCACAGCCGATGAATCACCGTTGCCATGAAACGCAGCACGCCACGTGTGCGCTGGAAACGATCCAGTGTTGACCAGTCCTCGTACAACCGCGCAAATAGTTCGGGATGGATAGGATAGGCTTCCTTCATGCGGCGCTGATAATCGCCCTCAGCGACACCGGACGGGAATTCACTGCTATTGCCGGAATACATCTCACGGAAAGCGGACAGCACCGCATCGCGGGCGGCATAGTCCATCTCCGATGAAAACAGACGGCGGCGCACAATCTCGAAGCTCCCGGTTGCTGTGACCGGCTTCCACACTGACTCGATACGCCCGATGGTTTTGGCGAGGATATCCAGCGAGGCTTTACCGCCTTCACCGCCGATTTCGATGTCGCTCTCTGGGATAGACACCAGCAGCATCGAATCACTGGAACGTTTGACGGCTTCGGTGAGCGACTGAACGAAAGTCATTACGGCATCGAACGTGCCTGCTGGCAGCCGATCCGGGGCATTATAGAGATTCCGTGCAAAGGCGACTCTAGTTAAACGGATTTAGAATTACGCATATTGTTGATTTGCTGATTGATATTGTGAATGATGTCGGGGCAGGTTTTGCTGGCTTTTTTGATTTTCTTCTTTAGGTTCGCCCAGGCGTGT
>JALHNT010000042.1 GCA_022843385.1 Anaerolineae bacterium | reverse complement strand
GCAAGCATTTTCTCAGTGGCTATGTCGCGATCCATGAGTTTCGCGTCAATCTCAAGCGCGTCTCCGTTGCTTTCATCTCATCCCTGGTCCGTTTGCACTCTTTCTACCCATGAGCCATCATTTTACGTGTGAGATGAGTATGCAGGTTGTTGATTGTGTATAGATATCATGTGACTGCATAACTCACCGTGTCGAGGTTCTCAAGGGAGATTCTGGACTGAGAAGGGTTAAGACTGTGAAATGGTTATCGAGGATATCTGCTGCCATAGTTATCATTCTTTTGTCATGTATTGGTGGCATCTTGCTCAACTTCTCATTCAGACTGTTAGCGATTAGTAATAGATTTTGCTCAGAACGCAATCTTGTTTTTCAGTATATAGTGGAAAATGCAGATAGCTGGTCAAACAAGTTTTTGAAAAGTTCCAGTTTGCTTAATCGAGGCATAGAATTTCGCACATCCGACAACCGGCTATTTTATGGTGAAGTTTATATAGATGAGCAAACCCTGATTCCTTCACTACTATACGTTAGTGTGGGCAGCAATATTGATGGTCTTCTAGGAGCTGAGGGATTCCTATACCTTCTACCACAACAGCCTATCCCTCGGTTCTGGCTCGATAACTACTGGATAACGCATCTGGATAATGACATTTACTGCTATACGATTCGTGGATTTTGAGTTCAAGTAGTAAAGAACGCCTGCTGAAGTAATGAACAGGTGTGATGAGTTCCATCATCTGAGTTAAGGCGGTAGTTCGAAATTGTGTGTATAGTGCTCCCTCAACCCCCAATTTCCCCAACCGTTTTCTCACCTCGCGCTGACAACCTTAACCCTCGCGCTCCCGCAAATGGGTTAGCGCTGACTCGCGTTAACTCGTACCAAAAAGTTTACCAAAAGTTCACCCCTGACAGGTGGATTGGGCGTATTCTTCTTGTAAGGGCGGTTCGCGAACCGCCCTCGCGGCCCACCGGCAGCGCTGCCACACCATCGACTGCCATAACTGCCGCCGCCACAGGGCAGTCGGTAGACGGATAGACTGATTACTCGTCACTGACCGAAGGCCAATCGTCACTAAATTCACTTTTGGCTTTGACGACTTTGACGACTTTTGTGGTTCATGTTCTCTCGGACTGTTCTGACGACTATCAACTGACGACTGATTCACGAATCGAAAAAAGGACTGATGCGAATCTGACGAATCTGACGAACGTTGCGAATCAGATAATAAGGAGTGGGCATACTTGATTTTCCTGCATCCCCTGTGCCGTCACTTGCTCAGCCTTGCACCAGTTCGAGCAACCGCTGCTTATATGTCAGGTCACGATCCGGCAGTTCAGGGCTGACCTGTGAGGCTTCGGTCAGGAAGTGCTGGATACCGCGCCCCATCTCCTGCCCGCGCCGTGTATGCATATCAACCGCATAATCCGGAATGTGTGGGCGTGTCCCCTGTTCAACCGACCGGGTGATCCAGTTGAGCAGATCATCGCTGCCCCGCTCTTTCTGGCACTGGCACAAGACGCGCACCGCATGAATAGCGAATAGGTAGCGATCACCCCGCGGACGCGGAATGCGAAAGTGCATCTGATACAGGGTTTCGATCAGCACCGGCACGTTGATGCTGCCGAAACCGATGTCTTCCACCGCGATCACTTGCAGCCGCCCCCAGAGATACTCCTCCATCTCGACGCTGGTCGTCAGCATTTCATAGGCCAGCAGCGCAGCATTCTCAGTCTGTCCACGCCGGATCTCTTTCTGTGCCGCGGAAATCACCTCATCCGCCGGAAAATCATGAACAGTCCGCACGCGCGTCCAGGGGTCATCGCGATAATCCGGTACAGCCATGAGCTTGCTTCTCCTGTCGAGTTGGGTAAATGGGTGGCGTAGGCGGTTCCATACAGACCGCCGGATTGTTTGATTATGACGGAGTCGTCACCGCAATTTCAAGCGGCGACTTTGCGCGATGGCCTGAATTTTGAGTATGATAGGCCATCAGCCTTCAGGTATCCGAAGGAAACAGACAGATGACCGATACATCACAATCGCTGACCCGCTGTGGCTGGGTGGCGCTCGACGAGCCGCTGTATGTGGCCTATCATGACAACGAATGGGGCAAACCCGTCCATGATGACCGGCATCTGTTCGAAATGCTCAACCTGGAAGGGGCACAGGCCGGACTGAGCTGGATCACCATCCTGCGCAAGCGCGAGGCTTATCGCGTCGCTTTCGATCACTTCGACGCTGAGACCATTGTGGGCTACGACGAGGAGCAGATTGCAACGCTGCTGGCGAACCCCGGCATCGTCCGCAACCGGCTGAAAATCAATGCGGTCATCACCAATGCCAGAGCGTACCTGAAAGTCCGCGACGAATTCGGCAGCTTTGATGCCTATCTCTGGCGCTTTGTCGATGGCGCGCCGCTCCTCAATCGCTGGACGAAGCTATCGGAGGTTCCAGCAGAAACCCAGCTGTCACGGGCGTTGAGCCGCGACCTGCTGCGCCGCGGCTTCAAATTTGTTGGCCCAACCATCTGCTATGCCTTCATGCAGGCGGTCGGTATGGTGAACGACCACACCACCGATTGTTTCTGTTACCCGCCAGCAGCGGGCTGACGGAGAGATTATTGATCGCGGGCCGGCTGTTCTGATGACTGCGACCGCGGGAACCAGGGGATGAAGGCGTTGGTCGAACGGATGTACTCGGCATAACCGGGCTTGGTCGATTTGAGATTGTGTTCCAGCAGCGTCACCCCGGAAACACGCCGCAGCAGGAAGGTCATCATCACCGGCGAGAAGATCGTCAGGAAGCCGGATGGCGTCGCCAGCGCGACCAGGAAATGCCCCCACCACACCACCGCATCGCCAAAGTAATTGGGATGGCGGGTATAGCGCCACAGCCCTGTGTTCAAGACCTTGCCTTTGTTGGCCGGGTTGGCTTTGAAGCGCGTCAACTGCCAGTCCCCCACTGCCTCGAAGAGAAAGCCAATCAGCCACACGCCGGCACCGATCCAGTCCAGCAGTGTCAACTGTGCTGGGCCGGGGGAATATTGGGCCAGAAACAAGGGCATGGCGATCAGCCACAGCAGGGTGCCCTGTAGCGCAAAGACGCGATACAGGCTTTGCCACCACCACACATCGCCGAATTGTTTGCGCCAGTTCTGATAGCGATAATCTTCCGGCTTGCCCAGATTGCGCATCCCGATATGCAGCCCCAGGCGCAATCCCCAGATAGTGACGAGGATGCAGATCAGCAGCTTGCGTTCGGTGAAGCCCTCTGGCGTCAGCAGGAAATAGACCCAGGCGATCAGGACGAAGCCTGGCCCCCAGAATGCATCAATGATTCCGGCATTTTTCAGCCGCACACTGATTCCCCAGATCAGGGTGAAGAAGACTGCCATCGCCACCAGACCCAGCAGAAGCGTTACGATAATTGTCATGACCTATCCTTCTGCGCGACGACCGACCCAGGCACGCAGGTTTATGAACAACAAATCAATTGAGGCAACTCATGGAGTCGCAACCCATCCTCACTCTTATGGATTGGCATTAATGAGGAGTGATAGATGCTCTAGGAGTCTGTAAGTTTCACAGCTCGCGCAATTGCATGAACAGGGCACGCTTTTCGCCCGGCAGGGTATAGTTGAAGCCACAGGTCATGAAGAAGCCATCTGATGAGGTGATCGCCATCACTTCCAGCACATTCTCCGTCCGCGCCCGCTCGACACAGGCTTCCACCAGCTTGCGCCCAACTCCCTGCCCCTGCACCCGTGGCGAAACCGCCAGGCTGCGCACTTCAGCCAGCTTCCAGGAATAGATTTCCAACGCCGCACAGCCCACAATATCGCCACTCTGATCGGCGACATAAAAGCTGGGCAGCAATTCGTAGAGTTCGTCATAGGTGCGGGGGAGAAGTTTGTGGTCGTCAACAAAGGGCTTGATGAATTCCACCAGCGCCGGTATATCGGACTCGGTGGCTAATCGAACGGTGACTCCTGTTGCAGTTTGCGTCTCCATTCAGCATCCAATCTGCATGTAGCGTGGGTAATGGTGGATCATCCATTCAGTATACCGCTGAAGCCCGGCATTGGAGTGAGGCTGGACTCAGAATCGAAGTGAGCCGGGGATTCACTTGCCGAGGAGGGCGCTGTCCTGAAAACGAAGTCATCAAATATCCTCTAGCCGATGCTCACGATGCGCACAATCAGCAGCGCAATCACAATCGACAGCCCCATCAATATGACCAGCAGCAGGGTGCCATTTTCACGGTTGATGTTGCGGGTAGAGGTTTCAACGCGCACCTGCCCCAGCAGATCGACATAGAAATCTAGCGTGACCGAGCCGCGCACCAACCGCGCCATATAGTCGTGACCGGTGACCAGCGTCCATCCCTCTTCTTCATCGTCCCACTGATCACCCAGTCGCTGGCGAATGGCGGCTTCCAGGATGGCACGTGCCTGTTCCGCCGAGATCGGTTCCAGTTCATCGCTCATCGAATTGCTTGCCTTGCCCTCACAAAAACACCGATCCAGTCACAGTCATGCGCCATTCCTCTGCCCATCTTCAAATCAGCCCGCGCTTGGGCTTCTCACGGAAAGCATCCTGAATCAGATCGGCAGTGAAGTAACCGCCGGTTTCGCCATTCGCCGCATACCGGTACAGCGCCGCCTGATAGATGCCGGTCAGTGTAGAGGAAAGGAGAGACAGGCCAACGATGACCGCGATCATCAGCAGCAGCGCCACGATGCCCAGCCCGCTGGACAGGCCGAAAGCGCCGGCAGTGATGACACCGCCGAGGATGATCGCCAGGAAAATCGCCAGCCCGAACACCAGCCCGATGCCAGCATTCGCCACCAACTGCTCGCCCCAGGTGCGTTTGAGCAGATTGCCGCTGCGCTTCACCGCCTCCATCGGCGAGATTTTCTCGACCACCATGACCGGCACGGCCAGGAACGTCACCACATTCCAGGCAAAGCCGAGGATCGATGAGACGATTTGACCGATGAAACCGCGTTCGGCAATCCAGCGCAGGATCATGCCGATAGTGGCCGAGATCAGGGCATAGCCGAGGATGCTGCCAAAACGTTCGCTGGCGATGCGGATACCGTCGCGCACTGTCGGATCACCACCGTCGAGCCGGATCATGGCCGCGCCGACCAGCGCTGTGTTGGAGAAGATGACGACTGTGTACATCACCAGGTAGAAGAGGAACCCGATAACCAGTCCAGCAATGCCAACCCCTTCCGCCCCATCGCGGGAGATCGAGTCGAAGATTCCTGCCGCCAGCATCGGTACGGCGAAGGTGATCATGACGATGATGCTGCCAATGAACGAGATGATTGGGAAAACGACCAGTTCCTTGTCCGATTGCAGCACCGACCAACTGGCCTTGACCAGATGCCAACTCCGCTCCCAGGATGCAAACATCGGTTCACCTCATTGATGTGAGAAAGCGCTACGCTCGATTGTAGCACGATTCGCCGGCGCAACCGGGGGTGGGTAAACTGCGTAATCATGATGGAATTCGCATACTGGATTTAAGAAAGCGCTATGAATATCCTGACCAAACTGATCGATCAAGTGCGGTTGACCTGGCGATTGGTGCGCGACCCGCGAGTGCCGATCTGGACCAAGCTCATCCCGGCGCTGGCGCTGCTGTATGTGTTGTCGCCGCTGGACTTCATCCCGGACATCCTGCCGGTGATCGGGCAGATTGATGACCTGACAATTATGCTGGCGAGTATGCAGTTGATGCAGCGTTTTGTGCCGGAACATCTGCTGAAGGAACATCGTGATGAACTGGCTGGCAAACCATCCAGCGTCATCATCGACAAGGCCAAGCGCAGTTAACCCCCCTGGATGTCCCGATATAACTGCTCATAGCGTTCCCCGACCTGCGCCCAGCTATAGCGGCTCTCGATCAGGTGTCGTCCCTTTTGCGACAGGCGGTCACGCAGACTGGCATCGGATAACACCTGAACGGCGGCTTCGATCAACCCCTCGCTGTCAGCGATCAGGGCAGCTTCAGCTTCCCGGACAGCAATGCCATCGACGCTCAGTGGCGTCGCCACCACCGGACAGCCCATCGCCAGCGCCTCCAGCACCTTGTTCTTGATGCCCGCGCCCAACCGCAGCGGTGAGACGAATACCCCGGCTCGCGCCAGATACGGCCGCACATCCGGCACCCGTCCGGTGACGCGGATGACATCGCTCGCCAGCGCTTGCAGCACGGGAGGTGGCGCGTTCCCCACCAGCCACAGCCGCGCCGCCGGAAGACGTTGCCGTACCGCCGGGAAAATCTCTTTCGCCAGCCGCAGTGCCGCATCCACATTCGGCGGATATTCGTAGTTGCCGACGAACAGCAGCGCCGGGATGCGCTGGATTGGGCGGGGACGAAACAGGTAGGTATCGACGCCGTTGGGGATCACGTCAACCGGCAGGCGCGGATTGAGCCGCAGCAGTTCATCCCGATCCGGCTCAGAAACCACCACCGTTCGGGCATAGGGGGTGAACATGAAGGACTCGAACCGCTCGGCCAGTGCCATCTGCAGGCGCGGGATCAGTTGTCGCGGCATCGGCGTGGCTTCGACCTGCCGCCGCAGATACAGGCTGTAGCTCTCATACGGCGTGATGATGGCCGGTTGTCCCGCGAGCGCCGGGTGAAATTCGTAGACCTGCACCCCGCCGAACACCTGAATGGCATCATAGTCCTGATGAGCCAGTTGATCGTGAATGGCGCGCCACATCTCCGGCGACCACGACTCTTCGGCGCGGCTCGGCCAGCGGCTTTCGGTCAGCAGCAGGCGCTGGAGATACGATTGTTGCGGACGGCTCGGCTCGGGGATCAGACGCACCGACTGGAAGCGGTGGTCGTAGTGGTGCTGTTCACGCTCATCTTCCGCTCGCTGGGTGAAGGCCAGCAAGTCCAGTTGGTGTTTACGCGCTTCCAGTTCTTCCGCCAGATGATAGACGATCAGCCGGTCACCCAGATATAACGGATAAGGCGGGCAGCGAGAGATGAGTAGAATTCGCATCGGTCTATTTTAACGACAGCCATCGTCACTTGACGAGGGTCAGGGGCGGCTTCCCAGCCACCCCGAACCCGTTATCCTATCGGTCAGATGGTGCTAATCGGGCCGCACATTCGGCGCAGACGATGATTTCGCGGACGGTTTCGCAGCCGATACCGCCGGGATCATCCCGATATTCGTGCCGGAACTTATCGGCAATGTAGCTCCAGTTCGCTCTGGGGCGAGCTGGATAGCGACGCGGCCGGGTGACAAGCGGGACGCGGTGTGCTTTTGTGCGCGGTGGCACAATCTGTTGGCAGGATTCGCATCGATACATCTCCTTAAGCCCATTCGGTATCCCTTCAAGTCGGCTTCGCCCAGGGAGGGGATAGTACAATCAGGTGGATGAATGAAAACGAATGGCATTGATTGGACTTAGGGCAACAGGAGTGGCGGGGCGCGGATGCGGTGGCGATAATGGTACACAGATGATTTCTTCGGTGGCTTCACCTCCAGATGGGTTCAGGAGAACGCTAATGGTCGAATATGATGAAGCCATTTTATCATGAATAGACGGACAGGCAACGGTTGGTCGCGCTCGATGCTCAAGCATCCGGCTGCCGGTCAATCGGAAAGCGCACGGAAGGCGCTGGCAAGTGAAGAACAGGCAGGATGACCATGTTGTTGAAATACTTTTACGATAAACATCTGGCGCAGGCATCGTACATGGTGGGCTGCCCGGCCTGTGGCGAGGCGCTGGTGATCGACCCGGCGCGCGACATCCGCTCTTATCTCGAAGCAGCCCAGGAAGAAGGGCTGCACATCGCCCATGTCACCGAGACGCATATCCACGCCGATTTCGTCAGCGGGGCGCGTGAACTGGCTGCGGCCACCGGTGCGCGGTTGTACCTGAGCGCGATGGGTGACGCCGACTGGCAATATACCTATGCCGAGGGCGAGACGGTGCTGCTGCGTCATGGCGACCGCTTTGCGGTGGGCAGCGTTCACGTTGAAGCGCTCCATACCCCCGGTCACACGCCGGAACACCTCATCTTCCAGATCACCGACACCGCTGGTGCTAACCGCCCGATGGGACTGTTCACCGGCGACTGCCTGTTCGTTGGCACGGTTGGCCGGCCCGATCTGCTGGAGGAAGCGGCGGGATTCGTCGGCACCAAAGAGGTCGGCGCACGGGGACAGTTCCACAACATCCAGATGCTCAAGGCGCTGCCGGATTATCTGCAAATCTGGCCGGGTCATGGGGCAGGGAGCGCCTGTGGCAAAGGGCTGGGTGCTATCCCGACCAGCACCCTGGGTTATGAGAAGCTGTTCAACCCGGCTTTTCAGTTCAGCGATGAAGCGGCTTTTGTCGCCTGGCTGCTGGCCGACCAACCAGAAGCGCCGCGATACTTCGCCCGCATGAAGCACGTCAACAAGCTTGGTCCGGCGCGGCTGGCCGACCTGCCCGCCCCGCAGCGACTCACGGCGTCCGACCTGCCGGGTCTGGTGAGCGACTTCCTGGTGATCGACACCCGTCCGCTGGAGGTCTTTGCCCAACAGCATGTCCCTGGCACGGTCAACATCCCGGTCAGCAGCGCCAGCTTCAGCACCTACGCCGGCTGGTATGTCGATTTTGCGAAGCCGACCTATCTGATCGCTGCCGAGCCGGATGTCCCCCAGATTGTCCGGCTGCTGCAAGCGGTGGGTGTGGACAACATTCCTGGCTATTTCACGCCCGATGTGACTGATGGGGCGAACGGTCGGCTGACCCAGATCACACCGGAGAACGCGCTGCGCCAGCTTCAGCAGGGCGAGGCCGCGCTGCTCGATGTCCGCAATCAGGATGAAGTCGTTGAGTCGCGCATCCCCGGCTCGTTCCATATCCAGATGGGGGCGGTGCCGCGCCGTCTGGGTGAACTGCCACGCCAGCAACCGCTAATCGTCCAGTGCGGTGGTGGTCTGCGGTCTCAGGTGGTCGCCAGCCTGTTGCAGCGCGCTGGCTTCAATAACATCCTGAATCTAACCGGCGGCATCGATGCCTGGCAGCGCGCTGGCCTGCCGCTGGAAGGCGACCGATAGGATTTCGTTCAGTGGCGAGGAGCCTGATGGTATACTGAGGCACCATCCACCGCTTGATCTGGAGGCCGTATGGACGATTTCATCCGCAAGCTCGCCAGTCTGTTGAATCCCCCATCAGCCACCGCCCATCCGCTCACCCGTCAGGAAGGCCCGCGCTACCGCCCGGAAGATAATCCGCTGCCCTTGCCCGCGCCGATCACGCGCAGGGTGCTGATGATTACTCACAACCCGATCCTACGCACCCAGGGTGGCAAGACGCTAGAGCAGTACTTCCGCTGGAACAATGCTGACGCGCTGGCGCAGGGTTACAGCGATGATGTGCGCGAGATCAGCTTCGGCTATGCCAACTACCAGATCGTCGAGCGCATTGTGGTCGATGGCTATCCCCTGAAGCGCGATGGCTACCGCTACACCGAAGCCAGCTATCTCCAGGCCTGGCAGATGCGCCAGTTCCATCAGCCTGATGGCGTAGATTATCATGCCCTGGAGCAGGAATTTCACTGGATCGAGCGGGTCAATCGTAGCGAGATCGACGAGGTGTGGTTATTCGGTCATCCCTATGGCGGCTACTGGGAGTCGCATATGGCGGGGCCGGGAGCCTTCTGGTGCAACTCGGCACCGATGGAGCGCACCAGCCACGCCAGGCGCAAGTTCGTCATCATGGGCTTCAACTTTGAGCGCGGCGTGGGCGAGATGCTGGAAGATCTGGGGCATCGCGCCGAGTCGACCCTCTATAAAGTCTTCGAGAAGACGCGCGGTGAGGCCAACCTGTTCGAGCGTTTCACTCGCTACGAGAAACGCCATCCCGGTCAGGCTGAAGTCGGCAACGTCCACTTCGCCCCCAACAGCACACGGGATTACGATTGGGGCAACCCGACCCCGGTGCTGAGCCGCTGCGATAACTGGCACCGGTTCCCCAATCTGGAAGGCGAGCTGCGTGTCGTGACCTGTGCCGACTGGGGCGACGGTGACATCCGCCGGCATCACAAGTGGTGGATGCGCCATTTCCCCCATTACGAAGGCCAGCGCGACGGTATCGCCTGGAACTGGTGGAAATACATCATTGATCCGAATACAGTGGAGTAAACCATGACCGGTTATATCTGCATCAGCGTACCTTACGTCATCGGTCAATTGATCCCGTCGCGCACCGAGACCAATGCCATCCAGCACAGCGGTCTTGCCAGTGAACTTCAGTCCGAATGGATCGAGGTTCAGCCGGATTTTGCCGGCATCGCTGATCCGATTGTGGCCGTCAACCGGGCGCTGGCGCAAACCATCGCCGCCCATCCCGGCCAGGTGCCGCTGATCTTCGCGGCGGATTGTGTGAGCGCATTGGGAGCGATGAAGGGATTGGAAAGCTATCAGCCGGAAGTGCTGTGGTACGATGCGCACGGTGACTTTAACACGCCGGAAACCACCCTCTCTGGTTTTCTGGGCGGGATGCCGCTGGCGATGCTGGTCGGGCGTGGCGATCAGCGCTGGATGGAGGGGGTGGGGCTGAAGCCAATCGCCGAAAGTGCCATCACCCTCACCGATGCCCGCAACCTCGACCCGGCTGAGGGCGAGGCACTGGCGAATAGTCAGGTGAGGCATTTACCGCGGGTGAGTGATTTATCGCAGACGGATTGGCCGGGGAAGCCGCTCTACATCCATCTCGATATCGATGTGGTGAACGCGACCGAGATGCCGGCGCTGGCCTACCCGGAACTCTCCGGTCCCGGTGTCCATGACATTCTGACGACGCTGGCACAGGTGCGGCAGCGGGCACGGATCATCGGTGTATTGTTCAGCCTCTACGATGGGGGGCGTCCCGGGGCGGATGTCGCCTTGCAGCAGACACTTCGGCTGGCGCGGGGCGCTGCCGGCATCACGAACCCGGAATAAAACAGGGGCGAACCGGTTGGCCGCCCCTGTCAAGTGTCCTAACGTGCTGCTCGTCGCTCACCAGATAGGCGCTGTTTCGCGCTGGGCAACGCGCCGGAGAAACCTCTGTCTGTTGCCCAGCTCCGGATTATCGCATCGACCAAATGCCGAGCGGTCCGCTTAACGACGACGAGCGAATTCCATGTCCTCGACAATCTGAACCAGCAGATCATCCAGGTCGCCTACGTCGCGCCGCCCACCATTGACATGCCCGACCACCGCCATGTAATCCCCCAGGCGCGGCATTTCGAAGGCATAGATGATCGACTGCACATCCAGGTCTTCGTGTTCCAGCACCATCTTGGTCGCGGTGACATCACCCAGTTCCACTTCTTCCAGGTCTTCGCTGATGGTGGCGCTGGGGTGTAGCAGCAGTTCAAAATACAGCACATAGTACGGGGAGGCATCTTCGCCGAACTGGTCAATCAGATCGGCATTGTCCGCATTTTCCGCCAGCGCATCCGGGATGGCCTGGATCACATCGCCGGTATAATACTCCACTGAGACCTTGAATTCGCCTTCATCCAGTTCATCGTACGTCTTATCGACGGCGCGGCGGTCATTGGAAAGCGCCAGCAGGCTGCCGCTGCTATCTTCGCTCAGTTCGAGATCATCCGGGTAATTGACCGTCACCAGTCCATCAGCCATCTCAAAGACGCCGGGTTCGACCTCGCCGCCGCCCACTGTACCGCCACCGTTGTCGCGCTCGGCGCGTTCGCCTTCCAGCGTCAATTCGAATTCGCCGGTGGTATCGCCGTCTTCGCCATCAACGCGACTGACGATGATGAGATAGGTGCCGTCTTCCTCAATCGTATACTCGATTTCTGAGTCGGTAACGCGGCGCGAAACATTGTCGTTTTCAGCAAAAGTCGTTTCGATGGCAGCATCGGTGATGTAGAGATAGGTATCCAGGTCGCCGTCGGTGGCTTCGCTAGTCACAACGATCTGGTCGCCTTCAAAGCCCAGGAAACACCAGGCCAGCGCGGTCGTGCGATTGGTGATTTCATCGCTTACGGTATCGCCAATTTCGATCAGCGTGAAATCACCGCATTCAGTCTCATCCTGTGCCAGAGCCGCCGGAACCAGCGCCAGCAGTAGACTGAGGATCACAGTCAGGATGAGGAGGCGGAGTCGCAGGGGAAGCATGTGGGTATCTCCTTGTGGAAAAATGCAAATAAGGGACGGGTATCTTTTCCACCATTAAAGCACAGCTTGGCAAATTTGGGAACTCATCTGGCTTTAAGATTTAGCAAAGGTCGCTCACCCAGTCTGTGCTACAATGCGAACGACTGTTGGCAAGACGAGATCACCCGGATGACACCACTCGGTTTTTACCTGCGCTATGCCTTCACCCACCTCCGTCACAGCGGTCACTGGACCACCTTCGCCCTGTTCTGCGTCGCGGCTGGCGTCGCCACCGTCGTCGCGCTGCGCAGTCTGGGGCTGGCGATCAGCGATGCCCTGGTCAGTAATCTGCGCCAGTACAATCATGGTGACATCAACCTGAGCATGGTCTTTGATTTCGGCCCATTCGCCGGCACGTTCCAGCGCGGCGCGGATGAGCGCTCGGTGTTTCAGGACTGGCAGGTGCGATCCCTGGAGGAGTGGACGCAGGCCAGAGAGGCCAGCATGACGGCCTATACCCTGCTCAGCAACATCCAGATCACGCCCGTTGTGCAGCAGGGGTTTGGTCGCCCACAATTCACCAGCTCGTTCCTGATCGATCCGCAGACCTTCTCGATTTCCGGCGACATCCTGGCGCTCGATCCTGCCGGTGTGCCGCTGCGCGAACTGCTCAAGGGCGGTAACGAACTGGTCATCAGCCAGAATCTGGCCGAGGCGCAGCAGTTGAAGGTCGGCGACAGCGTGCGCGTCAGCGGCACCGAGCAGCTCTTCACCGTCACTGGCATCGTCCCCACCGAGAGCGAAGCCAGCATCAACAACCTGCTGGCGGCCTTCTTCGGCTTTGCCTACTTTGACCGCAGCGTGGCCTCCACCCTCAGCCTCAGCCCGGCACCCAATTTCATCGGCATTGTCCTGCCGGATGGCTCGACCAGCGCCGACATCGAAGCCGCCGCTTTTGAGTTGTTGCAGGACTTTCGCGTGCCGAACATGAGCGCCACGCCCTGGCTGCTGGAACGCAACCGTGAACTGGCGGATCTGCTGGGGCGCTTCATCGTAGCGATGGGGCTGGGAGCGCTGCTGATCGGCGGCGTTGGCATCATGAATACCATGCTGGTGCTGGTCGGGCGACGGACGATGGAGATCGCGGCGCTCAAGACCTTCGGCCTGAAGGGGCAGCAGGTGGCGGCGCTGTTCATCACCGAAGCCTTCCTGCTGGGCGTCCTCGGCAGTGCCCTGGGCGTGGTGGCCGGGGTGCTGATGAGCGGGCTGGTCAACCAGTTCGGCGAAGCCTTCTTACAGCAGTCGATTCCCTGGCGCTTCTACCCGGAAGCCGCCCTGTATGGCTCGACGCTGGGGCTGGTGGTGACGATGGTCTTTGGTGTGCTGCCGGTGCTGTTGGCGGCGCGGGTGCGTCCAGCCATTGTGCTGCGCCCCAACGAAACCCATATCCCGCGTGCCGGTCTGTTCCACTCGCTGATCGCGCTGCTGGTGGTGGTGATCGTGCTGGGCATCGTCTCCGGCAACATCATGGCTCCGGCGCTGGAGTACGTCCCCGGCAGTCTGGAACTCAACCCACTGCTGGTCGGTGTGCTGGCGGTGCTGGGTGTGGTCATCTTCCTCGGTCTGCTGGTCGGCGTGATGTGGCTGATCGTCTGGTTGATCGGGCGGCTGCCGACCCTGGGCTGGGTCGATTTACGGCTGGCGCTGCGCAATCTCTCCAGCCGGCGCATCCGCACCGCGACGACGCTGCTGGCGCTTTCGGCGGGCATGTTCGCCCTCAGCAGCATCAGCTACTTCGGCCTGGGTGCGCGTGAGATCGTGCGCTTTCAATTCGCCCAGACTCTCGGTGGCAATGTCATGATTATCCCGCTGGTGCCGGATGCCTTTGTCCAGCCGGTGATCGACACCCTCGTGCGCAGCCAGCCGGGAGTGCAAGCCATCACCCAGTTGAACCTGAACACTGGACGCATCACCCGCGTCGATGGTGCGCCGCTGCTGGTGAATGACGAAGAGCGCACCCTGGGGCTGCGCATCCTGACCCGCGATACCAACAATACCCTGCTCAACAGTGGCTTCCTCATCGCCGGACGCGACCTGACGCCGGAAGATCGCGGCCAGCGGGTGATCGTCCTCTCGGAGCTGGCCGCGCTGGAGGCTGCCGCCCGTGAGATCGCCTCGCTCGAAGAGGCCGGGATCAGCGTGGGATCGATTGTCACTCTGCGTGTCGGGCGGACGACAGCCGATTACGAAGTGGTCGGCATCGTGACCGGCAGCAATGGCCTGACGCCGACGCTCGCCAGCGCCTACATCCCGCCCCAATCCCTCACTGATGAACGCAGCTACCGCCTGAACGTCGCCCAGATCGACCCGGCTTATCTCAACGAGTTTCTGACGAATATCACCGCCATTCCGCTGATGTTCGCCATCGATGTCTCGTTCATCGACGGGCTGCTGGCGCGGCTGATCGACCAGTTGGCCGCCATCCCGACCCTCGTCGGCCTGTTGTCGCTGCTGGCGGCTGCGGTCATCATGGCGAACACGGTTTCGCTGACCATCCTGGAACGGCGCAAACAGATCGGCATCCTCAAAGCGCTGGGGCTGAAGCGTGGGCGAGTGCTGCGCATCATCCTGCTGGAGAACACGGTGATCGGGCTGGTCGGTGGGCTGACCGGCGTCGGGCTCAGTTCGCTGGGCGTCTCGCTGCTGACGTTGTTGGGAGCGGGGTCATCGATTCCGGTACCGCGCGAGGCTACGCTGCTGACGTTCGGCCTGCTGCTGGCGTCGGTGGTCATCGCCTGGATCGCCACTCTCCTCAGCGCTCGCGTCGCCATCGGCGAGACGGTGCTGCGCGTCCTGCGCTATGAATGAGGCGCCGGTGGAGCCGTCGCCTGTGTGGTTGGATTGCTCCGGCGTTGCCGCTGGTGGCGCGGGTCGATGACGAAGACCAGCAAGATCGCTAGCATCATCAAGCCGGCCAGGGTAGTGAAGCTGAACATGGCCGGATAGCCCAATCGATCCACGATGGCACCAGAAAGAAACGGTGCGACCAGGGCTGCCGAAGCTGTCACGGTGTTCGCCAACCCGATGTAATACGGGCGTTCCGCCGGCAGACCGAATTCCATCGTCATCGACGTGATGTTGGTTGTCAGGATGGCGCTGCCCATGCCGCCGAAGAAGAACACCGCGAAAAACCAGTTCGCCTGTGGCGCAAAGGCCGCCAGTGTACAGCTCAGCCCCATCAGACCGGCACCCACGATCAACACCAGCCGGTGTCCGGCATGATCCCCCAGCCAGCCACCCAGCAGGCTGGCGGCGATCTGTGCGAAAAACAGTACCCCGGTCATCAGCCCCAGTGTTTGTTCGCTCACGGCAAAGCGTTGGATGGCGGATATTGAGAAGAAATTCACCGCGACCAACAAGAACTGCCCACCCATCCGCGCCAGGACGAACCAGCGAAAGTTGCCATTCTCACGCCAGATCTGCCTCAGACGTGACCAGGGGATGATGGCGTGGCTGGGTGGTGTTGTCACATCGTGCTCCGGCTCCCGCACCCGCAGCAAAAAGTACCATGAAATGAGCAGCGCGATGCTGGCGGCCAGGAAGCACAGAGCGTAATTGTTGGGATATGGGATGTTCGACAGCCATGCGCCGGAGACTATCGCGCCTAAACCAGAGAGCAGGCTGAAACAGGCCATTTGCGTCCCGAGGAAGATGCCGCGCCGCTTCTCCGGGAAAATCTTGCTGATCATGCTCTGGTAGGGGATGGCTGTCAGACCAATGCCCAGCGAATGCCAGATGAACAGCGCGTAACACAGCGCCAGCGTCAGCCCCGCGCTGAACTGGGTGCTGAACAGCGCCAGCAGCATCAGGCCGAGGAAGGGAACTCGTTCCTGTATCGACATCACCGCTGCCAGTGGTTTGTAACGTCGCAGCCCGGCTGCCCGCGCTACCATCAACACCTGGGGGAGCTGCGAACCGATCAACTGGATCGAGCCGATCAGCCCGATCAGAATAGTCGAGTCGGTCAGGGTGGAGACGAACAGTGGAATGACGGTGACGGCGGAGGCGAAGCCCATCGCCAGACCGAAGAAGGCACCGCCGAGGACGTTCATTGCGAAGTTATGACGATAGTGTTGGTCGATGGATGCTTGCACGGTGTCTGTCGCCTGGTGGTATCTTGCGAGCGAAGCATAACCAGCCCGCCGGTGTCCGGCAAATACGCCCACGCGTACCAATAGAGTCCACGCCCCGTGCCACACCCCATCTGTGCAGAAGCGCGCCGGCTGAAACACGCGCTCCGCAAACTCATGCTACAATACCCGCAGGCTATCTTCGTCAGCGGAGGCATAACCCATGTCCATCAATGAGGTCTTGCAGGCACAACGCCTGTTCCAGGAGTCGCTGCTCGCTAAACCGAACGTCGTCGGTGTGGCGGTTGGGCTGAAGAACCAGACCGGGGATCCATCGGTGGTGGTATTGGTCGAGCAAAAGCTGCCTGTCGCCGCGCTCTCGGCTAACGCCATGGTGCCGAAGCAGCTCGACGGTGTGCGCACCGATGTGGTCGAAGTGGGTTATCTGCGCGCCTATGACAGCCCGCGTGACCGTTTTCGTCCGGTCATCCCCAGCGGCGTCAGCATCGGCCATTATAAGATCACGGCCGGTACGCTCGGTGCCATTGTCACCGACCGGCGCACGGGCGAAAAGCTCATCCTCTCTAATAATCATGTGCTGGCGAATAGCAACAATGCCCTCGTCGGCGACGCCATCCTGCAACCCGGCCCCACTGATGGCGGTCAGAACCCGGCGGATGTGGTGGCGCGGCTGGAGCGTTTCATCGCCCTGCGTTATGTCGATGACCCAGTAACTCCTCCACCACAGCCGCCCCCCCAACCCCCGCCAACCGGTGGCGGAGGACAGCCGGGCAGTTGTGACATTCTCAGCGTGGTGGTGGCGCTGGTGAATAGTCTGGCGGCCGTACTTGGTTCAGGCCGCCGTGTCGCCCCTGTCAGCACCCCCACACCCAACCAATCCGCCCAGACAGTCGATGCTGTCGCCCAGACGCCGACTAATGAGGTCGATGCAGCGCTGGCAAAACCCAACGATCCCAACCAGTTCAGCGGTCAACTGCTCGGCATTGGTGCAGTCAGTGGCACCAAACCGGCAGCGCTGGGCATGAAAGTGCGCAAGTCGGGCCGCACCACTGGCTACACCGAAGGCACCGTGACGCTGCTGAACGCCACTGTCAACGTGGCCTACGGCGGCCGCACTGCCCGCTTCACCGGCCAGATCATCACCACCCCCATGAGCCAGGGAGGCGATTCGGGGTCTCTAATCGTTGATGGAACCGAAAACAAGGCGATTGGGCTGCTCTTCGCCGGCTCCAATCTCTCGACCATTTTTAACCCGATTGATCGGGTGCTGGATGCGCTTCAGGTGAATATCTGAGCCGGGTTTAGGCTGTAATCAAGGATCATTTGATGGACAACACAAAGACCGGATTTGCATCGATAGATGCCTACATCGCCACCTTCCCCGAAGACATCCAACGCCTGCTGCAAAGCCTGCGGGCGACCATCCAGGCTGCTGCCCCAGACGCGGTGGAGAAGATCAGTTACCAGATGCCGACTTTCGCCCTCAAGGGCAATCTGGTTCATTTCGCCGCCTGGAAGAACCATATCGGCTTTTATCCAGGGTCAGCCGGCGTGGTCGAAACCTTTCGCGATGAATTATCCGCCTATGAACAGACCAAAGGCTCGATCCATTTCCCCTTCAGCCAACCGCTGCCGCTCAACCTCATCACTCGTATCGCCCAGTTTCGCGTCGCCGAGAATCTGAGCCTGGCCGAGAGCAAAGCCGCCCGAAAAAAGCCGCGCGGCTGACGCACCCAGGATACAGCGTGCATGTCCTGCCGCAATACTGTCGATGAGAACGCCCTTGATGTGGCTGATAAACACGTTGTTTCAGCCCTTGGATAATCCAGTGGCTCAGGCCGAGCGGTTATATTTGCAGCGGAGCCAGACCGCGCCGGGCTTCCTGCTCCGCTAGGCCGGAAGGCTGCTGCTGGGTTATCAATTCGTGTTCAGCCTGGGCATTACCGTTTTCTTTTTTGTCCTGATCTTGTTACGGCGCGAACCAGCGAGCGATACGTTGAGCCAGATCACCAACTGGGGTGTGATCCATGTGGTGCTGGTGACCTTCTGGCATTACATCCTGCTGCTGCAAAGCCTCAGCCTGAGCGTCAACAGCCTGGTGCGGGAGCATACCGGCCAGACCTGGGACGCGCTGATCCTGACCGGCGTGGATGCCCGCCGGGTGGCGCGGGGCAAATGGCAGGCGGTAGTACGGTAGCAGTTGCCGAGTTATGCCCTACTGGCGCTGTTTCGGGTCGGCGCGTTGGTATGGGTTGCAGCCCAGCTCAGATTTTTGAGTGCGAGTATGAGCAGCGATGTGCCTATCTTGGCACTCGACCCGGCGTTTACGCTGCTTGCCATCCTGTTTGTCACAGCCTTGACCATCCTTAATCTGTGTCTGACCGCTGCCAGCGGTGTAATGGCCTCGGTGAACCGGCGCAGCAGTGGGATGGCAATAGTCATGGGTATGGCTCACCGGATGGGCGTGACGGCGGGTAATGTCCTGTTGGTCGGCTTTGTCCTGTGGGTGATTATCTATAGCCTTCGTCTGGATCGCTGGTGGATGGCATTGGAAAGCGGCTGGCTGCAAATGACTGTTGACCGCATGGGTCTCGTGTTGGTCTCCATAGGCGGAACCATGATTGACAATGGCGTGATAGTCAGTCAACGTCTGATGGGGGCTATTGATGAAGGCTGGTTGGAACTGCTCTCGGCTGGGTTAAGCCTGATCGTCTATGCGCTGCTGGTCGTCTGGCAGCTACGGCGGGCGGAGCAGCGCCTCATCCAGGCCGGAGCCAGTCCGCCGGATCATGCCAGAGCAGCCCGGCCCCCGGCGGCGTGACCTCAGCCGTCATACATCACCCTGATCTTGCGGTAGGCAATGGCGTGGTCGTGCATCTGTTGGAACATGGCCGGTAATTCAGCCAGCGGCACCTGATGCGAAAACAGCGCGGCGAAATCCGCCGGCGTCTGCTGAATGGCCTGGGCCGCGTCCTGCCATTCCTGCCCCGGAAACGGAGCCGAGTACGACATCCACGCCCCGTGCAGGTTGAGTTGATAACGCATGATGTGTTCGATCAGGTTGGAAGGCAGCGTCCCATCCAGCGGTTGATTGCCGACGAACACCACCTCGCCGCCGTGCCGCGCCGACTGGATGGCCGGTTCAACCGCGGCCAGCGAACCGGAAACCTCCAGCGCCAGATCGAGACCGCCGTCGGTCACCTGACGGATAGCCGCCACGACATCACTCTGACGCGGATTCAGAACGTGCGCTGCGCCCAGGCTGCGGGCGAATTCCAGGTTGGCCTCCTGCACATCGACGGCGATGATCTGGGCTGCCCCTTTGAAACGGGCCGCCAGCAGCGTCAGCAGACCAATCGAGCCGACGCCGAAGATGCCCACTCGTTTGCCCTCGGCTCCGCCGCCCCGTCCCAGCGCGTGCAGGGCGACCGTCAGCGGCTCGATCAGCGCGGCGGCTTCCAGCGACAGGCCGGGCGGCAGTTCGACCACATTCTTCAGCGGCGCGACCAGGACCTCGGCGAAAGCCCCGGCACGGCGCGATCCGATGAACGAGTAGCGCAAGCAGGAGGCATACAACCCGCGCTGGCAGTTGGCGCATTCGTAACAGGGAATCAGCGGCGCGACCGCCACCGCCTTGCCCAGCCAGTCCGCCGCGACGTTCGCCCCCACCTGATCGATCACGCCGGCGCATTCATGACCCAGCACTAGCGGATAGGTTTTGGCATGACCGCTGTAGACCCGCAGCATGTCCGAGCCGCAGATCGAGGCCGCCCACAGCCGCAGCCGCACATCATCCGCACCCAGTTCGGGTTGGGGGAAATCCGTGTGATAGGTCAACGTCGCCGGCGCTTCCAGCACCACCGCTTTCATGAGGATCATCCTGACTGAACGACCTGCGCCCACTGATGGAATTGGGGCAGGAGGGCGTTCGATAATTGAAGATAGAATTCAAACAGGCGGGCATAGAGGCTGTGCCGTTCCAGCGACGGCAGATAGACGGTGCGCTGCGGCAGGAAGCGCTCGATGGGTGTCACCAGATCAGGATACAACCCCACCGCTTGGCCCACCATCACCGCCAGCCCCAGGGTATTGTCACCAGTGCCGCCATCCTCGCGCCGCGCTACGGTGAAGGGACGGTTGCTGATGTCGGCCTTGATCTGGCACCAGACCGGGCTGTTGGCCGCCCCGCCGATGCCGATCCACTCTTTGGGGCCAACGCCGCTCTCTTCCATCACCCGCACATTGTGATACACGGCATAAGCGCAGCCTTCCATGATGGCGCGCAGAATATCAGCGCGGGTTGTCCGGGACGACAGGCCGAAGAAGACGCCGCGCGCATCCGAGTTCCACAGCGGCGAGCGCTCGCCGGCGATGTAGGGCAGGAACAATAGACCATTGGCACCAGGCGGGGCAGTGACCGCCTCGTCGCTCATAAGGCTGTAGGCGCTCCCGCCGAGCAACTGTGCCGCCAGCGCTTCCGGCTGACCCAATGCTTCTTTGAACCAGGGCAGGACGCTGCCGCCGACGGTGCCGCCCTGAAAGATATACGTCCCCGGCACCACATGATGCGAGAAGATCAGGCGCGGCTCGACGATCACCTTGTCTACACACAGCGACAGGCCAAAGGCCGTCCCACCCTGATCCGAGGTCTGCCCAACCCGTGCCACACCCGAACCGAAAGCCCCGGCTGCCGCATCGAGCGCCCCGGCGATGACCGGTGTCCCGGCTGCCAGCCCGGTCAACGAGGCGGCTTTGGGGCTGACTACGCCGACGCGATCACACGAGGCGAACAGGGGTGGCAGCTTCTCCAGCGGAATCCCCAGCAGCCGCGCCGCCTCGGCGTCCCAGCGTTCGCGGCGGATGTCGAAGCAGTGGAAGCCATAGGCCTGGGTGGTGTCGCAGGTCAAGGCCCCGCACAGACGGTGAACGATGAAGCCGGTGCTGGTCAGGAATTGAGCCGCACCGCGATAAAGTGAGGGTTCATGGATTTGCAGCCAGCGCAGTTTGGGTGTGATGTAAGCCGCATCCAGCGGATTCGCCACCAGATTGACCAGATATTCCGCTTCTGGCAGCGAACGCAAGTGCGCCGCCTCAGCCTCTGCCCGCCGATCCAGCCAGATCATCGCCGGGAAAACCGGCTCGCCCGCCCCATCAATCGCCACCAGCGACCAGCCCAGCCCATCCACCCCGACGCCGGCGATGTCCGCCGGTTTGACGCCGCTGCGCCCCAGCACCTCGCGGATGGTGTGGCAGGCCGCCTGCCACCAGTCGAGCGCCGATTGTTCCGCCCAGGTGGGATGGGGTCGATGCAGCGGGTAAGGAGCGCTGGCCTCGGCCATTAACACGCCATCATCGCGCCACAGGGCGGTCTTGGTGCTGCTGGTGCCGATGTCAACGCCGATGAGATAAGGCATGGTCAATCGCTGAAAATGTAACGATGATGCGCCTGATTGTAACGCGCATCCGGCAAGCTGGCGATGAAAGCGGGCAGTATCGCAGCTCACTGGCATGGCCTTTCCCTTTGTGTGATACTCTTCGTATTCCCTTTTCGTCGGTAAACATCTGCCTTGAGTACGGCGATTGCCCACAAGGTAATCAGGTGTATAAATTGCATCCCGCTGCAAGCGGTGTAAATTGAAGTGAAGATCCTGAGAGGAAGGAGCCGCAGATGTCTGCTGAACAACTGGAAGCCGCGCTACAGACACTGGCGAATGCCACCAGCCGCACCGCGCTCGAGTCCGCCCTGAAGCAGCTCGATGATGCCGCCGTACGCGCCCATCTGAAGGATCAGCACCGGCCCCTGCTGCGCCAGGTCTATGACAAATACAGCCGCCAGCCCGTCAAGGACAAAGATGGCAGGCTGCGCCAGTCGATCACACTGCTGCTGACCGAACTGGCGCACCCCGACGATGCCGACCTGTTCATCCGCAGCGCCACCACCTATCAATATCAACCGGATGACGTCGCTCAGAATCTTCGAGCCGCCGGATTGGTTGGACTGGCGAGCATTGATGAGACACTGGCCGGATACTATGCCACACGGCTGCTGGGGGAAGCCAGAACGTCGTTCAACGGCGAACCCAGCCTGACGGCGTTGAATGTGCTCCAGCGCTGCGGGCAGATCCTGCCAGTTTATCATTTCATCAGCCACATCGGCCTGGCCTTCAGCGAGAAGCATGAAGAGGTTGTGGCGCATGCCTTTGAAATTCTGCCGGCTGACTTCCCCGTAGCGCTGTTTATCGAGGCCGCCGAAATGTACGTGGCAAGTGATCGCCGTGTCGTCTGCGCCGGACTGATCGATGCCGCTGTCAAGCGCGAAGAACCCGCCCTGCACGACCTGCTGGAGCAGATGGCCGGACACTCGCACAATCGAGAACTGGCGCGCTACACTCTCATCATGATGGCAGCCTCACGTCAGGCAGGCCTCATCGAGCGCCTCTATCGCCTGGCGCGGTTGGCTCCACTGGAGCGGGTGGCCGATTATATTGAGGCAATTGAACTGACCCAGCGCCCCGAACGGGATGATCTGCTGGTGATGCTCAGCAAACGCCTCGCCCGCCCCTGAAGCCTCGGTTCTGGCGCTCATCGGCTGACATCCGCGATTACCTCGCCAGCATCCTGCGCCTGATCGATTTTATCCTCGTCTACTGCGACCAGCACACGCCGCCGCGCTAGACAACGGTCGTTTCTCATCCCCATTATCGCTAACATTTTGGCGATGAACTCCCACTATTGAGTCAGATAGGAGTCGCGACGCTTGGAACCCGTTGTCTGGCTGGTACAGCGCGCCCGTCAGGGTGATCGTGAGGCATTCGCCCGGTTGGTGGAAGACCAGCGGGTCGCTTTGATTGTGGCTGCACATCAGATGGTGGGTGACTGGGAAATCGCCCGTGAGCTGGCACAGGAAGCCATCTTGCAGGCGTATCTGTCACTGCCGCAGTTACGACAGGATGGGGCTTTCCGTAGCTGGCTTTATGGCATCACGCTCAACCTGTGTCGCAGCTATCGACGGGCGCAACCCCATGAACTGGTGTCACTGGAAAGTTTGAGCGGGGGGCGGCGCTGGTCTGGATCATTCGATGACGAAGCCCAGCCCGACCCAGAAAGTGTGTTTGAGGCGCGTGAATTGCGCCGACAGGTGCTGCAAGCGGTGAATAACCTGACGGCAGCCGAGCGCGAGGCAGTGGTGCTGTTCTATTACAACAGTCTGACGACACAGGAAGCTGCCGCCTTGCTGGGGATTTCATCCGGTGCGCTCCGCGTCCGGCTGCACAAAGCCCGCCAGCGCCTCAAACAAGCCTTGCTGTTGCATAACCTTGAATCGATGAGACAA
This sequence comes from Anaerolineae bacterium, assembly GCA_022843385.1. GTDB lineage: Bacteria > Chloroflexota > Anaerolineae > Aggregatilineales > Phototrophicaceae > CFX2. Next base: position 39,745 of record JALHNT010000042.1, on the reverse strand, counting down.
GTGGAGGAAAAACAGATGATCGCGGTTGAAGTTCTGGAAGTGATGAATGTGATGCGTCAGGTCGAGTGGCAGCCACAGCCAGTGCCTAATCATATCTTGCTGCTGCTCGATGAAGCCGGCGGGCGGGTCCTGCCCATCTGGATTGGCACAGCCGAAGCCTTTTACATCAGCAATTTGATGAACAGCACGCCTTTCCCCCGTCCGATGACGCTCGATTTCTTGCAGCGTATTCTGGAAGCAGCCGGGGTGTCTGTTGAGTCAGTTATGGTCAATCGACTGCTGAATGATGTGTTCTATGCTGTCGCCCAGGTACGCAGTGGCGGTGCGCTGCACAGCATTGATGCCCGCCCCAGCGATGCCATCGGTCTGGCCGTGCTGCGGCAAGCGCCAGTTTATGTGGCAGAAAGCATCCTTCAGGAACAAGGGGTAGTCATGGGTGAGCAATTCCGCGCCTCACTGCCGGAGCGCCGCCGGATGCGTTCGTTGAAAGCAGAAGACCTGATGCAGCTCGTACCCCCTTCGCCGGATGCTGCCCCCCAACCCATGCCATCGCCAGAGCAAATGCGGGCTGACCATGATCGTTCACGTCAGATGATACAGGAGATGGTCGGTCAGTAAATCCTGGCGCTGTCGGTCAGGCGCGATTGATGTTAAAGTGGAGGGGTTGCTCAAGCGATCAGGAGTCATCCCACCCATGCGCGTCACAATTGGTCTGGCGCAACTCTACCCCAAGCTGGCCGATGTCAAAGCCAATCTACAGAAGCATCTCGATTTCATCCAGCAGGCGGATGAGCAGGGCGTTGATCTGCTCATCTTCCCCGAACTCTCGCTGACCGGTTATCAGGTGCAGGATCTGGTGCCGGAAGTCGCCGTCCGCGCCACCCGCGATGACGAGACCTTCCGCGCCCTGCTCGATGCCAGCCAGCAGATGGACATCATGGTCGGCTTCGTCCATGAAGATAAACGCCAGCGCTTCTATACCGCCGCTGCCTATCTTTCGCGCGGCGAATGCCTGCATATTCATCACAAGATTTACCTGCCCACCTACGCTATGTTCGATGAAGGCCGTTACTTCGACCAGGGCGAGAGCATCCGTGCTTTCGATACGCGCTTTGGTCGGGTGGGGATGCTGATCTGCGAGGATTTCTGGCATGTCTCGCCGCCCTATGTGCTGTGGCAGGATGGAGCGGATATGCTGCTGTTCCAGAGCGCCAGCCCCAGCCGCGGTCTGGATGCCGGTGACCGTCTCTCCGGCTCACGCTGGGTCGAACTGGTCAATCAGGCTTATGGCAGCATGTTCACCAACTACATCATCCACTGCAACCGTGTGGGTTATGAGGATGGCAAGAACTTCTGGGGTGGCTCCAGCATTGTCGATCCGGATGGTGAGTTCGTTGTGCGCGGTCATTACTTCGACGAAAAACTGATCGTCCAGAGCATCGATGTTAACCAGCTTCACCGCACACGCGCCCGGCTGCCGCTGCTGCGCGACGAACGCCCGGAGATCGTCCAGCGCGAGCTGGGGCGCATCCTCCACCCGCAGAGTTGAGCGGATAGCGCCGATGGAACCGACATCACTGCAACAACTGCTGATCCCCAGCAACGCCGGGATGCGCGTCATCGCCATCACCCGGCTGCTCAATCAGGGCGACCTGGGGCGTCTGCGCCAGTACATCGACGATAACTACGCCCCGGAAGCGCTGGAGATGATCGGCGCGAAGTTCCGTCTGATTGAGTTCAAATCGATCCAGCGTTTGGCCGGACGTTTACGGATTGACCGGGCGCTCGCCATCGACAAGCACCGGGCGCTGCTGGTGCTGGAGTCGGAAAAAGGCTCCTTCTATCTGATCCAGATGGTTGTCTCCGAAGACTATCCCCATAAGATTCTGGTCTGTAGTTTCACAGAAGGCGTGGAGGCCGAACCGTGAAAGTCATTCGCAAGAGTCTGCTGACCGGCGCTCACGAAGTGGAAGGGCTGCCGGTGGTCATCGATGTGCTGCGTGCCTTTACCACCAGCGCCGTGTTGTTCTCATTAGGGCTGGACCGGCTGATCCTGGTCGGTTCGCCGGAAGAAGCCTTCGCGCTGCGCCAGGAACGCGGCTGGTTGATCGGCGGCGAACAGGGCGGTAATAAGATCGACGGCTTTGACTTCGGCAACTCACCGACCGAGCTGCTGCAAACCGATCGGTCGCGGCTGGCCGGGCAAACCCTGGCGCTCCGCACCAGCTCCGGCACCCAGGGCGTGGTAGCCGCTATCCAGCGCAGCCCGCGCGTCATCCTCGGCAGCCTGGTGATGGCGCAGGCCATCGGGCGCTACCTGCATTCCCTGCCGGATGTCGATACCATTACCCTGGTGGCGATGGGGTCGCTCGGCAAAAAGGTCTCGGTGGAAGACGAGGTCTGTGCCGAATATCTGGAGCATCTGCTGGTCGGGACGCCCTTCGACCCGCTGGATGCCATGTGGCGCTGCGCCAGCGACATCTACATGCTGGGGGCGCTGCGCGGTCAACTGCATGAAGTGCCGATGCAGGATGTCATCCTGTGTTTGCAGCGCGACCTGTTCAACTTCGTCCTGCTGGCCGAGCTGAAGGACGGTCTGATCCAGGTGCGCCGAATTCCGGTATAATGCGGCTAGGTGTTGGAGAGTAGAAGCGCTCAATCATGATCCCCCAAGTGAATGTCGAGTCGGCGGATATTCCCGGACAAATCCGGATTTCGGGCCACATCCTCCAGCGCGATGTGAGCCTGGCTGACTTCATGCAGCGCTTCGACGAGCAGCGAGTGGAATGGGTCAATGGCGTGGTGATCGAGATGCCCGGCATTGATGAACGACATGATGGGCTGATCTTCTTCCTCCGGCTGCTGTTGAGCGCTTTTCTCGAACCGCGCAAAAGTCATGGCTCACCGCGTGGTGACGCCTGTGCGGCAGTAGCGGATGTTTTGCTCTGCCCGACACATGCAGTATAGTGGAGGGCAAACGAGACACGAGGGAGACCCATGACCCGGCATTTCGAACGTGAGTGGTTTGAGCAGGTTTACAGCGATGCCAACGGCGACCTCAGCCGCATCCCCTGGGCTGATTTAGCCCCCAATCCGCTGCTCATCGAGTGGCTGGAACAGGCCGCGCCCGACGCGAGCGGCAAGACAGCCGTCGTGGTTGGTTGTGGGCTGGGGGATGATGCCGAAGAACTGGCGCGGCGCGGCTTCACGGTGACGGCCTTCGACTTTTCCCCCACCGCTATCGAGTGGTGTCTCAAACGCTTCCCGGAGTCGCCGGTACAGTATCAGGTGGCAGACCTGTTTCAATTGCCGCTGGACTGGCGTTTCGACTTCACCCTGGAGATCAACACCATTCAATCCCTGCCGGTCAGCTCCCGCCGCGAGGTGATCGGTCATATCGCCGCCCTGGTCGCCCCAGCCGGGAGGCTCCTGGCGCTGGGACGGTTGGCCCACTCGCCGGATCAGCAGGTACGCCGTCCCTGGCCGTTGTTGGCGACTGAACTGGCCTACTTCATCGAGGCTGGTCTGCACTCCGTGAGCGTCGAGGCGTTGGACGATGCCGAGATCGCGCCATTTGGTTTGCAGCGCTTCCGCGCCCTGTATCAGCGTCCGGCTGATGGTTGATAATGGCTGACCGATCCGGGCTGCGCCAGATGTTGCAGACCCTGGCGTATTTTGCCAGCGCCAGCCCCGATCAACTGATGCTGCTGGAGACCGCCGCCCAGCGCCGCATCTTAACACCGAACGAGGGTGTCTTTCTGGAAGGTGATCCCTCCAGCGGCTTGTGGCTCATCGAGCACGGGCGCATCAAGATCTTCAAGCTCAGTATGGATGGCGAAGAACATATCCTGCATCTGCTGGGTGCGGGCGATACTTTCAATGACATCGCTGCCTTTGATGGTGGCGCTAATCCGGCCAATGCCACCGCGTTGATCGACTCGACGCTCTGGCTGATCCCGGCTGCGGTACTGCAAACGCTAATTGCAGCCGATGGTCATCTGGCGCTGACGGTCATCCGGTTGCTGGCGGGGCGGGTGCGTCGCCTGGTGATCCAGATCGAAGACCTGGCGTTGCATTCAGTCACTATTCGGCTGGCCCGCTTTCTTTTGCAGCAGCTCGACAATCCGGCGTTGAGCGGCCCCGGCATCACCCGCGTCACCATTGCAGCGCACCTCGCCACCAAGCCCGAAACCATCAGCCGCGCCCTGCGTAGCCTCGAACAGGCTCAGGCCATCCGCTTTGACCGCCAGCGCATCATCATCGAGCGTGAAGACCTGCTGCGGACGATTGCAGCCCTTTAAGCGCTTTCCCTTGTGTTTACTGAGGAAAGGAGTGGCCTGATTGCTGTTCGGGGGGCAGGGGAGTAGAATGCACTTTATGATCCTGCGCTTAGGCCAATCCATGTGAACCCATCCACCAGTCTGAATCCGACCGAGAGCCGTTACCGCTGGGTGATGCTGCTCCTGTGTGCCCTGACGCCGCTGTCGGTGGTGACGCTGCCGAATATGTCGCTGCCCCCGCTGTTCGCCACCATCAGCGCCGACATCGGCTTGTCATTGGTGGAAATTGGGCTGATCTGGGGCATGGGGTCGTTCACTGGCATCTTCTTCGCCCTGATCGGCGGGACGCTGGGGGATCGGTTTGGGGCGCGCACCACGTTGTTTCTGGCCTGCCTGCTGACCGGCGTGTTCGGCATCACCCGCTGCTTCGCTGTCGATTTCGCCACGCTGCTGCTGACCACGCTCGGCTACGGCATCTTTCAGGCCATCATCCCGGTCATGCTGTTCAAGGTGGCGCGGCAGTGGTTCCCCAGCCAGCAAATCGGCATGGCGAGTGGGGTGATCTCAGCTGGTTTCGCTGCCGGTCTGATGCTCGGCCCGCTCCTCAGCACCAGCCTGATCCTGCCGGCGCTGGGCGGCTGGCGACAGGTGCTGCTGGCCTATGGCGTGGTTGCCATCGGCATGAGTCTGGTGTGGCTGCTGGTGCATCCGGCGGACAAGCCCAATCGCTCCGGGGCTGGGATGTCGGTTTCGCTCTGGGACAGCCTGCGCTACGTCGTCCGGCTGCGCGAGGTGTGGATTCTGGGGATCGGCGGGTTGGGGATCAACGCCTGTTTTCAGGGGTTCACCGGCTACCTGCCCACCTACCTCAAGGCAGCAGGCTGGGCCGAGATGGATGCCGACCGGGCGCTGGCAGCTTTCTTCGTCACCAGCCTGATGGCAGTCATTCCGTTGTCGATCTTGTCAGACCGGCTGCATCTGCGGCGCGGTTTCCTGATCGCCGCCTCGCTCATCCTCACCACCGGCATCGGTCTGCTGGGGGTGGTACAGGGGTCGCTCATCATCCTGGTGATCGCCGCGACCGGCATCGTCTTCGACGGCTTCATGGCGATCCTCAACGCCAGCGTGCTGGAGGCCGACGGAGTCACCAATCTCTATGCCGGGACCGCCGTTGGCTTCGGCGTCATGATCCGCAATCTGGGCGGGACATTCTCGCCGCCGGTGGGCAACAGTCTGGCGCACTTCGGCCTGAATATACCCTTCTTCTTCTGGAGCAGCATGGGTGTGTTCGCCGTGCTGATGTTCCTCTTCGTCCTCAAGACCAAAGCGCGTCCGGTCCCGGCCTGATGCGGCACAGCCGTGCGCGTTGCACTTTTGCGCTTCCGGCGGCACAATAGGTCAGCAAAATCTTCATCTCAAAGGAACTGAAACCCATGCATTACCGCGATTTAGGACGCACCGGTTGGAAAGTTTCTGATATCAGTTTTGGTGCCTGGGCCATCGGTTCGGCCTGGGGGGCGGTGGATGACCAGGAATCGCTGGCGGCCATGCACAAGGCGATTGATATGGGCTGCAACTTCATCGACACCGCCGATGTCTACGGCGATGGTCACAGCGAGAAGCTGATCGCCCAGCTCAAGAAAGATCGCCCTGGCGAACAGATCATCGTCGTCACTAAAGCCGGACGCCGGTTGCCCAAACAGGTGCCGGAAGGCTACACCGCCGAGAACCTGAACGCCTGGATTGATCGCAGCCTGCAAAACCTGGAGACCGACTGCCTCGATCTGGTGCAGCTTCACTGCCCGCCGACCAGCGTTTATTACATGCCGGAGGTGTTCGACATCCTCGACGGCCTGGTGCGCGCTGGCAAGATTCGCTATTACGGCGTGAGTGTGGAGAAGGTCGAAGAGGCGCTGAAGGCCATCGAATTCCCCAACGTCCAGTCGGTGCAGATCATCTTCAACATGTTCCGTCATCGTCCCGCCGACCTGTTCTTCCGCGAGGCTATCGCCCACAAGGTCGGCATCCTGGCGCGGGTGCCGCTGGCGAGTGGTCTGCTGACCGGCAAGATGAGCCGCGACTCGCAGTTCGCCGCTGACGATCATCGCAACTTCAACCGCTACGGCCAATCCTTCGATATGGGCGAAACCTTCTCCGGCGTGGATTATGAAACCGGATTGAAAGCGGTTGACGAGATCAAGGCGCTGGTGCCGGAAGGCTGGTCGATGACGCAGTTCGCGCTGCGCTGGATTCTGATGTTCGACGCGGTGACCTGTGCCATCCCCGGCGGCAAGCGTCCGTCGCAGGTGGAAGACAACTCGCGCGCTTCGGAGATGCCGGCGTTGAGCGATGCCCAGATGGCAAAGATCCGTGAGATTTATGGCAAGTATATCGCCCGCCTGGTGCACCACCGCTGGTGAGCCGGATGGCAGGCAGGAGGCCTCATGACAACCTATGACATCATCCTTCGCAACGGCCTGATCGTGGATGGCAGCGGGGGAACGCCGTATCGCGGCGACCTGGCGATTCAGGGGGATCGAATCGCAGCGGTGGGCGATCTGGGCGAAGCCAGCGGCCTGCGCGAGATCGACGTGCACGGGTTGGCAATCGCCCCCGGTTTCATCAACATGTTGAGCTGGTCGAACGAATCGCTGATCGAGGATGGCCGCTCGATGAGCGAGATCAGGCAGGGCGTGACGCTGGAGGTGATGGGCGAAGGCACGTCGATGGGGCCGCTCAGCCCGGCCATGAAGGAACATTATCAGCGCGGCATCCTGGGCAACCCGCACATCCAGTACACGCTGGAATGGAACACGCTGGGCGAATATCTCGAATGGCTGGAAGCGCGCGGTGTCTCGTGCAACATCGCCTCATTCATCGGTTCCGCCACGGTGCGCGAGTACGCTGTCGGGCTGGAAGACCGCGAGGTCAGCGAAGATGAACACAAGCAGATGGCTCAGTTAGTGCACGAGGCCATGCGCCAGGGGGCGATGGGGTTGTCGGCAGCGCTGATTTATCCTCCGGCGACCTATCAGAAAATTGTTGAGCTGATCGACCTGGCTACCGTCGTCGCTGAATATGATGGCCTGTACATCTCGCACATCCGGGGGGAAGGGGCAGCGCTGATCGATGCGCTGAATGAGTTCATCGAGACCGTCGATGTTGCCTGGGTGCGCGGCGAAGTCTATCACCTGAAGGCGGCTGGTGCAGGGCACTGGGACAAGATGGATGAGGCGATTGCGCTGATCCAGGAAGTGCGTGACGATGGGCTGGACATCACCGCTGATATGTATCCCTATCCCTTCTCCGGCACCGGACTGACGGCCTGCATCCCGCCCTGGGCGCATGACGGCGGCTTTGACCGTCTGCTGGAACGCCTGGCTGATCCAGAGCAGCGCGGGCGCATCAAGGCGGATATGGCGACCTCCACCGATGTGTGGGAGAACATGTATCTGGAAAATGGGCCGGACAACATCCAGGTATGCGGCCTGCAAAGCGAGACGCTGCGTCCGTTGAACGGCAAGCGACTGTCGCAGATCGCGGCGGAGCGCGCCACAGCGCCGGACGACACCCTGCTCGATCTGATCCTGGAAGACCGCAGCCGCGTCTCAGCCATGTACTTCTGCATGTCGGAAGAGAACCTGCGTAAACAGATGGCGCTGCCCTGGGTGAGCTTCTGCTCCGATGAAGAGTCACAGGCCACTGAAGGCGTCTTCCTCAAAATCCATCCCCATCCCCGTGCCTATGGCGCGTTCGCTCGTGTGCTGGGCAAGTATGTGCGCGACGAACAGATCATCCCGCTGGAAGAAGCTGTCCGCCGCCTGACCGCGTTCCCGGCTGCCAATCTTCGCATCGCCGAGCGCGGGTCGCTGCAAGCTGGTTATTTTGCCGATGTAGTAGTCTTTGATCCGGCCACAATTCAGGATCACGCCACGCCGGAGAATCCGCATCAGTATGCCACCGGCGTCCAGCATGTCTTCGTCAATGGCGTCGCAGTGTTGCAGGATGGCGAGCATACCGGCGCGAAACCGGGGCGGGTGGTGCGTGGGCCGGGCTATCAGCGCCAACCATTTGAGTTTGACTATCCGGCAGCGCTGCACCCGCTGCTGAAACTGGGTGCGGACTATGGCGGCACGTACTTCGAATTTGAACGCGATCAGTGGCAGGTGGCGGATCTGATCCGTATGGTGAAGGATCGGAGTCTGCTGGCGCTGCCCTATGAGACCCGCGCCGAAGCCTTTGCCCCGCTCCATGCCAGTCATGTACTGGCGCAGATGAAGGCCTACGAGGCAGTGCCGGACTTGCTCGACATGCTCAACGCGCTCAATCCGCTGGTGGCGCGCGATCTCCCAACCGTCTTCAAAGTGCTGGGAGCGCCGGCGCTGCCAGGCATTGTCACCTTTCTGGAAGCCTCGTTAAGCCACCCCTTGGCACGCATGGCAGCCGTGAACTGTCTGGTGGCAGTCGGCGACTATGCCGATGAATTGACGCGCTATACCATCTCCGCCCTGCTCATCAAGTACCTGCGCGATTACAACACCAATGACCGCTTCTTCAACACCGCCTTAGTCAGCGCTCTGGTACGGATTGAGAGCGTCGGGGCGATTGACCTGATCGAGGAGGTGCTGGACGCTGGCGCAGTCTTTGAAGAGATGCTCGGACCGCGCGAAGATATCTATGACAAGCTGGGCATCCCGGTGCTGGATGATGAGGACGACGAGGACGAACCCGAAAGCCCAGAACCGATGGACTGGATTGGTTCGCCGGTGAAATCGACCGGGCCGAAGAAACCGGGCAAAGATGCTGCGCGGGAAAAGGCCAAACGCAAACAGGCCGCCAAACTGAAAAAACAGCAGCGCAAGAAACGCTGACGGGCGCTGCATTGTCCGGCGCAGGCAGAGTCGTTACCATAGGCAGACTCGTTAACGATGAAGGGTGAACCGCCATGAGCCATGTCAAGACGTATGAGAGTGAAGCGATTGATGTTCAGTATGATCTGAAGCGCTGCATCCATGCGGCGGAATGCGTCAACCGGCTGCGGGCGGTGTTCGATACCCAGCAGCGCCCCTGGGTGCAGCCCGCCAACGCGCCAGCGGATTCGATTGCCGAAACCATTCATCACTGTCCATCCGGTGCGCTGCATTACAGCCGCAAGGATGGGCAGGCCGATGAGCCAACGCCGGAGGCCAACACCATCCGGCTGAAGGCCAACGGCCCGCTCTACGTGCGCGGTCAGGTGACGCTGCTGCGGGGTGATGAAACCACCGTCATCATGGAGGAGACGCGGGTGGCGCTGTGCCGCTGCGGCGCTTCCAAGAACAAACCCTTCTGCGACAACAGCCACAAGGATATTCACTTCGAAGCCAGCGCCACGCTGACCGATGCCAGCCAGATCGAGCCGGAGATCGCGGCCATACCGGGCGGCGCCCTTCAGATCATCTTTCACACCAATGGCCCAATTCAGGTGAAAGGCCAGTTCGCCATCCTGAATGGCGCGGCCGAACCGCTCAAGCAGGTGACGGAAGAGGAATGGTTCTGCCGCTGCGGCGGGTCACAGAACAAGCCATTCTGCGATGGCACCCACAATCACAATGGCTTCAGCGCCGAGTGAGGATGCTGGCGACACCTTTCTACCCGGAGCGCGACAGGGGAGGCTTCGCACGATCCCTTCTCTAAAACCATCAGTTCGTTCATAGGGACACCCAACCGGGTGTCCGCCCAAATCATGGCGTGGCGCAGTTCGTTTTCCAATTCGGGGTATCATAGGTGTAAAAGGCATTGATGACGAAGGAGTCAGTGCATGTCTCAGCACCTCACCGATAGCTCACCTCAGAAACAGCCGCAACCCACTCTATACATAACTTTCTTTGCCCTCATGGTGCTGTTCACATGGGCAGTCATGTTGACCCACAACCCTGTGTCGGCTCAGAATCCGACCCCTACCAGCAGCCCTCTAGCGGCCACCGGGACGCCCTTGCCCCCTCAACAATCACCGGTCAACGCTCAAGTGGCGACCTCAGAGGCAGAGGTCAACCAGCTCTCGACTCAGTTGGCGGTCATGCAATCCACATTGACTGCCCTCGCCGAGCAGATTGCTACCGCCGAGGAACAACTGCGCATCCTTGAGTCGCAGCGTTTAGCCGCCTTCAGCAGCGGCCTGCTTAGCTCCACTACTGGCAATGCCGAGACCGCCGCCCTGCTCGGCATTCGCGCCATGAACACCGCCTACACTGACCCGGCTGATGCCGCCCTGCAGCGCGCGACGGATAACCTGTACACCTTAGCAGCACTCACTGGGCATACCTGGGCTGTGGACGGTGCACTGGCGCTCGATGATGGCAGATTCCTTTCCTGGTCATCCGATGCCACCCTGCGGCTGTGGAGCAGCGCCGGCGACCCGCTGGTGACGCTCGAAGGGCATACCGATGGTGTGCTGGGCGCGCTGGCGCTCGATGATGGCAGATTCCTCTCCTGGTCATCCGATGCCACCCTGCGGCTGTGGAGCAGCGCCGGCGACCCGCTTGCGATGCTCACAGGGCATACCTGGGCTGTGGACGGTGCACTGGCGCTCGATGATGGCAGATTCCTCTCCTGGTCATCCGATGCCACCCTGCGGCTGTGGAGCAGCGCCGGCGACCCGCTGGTGACGCTCGAAAGGCATACCGATGGTGTGCTGGGCGCGCTGGCGCTCGATGATGGCAGATTCCTCTCTTGGTCATCCGATGCCACCCTGCGGCTGTGGAACAGCGCCGGCGAACCGCTGGCGACCCTCACAGGGCATACCAATGGTGTGCTGGGCGCGCTGGCGCTCGCCGATGGTCGCTTCCTCTCCTGGTCAGTCAATGGCACCCTGCGGCTGTGGAGCAGCGACGGCGAACCGCTGGTCACATTGCAGGGGCATACCAGTATTGTGGATGGCGCACTGGTGCTCGACGCTGGCCGTTTCCTCTCCTGGTCATGGGACAACACATTCCGTCTCTGGAGCAGCACTGGCGAACCACTGGCAACGCTCGAAGGGCATACCAATATTGTGCTTGGCGCGCTGGCGCTCGACGATGGTCGCTTCCTCTCCTGGTCAGTCGATAACACCCTCCGGCTGTGGAGCAGCGACGGCGAACCGCTGGTCACATTGCAGGGACATACCAGTCGTGTGGTTGGCGCGCTGGCGCTCGACGACGGGCGCTTCCTCTCCTGGTCAGACGATCACACCCTCCGGCTGTGGAGCAGCGACGGCGAACCGCTGGTCACATTGCAGGGACATACCAGTCGTGTGGTTGGCACGCTGGCGCTCGACGATGGTCGCTTCCTCTCCTGGTCAGACGATACCACCCTCCGGCTCTGGAGCAGCGATGACAAATCGCTGGCAACGCTCGAAGGGCATATCGACTGGGTGCGGGGCGCGCTGGCGCTCGACGATGGTCGCTTCCTCTCCTGGTCAGACGATACCACCCTCCGGCTCTGGAGCAGCGACGGCAAACCGCTGGTCACATTGCACGGGCATACCAGCTATGTGGTTGGCGCGCTGGCGCTCGCCGATGGTCGCTTCCTCTCCTGGTCATGGGATGGCACCCTCCGGCTCTGGAGCAGCGACGGCGAACCACTGGCAACCCTGCAAGGGCATACCGATAGTGTGCTTGGCGCGCTGGCGCTCGCCGATGGCCGCTTACTCTCCTGGTCAGTCGATGGCACCCTCCGGCTCTGGAACAGCGACGGCGACCCGCTGGCAACCTTGCAAGGGCATACCCGCCCTGTGTTTGGCGCGCTGGCGCTCGCCGATGGCCGCTTCCTCTCCTGGTCACAGGATAGCACCCTGCGGCTGTGGAGCAGCGATGGCGACCCGCTGGCGACGCTTGTAGGGCATACATGGGCTGTGGACGGTGCGCTGGCGCTCGACGATGGTCGCTTCCTCTCCTGGTCACAGGATAGCACGCTGCGGCTGTGGAGCAGCGATGGCGACCCGCTGGCGACGCTTGTAGGGCATACCGGGGCTGTGGACGGTGCACTGGCGCTCGATGATGGTCGCTTCTTCTCCTGGTCAGACGATACCACCCTCCGGCTGTGGAGCAGCGACGGCAAACCGCTGGAAATGCTCGAAGGACATACCAATATTGTGGGTGGCGCGCTGGCGCTCGCCGATGGTCGCTTCTTCTCCTGGTCAGACGATACCACCATCCGGCTGTGGAGCAGCGACGGCAAACCGCTGGAAACGCTCGAAGGACATACCAATATTGTGGGTGGCGCGCTGGCGCTCGCCGATGGTCGCTTTCTCTCCTGGTCAGACGATACCACCCTCCGGCTGTGGAGCAGCACCGGCAACCTGCTGGCAACCTTGCAAGGGCATACCCGCCCTGTGTATGGCGCGCTGGCGCTCGATGATGGCCGCTTCTTCTCCTGGTCATATGATGGCCCCCTGCGGCTGTGGCAGGATCGCCCCCAGCCCTTCATCGACTACGCCTGCGCCCGCGTCTTCCGCGATTTCACGCCGGAGGAACGGCAGCAGTTCAACCTTCCGGATAACGAGCCGACCTGTCCCCAGTTCGCCGGGACGTAGGGTCTGTCGGGTGGCGCGGGGGCTGTCCCGTCGCTCGCGCCACCTGTCCTGAATCTGCTCCCTCAACCCTGATTTTTCCAACCCTTCTCTAACCCCACGCCGACAGCCTTAACCTCCGCGCTCCCGCAGAATGGTTAACCTCGACTCGGCTTAAGTCGTACCAAAAAGTTTACCAAAAGTTCACCCGTAACGGGACAATCGGGCGTATCCTTCTCGTAGGAGTGGTTTGCGAACCGACCCGCGCCATCGTTCGTCCCAATGGTTCTGAGTCAGGATTGAGGGAAATGTTCACAAAATGCAATTTTGAATTTGACGAATTTGACGAATTTTGTGCAGTTTTGCTCGGTCTTCGCTCTGTGTTCTCTGTGTCCTCTGTGTTCGTCTTTCTGTCTTTGTCGTTGTGTCTGTCCGACGACGACGACGACACAAAACCGGAGTTGCACAAAAAGGGACTTGCAACACTTGAGGGAAAACGGCTGGACATGATTCACGAATCGCAAAAAGGACTGATGCGAATCTGACGAATCTGACGAATCTTGTGAATCAACGGCGGGACATCACCCCAAAACCGACACCGGTCGCCTTAACAGTGGCAGAATGCTCCCGGCGGCAATCGGCTAAGGTTGGGTAATTGAAGCCCTCACCCTAAATCCCTCCGCTTTCGCCCTGACGCACGCGGAAGGGGATGAGGGTAAAACGACAGTTCAGGGTTGGTTCTGGGTGGCGAGGGCGGTGGCTGTCGCGATCAGTATCGGACGCTGACGGGTGGGGGCGGCCTGCACTGTCGCCGGGAAGTTGAGCGCTTCGTCGGTGGTGCGCGGCAGATTCTCGCGGATGATGGCATCAATGGTGACGGTGGTGATGATTTCCAGTTGCAGATATTCCTCATCGGGACGGCGGATGCCGAAGATGCCTACCGCGATCAGACCGATGATGAACCAGGCCGTCGCCAGGATCGCCAGCCACATCCCGATCCCGCGATTCTTCTCGCGGCGGCGCGGCGTCAGCGCCCGCATCGGCAGCCCATGTTTATCGGTCAGTGCCTGTTGAATGGCGCTCTGAAGCGCTTCGACATCTGCCCCTTTCGTCCAATCCAGCGGCAGCAGATGGTCGATCACTTTGGGCAGCGCCATCGGTTGCAGCAGCACCGGAATGACATGACTCGACTGGTCGAGCGCGTCATTGATGGCATCGGCCACCACTGGCTTTTCGATGCTGGATGGGGTCAGCAAGGCGATCAACAGGTGTTCGTTTCCGCCGGGCAGCGCATCAGTGAAGCGGTGTCCCCGTGCCTGGAGATCGCTGCGGAGCCGGTCAGCCAGCGCCTGATCTTCTGGCGCATTGATAAGTTTGAGCATCGGTTATGTCCTCTGAAGTGTACGGATAAAGTTGACCAGATCCCAGCGCTGGTCATCGGTCGGGCCAGGGGCGCAGCCGGGGAAGCCCTGCCAACCGTCGCGCGTCAGATCAAATAGCTGGTCATCGCGGGTGCGCGGTAGCCGTTCCACCAGCCGGTTGACGATATTCGCCGGCCATTCCTGACAATACTCAGCATAGACCGCCTCCCCCCGTTCCAGCGACGCCTGATCCGGCAGCGTGGGATTGACGAAGGCCGGCGGTGGATTGAGGGTCGTTTCGAAGGCCGTCTGGGTATTCTGGATATAGATGAAGGCCGCCGCGCTCAGAAGGATGAGCGTGGCCGTCGCGCCGATCACCACCGCGACGGTGGCCGGGCTGAGATCGAGCCGCTGGTACAGTCGCTGACCGGCAGGGAGCAGCGCCCAGCCACAGACCAGCAGCACCCCCAGCAGCGCCAGCAGATTTTGTGGCCGCGGCGGCTGCGTCAACTGGATCGCGGCTTCATCGCTGATCGTCCAGCGGAAGGCCGCCCGCTGAACCGACCCATCCGCCAGCCGCACATCCACCAGCGCCAGCCACACGCCCGCCCGATCAATATCGGCGCTGCTGCCGATGTACAGGCCATCGCCGCTGGCTTCCGCCACCAGCCAATCGCTGCGCCGTTCACGAGCCGGATCGACGAGCTGCACCGTCACGGCGCTGACATCCAGCGGTGCGCCATCACGGCTGAGGCGGGCATCAATCGTGTTGACGCCGGGACCGCCCGGGGTCAGCGTCATCTGAAGTTCCAGATCGCCGACGGTCTGTGAGTCGGTCAACGGCGGCAGGGATTCGCGCACGAAGTACGGCACCGGCACCGGCGTCGCGCTCAGGAGTCCGACGCTGGTTAGCACCAGCAGGACGGCTACCGTCTCCAGCCGCAGCGTGGTCAGAAAAGCGAAGGGGCGTTCCACCCGCCGCTCATCGAGCAGGCCGAGCCGGGCACTCAGGGATGGGAAGCGCTCAGGGCGCAAGGCGACATGATGCAGCCCACCCAGCAGCACCAGGCCGCCGACCAGCACCAGCTTGAGCAGCAGCGAACCGCCGAACGCCGTCTGCGTCACATCGCCAGGGGTGTATAGCCAGGTCAGGGCGCTGTAGAGTCCGGTGACGATCACCAGCGCCACACACACCACCGCCCAGCGCGAGAACCGTCGCAGCGCCGCCAGCAGCGCCTTGCGCCGCGCTTCCCCCTGATACGGAGCCAGCGCCACCGGCAGCGTCAGGGTCAGCGCACTCAGGCCGCCAGCCCAGAAGCCGACGCTCTGACCGTGCAGCCAGTCATTGAACACCGCCACCCAGGGCAGTACCGGCGACCCGGCGGCGTGGCTGCCAGCGCTGAACGAGCCGATGACCAGCGCCAGCGCCCAGGCGTTGGCCGTCCAGAAGGGGCGGAACATGGCCGGATACTGCTCACGAAAACGCAGGCTGGCGGCGAACGACAGCGCCACCACGCCCAGCAGGAAGAAGCGCGCATTCCACAACTCGCCGAAGCGCGTCCCCAGCCGCACCGCGCTCCACAACTGGCCTTCGATCACCCGGCTGAGATCGGCGTCGAAGAAGGCCATCGTCTGTTGCAGGATGGCGATGATCTGACCGGTGACCGCCAACGCCAGTCCGATGATGATGAGCACGATCAGATGATTGATGACGCGCGGGGGCAGCAGACCGGCGCGATAAGCCGGATTGCCCCAGGCCGGGACGAGGATGCCGGAATAGACGGTGAAGATGCCGAAGAGCAGCATCGTCGCGGTCAGCAGCAGCGCCCGCCACAAAACCTCCAGCGGGCTGGCCTGATACACTGGGGATTCACCCGCGATGCCGGCATCCGCCACGCCGATGAAGAACACCCGACTTTGGGCGATGACATGTCCATCGCTGGCGAAGGCTACCCGCATATCGACGATATACGTCCCGTCCGCCAGATCACGCGGCATCGTTACCGTCATCAGGCTGTCGTTATCCGGCGAAACACCGCCCTCGGCCACCACCGCGCCATCACGATCCAGCACCGTGACACGGCTGAACTCGGTCTCCAGATTTTCGCTGAACCAGTATTGCAGGCGGGCAGGAGCGCGGTCGAACACAGCGCGGTCTTCGGGAATCGAACGCACCAGATAACCGTGGGCCGTCGTTGGACGCACCGTACCCAGAATGAACAGCGCCAGAAGCGCCAACAGCCAACGGGATGGTCGCATGTTAATCGAGCTTGAAGCGCGTATCGCTGACTTCAGGCGTGGCTTCAGGCGCGGGCGCATCCAGCTCGTCCGGGTCTTCCGACCGGCTGCGCAGCCAGCTAATGCCCATCATGACCAGAAAGATGGCCCCGATGCTGAGGAAAATTACTTCATCCCAACTGCCAAGCGCGCCATGCGCCAGGAGGAACGGCATGGGTGCACCTCATGATAAACGCAGATTGTTCAGTATTGTAGCACAGGATGACGAGGATTTGTTCAGATTTTCACGAAGTCTTCAGCCGATTGTACGCCCGGAGGGAATCGAACCCCCGACCAACCGCTTAGGACGCGGAGACTCTGCCTCTGAGTTACGGGCGCATCGCGCTCATTATAGTGGCTTTGTCGGGTCGGCGTCAATGCGGTTGGGGCGGTTGGGGTGCATTTCAAGTTGTTGCTGTCTCTGTTTCCAGAGGAGCAACCTTACCCCCAGCCAATCCATCGGAGGGAGGAAGTCGAACGCAGTGAGATGCGAGTGAGGTCAATCGCCAGTCGTTCTATCCAAAACTTTGAAATGCACCTGTAAATTATGCCTGCTTGACGGAAGTGCTGTCATCTTATATGATGTTATCGATAGAACAAGTGTATCACTATGATCCATGTGCATCGAAAGAAGTCGAAGATGGCGTTATCAGCCGAACAGTCCGTAGCGCTGCTCAGCATATTGGAAGCCCGCTTTGAGAAAAACATCAAGCGTCATAATGGTCTTGCTTGGGCTCAGGTGCAAGCCAGGCTGGAAGCCAATCCTGAAAAACTGGTGGTGCTTCATGAAATGGAAAGCACAGGCGGTGAACCGGATGTGGTTGGTCATGATAAGACGACCGGCGAATACCTGTTTTTTGATTGTGCAGCAGAAAGCCCTCAGGGTCGGCGCAGCCTCTGTTACGACAGTGAAGCGCTCGAGGCACGAAAGGCCAACAAACCGGCGGATAGCGCGGTCAACATGGCAGCGGCTATGGGCATTGAGCTTTTGACGGAGGAGCAGTATCGCCAGTTGCAGCAACTGGGGCGCTTCGATGCCAAAACCTCGAGCTGGATCAAAACACCGGCGGCTATTCGGAAGCTCGGCGGTGCCCTTTTCATGGATCGGCGCTACGACCATGTTTTCGTTTATCACAATGGCGCCGACTCGTACTATGCCGCCAGAGGATTTCGTGGCTGGCTAAAGGTCTGAATGCCTGTTCTACCGCTAAATCTGGGTGATATCTGGCAGTTCAGGCTTACTTCCCCAACCCCCGGCGGATTTCGCCAAACTGGGGCATGTGTGACATCTCATGACGGGCGAAGTAGGTCGCCTGCGACAGCACCGTTTGTGGGCCGAACTCGCTGTGCCAGCCGGTGCGCCACCAGTCAGCCAGTGGGATAGCCTTCAGCCGAGCCAGCAGCACCTCACGTGAGGCGCGGTAACGTTCCCAGATATCTGGCAGCGACAGGGACGACGCATCACGATTAGCCCAGACCGCCATCCCTTCCAGCGAGGGATTGCTCTCGGTCAGCATCTTCTCGACGCGACCCGCCAGCAGTTCATTGGCTTGCAGCAGATGCCACAGCAGCTCATGCATGTTCCATTCGCCGGCCGCTGGTGGGATGAGATACTGTTCGGGGGGCAGGTCACTGAACTGGGCTTCAATCGCGCCGACATTGCTTTCCAGCGCTTTCAGGCACTCTGGCGGCGACAGGCTTTCGAAATACCAGATCGCCGGAAAAGACCGCAGCCCCAACCGGTGATCGTGGTTGGCGCTGAATGCTGGTGGTTCGCCGAGGAAGATTTCGCCACTGGTGCGGCTGACGTGGACCGCTGGGATCACATCATAGGGTACGGTAGCATCGGCTTTGACCACTTCACAACCTTGTTCCAGCGCGGTGATAATGACCGCGTCAGCCCCATCTGACCGGAGTTGTTCAATGATGGCGCGCAGCTCATCGAGCAAAGCCGTCTCGCGTGGGATACCGGCAGCATTGGCCGCTTTGACTTCTTCAGCAAAGGCCAGCCCGCGCAGCAGCTTGGCGACGCCGTAGTAGCCGCCAGCTTCCAGACCCCGCGCCACCCGAATATAGGCTGTCAACTGATCGGCAAATGACATGATCGCACCCCCTGAAAACAGCTTCACATTGAGAGACGATACCGGATGGGCATCTGGCTGTCAACCAGGACATCCATGCGAACAAGTGTATAATGATGGCGTCGCACGCCGCATCCTTCGATCCAGGGAAGATGCTGAAATTTGCCGGATTATCTGCGGGAGCTTAGCTGAACGCATATGTCGCCCATCATCATCACCGCCTCGCTGCTGCGTCATCACCTCATGTGCCAGCGGCGCACCTGGCTCGATCAGCACGGTGACCCGGACGAGCGCCAGCCCGTCACCCCCGGCCTGAGCCAGAGTGGTCAGCAGCACGAGGACGCCATCAGCGCGAACATGTTTGGCCCGGCGCAGACGGTGGCCGCGGCCTCGTGGGAAGAAGCCCGCGATCTGACCGACCAGTGGCTGCGCCAGGGTGTGCGCGGCGTTCGCGGGGCGACGCTGGAACGCTGGCTGACGCCGACGGTTCTGGTGCGCGGGCGCATCGATTGGCTGAAACGGGTGGCGGATCGCTCGGTGCTGGGCAACTGGGCCTATGAGCCGGTGGAGATCAAGCGGCGTGCCGAGATCAACGAGGCCGACGAATGGCAGCTTGACCTGTACTGCTGGTTGCTGGAGCCGCTGCTGGGGATGACGCCGGCGGCATGGTTCTGGTTGGGGCGCGACCTGGAACACCAACCCCAGCGCATCGTCGAACACACCTATCGTCCGGAGCGCCTGCTGGCGGCTATCGAGAGCGCGTCCCAAACGCTGACAGCCGCTGACGCCCCGCCGGTGTACCTCGCCAAACACTGCCAGCAGTGTCACTGGTTACAATCCTGCACCGAAGCCGCCCAGCAGTCCGGCGACATCAGCAGCCTGCCGGGACTATCACAGCAGACCTGGGAACATCTGCGGCGCGAGGGCATCACCACCCTGGAACAATTCCTCGCTCTGGAGAGCGCCGATCTGCTGCGCTTCAAGGGCATCGGCAAAGCCAAAGCCCGTGAGCTGAACGCCTACGCCCGCGCCCTGCACAACCGCCAGCCGGTCATCCTCAACCCGCTGCCTGCCCTGCTGCGTCAGGCCGGGCTGATGTTCGACCTGGAGACGCGGCTGGATGATGGCGCGCCCTGGTGTTTTGGCTGGCGCGAACCGGATGGTCAGACGCGCATCGCCATCGTGGATCGATTCTATGAAGGCACCGATCTGCTGCGCGAGGAACAGTACCACGTCTTCCGCGTCGAGACAGTGGACGAAGGCTGGCGGTTGGTGGCGCAGGCTGCCGAACGCTGGGATGCGCCGGTCTATCATTGGACTGGCTATGAGGTGGGCGTCTTGAAGCAGAGCGCCCCGCCCTATGTTATCGCCAGCCTCGCGCCGCGCCTGCACGACCTGCACCGTAGCTTCAAACAGACGGCGGTGCTGCCGCTCAAAGGCACCAGCATCAAGAAGGTGGCGGCCTACTTCGGCTTTCGCTGGCCGCCCGGAACCGATGCCTTCACCTGCTGGTACGATTATCAGGCCTGGCTGCTGGAGGGTAACAAGGATCGTTTGGCCCGTGCCTGTGCCTATAACCGCGCCGATGTCGAGGCGATGCAGGTGGTCTGGGAGTGGCTGCAAGTCACCGCGCTGGACGAGTGAATTTGTGTGCGAGCCCACCACAGCCTATCCCACCGCCAGATCCGCCGCACCCAGTTCGGGCGTTTCATCAACGCTCCTAAAAACTTCTCAATTTCAATGAACCAGAATTAATCTGCGGTTGTGGTGCAGAACGATCCGCAATCCTGTCACAAATGCGGCGCAGCAGTGTCTAATGAAACAGTTCAGTAGAAAGGACAATCTGTGACCCACAGTATTCATGAACAGGTTGCACAGGCGCAAAAAGGCAACCGTGAGGCGCTGGAAGCTGTTATCACCTATGCTCAGGGATACATCTATAATCTGGCGCTGCGGATGTTGCAGGTACCAGCCGATGCAGAAGATGCGACGCAGGAGATTCTCATCCGGCTGGTCACGCACTTGGGGCAATTCCGCGCCGAGAGTGCCTTCACGACCTGGATGTACAGCCTTGCCACTCATCATCTGCTCAACCGCCTCAGCCGTGACCGCGAGCGCCATCACCACTCATTTGACGAACTGACCGAACGGCTGGAGATGAGTTTGAGCCTTTATACCAGCAACGCCGAAGACGCGCTTGAGCAGGCAGAACTGGTCGAAGAGGTGCGGCGTAACTGCACCCTGGCGATGACGATGTGCCTCTCAATGGAAGACCGGCTGGCGCTGGTGCTGGGCGAAGTGCTGGAAATGCCGGGCGAAGAAGCCGCCGCTATCATGGAGATCAGCCCGGCAGCTTATCGCAAGCGGCTGTCACGGGCGCGGCAGGCATTGGTGAGCTTTGTCTCCGGGCAGTGTGGCATCGTCAACCCGGCGAATCCCTGTCGTTGTCATAAGCATGTTCAAAATAAGATTCAGGCTGGCTTGCTTGATCCGGCTCGGCTTCGGTACAGCCAGCCACATGATCCGGCCAGCGCAGCAGAAGCCGTCCGTTCACAGCAAGAAGATCTCGATTCGACCTGCCGCACCATCGCGCTGATCCGTTCGCATCCATCTTATCAGTCTCGCACCGGCTATGAAGATATGATCCAGCGCATTTTCGCTGCCGGTGATCTTGATCGATAATCTTTGCCCATTCATGAATCGAAGGAGCATTCGTCATGTCTGTAACCAATCGTACTCAACCCTGGCGTTCAGTCGGCCTGTGGATGGTCGGCGTTTTGATTGTCTATATTCTGTTCAACGCCCTGCGCTCGGTCATGAACCCTGTCGAATTTGCCAGCTACTATGGTCTGCCGCTGTCGGATGGTGACAGCACCGTGTTTGTGCTGGTGTATGCTATTCGTGCGGTGTTCCTGGGTGTGTTTGGGCTGGCACTGCTCATCCGCCGCCAGTATAGTGCGCTCACACTCTATGCACTGGTTGCAGCGGTGATGCCGCTAGGCGATGCGCTGTTGGTGGCGCTTGAAGGTGGCGGCGCTGGCATCATGATCCGGCATTTGCTGACGGCGCTTTTCCTGCTGGGGACGGCCTTCATGGTGTCACGCTATGTAAAGGCGAACAAGCTGGGCTGATTGAGATAGAAAGACCAGGGTCAAGTCAGCATGATTTGACCCTGTTATGCAGCGCCTTAACCCACCGCCAGATCAGTCTCAGCCAGTTCGGGCGTTTCATCAAAGCTGCCGTCGCGGAACTGCGTCTCATACAGATGAGCATACAGGCCGTTCTGTTCCAGCAGTTGGGCATGGGTGCCGCGCTCGACGATCTGCCCACGATCCAGCACCAGGATCAGATCAGCCGCCAGGATGGTGCTGAGGCGATGGGCGATGACGATGCTGGTGCGCCCGGCCATGACCGTCTTGAGCGCGTCCTGGATCAGCGCTTCCGATTGGCTGTCGAGGTGGCTCGTGGCTTCATCCAGCACCAGGATGCGCGGATTCTTCAGGATCACCCGCGCCAGCGCCAGCCGCTGCTTCTCGCCCCCGCTCAGGCGATAACCGCGTTCACCGACAATCGCCTCGTACCCATCCGGTAACCCGGCGATGTAATCATGGATGTTGGCCGCTTTGCAGGCCGCAATCAGCTCATCATCGGTCGCGTCCAGTTTGGCATAGAGCAGGTTGGTGCGGATGGTATCGTGGAACAGGTGCGTCTCCTGCGTCACCATGCCGATCTGCGCCGCCAGCGACTCCAGCGTCACCTCGCGCAGGTCATGCCCATCCAGCAGGATGCGCCCTTCGGTCGGGTCATAAAGACGCGGGATGAGGTAGGTCATGGTGGTTTTGCCCGCGCCGCTGGGGCCGACCAGCGCCACCAGTTGCCCTGGCTGAATGCTGAACGAGACATCGGTCAGCGCCGTCTCACGCGCCTGCGAGACCGGTTTGGCTTCGCCGTTGGCCTTGCCGCCGCTCAACGACAGCGCCGCCTTGACATTATCCATCCGCCCCGGACGATCGACATCCTTGAGCAGCTTGCCTTCCATCGCATCGTAGCGGAAGCTCACCCGGTCAAAGGTCAGCTCGCCGCGCACATCGGTCAGGGCTTTGGCGTTCGGCTGGTCATCAATCTCCAGCGGCAGATCGATCACCTCAAACACGCGCTCGAAGCTCACCATCGACCGGGCAAACTGCACCGGCGAGTTGGTCAGCCCTTGCAGCGGGCCGTAAAGCTGCGTCAGATAGCTGGCGAAGGCCACAATCGTGCCGATGGTGAATGCCCCTTCCAGCACCAGATGCCCGCCGACCCAGTAGACCACCGCCGTGCCGATCACGCTCACCAGGCCGATGATCGCCCAGAACTGGTCGCCCAGGAAAGCCTCGCGGATGCCGATGTCGCGCACCCGTGCTGCCCGGTCGCGGAAACGTTCGGTCTCCATGCCGCGCCGCCCGAACAGCTTGACCAGCAGCGCCCCGCCGATGTTGAGCGTTTCGTTCATCATGGCGTTCATCTGGGCGTTGTACTCCATGCCCTCGCGCCGGATCTGCCGCAGATAGCCGCCACGCCGCCGGGCGATCAGGATGAACACCGGCAGCACCGAGACGCCCATCAGCGTCAGCCGCCAGTCCAGCGCCAGCAGCACCAGCAGCACCCCCACCACCTCCACCAGATTGACCACCATCGAGACAATCGTATCGCTGATGGCCGAGTGGGCGCTGACGACATCGTTGTTCAGGCGGCTCATCAGCTCGCCAACTTTGGTGTTGGTGAAGAAACGCAGCGACATACGCTGAAGATGGGCATACAGGCTGGCGCGCAGGTCATAGATTACGCCCTCGCCGACAGTCGCATTCAGGCGGCGGGTGTACATGCCGATCAGACTGGTCGCCACCGGGATCGCCACCAGCCCCAGTGCCAGCCAGTTCAGCCGTTCGGCGTCGCCGTTGGGCAGCGCGTTATCGATCAGATCACGGAAGATCAGCGGCGTCAGCAGACCCAACCCGGTCGTGATGAGGATCGTCACCAGCATGATTCCGATCCGGTTCCAGTACGGGCGGGCATACCCCAGCACCCGCCTCACCAACGCCCAGGTGACCGGCTTTTCTTTCGACTTATCTCCCCCGCCCCAATAATAAACCCACCAACCGGAGTCGCCGTGCCACATCGCTCATCCTCCCCATCGCTGTTCGTCGCGTGTGTAGCATACTCCTCAATCCCCACCCCCGTCCACTGAACTTGTGGGCAGGGTGGAGCGTCGTCTGATCGTAGCGCAATCGTCAGGCAGGGACGCCGGCGCAGCGGCATAATCGGTGCATCTGGATCGGAGCCGGATTAGGTGCTGTATGAAACGCTGGTTGATGATTGCCTTCCTAACTCTGCTGGGAGCGCCACACAGTTCGTCGGCCACACCTGCCGACATCCCCTACATCTACTACTACTCGAACGTCGTCAGCGGGCTGGTGGTGGAACGCGCGGACGGCAGCGACAGTCGCCTCATCGCGCCCGGTGCCATGCCGCCTGGTGCGATTGTCATTGGTGACCTGAGCTGGTCATACTCCGGCAGATGGATGGCCTGGAAAGGCAGCGCTTACAGCGGAGTAGCTTCGCCATCAACAGGATGGATGCCCTGGATTGCCAGCAGCGATGGGCAGCGGCGCGTGACGGTTCTCAATGATCTGCAAATCCGGTCCAGCACACTCTTATTGCAGTGGTCGCCTACAGAAGACATCCTGCTGCTGACCTATGGGGGATGGGGGCTGATAGACAATTCTGGCTATGCCTACCGCCTGCTGCTGATCGACCCGGTGGCTGATCGGATCATCGCCCAGACAACCACTCAGGTTGGCGTTGGTTTGAGTGAGGCTCTGCCCTCAATCGGCAGTTGGTCAACCGATGGTTCATCCGTTTACTGGCTCTTGAGTGATTCCTCGCACCAGATGTTCGGACGGATGACGCGAGATGGACAGGTGCAGAACCAGTCATCGGAATGGCAGACTTATCCAATACTGTCAATAGCGCATAATCGGATGCTGCGCTATCAGGTGCGTTGGGGAGAGGGGCGCGATCTGTTGCTGCGAGACCTGAAATCCGGCGCGGAGATGGTGTTGGATTTTCAGGAAAATGGGAACTACGCCGGAGTGTGGGACAAATCCCCCTGGTTGCAACAGTGGATCGATTGGTCGCCCACCGGCGCGGAGGGCATCTGGTTCAGCCGGCGCTGTGATGAGTTCTACACCTGTTCGCCTTACACCCTGCAATGGCTCGATTGGAATGCCCGGCAGCTAACCCCCATCGCCGACGCTATTGACCTGCGTCGTTATTTCAGTTATGGCAAACCCAACTGGTCGCCCAATGGTCGTTACTATCTGATGAACAGCTCCCAGCCGCACGTCCGGCTGATTGATCGGGTCACGCGCCGCCTCAGCAGCCTTCCCTTTGCCGCTGGTGACAGCCTGGAATGGAGCTGGTCAGCCGACAGCCGCTACCTGCTGTTATGGTTCGTCAATGGACGCGCCCTGTATCGCTACAACCTCGATAACCAAACCCTGATGCGGGCGGCTTACACCCTGCCGATGGCCTATGGCGCGGTGCAATTTTCCCCGGATGGTCAATCGATTCTTGAAGGGTACCGCCTTGAATTTCCCGATCAGCTTGTGAATCTGGAAACCGGTCAAACCTGGCGTTGGCCGATGCATTCGCTGGCGAATGCCGGTGGGCGCGGCACCGATTTCATCTGGCATGAGAGCAGCCAGTGGTTCATCGCGTCTCAGTCCATTCATTTTGCAGGTGGTGAATCGGCACCCAACGTGGGATTTGCTGCCATGATGGTCGTGAGCGTCGATGGTCAGGTACGGCGTGAACTCGGTACCTGTATGCCGATGGGTCAGTGCGTCGGTTTTGTGCCTCGGCGCGTTATTCCAGCGCTGGGTGCCGGCGAATCGCGGTCGGTCATTGACGAACCGGAATGGTCAACTGAGGTAGCGGGCTATCCGATGAGCGTGGCCTGGAGCCCGGCTGGTACCCATTTGGCAGCTTACGCCGGCGATGGATTGTCGATCTGGCGATTCGATGGCGGACAGCCCGTTCGTACCCAGACCTTTGCCGCTTCAGTTGTCTCTTGTTCATATCATCCGGGTTCATGCAAACTGAATTGGCTGGATGAGCGTTACATCGAAATCAGCAATCAAACCTACGATAGCTTCGTGGCACCCCCCCGTGAGGTATGGGACGTTGATCGCGGCGTCCTCTTTGCCCGATCCCATGTCAGGGAGGCCGCTCTTTCGCCGGACAAAACCATGCAGATCAGAGGGGCGCAATACCTGGTCGTCATGACTCGCGCGGCGGATGGCAGGCCGCTTCAGCTACAGGGAGCCGACCAGGCCGGCAGTCTCATCCGCTGGGCAGCCGATAGCCGTACCGCCATCATGGCAACCGGGCGCGGCCTGGGGCTGTGGGATGCCACCAGCGGACAACTGCGCTATCTGCCGGGATTCGGCTCAGACGCAGCGGTGGTTGATTATCGGGCTGGGCAGCGCTATGTCATTGCCATCGGGTTCTTCTTTGGTCCCATCGAAGTCTGGGACACCGAAACCGGACAGGCCATTCGCTATCTGAATCTCTATGCCCGCGACGCTGCCATCAGTCCTGATGGACGCTGGGTGGCCGCCGTCGGCTCATCGCTGCTGACGCTCTGGGATACGGCTGACTTCGCGCCGCTGCTGCCCCAATAATCCCTGCCCAGCTCCGAGTCGCTGTTCAGGAAGAATCGGATAGCCGGTTGGGTGTCCCTACCTAACGACACCATCGTAGGGACGTGCAAGTGCGAAGCCTCCCTGTGGGACGGCACGTCCGTCCATCCCCAGCGCCACCGCCAGCTCGAAGCTGCATTTTCCAGCCTGTTTTCTACAGCGCCTTTAGTGCGCTTCCCAATTCCGGCAGCCGGATGCTTCAGCATCTGGCGGAGCATATCAGCGAATGGCTAAGACCAAAGGCCCCCAGCGATTAGGGGCTTGACTCGGATAGCCTTTTTGTTCTATGATAAGGACGCGGGAAAAGTGCCTGTTTCCCCATGCAACTTAACAACCTCATACTCGCCCTTCCAAACAGGCTGTGCCCTGGCGGACTGCCACAGACCAGTCGGTAGTCATCAGTCGATAGTCGGTAGTCAATAGACTGAAAGCTGAAGGCCAACTGTCACAACCTGCGCCCGTGACATTGACGACTTTGACGACTTTTTCGCCAATTTTCTCCCTCATCCGAGGGAAGACGTAGCATGTGTCACTCGCTTCTGCTGAAGGGCAAATCTGCAAAAAGGCCTGTGCAGAATTTGCCGCATTTGCAGAATTTTACGCAGGCTCACTCCGTTTTCGCTCTGTGTCCTCTGTGTTGGTTTTTATGTCTGTGTCTTCGTCTGTCCGACGACGACGACGACACAAAACGGAGTTGCACCCGTAGACTACAGTCACAGTCGATAGCGGATCGTTTCAATCAGCAAAATCAGCAGCAACGAGGGGTAGGGTCAATCAGCAGCACAAATGCCTGAGCATTCTTTCTGACGACTATCGACTGATCGTGGGAAAAGTTCACAAAAAACGTTCGCGAATTTGACGAATTTGACGCACGTTGCGAATCAGGTAATAGCTAAAAGCTGACGGCTGACCGCTGTAGGCCACTCCCTCCAATCAGCAGCACAAACGCCTGACCATTCTTTCTGACGACTATTGACTGACGACTGATTCGCGAATCTGACGAATCAACCCACCGCTTGCTCTATGCCCGTTGGTTGGTGCTGATAAGAATAAAGTACCAGTATCGACCTGTTACGAGGGATAGGACTGGTCACCAGGCATCGGCCAGCAATCCAGAGCCGGAGCAACGGCGTATTGTGGGCTATCGTTCATGTGGGTGTGAAGGAGTCTTCAAATGAAAACCCACCGCTACCTGATCGTGATCGTCCTCGTCAGTCTGGTTGTCCTGTTCGGTGTCGCTCCCATGACTGTAGGTGCCGCCAGTTCGGGGTGTACCAATGTCAACAACAACTATGCCCGAGAGAAGAAGCTAGACAAAATTGGCGTGGACTACACACCACTCAAGGGACAGACGTTTGAGCTTGGCGAGAAGCTGGTGTTTACCTGGTTGATTAATGACCGTCCGGTTGTCGCATCGACCGGAACATTGGTTTCTCCCAATGGCGGTAGCATTGCCATTACGGATAGCATAGGATCGATCGAGCACACATTCCCTGCCAACGTCGTCACTGATGTGACCATCAAGGTCGAGACGACGGCGAAGAATGTTGAATTCAAGCTGCGCTGTGTCGCTCACAAACCGCCGAAATTTGGGGATGATGGCGACGAAGGCGACATCGGCGAACAGCCTGTTCCGACCTCCACCTTTATCCCAGTTGAACCGACCTTTATCCCGGTCGAGCCGACCGCTGAATCGACCTTTGTCCCGGTTGAACCGACCTTTATTCCGGTCGAACCAACCTATGTCCCGGTCGAACCGACCATCGAAGAGACGCCAGTCTTCAACCCGGAAATGACGCCGGCAGCCGTCGAAACTGCTGAAGCAGCGGGCTAGTAGGCCAGAAGTTCATCCGCAAAGGGCAGTTGGAAGATGCCTCCACTGCCCTTTTTTGTTCTGCTGCTACGTCTTCGGTCCGGCTGGCACCTTGACCACTTCCTGGGTCGAAGTGCGTCGTTTGGCAACCTCGTTGACACGGTTACGAACCTCAGCCAGCAGGTCATCCTGCCGGTAAGCGCCCTTCTGCAAAATCTGATCGACCGTACCATTCAGTCGCGCCCGATCTTCCGCCGTCAGCTCCATCGCTGTGATGACGATGATCGGGATGCCCTTCGCCGACTCCAGCTTCTTCAACTCGGCCACAAACTGGAAGCCATCCATGCGCGGCATCATCAGATCGAGCAGGATCATCTGCGGTGGATCGGCCTTGAATATCTCCAGCGCTTCCTGACCATCGGCTGCTTCGCTCACTTCCCAGCCTTCTTTTTCTAGCGTGCGCCGGACGACATCGCGGATGTCCTTCTCATCATCAACCACCAGCACCTTGCAGATCGGCAGCTTGCAATCCACCCGCTTCATGGCGCTTAACAGCCGGTCGCGGTCAATCGGCTTGGTGATGTAATCAGTTGCCCCCAGGGCATACCCCAGGTTCAGATCGCTCACCATCGTCATCATGATGACCGGGATGTTGGTCAGCGCAGGGTCTGCCTTCAGCGCCGATAGCACACTCCAGCCATCCATACCAGGCATCATCACATCGAGCGTGATGACATCCGGTTTGTGGTCGCGGGCCATCTGCAAGCCCTCTTCGCCGTCATGCGCCAGCAGTACATGATAACCTTCCTTCAACAGGAAGCGGTTGAGCAGTTCGCGGGCGTTTGAGTCATCGTCGATGACCAGCACCATTCCGGCGATCTTGGGGATCGGCCTGGTCTTGATCTTGCGTTCCGGCAGGGCACCAGGGGCAGGGACTTTACCCGCTTCTTCTTCGGTCTCGACCGCAAAGGGCAGCTTGAGGGTGAAGGTTGAACCGACGCTGAGCTGGCTGGTGACGGTGATGTCGCCGCCGAGCATCTCGGCAAAGCGCTTGCTGATCGCCAGCCCCAGGCCGGTGCCGCCGAACTTGCGCGTGGTTGTGCTATCGGCCTGCTGAAATTCCTTGAATAACTTGATGAGCTGTTCAGGAGCCATGCCGATGCCCGAGTCGGTGACGCGGAATACCACCCAATCGCCGCCGGGCTGACGCTGCCGTTCGACATCCAGCTTAATCACACCCTTATTGGTGAACTTGCTGGCATTGCTCAACAGGTTGAACAGGATCTGGCGCATTTTGGTCAGATCGGTGTAGACCTCGCCGATAGTTTCCGGGCAGTTGACTTCCAGCTTATTGCTGTTCTTCTCGACCAGCGGGTTGATGGTGGTGGCGACTTCGCTCACCAGCCGGCTGACGCTCACCATCTCGCGGAATACTTCCATTTTGCCGGCTTCGATCTTGGAGAAGTCGAGGATTTCATTGATGAGCGACAGCAGATGAGTGGCGGCTGTCTGAATCTTCTTCAGGTCAGCCACATAGTCAGTATTGCCCTCATCGTTCATCTCTTCTTCGATCAATTCGCTGTAACCGATGATGGCGTTCAGCGGGGTGCGCAGCTCGTGGCTCATGTTCGCCAGGAAGGCGCTCTTGGCGCGGTTGGCTTCCAGCGCCTGATCGCGGGCGATCAGCATTTCGCTGGCGATGTTGTTGAACGATACCGCCACCTGTGCGAGTTCATCGCGGCTCTGCGCGCTAAAGGCGATACTCTTGTCGCCCTTGACCATGCGCTGTGTGGCCTCGTCCAGTGCCTGGATCGTTTCCTTGACTGCCAGATAAAAGCCGATCATCAGGTAAAGCGTGGCTGCCAGCGCTGCCAGCGCCACCACGATCACGACATTGCGCCGGGCCGCGAAGCCCTCGATCCGCGTCACCAGCAACCGATCCAGTTCTGGCGAAACCCGATCATAGAGGGCGAAAACCTGGTCGATAGAACGGGTGGCATCGGCAAAAAAGACGCTGGGATCGACATCCAGACCGAAGGCAATCGCTGCATCGGGCAGTGCGCCTTCAACCGTTTCGCTCTGCATCAGTTGGTTAATCGTCGTCAGCAGCTCATTCACGGCTGTGACAGTGGTTTCGATGTCGCCCTGGAGATTGCTCTGCACGGTGGGGTTCGCTTCAAAGGAATAGCCAAACCCTTCCAGGTTGGCGTCCAGCGTCGATTGCACCAGTCCGGCGAGAATGGTCAGGCGGGTTTGCTCGCTGGGCTGGAGCTGCTGGCTGATGATTCCGCGCAGCGACTGCGCCCGAATTTGGTTCATATAATTGGTGATGGTCGGCAGCTTGTTGATGACCGTATCCATCAGATAGTAGCTGTCGATGTCAGGGTCGAGGATCAGGTTTGATTCATTGCCGACGATCACGATCAGGCGCAGGATGTTGCTGGTCAGTGAGTCATACGCCAGCTCTAGCTCTTCCAGCGACATCGCTTCGAGATTTTCGACAATTCCGCGCCACTCGTCCTTGATCGCCTGCCAATCGGCCCGCGCCTGAAGCGTGAGGCCATGCTGTTGATTGACGCGATCAACTGCCAGGATCGCCTGCTCAACCTGTTCCTGTTCCGCCAGGACCACATCCTGAAAATCCGTATTGCCGCTGGACATGGATTTGGTGGTGCTGGCAAAGCGCTGCACATGGCGCAGGAAATTCATCACCGGCGCATTGTAGACCAGGCCGATCTGCTCTTTGGCGGCGAAATCAATATCTTCGTTGGTCTTTTGCAGGAACTGTGTCATCACAACAATCAGCGGAATCAACAACAGCAGTCCGATGAGCGAGAATTTTTGTGGATATTTCAGATTGCTCATCAGCCGGGTTGCCGGCTTAAAGAATTCCACGATCACACCCCAACCTTTCCACGCCAGCGCGGATGCCCTTTTTCGCATCATTCTATGATAAGGGTTTTTCGCATCACTTAACATTGAAGTTTGGTTGGGATTCAACCGGAATCAAACATTCTGCCCGTTCGTTCACACAAAATTCATGGTACTGAGGGTCGATTCAGCGTGGCAGGATGATGGTGAAGGTGCTGCCCTGATTGACGATGCTCTGGACGCTGATCTCGCCAGCGTGGGCTTCGACCATTTCCTTGACAATCGCCAGGCCGAGGCCGGTGCCTTCCCGCTTGTAGACACGCGAGCTGCGATAGAATCGTTCGAAGATGAAGGGCATATCCTGTTCGCTGATGCCCATCCCACTGTCCATCACCGAGAAGGTGACTGAATGAGGATTCTGGCTGATCTGCACTGTAACCGCGCCCTGGGCCGGCGTATAGTTCAGCGCATTCGCGATCAGATTGACGATGACACGTTCGAACTTGCGCTTATCCAATCGCAAGGGTTGTAAATCCTGACAGGGCACGAAGCGGATGTTCTGCGATTTCTGGGCGGCCAGCGGTTCATGGGCTTCCACCACTTTCTGAATGAGCCGGTTCAGGTCCACCGCCTCGCGGTTCAGCTTCACCACACCACGATCAATTTCGGAAAGGGTGCGCAGGTCGCCCACCAGATTCTCCAGGCGTTCGACCTGATCTTCCAGAACGCGCAGGTGGTCAGGCAGCGCTTCTGGCTTGCGCTGCATCAGGTAAAGCCGCATCTTCATCACCGCCAGCGGATTGCTCAGGTCATGGGTCGCGTTGGCAATGAAGCGCGTCTTGAAGCGATCCAGGTCTTTCTGGCGGGTGACATCGCGCATGCTCAGCAGCAGGCCGGAACGCCGATCCTGATCCGTCAGCACCGGTGCTAGGGCAATATCCACATCGATCTGTTTGTCATTGTGATTGCTGAGGCTGGTTTCGATGCGCTCACTCTTGCCATCATTGATGACCCCAATCAGCGCCCGCGAAAAGACATCCGCCTGCTGTTCATCGGTAATGGCACGCAGGATATGCTCGATGGCGCTGGTCACCTGGTCGCCTATCATGGAACGGAAAGCCGGGTTGGCCTTGATAATGTCACCGCTTGGCTCGGCCACCGCAATCGCATCCGAACTATTGTCGAGGATGACTTCGATCTGTTCCAGCGCGTGACGCAGCTTGGCGGTTCGCTCCTCAACCATCTGCTCCAGTTGGTGGGTATAGCGTTGGAGTTCGGCTTCCAGGCGTTTACGCTCGCTGATGTCCTCCTGCACGATGAGGAACTGAGTCACTTCGCCGTCCGGATTGCGGATGGCCGACATGATGACCGACGCCCAGTAGGTATCGCCGTTTCGCTTCCGGTTCAGCCACTCGCCGCGCCACTCGCTCTGCTGCCGGACGATCTCAATCAGGTTGGAAAACTCTTCAACCGAAATATGATCGGGTTGCAGCAGCAGCCCATACTTGCCCATGATCTCTGCCTGGCGATAACCGGTTATGCGCTCGAAGGTGGCGTTGACATATTCCACCCGTCCCATCGTATCGGTAATCATCACCAGACTGGCGCTTTGCATCAGCGCTCGCGACAGCTTGTATAACTCCTGTTCGGCCTGTTTGCGCCCCTGTCGTTCGCGGGCTTCACGAATTTCCCGTTCTACCGCCGGGGCCAGCCGCGCCAGATTATCCTTCATGACGTAATCATGCACACCCAATTTCATGGCAGCGACTGCGTTTTCCTCGCCCAGTGTGCCAGAGACCATGATGAAGGGCAGGTCGAGACCCGTTTGGAGCAGGGTGTCAAAGGCGGCTGTGCCACTGAAGTAGGGCATGGAAAAATCGGAGATGATGATGTCCCACGTCGAGTCGTGAAGGGCAGCCTGCATCGCCTCACGGGTTTCGACCCGTTGATGTTCAATGCTGTGACTGGCTTTGCGCAGCGCCCGCAGCGTCATCACCGCATCATCTTCCGAGTCTTCAATCAGCAGTACACGAATCCGGTCAATCATGATGCCCTTATGAGGGTACGCAGTTAATCACCAACCAGTACATCCCAATCTGGCGAATGGCTTCGCTGAACTGATCGAAATCCACCGGTTTGCGCACATAGCTGTTGGCCGCCAGCTCATAACTCTCGATCATATCCTTGTCCTCGTCCGATGATGTCAATACCACCACCGGGATCAGGCGGGTTTTTTCGTTCTCGCGGAGGCGACGCAGCACTTCAAAACCGTCCACTTTGGGCAGTTTAAGATCAAGCAGGATCAACTGGGGATTCTGCCGGGCCTCGCGATTGGCATATTTGCCCGTCGCGAACAGATACTCCAGCGCTTCCTCACCATCGCGCGTGACGACGATGTCATTCGCGAGCTTGTTCTGGCGCAGCGCTCGCAGCGTCAGCAGCTCATCATCCGGATTATCTTCAATCAGCAGAATGACCTTGTCTTTTGATGTCATTTTATCCTACTTGCTCTGCACTCAGCGTAAAGAAAAAGGTTGCGCCCTGGCCTTTTTGCCCTTCAGCCCAGATGCGCCCGCCATGCCGGTGGATCACCCGCTGCACCGTCGCCAGCCCAACGCCGGTGCCCTCAAATTCGGTCATCGAGTGTAGTCGCTGGAATGCGCCGAACAACTTGCTGGCATAGGTCATATCGAAGCCATCGCCATTATCGCGCACGAAGAAGCAGCGTTCATTATCGTGAGTGGTCAGTCCGAATACAATCTGCGTCTGCTCGACTTTGCTGGTGAACTTCCAGGCATTGCCGATCAGATTATCCAATGCCACTCGGACGAGGTGCCGGTCGCCCTGCGCAGTCAGATCTGGCTCAATCGTCCATTCGACGACGCGAGTCGGGTAACTCTGTTGCAGATCATCAGCGATCTGCTGCACCATCTCGCTCAGATTGACCGGTTCCAGCTTGATTTCGTTGCGCGTCACCCGCGACAGCTTAAGCAGATCATCGATCAGATTGCCCATGCGCTGGCTGCCGGAGCGTACCCGTTGCAGATAATCGGTTCCGGTTTCATCCAGTTTCCCGCTGTAATCTTCCAGCAGCGCCCGGCTGAAGCCGTCGATGCTGCGCAGTGGGGCGCGCAGATCATGTGATACCGAATACGAGAAGGATTCCAGTTCATGATTGGCAGCTTCTAACTGGCGCGTCCGTTCGGCGACGCGGCGTTCCAGTTCGGTGTTCAACTGCCGAATCTGGACGTTAGCCCGCTGGCGGACGATCGCGTTGCCGATGATCTGCCCCGTCACCTTGAACATATTGACAACATCTTCCGACCACATCATCGGCTCGCGGGTTGCATCAAAACCAATCCAGCCGATGAATTGCTGATCCACCAGGATTGGAATGTTGATGAATGATTGAATCGAGAGCAGTCGCAGCACGCCGAGCATGGTGGCATTATCAGGTGTGTCGGGAATATCAGCCGTCTGTACCTGCGCAATCGTCCCGGCTTTCATCGACGCGACGAAATCGGCAAAATCGGCCACCAGTACCGAGTCCAGCACGCCGAGGTGCGGACGCACATCCGTTTCGCACCACTCATATCCCAGCTTTAGCACCGTGCCATCTTCGTTTAGCAGGAAGACATAACCACGTTCGACCCGGGTG
The DNA here is from genome assembly GCA_022843385.1 of Anaerolineae bacterium. Classification (GTDB taxonomy): domain Bacteria; phylum Chloroflexota; class Anaerolineae; order Aggregatilineales; family Phototrophicaceae; genus CFX2. Next base: position 5,135 of record JALHNT010000042.1, on the reverse strand, counting down.
AAGCGTGTCACTCGTTCGAGCGTCCGGTTAATCAGCCGATCCATCACACTTGAATCCGACCGGATGAAGTTGGTGGCGATTTCAGTCATCAGTTCGATGCGCTCATACCGTTCCCGCAGCAGCATCTGACTGCGCTTTTGCTCGGTGATGTCGCGCGACAGCCCCACCATGCCCGTGATCGTGCCTGCATCATCGCGCAGCGGAACTTTGGTGGTCAGCACCCATTTCTCGACACGGTTGGCGTCGCGGGTGATGCGCTCAACATCGACCAATAGCTTCCCATCGCGCAGCACCGCCATATCATCTTCATAGAAGCGCGAACCATACGGTTCTTCATACACTTCGAGCGAGGTCTTGCCGATCAGATGCTCGGTGGTTTGCCCTTCGGAAATGGCGGTGTGGCTGTTGTTGCTCAGGGTGAAGCGCCCGTCGCGGTCTTTGGCGAAGATATAGATGGGCAGGTTGTTGATGATTGTTTGCAGCAGGTTACGTTCGTTCGCCAGCGCTTCATTGGCGAGCTTCTGATCCGTGATGTCTTCGTACGTGATCAGCACACCACTCACTTCACCTTCGGCATTCTGCAGAGGGGCCTTGTTGGTACGCAGCCAGATTTGTCGGCCATCACGGGTGGTCTGAGGTTCGGTCTGGTTAAGGCGCGGGCGTTTTTCTTTGATGACCCATTGGTCGCCAGCGCAGTAAGAGTCGGCTTCGTTGGGGAAGAAATCATGATCGCGCTTGCCGATCAGCTCTTCTACCCGTTCCATTCCCATATGAGCCAGAGTGCGCCGGTTGGCGCCCTGGAATACCGAGTGGATGTCTTTCCAGATCACACCCACTGGGATCGTATCCAGCACCAGTTGCAGGCGGGTGTTGGCCTCGACGATGCGCTGTTCGGCCAGTTTTCGTTCAGTGATGTCCTGGGCTGTCACCAGAATCCCGAAGGCCTCCCCGTTTTGATCACGCAACGGCACCCGGTTGGTGACCCACCATGCTGTGGCACCATTGGGCTGGAGATAGGCGTGTTCTTGGTTCAGCTCCGCCTGTCCTGATGACAGGAGCTGCTGGTCGCGCTGCCGTAGCTCATCAGCGATTTCACGACTCTCGAACAGATCGTAATCACATTTCCCAATCAAGGACGCGTCCAATGGTGGAGTGACTCTGCGTGCATACTCAAAGTTATAGCCCATAATGACGCCATTGCGGTCTTTCCAGAACACGCGGATGGGGATGTTATTGATGATCGCTTCCAGCAGTTTGTACGACTGTCCGAGTGCCTGTTCGGCCAGTTTGCGTTCGGTGATGTTCTCGTAGTTGACCAGCACACCGATAACCTGATCCTCGGCATTCTGCATTGGGATCTTGCTGGTGCGCAGCCAGGCTATCTTTCCATCCGGGCGCGTTTGCTGCTCTTCATAGTTCAGTTTGGCCTGCCCACTCGTCATCACTGCTCGATCATCGGCCTGGAAACGCGCGGCATCGACGGCGGAAGGTAAATCATAATCCGTTTTCCCGATGATCCACTCCGGTGATGGCAGCTCCAGATCGGTTGCCATCTGCTGATTACACCCCAGAAACACACAATCACGATCTTTCCAGGCAATTGCCAGGGGGACAGTATCCATCACCAGTCGCAGCATTGTGCGGGACTCGGCCAGCGCCTGTTCGGCAGTTTTGCGCTCGGTGATGTCCTCGTAGGTAATCAGAATGCCGCTGACTTGCTGCTGCCGGTTCTTCATCGGAATGATATTGCTGCGCAGCCACTTCAGGCGGCCTTGTTTATCAATCGCCTGGCGTTCGTTGTTTAGACGGGGAATGCCGCTTTCGACAATCGCGCGATCATCGGCTTCCAATTCACGGGCGATTTCTGCCGGCAGGAAATCCTGGTCGGTCTTGCCCATCGCTTCATCGAGGCGCGAAAGTCCCATATCCATAGCGAAGGTGCGGTTGTAGCCGAGGTAAACCCCATTTCGATCTTTCCATAAGATGGCTTGCGGCACCGTATCCATCACCAGCCGCAGCATCTCGCGTGATTCCTCCAGCGCCTGTTCGGCCATTTTGCGCTCGGTGATGTCTTCGTAGGTAACCAGCAGTCCAGTGACCTGCTGCTGGCGATTGTGCATCGGGATCAGATTGGTGCGCAGCCATTTCGCCCTGCCATCTTGTGTGTGTACAAACTGTTCGATATTCAGCCGCGGCGTATTGGTTTCCATCACCGCCCGATCTTCTTCGGCGAACCGGTGCGCTTCAGATTCAGGGACGAGTTCAAAATCGGTTTTGCCGATGGCCTCGTCCAGACGGGACAAGCCGGTGTCCACCGCGAAGGTACGGTTGTAGCCCAGATAAACGCCCTGACGATCCTTCCACAGAATCGCCTGCGGAATGCTGTCCATTACCAGTTGTAGCATTTCACGCGATTGCGCCAGCTCATCCACCAGATGTTTGGTCTGGCTGATGTCATGACCGATGCCGACGAGTCCGGTGATCCGGCCGTTTTCATCACGCAGCGGGATTTTGGTGGTCGTCACCCAGATCGGATTGCCGTGCACATCGTTGGTCACTTCCTCGCGATTGATGATGGCGATTCCCTTCTCAATCACCTGCTGGTCATCGCGACGATAGGCTTCTGCCAGTTCTGCCGGGTACATATCGAAGTCGGTCTTGCCTATCACTTCAGCGGCGCTGCTCGCTCCCATGCTGCGCATATCGGTCACATTGTTCAGGACAAAGCGATACTCACTGTCTTTCACGTAGATGTGATCGGGAATCGCGTCAATCAGGGTGCGCAGCAGGTTGCGTTCTCGCGACAGCGCCTGTGTCACCTGTTTGCGTTCGGTAATGTCCTGGACAATGCCGAAGATACGGATCACTTCGCCCGCCTCATCCATCACCGGGTTGCCGATTGCCAGCAAATGTTTGAGCGTGCCGCTGGGCAGCATCAGATCGTGCTCGATTTCGTACGATTGTTTGCTCCGGGTGCTGTCCTCTACCGCTTTCATGACGCGTTCAAAATCGCGGGGATGGATAGCTGCCTGATAGCGTTCCAGCGTGATGGGCGTTCCGGGTTCGATCTCGAAGATGCGATACACTTCGTCAGACCAGGTCACCTGCCGTGTCTGCAAATCAAACTCGAAATTACCCAGCCTGGCAATCGATTGCGCCAGCTTCAGATTATCTTCCCCAATCTGTAGTTGATTTCGGGTACGGATATGCTCGGCAGCTTCCAATTGCAGCATCTCATTCAATCGCTGCAGCGCATTTTCACTGTCCTGCCGGTCTTGCAGGGAAGATCGAACGCTGCGGGAAACCACTAACGTGGTGAATCCCATGATGATCAGTGACGCAATGTAGACGATCCACACCAGATTAACCTGTGCGCTCTGGATCACGCTGATCGTTTGTACTTGTTGGGCCATGAAGAGGATGGCGGCAATGCTTGCTCCGACCACCATCATCGCGGCTTGTGTATCGATCAGCACAGCCGCCACAATGATGAGAATGAGGTAGGCATTCAGCGTTGGAAAGGCGAAGGCAGCCGTCGGGGTGACAGCAAAATGCAGCGTGGCAACAATCCAGGTGATGAGCACAAGCAGAAGGCTGGCAGCACGAAGCGGCAGGTGTTGAGTGCTATAATAAAGAATAGCGAAGAACACCAGCAGGCCAATCTCCAGCAGCAGACGTGCCGATGGCACGAGGGCAATTACTTCGTACACAATCAGCAGGAGCAGGCTGAACATTTGCCCAAGTATGATGATACGGAATATCTGATGCTGCCGCGAAGGTTCGGGAGCGACTGTAAAGCGTTTAATCGATTGAAGCATGTGGCGACCGCGTTCCAACTGCGATTTTTGGGGTGAGACAAAAATTAATCTTTCATTTCCATCGTTTTACCGAACAATGGCAACATTAATTGCAATATAACATGCGCAAGTTCCTTTGACAACTCAATTTTTACGCATGAATGGTATTATTCATGAACTAGAAACGCTGAAGGACATTCCTTACGATGAGTAAAGCCATCCCTGAACCTGTCACAAAATTGATCGACTCGTTTTCGCGCCTGCCCGGCGTTGGTCCCAAGACTGCCTCGCGCCTCACGTATTACCTGCTGCGCGCCCCGGATGAGGTCAGCCTGAAGCTGGCAGAAGCACTGAACAACCTCAAGAGCCAGACTCGCTACTGTTCGAGCTGCTACAACATCACCGTTGAAGACCCGTGTCCCATATGCAGCGATGCGCGCCGCGATCATCATGTCCTGGCTGTCGTCGAAGAACCGCTGGATGTGATGGCGCTGGAACGCACCAGCCAGTTTGATGGGTTGTATCATGTGCTGCACGGCGCGATTTCCCCAGTCAATGGCGTTGGGCCGGATGCGCTGCGCATTCGTGAGCTGGTGGAACGGGTGCAGAAGAACGCCGTCACTGAAATCATCATCGCCACCAATCCGGGCATGGAAGGGGATGCCACCGCCATGTATATCCAGAAGGAACTGGTTGGCAAGGGGGTGAAGATGACGCGGTTGGCGCGTGGGCTGCCGGTGGGTGGGGACATTGAGTATGTCGATACGGTCACGCTCAGCCGAGCGCTGCAAGGCCGTAGTGAGATGTAGTTGCCATATTCGTGCCAGTTTGCGCAAACTCGCTCTTGACGAGCGATTGTTTCTCCCGTATATTTCCGCCCGCTTCGTGAGGAGCTGCAACTTAACAACCCGATCAGAAGAGAAGTCTTCGGTGATGCTCAATGTGAACAGAATGGGAAATCAGTTTGAAACTGGTTGAAACAGGGTGTTGACAGGGCAAACTGGCGGTGATACAGTAGTTATCCCGCCGAGAGAAGTAACTAAACTTCTGAAACAGTTCGTGAATGCGAACTGTTTTTGTCTCAAGAGTGGCTGGGAATTTGGGGTTGTGCAGAATATCCCAAGTATCCCAAACGAACTTTGTGCAAAGCGCAATAGCCTCTTGACGAGATTAACGCGGGTCGGTAAACTTAACTTTACCTTAACCACACCTCGGTGTGGGTGCAACTTAACAACAAGATAGTGAGATGGAAGCGATGGCGGGTCGAGCCATCGAAAAAAGAAGAAGACCAAGCCAAGGAAAAAGCAGCAGAGGAAACTCTGTCAACTTTGAGGAAGA
>JALHNT010000041.1 GCA_022843385.1 Anaerolineae bacterium | reverse complement strand
AGCCCTCACCCCAAACCCCTCTCCCACGGGGCGAGGGGCTTCAAGACCCGTTCCCGACGGCTCCCCTTCTCCCAGTGGGAGAAGGGGCTGGGGGGATGAGGGCTGGAAACGGCAGCATACGCCGTAATCCGTTACCTGAATATTTTCTTAACCTGCATAACCCATCAGCGGCAGCCCCCACCAGCAGCGCGCCCCAATCCGTGTTAATCTTAGGTCATCAACCGTCGTAGCGCCGGGAGACACAACCCGATCATGCCCACCGTTTTCATCAGCCATGCCACCCTCGACGATGATAAGGTCACGTCCATCGCCCACGCCCTGACCGCCGCCGGACTGGAGGTGTGGGTCGATCACTTCAACGGCATCAGCTATGGCGACGCCTGGAGCCGCGCCATCCACGATGCCACCAACGCCTGTGACTGCGGCCTGTTCGTCCTCTCGCCGCGCTCGGCCCAGTCTGAGTACTGCGACGCCGAATGGAACCGCGTCCGTTCGCTGGGCAAACCGCTGTACGTGGCGCTGATCGAAAACGTGCCGCTGACCGATATTCCGCTGCTCATCAGCCGCATCCAGTACGCCGACCTGACCGCCGACTTCGAGGGCAACCTGAACAAGCTGATCGCGGTGCTGCTGGGCAAAGCGGCGCATGACCCGACCAATCCGACGGCTTCGACGCTGCGGCTGACCGGCCATATCGACAGCCTGCTGCGCGACATCCGGCTGATCGGACGCGAGGCCGACCTGACCGAGGTGCGGCGCAAAGTCAGCGAAGCCCCGACCTTCATCCTCGGTGTCGGCGGGCTGGGCAAGTCGCGGCTGGCGGCGGAAGTCGCTTTGACCAGCAGCGCCCCCGGCGGGGTGGTCTGGCATCGCTGCACCGAGACCTCAACCGATGAGAGTGTGCTGCTGGAGCTGCGGCAGCATTACCGCCTGCCCAAAGAGAGTGACCGCCCGGAGGTGCTGGCGAAGCTGGCGGCCAACCCTATCCTGCTTGTGCTGGATAACGCCGAGGATGTGACCGAAGGGACACAGCGCCGCGCCGGATACGTCCGCCTGATCAAAGAGATCGCGCCGTTTAAGCTTCCGGTGCTGCTGACCAGCCGCGTCGAATGGAGCGAGGTCAAACCCGGTCGCCGCCACGAACCGACTGCCCTCGACCTCGATGCAGCTACCCAGATCGTGCTGGAAATGCAAACCGCCCTGGGGGTCGAGACCGACCTGAGCGCCCGCGCCGCCGAGATCGCCCAGGCCGCCCGGCTGCACCCGCGCCTGATCGAGTGGGCGGTGGGGCAGATCGACCATCAGGGAAGCGACAAGGTGCTGAAGTGGTTGCGCGAGTTGAAGAACGCCAAAGTGCAGGATGCGCTGAACGAGATGGTCGTCAAGACTTATGACCTGATGAAAGCGACAGCCGCCAATGGCGAGGACGCAGCAGCCCTGTTGCGACGGTTGAATGTGTGTCGCGGCGGGTTTACCTATGGGGCGGCGAAAGCCCTCACCCCCTTGCCCGCTCTCCCACCGGGCGAGGGGGAAGCGCAGCCGGACTCAACTGAAGCCTGGGACGAGGATCGGTTGGACAACGCGCTGGATACGCTGCAAAGCTGGCGCTTCATTCATCGGGATGCCGCCAGCGGGCGTTACAGCATTGACCTGGTGGTGATCGCTGCCCTGGGCGAAGGCGACTCGGCACACCTACCGCACTATGCCTACTACAAAGCGCTGGCGAATCACCACCGTGAGAAGCAGGATTACCTGGGGCTGGATGTCGAGTCGGATAATCTGGAAGCAGCATTTGAATGGGCGATGAGCGCCGAACGCTATGAGGATGCGTATTGGCTGTACGCTGCCTGTTCTAACTTCCTCGCCAATCGCGGGCGCTTCCCGCAGCGGATGGAGTGGCTGGAACGAGTGGCGACTAAACTGGCAGATAGCCCGGATGAAGCGCTGCGGGCAAATGTGCAGAATAGCCTGGGGAATCTCTATTCGGATCACCCACTGGGAGATCGCCGTGCCAACCTGGAACGCGCCATCGCCGCCTTCCAGCAGGCGCTCATCTACCGCACGCTGGAGGCCGCCCCGCTGGCTTATGCCACAATCCAGAACAACCTGGGGACTGCCTACTGCGATCTGGCCGCAGTCGAAGACCGGGAAGAAAACCTGAAGCGTGCCATCGCCACCTATCAGCAGGCGCTCATCTACTGCACGCCGGAGGCCGCCCCGCTGGATTATGCCATGACCCAGAACAACCTGGGAACTGCCTACCAAACTCTGGCGGCAGTCGAAGACCGGGCGGAGAACCTCCAGCGCACCATCGCCGCCTACCAGCAGGCGCTCATCTACCGCACGCCAGAGGCCGCCCCGCTGGCTTATGCCATGACCCAGAACAACCTGGGAACTGCCTACCAAACTCTGGCGGCAGTCGAAGACCGGGCGGAGAACCTCCAGCGCACCATCGCCGCCTACCAGCAGGCGCTCATCTACCGTACACCGGAGGCCGCCCCGCTGGATTATGCAACGACGCAACGTAATCTGGGCATTGCTTACGAAGAAACAGGCGATCTACCGCAGGCCATTGCCTGCTGGCGCGAGGCCGAGAAGTATTATCGGCAGATGGGAATGGTGGACGATGCCGACTTGATGCTGGAATGGATCGCCGAGGCCGAGGGGCAGTTGGGCGGCGACGGGGTGTGAGCGGGGCGGGCAGGCGGTTTCAGGCGGATAGGCCATTTCAGGCGGACACCCCGTTGGGTGTCCCTACGCACCGGGTTCGTAGGGAAGCGCAAGGGCGCTTCCGTCTGACCAGGGCGGCCACCGCGGGAGATGAAGCGGAGCCGCCAACCAGTGCCTATCAGCTATCGACATCCAACTATCAGCCACTTACTATCGACTGCTCTTCGAGACGCAGCCGGGCCGCGGCGAAGGCCGCCCGCAGTTGCTCGGCATCGTCCGCTGCCAGCACCTCAGCGGAGAGTTCAAAGGCCAGCTCATCGGGCAGGTTGCGCACCTCGAACGGGCGCGGTTGGGTTTGCCCCAGGCGTTTGAGGGCGAAGCGTTCCCACTGTTTCAGCTCCATCTGCTGCGCTTCCGGGTCGCTCTTGGCGGCAGCGGCGGCAGTTGGCAGACCGGTTGTGGCAGGCTTTGTGTCGTCGTCGTCGTCGTCGTCGGACGACATGAGCGTTTTGTCGGCACCCACCGGAAGCTGTCCCCAGAGGGCAGCCGGCAGTTGATAGTAGCGCTCGCGGATCTCGTTGATGCTCAAGACCGGGTAGGCGGCGCGGATGTCGTCCAGGCGCGCCTGGGTATCGGTGGGGCGGATGTCGTCGAACTCGGCGACATAGCTGCCCGGCCAGAACGGCAGCAAATCCTGGCTGATCTTCTGCGCCAGCCGCACCAACTTGGGCCATAGGGTGCGCTCGATGAACAGGCGCTCGGCCACTTTGGCGTTGGCTTCGGTGGCGTTCTCGCTCAACAGACCGACCGGCAGCCCGAACAGGTTGAGGATTTCGTCGCGGTGCGCCTGCCGCCCTTTGAGGAAATCGAGTTCGTTATGGCTGAGGCCGATGTTGTGCCACTCGATATTGCCCCCGCGCAGGAAGGCAGTGCGCCGCTGTGGGCCGCCGTAAGTCTGTCGCCAATCGTGTTTGATGCGCTCGAAGTCGGCATCAGTCACGAAATCCTTGATGGTGACGATCCCGGCGGGGACGCCGTTATCCTTGCCGAAGGTGTTTTTGTTCCACTCGGCCATCGCCCGGTCGCTGCTGATGGCAAGGCGGGCGGCCTCCAGCGCACTCAGGCCGTAGTAATCATTGGCCGGGTGCCAGCGCTTGAAATGGACGACTTCCACCGGCAGCAGCGGGATGCGCTGACCATCGATTTCGTAGACGTAGCCTTTGACGTAGTTCTCGGCGTCCGGCACGATGCTGATGCGATCCGGGCGCAGCGGCCAGATTTCACGTGGCTGCCCGTCGCCAGCCAGGAACCAGTAGGCGTTACCGGTCAGTTCCAGCATCCCCACCGTTTGCTCGATCAGCTCGAAGCGGCTGAGGTAGGGGTTGGGCGCATCCAGCAGTTGCTCCAGCGGGTGGCGTTCGACTTCGGACAGGCGGTCACCGATGCGGCGGCGCACCCGCAGCGGCACCAGGGCGGCGGCCTCGGCGATGCGGTTGACGGCGATGTAGACCCAGGGCGAGTGCTGGTAGAGCCGCGACTGCGCTTCGGTCTCGGCCAGGTTGGGGCCGCTGAAGCTGTTATGCAGCGCGACCGCCTGCATATGCGGGGCGGGGCGCAGATGGTCACGGCGCGGGAACAGGGTGGAAAGCCAGTTGAACATGGGGTGTACTCCTTCTTCAGCCGGTTCATCCCCCGGCTCTTCAAGAACAGACGTTCTTCATTATAATCGATTATTTGTTCGAGTGGGTTACCAAAAGGTACGAGTTAAGCACGAGTTGGCCGGGTCATTTTTCCCGTAGAGGGTTGCTATCCGGTTAGAAAAGCGGACGAAAGTGGTAGAACGGCTTTGTTGCGGGATGGATAAGAGGGGGGATCGATATGAACCGGCCTAGAGCGCGGTCACCTATGGTGGACGAGTCGTGCATTGTATCTTAAGGCTTAAATGAATTCCCAAGCGATACAATGATAGTTAGTGTTCAGAATCGAAAGATAAGAGAGCCAGTAGATGCCCTATTCCATTGATTGGTACATCGAGAACGAAATCATCTACATCGCGTATTCGGGTGTGATGACCCCGGATGAGATGATCGAAAGCCTGACAACGGCCAAGGACTTTGTCACAAGCAGCCCGCGCGCCCTCGTCCATAACATTTGTGATGTCGGCGCGGTCACCCAGGCTTTATCGCCCAAAGAAGTCATGAATGTCGTGCGCCAGATCGAAACGCATCCGCGATCCGGCTGGTCGATAAACCTGAGAGAGAAATCGATGCTGGTCAAAATGGGGGTGATGTTGGGCACATCGATCTTCAAACTTCGCAGCCGGACGTTCGACACCCTGGCTGAAGCGCGGGCATTTCTCAGCGAAATGGACCCAACGCTGAACTGGGAACGCGCCAATCATTCGCTGGTGGCGCACCTGTAACAAAACGCCTGCCTGCTGCTGATACCGACCACCCCCGGCACACTTCAAGATTTGGGTCGCAAACAGCTCCACTCGTGACGACTAGAACAGCTTGGCGGAAGTTTCGGTACATATAGCCCTCACCCCCACGTTCGCTTGAGGCGCTCACAGCCTCTCCCACGGGGTGAGGGGAGAAAAACAACTTTACCTACAACTGAGTCTTGCTGCGCTAGCGTGTAGTAGCAGCGGACACAGCAATGCGGTGTCGCTACGGCCGATTCGCCGGTGTAGGGACGCTCAACGGGGCGTCTGCCGCACGGTATAGCAATTGCCGAATCAAGTGATCAAACCTCAATATTGCGCCCTACGCGGCAATTCCGTTGACCAATGGGTTCGCTATTTTGTTGGCATAGCCTAAAACGCACTCACCCCATACTCCCGCCTCAGATCGAAGCGGGGATGGGGTGAGTGGTTAACGTGGAGCGGTGGCGCGCTTAGGGCATGGTGTAGTTGACGGTCAGGGTGATGGCGAAGGCCGGATTGTTTTCGTAGGCCGCGACGAACTTGCGCGCATAGTTGCTGGCTGCTGTGCCACGAATGATGATCGACAGACTGTTGCCGGGCTGCCAACCGCTGCGGCTGGTGATTTCCTGCACGATGAGACGAATATCATTCGAGGCATACCAGGTGTTCAGGTGCCAGGGGACACTGCTGGTATGGTTGACGCGGGCTGCCGTCAGGGTACGGACAGACGGAGCCTGCACCGCGAACGGCACACTGTTATCCGAAGCGTCGCCAGCGATCTGGTAGTTCTGAATGATCCACTGCGAGTTGACCGAGTAGACGCTCAGATAGGCACTGGTGATGATCGCGCCTTGCGGGATGTTGACGTTGGTGAAGCGCAGGCCGGTATAGCTGACGCCGCTACCATTGCCCAGCCAGATTACCGTTGAGTCTTCGATCAGACCATTGGCATCCTGGTTGACATCATCCGGGCCGCTGCGGATCGGGACGATCACCTGACCACTGGCCGGAACGGGCGTGTTGGTCGGCGTATTGGTCGGTGTGTTGGTCGGCGTATTGGTCGGTGTGTTGGTCGGCGTATTGGTAATCGTCGGTGTATTGCTGGGCGTCAGGGTCGCTGTCGGCGGCAATGGCGTATTGGTAATCGTCGGCGGCAGCGGCGTATTGGTAATCGTCGGCGTATTGCTGGGCGTCAAGGTCAGTGTCGGCGGCAATGGCGTGTTGGTATTCGTTGGCGGCAGCGGCGTATTGGTCGGGCCGGGCAGCGGCGTGTTGGTGGCGGTGAAGGTCGGCGTGAAGGTCGCGGTTGGCGGCGCTAACACGTAGCTGATGACCAGGCGCGGGGCAAAAGCCGGGTTACCGTCATAGCTGGTGACGAACTTGCGCGCCCAGTTCTGTCCCAGACCAGTGACGATGATGCTCAGGCTGTTGCCAGACTGCCAACCGGGCCGGTTGATGACTTCCTGGACGACCGTTGCCACGTTGTCAACCGTACTCCACTGATTGGCCGGCCAGTTGACATCGGAAGCATGATTGATGAAGGCAGTCGTCAGCGTGCGGCTGGACGGACGATTGCCATCGGAGAAGGTGACACTGTTATTGGTCGCTTCAGCGCGGATGTTCAGGCTGATGGCTGACCAGGCACCGGATGGCGAGTATACCTGAAGCAGCGCCGATGTGATGGTCGAGTTCTGCGGCAAGGTGATATTGTTGAAGCGCAGACCGAGGTAGCTTTGCGCTGAGCTGGCGCGCCCTACCCAAACAGTGCTGTCGTTGGCGTAGAAGTTGGCGGCCTCTTCGTTGACATCATCGCTGGCGCTGTTGACCTGAACTGTCATGGTGCCGCTCTGTGGCGTGGCCGTCGGCGTATTGCTGGGGGTCAGGGTCGCTGTCGGCGGCAATGGCGTATTAGTCGCGCTGGGCGTGAAGGTCAGCGACGGAGTATAGGTCAGCGACGGGGTATAGGTGGCTGATGGCGGCAGCGGCGTATTAGTAATCGTCGGCGTGTTGGTGATCGTCGGCGTGTTGGTAATGGTCGGCGTGTTAGTGATCGTCGGCGTATTGCTGGGCGTAAAGGTCGCCGTCGGGTTGCTCTGGGTATAGCTGATGACCAGGCGCGGGGCAAAGGCCGGGTTGCCGTCGTAGCTGCTGACAAACTTACGCGCCCAATTCTGTCCCAGACCGGTGACGATGATGCTCAGGCTGTTGCCGGACTGCCAGCCGGGACGATTGATGACTTCCTGGACGACCGTCGCTACATTGTCAACCGTACTCCACTGATTGGCCGGCCAATTGACATCCGACAGGTGGTTGATGGCGGCAGTGGTCAGCGTTCGCGCGGAAGGACGGTTGCCATCAGAGAAGGTGACACTGTTATCGACGGCTTCGCCGCGAATGTTCAGGCTGATGGCTGACCAGGCGCCAGATGGCGAGTACACCTGAAGCAGCGCCGATGAAATCGTTGAGCCCTGTGGGATCGTGATGTTGTTAAAACGGACACCCATATAACTCTGCGGCGAACCCGCGCGCCCCAGCCATACCGTGCTGTCATCGGCGAAGAAATTGGCGGCTTCTTCGTTGACATCATCGCTGGAGCTGTTGACCTGGACGGTCAGCGAGCCACCGGCTGGCGTGGCGGTGAAGGTGGGTGAGAAGGTCGGCGTGTTGCTGACGAGCGGTGTATTGGTGGCCGTCGCTGTTGCGGTATGGGTGGCAGTATTGGTGGCGGTCGCTGTTGGCGTAGCCGTGCTGGTCAGATCAGGCGTGTTGCTGGGGGTCGGGGTGAAAGTTTCGGTGGCCGGACCGGGCTGATAAACCGCGACAAAACTGTGGCTGCCTGCGGGAACGGTCACAAAAGCGACGTTAGTGCCCTTGATAGTCTGAACGCTGTAGGTCGCCGGATTGCCGTCGACGGTCACGGATTGCAGCGCGCCAGTGTTGAAGGTCAGCGGCAGCATAGTTGTCAGGTTGACACCGGATGTGGCCGCTGAGCTGAGGTTAAAGGTCAGCGTACCAGTCAGGGCATTCCAGGCGATATTGCTGTAATTCGCGCCATAGCGGGTCTCGGTGAACTCCAGCCACCTTTCGGCGTTCCAGCGCGGGATGCCCAGCGATTGGGCATACGACACTGTGCCACTGAACCAGGACTGGGCCACATTAAAGTAATCAACATGGAACTGGGTCATGATGGCGGCATAGTCGCCGGCCTGGCTGGCATCCATCAACTGCTGCGAGACGAGGGTGGCCTGGGCTGGTGTGAGCCCCTGATGGCCGCCGCCGGCACCATCGACGAGATGCTCATCGACCAATTGGGTGAGCTGCTGATAATAGGGTAGTATCGTACCATCAGCGCGGATGAACTTCATCGGCTGACCGCTGCCAGTGATATACCCCTGTGCCCAGCTGCCGTTCGATCTTTGCAGCCAGGGTCCCCAGTGATAGAAATTGGTGTCCATCCCCATATCGTGATTAACGGCAATATCCGCCGCATCGGTCCAACCCAGCCAGGCAACCTGATGATGACGCACAGTGCGCGACATCGGGGTATTGGGGAAGGTCAGGGCGAACCAGCCGACAAAAACATCGTAACCCTGATTCAGATTGGTGATGTTATAAGGGGCATAAGGATCAGGGCGATAGGCATAGGGATGGATGGCGAAATCATGTCCCTGGGCGCGCCAGGCTTGCAGATAGCTCTCATCCATGCCACCGAGTGATATATAGAAAGTGGCGTCAGCATCCGCACTATTCAGCACGTTGATTTCGTTCTGAAACCACGAGATCGGGTTAGCGTGGGCATCGCCGGTCGAAATCAGCATTGTCTTATGTGAATCCGGGAAATACCACAACTGCGGCATCGGCTGGGTGGCATTGATGGCGCGCTGAACCAGACGGGCAAAAAAGCGCTGCTGCTCATCGGCCTGCGGAATATGGGTACGATCCAGATTAACCCAGTCCGGATTGCTGCCCTGTCCCTGGAACAGGTCAATTGTCCGCAGCACCGTATCGCCGTCGGTGTCAACATTGGCATTGGCCGGGTTGCCCTGGCGCATCATCACAATGTTGGTCGCCAGATCGTAAGTGAAGGCTGTGGCGCGCCCCGATACATCCTGGATGACGGCGGGCGATGTGGTCGGGGTTGAAATATTGCTGTACAACTGAGCCAGGGTCACGGACCCGGGCGCGGCATTATACCGATCCACTGTACCATGAATTTGCAGCGTGGCCGTCGGCAGCCCCTGGCTGGGGCCAGTGCCGTTCAGGGCAACAAAACCATCGGCCTGCGTCCCCAGGCTGGTTCCCAGGCCGAACAGGCTTCTTATCTGGGCATCGGGGCGCATGGCGATGACATAACCACCATTGTTTACATAATTGGTGATGTCAGTAGCCTGACCGCTGCTCAGGCTGGTTTCAGCCAGGATAACCACACGGTAGTAAGAAAGAAGGCTGGGAGTGATGCTGCCGACAGGGGAAATGTCGTAGCTGTTCAGACCTTCGGCTCGCAATATCTCACCCAGATAGCGGCCAAAGCGGTTGGGACTGGAATCATTGACCACTAACAAAATGGGCGGTGTCACACCGGGTTGAGCCTGAGCGGCGAGCGGCGCGCCCATGAGCAACCAGGCCACACACAGCGCTGCGGCCATCCAGTACACTGATAATTTCTTTTTCATGATCACCTTGTATCCCCGCCTGGGTGAGTAGGCTGAACAGCTTCAATGCATTCGAAACCTACAGTTTTCCTGCATTACTAATGTACCATGATGCGACCTTGCAAGCGCCTTAAACAACTTGCGATTTATGAATTTTGTATTCATTTTTCAATCAAGTCTCAATCGTCCTCTTTGCCAGCCACTCATGATGGATGTACGCCTTTCTCATGTGAATGTGGTAAAGTTGTGCATCCGCAAGCTGATAAACCGAGGAATGGACTGCATGACTTCAACTTCGTCCGCGCCGAAAGCGCCGGCCAACTGGCGCGAATATGTCGCCCCCTTTCAACAATCCGACGTGCGCAAGAGCCTTTGGCAAATTGCCAACAGCATCATCCCCTACTTCGTTCTGTGGTATCTGATGTACCGCAGCCTGGAAGTATCCTACTGGTTGACGCTGCTGCTGGCTTTTCCGGCAGCCGGATTCGCCATGCGCATGTTCATCATTTTCCATGATGCCGGACACGGATCGTTCTTCAAATCGCAGAAGGCCAACAACTGGATTGGTCGTCTGACGGGGGTTTTCCTGTTCACCCCCTATCAATCATGGAAGCACAGCCATGCGATTCATCATGCCACATCGGGCGATCTGGATCGGCGCGGCGTGGGTGATGTGTGGACGCTGACCTACGAGGAATATCAGAAGCTCCCCTTCTGGCAGCGCATGGGCTATCGGGTCTATCGCAATCCGATTGTGATCTTCCTCATCGGGCCGACGATTGATTTCGTGGTGCTGCAGCGCTTCCCCTATCCCAAGGCCGAAGACCGCGAACGCGCCAGCGTACGTAACACCAATCTGGCGATCCTGGGCATGATTATCATCATGAGTTTCCTGATGGGCGGCTTCCAGAATTACCTGCTGGTGCAGCTCCCGATCATCGCCATCGCCTCGTCATTCGGCGTGTGGTTGTTCTACGTGCAGCACCAGTATGAGAATGTCTACTGGGAACGGCATGAAAACTGGGATTACGCCACAGCCGCGCTGTATGGCAGTTCATTCTATAAGCTGCCGAAGATTCTCCAGTGGTTCACCGGCAACATTGGCTATCACCACATTCATCACCTCAGCCCACGCATCCCCAACTATGAGCTGGAAAGCTGCCACAACTCCAACGAGATGTTCCAGAAGGTGGAACCGCTGACATTGTGGACGAGTCTGAAGTCGCTCAATGTGCGCCTGTGGGATGAAGACCATCACAAGATGATCGGGTATCACCGCGATGAACAACCGGCAGAAGCGCCGGTGCCGGCAACAGCCGCCTCGCCAACCGGGACGGACTGATCGGTTCATCCGAGCAGAATAAACAAAACAAGGGGCATAACAGCCCCTTGTTGTTTTCCAGGTTCAGGTGATCGCTAAGCCGGGTTGGGAGTCCGTTGACCGGAACGGCGACGGCGACGACGGTTGTTCGGGTTGGCGCGCGGCGCTTCTGCCGATGGTGTGTCGGCGTCACCTGGAGCAGGCGCGCTGGTATCGGGTGACACCGGCTGAGCTGGCTGAACCGGCGCCGGACTGGAGGCGATCCGAATCGGGTTACCAAAACGATCGGTCAGCACCGGTGCTTCACGATCCTCTTCAGCCGGCAGCGGACGCTTGCGGCGCACTGGCTGCGGTGGGCGGTTGGACGCACTGGCGTCGCTGCTGGAACGATCCATCCCCGGACGGTTATTGCTGGCTGGTGCCGGTCGTGATGCCTGCTGCATGGGACGGGGCGACTCGCTGCGGGAGGTCGGTTCAGAGCGGGCTGCCTGCGGACGTGGGGCATCACCGCTGCGGGACGGCTCGGGACGAGCAGCCTGCGGACGCGGAGCTTCACGGCGTTCGGATGACTCGGAACGGCTGCGCGGCGCATTTCCCTGTGAAGGCTGATTACGATTAGACGAGCGTCCGCCGCCAAATTCGGGACGCGGTGGTCGTTCTTCGATGGCGGCAGACGGCAAATCGGTCGGCGTCTCGCGCACCGGGATGCGCATCCGCGTCAGCCTTTCGATGTCGCGCAGCAGCGGGCGTTCTTCCGAGTCACAGAACGAGTAGGCCGAGCCATCCGCTCCGGCGCGCGCGGTGCGCCCGATGCGGTGGACATAGGTTTCCGGTTCATGCGGCAGCTCGAAATTGATGACGTGGGTGATTTCCTCCACATCAATGCCGCGCGCGGCAATATCGGTGGCGACCAGCACACGGGTTGTGCCGCGCTTGAAGTTCGCCAGCGCGGTTTCACGGGCGGTCTGTGACTTGTTGCCATGAATGGCTTCGGCATTGATGCCGACGCGACCCAACTGCTGCGACAGGCGGTTGGCTCCGTGCTTGGTGCGGGTGAAGACCAACACGCGGCGGATGCCGTCGTCCTGCAACACGCGCTGCAACAGCGCTAGCTTTTGTTTCTTTTCGACAAAATAGACCGACTGCTCGATCTTCTCGACCGTCGTGGCCGCTGGGGTCACTTCCACCCGCACCGGCTCGCGCAGGATGTCGCGCGCCAGGCTCTGGATTTCACCAGGCATGGTGGCGGAGAAGAACAGGGTCTGGCGTTGGCGCGGCAGAGCGGCGATGATGCGGCGGACATCATGGATGAAGCCCATATCGAGCATCCGATCGGCCTCGTCCAGCACGAACACTTCCAGCTTATCCAGCCGGACAATGCCCTGGTTCATCAGATCGAGCAGCCGTCCGGGGGCGGCCACCACCACTTCGGGGTTACGCCGCAGCGCTTCGACCTGGGGCGTCTGCCCGACACCACCGAAAATGACGATGGCTTTGGTGTGGGTGTTTTTGCCATACACGCGGAAGCTATCGCTGATCTGTGACGCCAGCTCACGGGTGGGAGCCAGCACCAGCACGCGGATGCCGTTATGCTGACGCGGTTTCTGCGCCAGATATTGCAGGATGGGCAGCGCGAAGGCCGCCGTCTTGCCGGTGCCGGTTTGCGCGATGCCGAGCAGGTCGCGCCCCTCCAACACATGAGGGATTGCCTGCTGCTGGATGGGCGTGGGCGTGGTATAGCCTTCAGCGCGCACCGCTCGCAGCAGCGGTTCGATGAGATTGAGATCTTCAAATTGCATTGGGTTCTTCACTGCTTTCAATCAGTTACGTGGGACTATCAATGTGGGGGAATTACACCAGATTGAACGATAGTCAGAATATCAGAAATTGAAAGATGAGTCAATCAACGGTTGCCAGCGCATCACTCAGCAGGGGTGGTTGCGGCAGGCTGACGGTGAAGCTTGTGCCGATCTGTTGATCGCTCTGGAAGGTGATGCTGCCACCACACAACTCGACGGCCTCCTTGACGATGGCTAATCCCAGGCCATTCCCCTTGATCGAGCGGACGTTGCTGGCGCGAAAGAAGGGATCGAAAAGATGGATCTGTTCATCCTGTGGGATGCCGATACCGCGATCCTTCACCTGGAAAACAACCTGGTCATCGGCGCGAGTCAGGATGAACTCGACGGGCAGGCCAGGGGGTGAATACTTGACCGCGTTGGAGAGCAGGTTGAGCAGGATATGATCGAGCATCCGTGTATCCAGCAGGACATCCTGGAAATCCCCCGTCGGAATGAGTTGAATAGGGTGCTGGTCTTCATCCAGTTCCCGGGTTTGCTGGATGATTTCGCTGCAATAACCCACCAGATCCAGCGGGGCTGTCACAACGGTCATCCGTCCGGAACGGACACGACCCAACAGCATGACTTCTTCGAGCAATCCAACTGCTCGCATAATCTGCGAGTCGATGCGCCTGAAATTCTCCTCGCGTTTCTCCGGCGTCATGCGATCCCAGTAGGCCTTGAGGGTTTCTGAGGCAGTGCGAATGGCGGTCAGAGGGGTGCGGAACTCATGGGACATCTTGTGGATGAAGCCTTCGCGCAGCTCGATATAGCGCCGCTGTTCCTGTAACTCGCTCAGCAGTTTCTCGGCATCGTGCCGTTCTTTTTCCAGAGCCTGTCGCTCGGTCATGTCTATACTAGCACTGGTCAGCCCGATCACCTTGCCTTGTTCATCAATGATCGGTTCCAGATTCAAATCATAATGAACCTGACCGCGAGGCAGATTTAGCTCAATTGGACAATGACGCATCCCTTTTCCAGATTGAAGCACCTGCTGCTTCACGCTTGTGAGTCGCGCGGCATCATCCGGGCTGAGGAGATCAGCGTCACTTTTGCCAATTGACGCCTCCATCTGAAAATCGGGGTCAGGATTATAGACCCAGGTATAACGCAGGTCAGCATCCTGGGTATACACCACAACGGAGGAGCTGCTAATCGCCAGCTCAAAGCGCTGCTGAGTCAGCTTCAGATCGAGTTCCATTTGTTTACGCTCAGTTATGTCGGTCTGGGTGCCGACGATTCGCGCGGCTTTGCCATCAGGTGTCCACTCAACCACCTTGCCCCGCCCGAGCATCCAGCGGATGTCACCGTCGGGGCGGCGGAGGCGATGCTCGGCAATATAGAAAGGGATCTTCCCGGCTAAATGTTCCTGAAAAGGGATACTGGCCGCCTGGCGGTCTTCTGGCAGCACCATCTGCTCCCATAAGTCAACCGTGCTCATCGCGCCTTCCCCGCCCAGGCCGACCATTTCTCTCCAACGGCTGGAAAAGTAATACTGCCGGTTGATCAGATCATAATCCCAAATGCCGTCGCCGCTGCCTTCCAGGGCGAAACGCCAGCGCGTCTCGCTCTCGGTCAGCGCTTTGCGGGTGGAGTTCAACTCGATGATGGTCTGGTCGCGCTTGATCATGACCAGGATCATCACCAGCGCAGCCGGGAAAAAATAGAGCGCATACATGAAGAAAAGGATATGGGCTGGAAATGACACCGGCGTCAGCAATCCAGCCTGTTGCAGCACCACAATGACAAAGAAGGTCGCGATGCTGGCTGCCAGATAGAAGGCACCAGCCCAACGCCCCAGCAGCCAGGTCGCCAGATAGACGAGCAGCAAATAGCCGACATAGGCTGGCGATTCGATGCGACCATCATAAAGATGGATCACGATCAGAGTCAGCCAGATCAGCCCGGTGAGCAGCCATGACGCCAGCCAGAGTCGACCGCTTCGTGCCAGAGCATAGCATACCACCATACTCACCAGAGCAGCCGGTGACACCCAAGACGCAGCTCCGAGGGACAGCCAGCCAGCCGCCACACCAAGCGTGAAGACCGCGGTAATGACGATCAAGACAGGCAGGATAATGTTAAGCAGTTGAGCAGCGTCAGTGTTGGTTTCACTGGCTGATATGGTGGGACGTACCATCAGGCGAAGATATTGCATGAAGTGGCCTGTGCCTTGTTGATACACGAAACCCGGTTTTCAGGCGATGATCGACTTCTTCAGATCCTTACGTCCACAGAAAATAACGCCGATACATGACTATTTATTTCAATTTTATATTACAGAATTCAGAGGAATTTGTCGAATGAGTATATCCTTCGGGGTACATTTCAGCCAGCGCGCCTGACCGACGCTGCTGAGTGGAACAGGTGGAATGCGGACTCAGATCACCGGCTCAATGCAGTTCAATCTCATCCGGCAGTGTGCCACTGGCAAAGCGGGAGAAGGTGTCGCGGGTCATGGGTGGGTTATGACCGTCGATGTAGTGGTCGATGTCCTCGCTGAGGAGCGAACGCATCAGCGCAAAGTTATAGGTATCTTCCGCGTGACGTAGATAGCTGGCCGGGGGATAGTAACTATCCCCGATGAACATCACCCGCGCTTCTGGGATGCGCACTGCAATCGAGTCGGGTGAATGCAGCCCGCCGACATGATCGAGTTCAAAGGTCATGCTGTCCATGTGGAGCGTCAGATGCCGGGAGAAGACCACCTCCGGCTGGACGATGCGGAAGTTGCGCCAGTCCTCCATCGCCCGTGACATGGCGCGCAAGCCGGCTTCACGCGCCGGCGAACGCTGGATCTCTTCCTGGATGTAACTGTGGCTCCAGGGCTTGGCGACCATTTCGCCTAACTGCTTGCGACATAACTCGTGACCCAGGGCTGTCGCGCCGAAGACCATCGCGCCGAAGACGTGATCCCAATGGCTGTGGGTATAGATGATGTGGCTGACGGCTGGGGCTTCGATGTCATCCAGCGCAATCATGATGCGGCGAGCATGGCGAGGACTGTTGCCACCATCAATCAGAACGGTTTTGTGTCCAGCGACGACGATGCCGACGTTCGGCTGGGCGCGCGCCGGGTCTTCATCACGCGGGAATATCCAGACATTATCGGTAATCTGAACCAGCGTATCGGTCATGCTGCGTCTCCTGAACAGCTCTCATCATAGCCAAGTCCGGCGACAGCGAGAAGGTGGAATCTGGGCAAGGGGATTGCTATAATGAACCGGATTGAACGGTCAGGAGAGCTGCGTGCCCATCTTAAAAGAAGGACAACTGGACATCATCAGCCACAGTACCGAGCAGACGCAGCGCTTAGGGATGCGTCTGGGTTCGCTGCTGAAGGGTGGCGATGTGCTGTGTTTATCCGGCGATATGGGCGCCGGCAAGACAGTGTTCTCCGGCGGCATCGGCAAAGGCTGGGGATCGAAGACACCGCTGACCAGTCCGACCTTTAATCTGGTTCATGCTCATACCCGGTCAACTGATCGGCAGTTCCTATATCATCTGGATTGTTACCGGCTGGAGAAGCCCTCGGATATCGAGTCGATTGATCTGGATGATATTTTCAGCGGTTATGGCGCGGTCATCATCGAATGGCCGGAACACATCCAGTCGGCGCTGCCGCGTCAACGGCTGTGGATCGACATCAAAGTGCTGGAGCCGACCCGCCGCAATTTTGTCTTTCAGGCGATGGGCAAACGCTACGAAGACCTGATAGAACATTTCCGGGGATTCACCTTCGGCGTCAAAACCTGAACCGGTGCTCGTCCCACAACGGGCTGCATCCGGTCATCATTGGGGATCATTGTGCTGCTTGCGATTGATACTGCAACCCAATTCATGAGTCTGGCTTTGTATGATGGTCACAGCCTGGTGGCTGAACAGACCTGGCGCACGGTCAACAATCACAGTGTGCAACTGGCACCGACGATTGATGCTATTCTGGCGCGCAGCGATGCCACCCCGAGCGACATCAAGGCGCTGGCGGTCTGTACCGGGCCGGGAACCTATTCTGGATTGCGGGTGGGGGTGTCGCTGGCAAAAGGACTGGCGTCAGTGAGGCGGCTGCCGCTGGTGGGTCTGTCGGCGCTGGATGTGCTGGCAGCCGGTCAATCACATTATTCCGACACGTTGATCGTGGTAGTGCAGGCAGGACGGGGACGGGTGGCTGTGGGGCGCTATCAGTGGCGCAAGGGACGCTGGTCGACACGGGGTGATGCCCAGTTGATGGATTGGGAAACACTGCTGAACAGTGTGGATGGCGCGGCTCATCTGACCGGCGAGATCAACGAAGCAGGGTTCGAGGCGATCAAGGTCGCACAGGAACGCGGTGTGACGGTCACGCTTGTGCCAGCCGGCTATCGACTGCGGCGGGCGGGTTTTCTGGCACAGGAGGCCTGGGAACGGTATCAGAGCAATCCAACGGGTTTCCCGGCCAATCAGGTGACGCCCTTCTACATCAAGACCCAGGATGTCCCCGAAAGTTAGCCTCAGGCTGCGCTATATGACGCTGGCCGATGTGACTGACGTGAGCAGCATTGACCGGCTCTCGTTTGATATCCCCTGGTCGAAAAGTTCTTACGACTATGAAATCACCGACTCAGAGCACAGCCATATGGTGGTGCTAGAGTACCGCAAACAGGATGAGATGCCGTTCTGGCAGCGCTGGTTGGGGTGGGAAGAGCCGGTGACGCGCCACATCGTCGGCTATGGTGGTCTGTGGAATGTCGGAGGCGAGGCGCATATCAGCACGATCGCAGTACATCCACGCGGGCGCGGCCGTGGCTGGGGCGAGATTTTGCTGGCGGGGATGATCCAGCGCTCGATCACGCTGCGCGCCAGCGAGGTGGTGTTGGAGGTACGGGTGTCGAATGACCGGGCGCAGAATTTGTATCGCAAGTATGAATTTGAGACCGAGCGCATCCTGGATGCCTATTATCGCAACAACAATGAGGATGCCTACGAGATGCATCTCCATCTGGAATCGGAGGCGACCGCCCGCTTTCAACGGCGCTATGCCGATCTGCTGACGCGCCGCCCTTTCAGCAACGAGTACAGCACCGTCCCCCGCCCGCCCGTGAAGCGACAAGGATTCTTTTAATGCCGGCTGATGTACAATCAGACTTGTCCCATCATCAGTGAGATCATTGTGAAAATTCTGATTGTCGCCAATTATTTCGAACCAGATCAAGGAGCAGCCGCTATCATCGTCACCCGACTGGCGAAGAAGCTGCGTCAACGCGGGCATGAGATCACAGTGCTGACCAGTATGCCGAACTATCCCCATGGCCGCATTCTGGATGGGTATCGCGGGCGATTTACGGTGGAAGAGGAGCGCGACGGCATCCGTGTCATTCAAACATGGCTATGGGCCACGCCCAGCCCCAAAGTCAGCCGCAAATTCATCAGCCAGATTAGCTTCATGCTGACCGCGTTGCTGCGCGGGATTTGGCTGCCACGCCCGGATGTGATGCTGGTGGAAGCTGCACCGATGTTCACCAATCTAGCGGGGGTAGTGATCAGTCGCCTCAAGCGTGTCCCTTATGTGCTGGATGTGCATGATTTGTGGCCGGATCATATGTTGACCGTAGGCAAAATGACGGCACGGCATCCTGCCTATCAATTGGCGCGGCGAGTAATTGACTGGACCTATCGCGGAGCCGGGCGTATTATCACGCTGACTCCCTATCTGGAACAGGTCATCCGGGGTTATATCCCACCCTCGCCTGATAAGGTTCAGACCGTATTCAGTGGAGTTGATCTGAAACGGTTTCATCCAGCGAATAATGGTTCGGCCTTTCGCACCAAACACGGGCTGGAGGGGAAACGGTTGGTCGCCTATGTTGGTACACTTGGCACGGCGTATGATGTGCCAACCATGCTGGAAACAGCAAAACAGTTTACAGATCGTAGCGACGTTGTCTTTGCTATCGTCGGAACTGGCACGCAGCAGCAGATACTCCGTGACCGTCTGGTACAGGGTGACCTGCCTAACTTGCGTTGGATCGAGTGGGTAGATTACGCTGAAGTGTCGCAGGTCTGGGCCGCTACTGATATCGCGTTCTGGGCGCTGTACAATCATCCACTGCATCGTGGCGCGCTGGGCACCAAATTGTATGAGGCACTGGCTAGTGGTGTTCCAGTAGCCGTGGCGCTGGAGGGGGTGGTGGCAGATATTCTGGACGACAGTGGCGGCGGAGTATCCGTTTCATTTGGCGATGTCGCTGGCCTGAGCGCCAGCATCCGGCGGTTGCTTGATGACAATGTCTACTATGAGCTGTGCAGCCAACGCGCACGCACCTATGCCGAGCAGCACTTCGATACCGACAAGGCAGCTGATGCCTATGAAGCGGCGCTGAAAGCAGTGGGTCATGAACGCGTGTGAGAGCGATGTTTGATGATTAACCCCTGAAACAGATCAGCCAACCGTGCCGCAACAACCTTTGAACTGAAGCATTCTTCAGCATAAGTGCGCGAATGGTTACGTAACTGACGCAAAGCCTCGGGGTGCGATAGCCAATAATTTATCCCTTCAGCCAGCGCAGTCGCGTGCACATCTGAGGTTAGCAACATCTGATCAAGCGGCTTCAGAAGTTCGGGTGTAGCACCAACAGGAGTTCCCAGAACGGGCACTCCCGCCGCCAGCGCTTCTACTGTAGCCAGGCCAAATCCTTCCAGACTCTCGGTTGGCATCACAAACAAATCAGCCGCGCTCAGATAATTTGGTAAATCGGCCTCGGGCACAAATCCTAACAATTGGACATGTCTTCCCAAATCATGGCGCGTAATGAGTTCTTCCAAAGCTGCTCGCAGATAGCCTTTGCCAGCGATGAGAAGCAGAACGCTTGGGTGGATCTGTCGCACCTGCTGAACAGCCTCAATCAGATTAGTCAGACCCATGCGTCCGTCAAGACGGCGTACCGTTATGAGGATCAAGCGTTCATTCGGCAAATCTAGCTGGATACGGGCATCTGCTTGTGGGGCATAGATGTCAGTGTTAATGCACAGGGGGATCAGGTTGTCAGCCTGCGGAACATAGGCTTCCGGGTAAAGCTGGCGTAGCTCATCCAGTGAGAACTGACTGCGCGCCAGCACGGCATCTGCTCGTTTGAATGACCAGCGCTCGATGTTGCCCACTAGCTTCGCTACGATAAGCGCCAGAATTCGAAACCGGCCATATTTGCCGCTTTGCGCCAATACCTGAACATATTCTTCCATTGATGCGTAGAAACTGCATACCACTGGAACGCCTTGTGGGTTCCGGGTAAGCCAGACCGGGATGTAATAGAAGACGCCGTGCAGATAGAGGATGTCGTAAGGTTGTTTGAACTGTGCCAGCCAACGCGCAAGTTGGTAGATGATTATAAGGGGAAATAAACGATAATACCACCGCTGACGTTCCGGACCGAAGATGCGGATGATGTTTAATCCGTTGATGATCTCGGAGGGTGGCAGGGCAGAATTCAACGCCCGGACAGCTACCGTCACCTGATGACCGAGGCGCACTAATCCGACGCACTCGTTGTACAGGCTTTTGCCAACCCCGCCAACTCCATCTGGGTAGATTTCATCGGTCAGAACAAGGATGTGCATATATGGTCTCGATTTCCTGAACGAATAGAAGTCCTGTCTTCAGTGTATAATCAAATTGAGGTGATTATGATTGATTTCTCCGCAATAACCCGTAACAGTCGAAGCTTGGGTCGAATTCTCCGCTTTCCTCTAGACATGATTCCTAAAGGAACTATCGTTCCAATACTACAGGGACCGCTTCGTGGCAAGAAGTGGGTTATTAGCTTCAGCCTGCATTCATTTTGGCTTGGGAGCTATGAGATCGAGAAACAGCAATTGATGGCTCGTCATATTCGTGCCGGCGATGTATTTTATGACATTGGTGCCAATGTTGGCTTCTATACTTTATTTGCATCTCATTTTGTTCAAGGCTCAGGCTATGTCTATGCCTTTGAGCCATTTCCGGCTAATGCCGATTTAATCGACAAGCACATTCAGATTAATCATTTGTCCAACTGTCGTCTCTTTCGGCTTGCGGTCTCTGACAAGAGTGACAGGGTTCGTTTTCAGGAAGGTCTGAGCGATGGAATGGGACGGATTGATGAGCAAGGCAATCTGGAGGTTGAGGCAATATCACTCGACACATTAATTGAACGAGAAGCCCTACGCCCAGCAACGATTCTCAAGATTGATGTTGAGGGAGCTGAACTCAGCGTTTTGAAAGGTGCATCACGACTATTACAGACTCAGCGTCCACGCATTTTTCTGGCTACCCATGGCGAGATAGTTCACAAACAGTGTGAAATTTTTCTGAGAGAATTCGGCTATCAAATTGAAGCATTTCGCTCTGTTGACGGAGGCGGCGAACTGCTGGCAACCTGAGGGTTGAGCTCCAACAACTCCTGCGGCAGTTTTTCGTGCCTCACGATATGAACAAAAATTGTCATGGAAAGGATGTACTGGCAAACCATAGCACCACCCCGCACCAGGGCTGCCCCGATTGCGCCCAATGTTGGAGTTAGGATAAACAGCAATAAGGCTGCGATAGAAATCACAGAAATACCAATCCAATTCAATACCCGGACATGATTCAGTGCGACCAATGCAGGCCTTGTCCACATCAATATCCCATAGACGGTGAAGCCCAGAGCAATATATGTGGCGACCTGTGCAACTCCTTCATAGCTTTCGTTCAATAGCTGGGGTAGCAACAACGGTCCCAAGATTACGATCCCCAACAAAAATGGAATTGTCAGCATCCCCATCAACCCCGCCGATTGTTTGATAATACGCAGAAACTGTGCCCGGGTGTGCTGCTCATACGACTTCACAATCTGCGGAAATAACACCAGCATAAATGGTACTAAGAGTTTCTCGATGGTTTCAGCGATATCCAATGCGCTTCTGAAAATACCAACCTGTGCAGGCGTTGACATCAGCGCCAGAATGGGAACATACATCTCGACTTCTAATCCCCAGAGTGTTGCACTGAGCCATAGAGAGCGCATCATGTGAATACCCTGTTGATATTGGCGTGGCTTTTGTCTGTTGAACCATTTTACCCCAGGCATTTCGCGCTGAAACAATCGAAGCATCATGAGAATCAATATCAATGCGCCGATGATTTCTGACAGCGCTGCGCCTACGATAACTCCTGGAAGGCCCCACCCCGCAAAAGCAGCTCCAGAAATGAAAATGAGGCGCGACAATCCATAGACAATAGACTTTACTGATAGCCAATCATAACGATCGTACATGCGGATCAAGGTTCGCGTTATCCCATTGGCCGACATGCGAAATGGAAGGGAAATAGCATAGACCATGACAATCCATGTTAGATCCGATGCATCAAGGAAAAATAATGCAACGAAAGGGGCAAGCAGAAACAGTGCCAGAAAGCTAATCAGTCCGGTAGCCCAATCGATCATCCATAACCAGGTGGTGAGACGTGTGATTTCGTCAACATCTCGATCAATCACTGGTTTTGCGAGTAGCTTGCTGCCCAATTCCCAGGTTCGAACATCAACAATGAGAAAAAGGAAAGCAGAAATCCCAACGATTGTCGCAAATCGTCCATAATCAGCAGCGCCGATCTGTCCTGCTGTTGTCACCTGTTGAATCACAATCAGAAATGAAGATATCAACCCCGATACATACATGGTCCCGGAGTTCTTGATCATGTTTTTGAGGTTTGGGTCGCGTTGCAGATACTTCCGAATTGAATGGAGCATACAATCTGGTATTCAATGCTAGTTGATTGCCAAACCTACACCTATTTTGCCCAGGGCGTCAATAGGTTATCACATCGCCATCACCCGCTGATAAACCGCCAACGTTTCTTTGGCAGTTTTGCGCCAACTGAAGGCGGTGGCGCGCGCCAGTCCCTGATTGATGAGCGAGTCGCGGAACGGCTCCTGCAACAGCAGGGCGAGGATCGCGCCGCCCATCGCCCGCGCCTCGCCATCACGCACCAGATACGCACCGTCGCCAGCAATCTCCGGCAGGCACGAGACCTCGTTGGCGACCACCGGTGTGCCAGAGGCCATCGCTTCCAGCAGCGGCAGCCCAAAGCCTTCATAGCGAGTGGGGTAGACAAAGACCCGCGCCAGCCGATAGAGCGATGGCTTATCGGCTTCATCGACATAGCCAATCCAGCGCAGGTAGTCGGTGATCTTTAGCTGCTGTGCATAAGCGCGCATATCCGGGAAAACCGGTGTTCCCCACTGCGGTTCGCGCCCGGCCAGCACCAGCGGGAATTCATCGCCCTGTGCTTGGGTGACATAGGTATAGGCCAGCAGCAGTTGATTGACCCGTTTGCGCACGTCGAAGCCACCCAGATACAGCACAAAGTCATCGGGCAGTTGATACTTGCGTTTTATCTCGGCGTCGCGTTCAGCACCCAGGCGCGGATGATAAGCCTCGTCGGCAGCGAGATGGGTGACGGTGATCGAGTCGGGTGGCAGTTGCAGATGCTTCACAATGTCATCTTTGGCGGCCTGACTGATGGTGACGGTGTGGGATGAACCCCGCGCCGAAGCCGTCACGAGCGAGGTATAAAGCCGCTGTTTGAAACCCTGGGCGTATTCCGGCAGCGCCAGCGGTATGACATCCAGAATGGTCGTGACCAGCCGCGCCGGCGAGGATAAAGGCGCGGCCCAGTACGGGACGTGAGCGATGTCGGCTTTGACCTGTGCCACCACAGCCGGAAACGTCCGCTGTTCGAACCAGACTTTGCCCCAGTTGCCGCTGCTGCCCGATGTGGCGACAGCGGTGACATTAGCCGGCAGGGTGTCCGGGTTAGGAATATGAGGCGGCAGCACCAGCGTCAATTGCAGATCGGGAGCAATGCGGCGCAGGTGGTGCAGCAGATGGCGCAGGTATTGACCGCTACCGGTATGCGGTTGATCCCAGAACCAGCCATTGAAGGCGATATGCATGAGGCCGTCCAGTCATCAGATCAGTGGCGGAATGGCTTGTATTGTAACCAGCCGGTGCAGGCGGCGGAATAGTCGAGCCATCATCTGTTGAGGATTCAGGCAATACTCATGCAGTCGCGCTATGCTAGATGACTGAATTTCACGGACTGAAAGGAACGATTATGCCCAGCGTTGGCGAGATGGCTCCCGATTTCGAACTGCCCAATCAGGATGGCAAGCTGATTAAACTGAGCGACTTTCGCGGCAAGAAAGTGATTCTGTTCGCCTATCCGAAGGCAGATACCCCCGGCTGCACCAAACAGGCCTGCGGCTTCCGCGACAACTTCCCCAAGATCGAAGCTGGCAATGGCGTGGTGCTGGGCATCAGCGCCGATGAACAGAAAGATCTGGCGAAGTGGAAGAAGAAGGAAAATCTGCCTTACGACCTGCTCTCCGACACCGAACACAAGGTGCTGGAAGCGTGGGGGGCGTGGGGCGAGAAGTCGATGTATGGCAAGAAGTACATGGGCGTGACGCGCTCGCATTGGGTCATCGGCGAGGATGGCCGCATCATTGATGAAGAAATCAAGGTCAGCCCGGAAGACAGCGTCAGTGGTGCTGTCGGCAAGATCTAACCAACGGTAATCTGACCGAGAAAGAGGCGGTTGCCGCGCGGCTGATCGTTATCCAGCACCGGCATCCGCTCATCGTTCGAAGCGGTATATGCCCCAACTGAAATGGTGTAAGTTCCCGGCAGGGTGGTGATAGGCAACGGCACAAACATGATCTGGATGAAGATGTCGCGGCTTTGCAACTGACGCACATCAACGCTGATGGTGTCGTTCTGGGCGGCGATAACGGTCGGGTCGGAGAGGATGTGAGTGAACAACCGCAGATCGGGCGGCACTTCACCATCGACCCGCCAGTAGGTAATGGTCGTGACAATCCCACCTGGCGGGTAGGTTCCCTCT
Organism: Anaerolineae bacterium; assembly: GCA_022843385.1. Taxonomy (GTDB): domain Bacteria; phylum Chloroflexota; class Anaerolineae; order Aggregatilineales; family Phototrophicaceae; genus CFX2. The sequence goes on along the minus strand of JALHNT010000041.1, from coordinate 40,964 downwards.
CCCGTCTGCTCATAACCGAGGAAAGCGATATTCCCACCGAAGCGAACGGGCGGCGTGGCAAGCCCACCCTCTCCAGGGGCATCCGGGGCAAAACCGGCAGGAGCGGTGGTGGTAAAGCGACCAATAGTATCAGCCAGCGTTTGCGAGACATCCAGCCGCACGACCGAATCGATTGGCAGCCCGGCTACAACTTCCCCTAATGTCATCCAGTTATAAAGATAGCTGGGCATCTTCGCCAGCAGATCTGGTTCAGGTAGGATGATTTGCTGCTGCCCGCCGCCATTGACGAAGATCAGGCTGGAACCGCAGTCGGCAAAGCGCAGTTCGGCTGTCTTGCGATTCATCATCAGCAGCATCAGATCCGCCCCGCTCAGTTCATCGTTGGCGACATCATTGAGCTGCGAATCACAAATCACCGTGGGAATATCACCGGCGGTCTGATCCAGATAATGTGCCAGTTGCCCATAGCGGGTCGAATAAATGGTCTGCATTTCGGGCAGGCCAGGCCAGATCTGAAACAGGTCGCGCGCCGCCCAGATCACATTGCCACCGATGATGACGACCAACCCAAAGGTAATCAACGCGCGGGCGCGCGGCACCACACTCTGATAGAGCGCGACCGCTCCCAAACCAAAGTAGATTCCCAACAGCGGCACCAGCGGTGTGAGCGCCGGAAAGTCCGGTGCGTGTGCGGAAAGCACGGCTGTCGGGAGCAGGACGAGGGTCGCCAGCAACAGCAGGGCGTAGCGCGACTCACGCCATTGCAACACTGTCCGCAGCAGGCCAAGCAGTACCAGCAGCCCACTCGCCAGATCGAGCAGGGGGCGCCCCGGCACATTATGCGCAGCGTTGGAGTCACCGAGGAAAAAGATGCCGCCCAGGCTGTTGATCAGGGCGGTAATCGGCGAAACGCCAGCGCCATCAAAGACCCGCGCCGCGCCGCTCAACCCCGGCAGACGTAAACTGGTGATGAGATAGGGCATGGCGATGATAATCATCAGCAGGAGGCTGAAGAGCAGAAACGCAATGGTCGAAGGCGGCAGTTCGCGCCGAGAACGGAACCGATAGAGAATGAAGGTCATGCTGAACAACACGAGCATGAGATGGGCGGGATGGATGTAGATCCCAACCCCCAGCAGTACGCCCAGCAGGACAAACACAGTGTTTTCCGGCAAACGGGGATGTCGATCACGGTAGACAGAAAGAGTTCGCGCCAGCGCCAGAATGACCGCCACGACCAGCAGCGGCAGCAGGGCTTCGCGGGTGATGTGACGGCTGAGGATGATGAGCCAGAGATTGGGAACCAGCAGCGCCAGCGCCAGCACGCCGACCAGCGGACCAAACAGACGTGCCGCCAGCGCATAGGTGACCGCCAGCGCCATCATGCCGACCCAGAGCGAAAGCACGGTGTAGCCGAGCAGACCGCTTCCGACCAGGCCAGTCAGCATCGCCAGGCCGGCGTGGTACAGCCCTTCGCGGCCTTCGCCACCCAGATCGTAGAGCACCTGGATATTGCCCTGTTTGACCGACTCGGCCAGCCGAATATCGGTGATTTCCTCCGCGTGCAGCCCGGCGGGCAGCGTGGTGATCTGCCACAGGCGAAACCAGGCACCTGCCAGCAGCAGCAGAACCGCCAGCGCATAGCCGATGCGACTTGACAACACAACACTCCAGTAAACGGCATGGCTCGATTGGTCGGCGCACCTGAGCCAGCCGCCGATTCATCCAGTCAGGATTGCGAGTTTGATATTCTACCGACTCTATCTCAATTCGCCAAAAGGCTAGAGAGCAGTGGCCCAGGCGGTGAAGCCCAGCACGGCCATACCCAGTGCCAGATTGACCCAGGTCAGGCGGACTTCGCGCTGGCGCAATCTGTCCCAGTCGGCCGGGTCACCCTTGCCGCGCTCGCGCAGCAGCGTCGCTCGTTCCAGCGCCGGGACGACCATGTATTGCAGGATGACACCACACACAACCATGCCGATGACGGCGATGTGTTTGAACAACATCACCCGGCTCCACTCGTTGTCGAAGGTCAGCGTGCCCTGATAATTGGCATCGCCTGACATCTGAACAAAGCCCGTGAGCCACAGCACCACCAGGCTGAAATGAGTCAACGGAGCGAAACGCTTGCGCAGTCGGGTCAACAGCGTCAACAGCGCGGGTTGATCGGCCAGAGTGCGCTTGGCCTCCGGCCAGACCAGCAGCGACAGCGATACCAGTCCGCCGATCCAGACCACAGTCGCGATCAGATGGATGAAATAACTAAGGGCAAGGTACAACGGTTGCAAGTCCCATCGCCTCCGGGCTGCCGGGTTCACGCGCCGGGATAACGCGCTCGCCACAATACTTGGTCATGTTCGCCAGCGCGATGAAGGACTGTCCGATGGCACCGGAGCCAACAGTGACGCTCCACCAGTATTCTTCACGGTCTTCACCCCAGGCCGGGTCCTGAATGTAGATGGCAGACATCAGACCCATCCAGGGACGCCAATGCTCGGCAGCATAGCGATACGCGCGCACGAGATAATCGGCCTGTTCGGCTTCGGTGACGGCGTGCCAGTGATAGGGCGAGTCTGGTCGTGGATCGGTGGTCCACCCCATCTCCAGGATCGCCATCTGCCGCGCCGCGTCGCTGTTCCGCACCATGATCCGGCGCATATCCTCGACCCGGCGGAAGGTGAAGAAGCGCTGGCTGCCCTGGGCAACCGCTTCATCCGGGCTGACTTCTGGCGGAAAATCATATCCCGGCGCGTTCACTCCTGCCACATCTGCGTGGCGCTGAAAACCGGCATCGTACATCTGCTGAAAGTAGACATCATCGGGGATAACGCGCTCACTGCCATCGCCACCGGTGGGGGCAAGACCGGCGGAGATGATGATGGCCTGGGGATCGGCGGCGCGGATAGCCCCAGCACAGGCCGCCAGCAGAGTGACATAACCGGCGGCGCTCGGTGGATAGTTGCCCCATTCACGCCCCAGATTGGGTTCATTCCAGACCTGATAGGCCGCGATGCGCCCCTGGTAACGGGCGGCGAGGGTGCCGCAGTAACGACCAAAATCAGCAGGATCATCAGGCGGGGCATCGACATAATCGACATCCTTGACGCCGGGCAAAGCCGGATGCGTCCAGTAAGGGGCATCGGTCAGGCGCACCACCAGCTTCAAGCCACGACTTTCAACTTCGGCCACGATTTCATCCGACCGTTCAAAGTTGAATTGGCCGCGTTCTGGTTCCAGGTCTTTCCAGGCGAAAATCTGCTTGACATGGCTGAAGACCATCAGCCGCACCCAGTCGAGGTGCAGGGCGGCGGCATATTCATCCCACCACAGAAAGGTTTGGATGCCATAGGTCAGGGAGGTGAAGGGGGGATCAACCACAGCAGCGCCCTCAAACGGATCGTACTGGTTCAGGCGAAGCGCGACGATGCTCACAACCAGCAGCAGGGCCAGCAGCGTCAGAAGGCGTTTGTGACGAGCGATGATGTTCATGGGATTAGCTTTACAGGAGGATAAAGGTGAATGAATAAGGGGGGGCATATCCACCCCCTACCCGTATCGTGAGGCGTATTACGAGCCGCCTTCGCGTCGTTCGCGGCTCCAGGCGATGATGGCATCGTAAGCCGGGCGGAATGACCAGTTCGGGCCAATGATCGAATACGGCACATTATCGTTGCTGGGGTCCCAGCCGGCCTGTGGAGCGTAATTGAAGTTCCAGATGAAGGCCAACCAGACAAAGCCCCACTCATCCATCAGGTCGAGGGCTTCGATGATGTAATCGGCCTGTTCCTGGAGGGTGTTGTCGTTGGCGAACTCAAAGCCACGCGGAAATCCGGTGAGGTCTTCTGTGGTCGCCCAGCCAAATTCGGTGATGCAGAGTTTCTGCTGCTTGCCTTCGGCACCGATCATCTTGGCATAGGTGTTGAGGGTGCTGTAGAAGCTCCAGCTATGATGCGCGTTGTCGAACGGGCCACGAAACTGAGCCGACGGATCGGGCGGCACATTGTCGTAGGGGACGCTGGGGCCGATGTTATAGCCGTTGTGATGAACGCCGACACAGTCAATAAAGTCCAGCAAGCCGGAGTCGAACATGGCCTGTAGATAGACATAATCATCAATGGCGCTGATACGGCCATCCGGTTCAGTCCAGCCGCCGGTAGGAGCCAGTGCACCGCTGATGACGATCACGCCAGGGTCGATGGCCTTGATGGCCTTGGTCACTTCGCGCGCCATATCGACATAATTCTTGGCGCTTAAACCTTCTGTCGATGTCCACTCACGATCCAGGTTTTGTTCATTCCAGATTTCGATGGCCTGAATCTGACCGGGATAGCGGTTCATGATCTGGGTGATGAAGTTGATGTAATCGGCGATGTTGGCCGGCGGGCCGTGCTTCTCCAGATTGACGCCCTGTTCACGCGCCCAGTTGGGGGCAGTGACGATGGACATCATGATGTTCAGATCGAACTTGTTTTTGGAGGGCATGACCAGATCGAGCTTCGACCAGTCGAACACGCCCTTCTCTTTCTCAATATCTTCCCAGCGCACCTGCTGCTTGAACCAGTTCAGCCCCATCTTGTCCTTGACTTCCCGCATCCACATATCCTGGTTATCGGGGTTCTCGTCAAGACTGTACTGCACCTGAATGCCGGGTTGGAAGGCGGTGTTGCTGGCGGGCAGCGGCGTAGGCGTAGGCGGCGCGGGGGTCGGTTCCAGCGGTTGTGGTGAAGCGGCCTGTGCCACTGACTGCGCTGATACAGCGCTGGCGGTTTCGGTCGTCGGTTCAACGGTTGGCGGCACCGGTGTCGGCTCCACCGTTGGCGGTGGCGCTTGAGTCGGCTCGATGGTCGGCAGCACAGCGACCTGCTGCGGTTGGGTGGGCAGGTTGGTGGGAAGGGCGAAGTTGCGCTGGCTGGATGCGCCGAAGCCGGTTTCGCCCAGCACCCAGAAGATGGCGAAGAACGTGCAGGCGCCCATCAGGATCGTAATCACCGTCCAGAGCAGGACAAAGCCCCGAAGTTGACGCTTCAATTTCATGGTCTGCGTGGATGTTGCCAATTTACAACCTTTCTACTGACGCCTTTATCATACCGTGTTGTGCGGCCTTTTGCCGGACGCTCAACCACCGCTTACCGTGCTTGCGCCATCGCATCACAGGCCGGGCAGCCTCCGCCTGGACGAATCATGGCGAAACCAGCCATTGGGTCTGTGCCATAGTTACTGAAGTCAACATTCCAGACGATCATCAGCCGCACCCGTCCGCTCTGCGACGACAGCGCGGCGGCCTGCGCCAGCCAGGCGGCCTGCTGCGCCACGGTCGTATTCGACGCCCAGCCGAAGAACGGATCGAGCGAGCCATAGCCTTCCGGCGTCAGGAAGCCCAGCTCCGTCCAGCAGATGGGGCGCGCCCCGCCGGTGGTGTTCCAGTAGACATCGAGCATGGTCTTGAAGTAGCGGGTGTAGTAGTTGTCACGCGGGTCGCCGCTGGTCTGTTCAGGCGAGACGATGCCTTCGTTATAGTGTGCGCCAACACAATCGACGTTATCCAGTCCGCCGGCGGCTACCATCTCGCGGAGGAAGCGGTCATCATTGACCACCCGACCAGGGAAAGCCGCTTCAGCGCCGGTGGGAGCGGGCGCGCCGCTGATGACCATCACGCTGCCATTGGCGGCTTTGATGGCGGCGGCTGTCGGGCGCAGCAGGGCGGCGAAGTTCGAGCCGCTGATCTGGCCCTCCGGCCATTCCCGGTCAATGTTCGGTTCGTTCCAGATTTCGATGGCATCTGGTCCCAGCACAGCAACGCCCGCCGAGAAGGTGGCAAAGCTGGTGATGTAGCTCGATCCGCCGGCAGCCAGTTCACCCGGACTACCGACGATGCCGAGCAGAATCTTGAACCCCTGATTCTTGGCGGCGCTGATATATCCCTGCGCTACATCGGGGGTCATGCCCAGGTTGTAGCGCAGTTGGACTTTCATCCAGGTCATGCCGGCGCTGCGCATCGCCGCGGCTGCCATCTGGCTGCCGGTGTCGGTGACATGACCGCCGTACTCAAAGGTGCCCACGCTGATGCTCCCCGCGCCGGGACGGTTAGCGGCTGCGGCAGCCCCGGATGGCGCTTCGACCACATTGGGTTGTGCCGGGATGAAGACCGGCGCGGCGGTCGCGGTTGGCACGGGCGTGGGCGTCATCGTCGGAATAGGCGTGGGGGTGAGGGTGGGGGCATAGAGCGCTACCGCCACACCGCCGCGCTGACTGGCCGAGCCGTTATCGACTACATCGACATTGATGGCATAGTTGCCGTCGGGCGCTTCGATGGTGGCGCGGAAGGGTTCGTTGAGGCCGGTGATGACTTCGCCCACCAGCCCATTCGCGCCCTCGATGCGCCAGCGCAGCGCCAGCTCGGTGGTGATCTGATCGGGCGGGAGCTGCACTTTGTAATTGAGAATGGTCTCGGTGATGCCGTCGGCCAGATCCCCCATGAGCAGGTCTTCAAAGGCCACGCCCGCCAGCCCCAGGGCAAAAGTGCGTTCCAGGCGGAAGCGCAGCGCATCCGGCGTCGTCAGCCACATGCGCGAGACTGCCTGACCCGCGCTATCAAAGTAATCGACAAAGGGAGTCTGGACGGTGGTATCGAGGCCAGAGGCGGCGGTGAAGCCATCCAGGCGCGCCTGAATCTCGGTGCCGGGCGGGATCGTCCCGGCTTCGGTGGTCTGGGTATCGAGGCGGACATCGCCCAGCGCTGCCAGCGCGGCCTTATAGCCGATGGGGGTGAAGACGGTATCGACCTCGCGCGTGGATTGCACCGAGAGTCCGATAAGAATTTTGTAGCGGCTGACCTCGCCCTTGGCCCAGCGCAACAGCGACTCGACCGGCTGGCTGGTACCTGGCTGGTAATCGAGCGGGTTGCGGGTCAGTTCGATTTGCAGGTAATCCGCCGCGCCACCCAGCGCCCGCCAGTCATATGAGCCAGTATTCCAGACCCCATCGGCGGACACAGCTTCCGGGACGACGACGCCGAGGCGCAATCCCTGAGTGCGCAGGGCATTGCCCAGGTCGGTGATGAAGGCGCTGAAGGAGTCACGGAGTTCGAGTGGCAGGTCACGATAATCGATGAAGGCACCGTCGAAACCGTTATTGGCGACAAATGTTGCCACCTGTGCCACGTGCTCATCGCGCAGTTGGCGGTTACCCATGATGGTCGTCAGGGTGTTGGTGTCAATCGCCAGCGGATCGAGGTAATTGCGGATGATGGGCATCACCAGATACCCCTGGTTGAGATCGTAACCGGGTGCCAGACTGCCAGAGAGCGCACCGTTCAGGGTGGGCGTCATGCCGCCGGGCGCGACGATGGTGGCAACGCTGCCGGCTTCGGGAGCGAGGACCTGCACCGCATCATAGGCGACCAGCACAGTAGGCTGTGACACGATGGCGGCCTGGAACAGCGCCACCTGGTCGGGCAGCCGCTGGAGTTGGGCCACCAGCGATAAGGCTCCAGCCGCGCTCAATTGTGACGGGATGAAGCGCCACTGCTGATCCTTTTCGTACCAGCCGTACATATCGAGCAGATCCGGGTTGGCACTGGCCGGGATGGTGACGACCAGGTTCAGCGCTTCAGGGGCGCTGCCGCTGGTCTGAAGGCGATAGACAGCGCTCTGACGGTTCAGCCCGACAGGGGCAGCCGCCAACGCCTGGGCGATGTCTTGATCCTCGGTGGAGGTCGCGTTCTGCGGCACGGAATTGAGCGCCACGCCAAAGTTGCCCGGCGAACCCGAAGCCAGCGACAGCGCCAGCCCGTTATCGGCGACGGTGGGCTGACTGCTCAACTGAACATAATTGGGACCGAAGAGCGAGATGCCGAACAGCCGCTGCGCCAGATTGACCGGCGGCAGGATGACAGCGACCAGCGCCAGCACGCCGACCAGGAACAGGCTGATGAGCGCCGGAATCCAGCAACCACACCCCCCGCGTCGTTCCACCGGAGGTGGCATGTCCTCATCGTTATCGTATTGTGCTGGGGGTGGGGGTGGCGCTTCCACGCGGCGAAACGGGGGTGGTGTATCCGTTTTCAGACTCACGGGCTGTATCGGCTGGGTATCGGTTTTTTTAGGTTCCGTCATGCGAACTACCTGAATCCATTTCCTACGAACTGTTCCCGCTGGGATGAGGCTATCTCATACCCAGCGGGATGTGATGATGGCAGGTGATCCCTGTCCCGTTGTTGTCCTGATGCCCTGGGGGGCAGCCAGCACAGTGCTGCTCAAATGAACCAAATCTTTTTCCCTCACCCCCAGCCCCTCTCCCACAAGGCGAGGAGAGAAAAGCAAAATAGGGGTGAATTGAGCCTCAGTGTACTCGTTCAGCGTCCCAACGCATCGCAGGCCGGGCAGGAGCCGTCGGGCCGGATGATAGCATAACCGCCCATCGGGTCGTCGCCATAGCTGGTGAAATCAACATTCCAGACGATGACCAGCCGCACCTTGCCACTGCTGGCTGCCAGACCAATCGCCCGATCCAGCCAGGCGGCCTGCTGCGCCAGCGTGACGTTCTGTGCCCAGGCGAAGCCACCGGGCAGCGGCGGGAAGCCCTCCGGCGTCAGATAGCCCAGCTCGGTGAAGCACAAGGGGCGCGCCCCGCGAAAGGCATTGTAGTAGGTGTTGACCATGCCCCAGAAGTAGCGGGTATAGTAACCACTGTTGCCGCGCGGGTCGCCGCTGGTCTGATCCGGGCTGACGATGCCCTCATTATAATGGACGCCAACGCAATCCATGTAATTGGCCGCGCCGGCTGAAGCCATCCCGGCCATAAAGGCTGCATCATCACAACCATTACCGCTGCATCCACCGAAGAAGCCGGTGGGAGCCGGTGCGCCGCTGATGACCATGGTGTTGGGATTGGCGGCTTTGATGGCACGATAGGCGGCGGCCAGCAATTGGGTGAAGCGCCCCGGATCAATCTGTCCGGACGGCCACTCACGGTCAATATTAGGTTCGTTCCACACTTCGATAGCATCAGCGCCCAGGGCAGCCACGCCGCCGACGAAGGCCGCGTACTGGTCAAAGTAACCGCCGTTGCTGACTTCGCTGGGTGAGCCGACGACGCCGAGGACAATGCGGAAGCCGTTGGCGTGGGCTTCATTGATCACACCCGCTGCTGCATCGGCAGACTGCCCGGCGAAATAGCGGAACTGCTTCTTGATCCAGGTCATCCCGGCGCGTTGCATGGCGCTGACCGTGGTCGGTGCATAGGATTGGGCATGACCGCCATAGCTGAAGCCGCGCACCGGTGCGGTGTTGGCAACGGCCACCACCGGCAGCGGAGTGGCCGCAGCCCCCGGACTCTGGGCGTTGGCCGGTGCCGCGGCGGCTGCGCTGGCACCGCCTTCGACGATGGGCAGGCTGGCAATCTGCTGGGCTGTGATATTGATGAAGCGGGTGGCGACCCAGCCTTTGGCTCCGGTGGGTGTGGCGACGCGTATCCAGTCCTGCGCGGCATTGCGTCCATCAGCGCTGACGCGGGTGCCGGTGCGCAGTCGTTCGATGATGCCACCGCTGGTGCTGGGGTTATCGCGCAGGTTGACGTTGTTGCCCACTGTCAGTTGCAGGCCGCCTTCCGGCAGCGGCACACTGGCCGGGGCTTCAGCGGGTTGGGACGCATTCTCTGCCGGCTGCTGTTCCGCCAGCGCCTGCTGCTGAATCGATGATGCGGGTTCGACACCGCCGGAACCGGCTGGGGCGGGCAGCGTGAAGGGAACATCGACCCACACACCCGGCAGCGCGTTGATCTGATCGGCAGATGCGGCGACGGCGCTGGCGATCACCCAGCCGACGTTGCCATCCGGCACGATGCCGCGCACCCAACCACCACCCGGCGCGCGTCCATCCAGCGCAATCGGTGTGCCAGCCCGGACGGTACCGAGCCAGCGCCATTCGGTGCCGGGACCGTCGCGGAACTTGGCATCATTCACAATGCTGGTCAACAGTCCGCCATCCTGGGCGGCGGCGAAGGTAAAGGTCATGAACAGGCAAAAGCACAACCAGAAGATTTTCCGCATCACGATCCTCAATAAAAACTCAACTCAGCGAACAAAATAATGGCGCAGAGCAAAACTTACTGACTCTGTTTTGCCGTGCGCCCCACGCGGAAGTGAAGCGGCATTGTAGCAAACGCCCCCTGCTTTGGCAAATCAACCCCGTCATTATGAGTCATTAACGGCATTGCACCGAAATTTTAGGAGGGAGTTTACATCGTTTAAAATTCCCTTAAATCCTTATGCGTTACGATTACTATGTGTGATGAAATATCTCATCACCGCGCGGTTCATACCAGGAGGAAAACAGAATATGTTCCGTCGTTCCATGATCGTGTTCGCTGCCGTGTTGTTTGTCATTGGCTTCTCAATTGCCAGCGTCGCCGCCCAGACCAACGAAGGGGTTTGCACCGATGGCAAACCCACCCACCAGGTACGTTTCCTGAATTTCAACGACATTCCGATCTATACCACCGAGGCTGATGCGCTGAAGGCCTTCAACATCTTCACTGGCGTCGAAGAAGCGGCCCAGATCCCGCAACCCACGGTGCGCGTCCCCGGTGGCAATCGTCAGAAGTATCTGTTCTGTGGCAAGGATACCCCTGGCGATGGCACCGTCAAGATTGTCTTTGGCAGCCGTCTGTACTATGCTCCAGAAAATCTGGTCGAGTCGATTGTGCCACGCAACTGGCGCGATGCGCAGAGTGCCTAATTGAGCTCAGGCAGGGTGCTGCGACAGCGCCTTGCCGTTTCTTTTACTTTCTTTCGGGAATTATTCGCGAAAAATTCACTCCAGAGTGCACTATCGGGTGACGAATTCCACTACAATGAGTGCAGGTGAGATGGTTAACACACATGGTAGCCCCTCACCCCAGGAGTATCGGGGCGCTTCACCCAAGCGCCCTGATTTTAATCTCGCCAAGCGCTTCATCCCCCGCTACACTATAGATTATGACAGATAAACTACTGCTCACGACCCACAGCAATGGGGTGGTCGTCCTGACCATCAACCGGCCTGAGGCGCGTAATGCCCTGGACTGGGCGACGATGCACGCCTTCGATGACGCCATCACCGCGCTGAAGCATGATCCGAAGGTGCGCGCGGTCATCATCACCGGAGCGGGGACAGATGCCTTCTGTTCCGGGGGCGATCTGTATGAACTGAGCCGTTATCCATCGGCGGAAGATGGACGGCGCATGGTGACGCTGATGGGCGATGCGCTGCTGCGGCTGGAACGGCTGCCGGTGCCGGTGATCGGCGCGGTCAACGGCTATGCGCTGGGGGGTGGCAGCGAACTGGCGCTGGCCTGTGATGTCCGCATCGCTGACGAAAGGGTGCGGATGGGGTTTGTCCAGGCGCGCATGGCGGTGACGACCGGCTGGGGCGCGGGTCAGCGCTTACTGCGGCTGGTGGGTTATGCGCGGGCGATGGATCTGCTGCTGAGTGGACACATCATGCACGCCGAGGAACTCATGCTGGCCGGCCTGATCAACCGGGTGGTGGAGCCGGGGACATCGCTGGAACACGCGCTGAATTATGCCGAACACATCACCCACCTTTCGCCTGATGTGGTGCGCGGTATCAAGAAGCTGCTCCAGGCCGGGCTGAATGAATCGTATGAGACGGCGCTGCAAAGCGAACGGGCGCTGTTCCCACCACTATGGGGTGCAGAAGCCCATCTCCAGGCGGTTGAAGCCTTCCTGAAGCGGAACGGCAACAACGAGAAATGATGGCGACCAGCGCTCACCCCATCGCCTTCTCGCCCAACCCACATCGTTGTGAATTCACATTCATTTCCCCGTAAGGACTCCCGATGACCTTTTATGCACAGGTGGCGCGTTATTACGATGCCGAACATCAGGACAAAACCGATGACCTGGATTTCTACTGCCAACTGGCGGCGGATTATGGCGACCCGATTTTTGAGGTAGCCTGCGGCACCGGACGGGTGATGCTGGCGCTGGCCGAGGCGGGTTATGAGACGCATGGCATCGACATCGAACCGGCGATGCTGGAACGAGGACGACAGCACGCCGCCGCGAATCCCGCGCTGAAAGACAAACTGACCTTCATTCAGGGCGACATCCTGACTTATGCGGCGTCGCGGCAGTATCCGTTGGTGATCTTTCCCTATAACGGCCTGATGCACTTCCATCAGCAAGAGCAGCAGATCGCGCTGCTGAAGCGGCTGCGGGCGCTGGTGAGCGCGGACGGGCTGCTGGTGCTGGATTTGCCCAATCCGTCGGACTCGTTTGCGGCGCAGGACAGCGACGCCATGATCTTCGACAAGACCTTTCTGGAGCCGGAGAGTGGGCATCTGGTGATGCAGTATTCGATCAGCCAGCTCGACCGCACCAGCCAGTTGTTCCGCATCACCTGGATTTATGATGAGGTGGCCGGTGATGGGATGGTTCGGCGGACGTTTGCGCCGGTGGTTTTCCGCTATTTCTTCTATGCCGAGCTGAAGCTGCTGCTGCAAGTGGCCGGCTTCAGGGTGGATGCGGTCTACGGCAGCACCGAACTTGATCCGTTCGAGGACGGGTGCGAGCGTATGATTGTGCTGGCGCGTCCAGCCTAAAATGAACACCGTTCGCTCTACTCTCTTGCTGGCGCTGTTGCTCCTACTAGCGGGGTGTGACGATGCTTTTGCGCCCCCCAGTCCAACGGCGCAGGCGACCCTGAGCGGCCCCAGCATCGAAGCCAGCCCGACCCTGTCCATCCGTCAACCGACGGTCATCCCCTACGATGAACTCTACAGCGGCTCGAATGACCCGACGGCGGCAGCTCTGCCACCGGACAGCGCCCTGCCCCCGCTGGCAGTAGGCTCGCCCGCACCGGTAGGGACCGGGCAGACGATTCAGGTGACGGGCATGGATGGGGCGCTGCTGCCGGGGGTGTTGTATCAGAACCGCGAGGGACTGCGGCTGCCGGGGGTGCTGCTGCTGGCACCGCGCTACACCGATTGGGGTGACTTCCCGGAAAAGCTGCATCTTTCCGGCTACACAGTGCTGGCGATGAGCATGCGCGAAGAAGGAGCGCTGCTCGATTTCACGGTGATGATACAGGCACTCAGTACAGGCGAGGCTGACCCGGCCAGCCTGGCGGTGATCGGCGCGGGTGCAGGAGCCGATATGGCGCTGCTGGGCTGCGCCGGAGAACTGCTGTGTGATACTGTGGTGCTGCTCAGTCCATCGGGCAATCCGGCGCTGCTGGAGGCGATGAACCAGTACAATCCGCGCCCGCTGCTGGTGAGCGCCAGCCAGGATGATCTGGCTTCGTTCACGATGGCGCAGCAGTTGGAGACTGCGGCGACCGGCGAGGTGTTATTGCAGCCGTTCAGCAGCGCTGGCAGCGGCACCCAGATGCTGGTCAACCGGCCTGATCTGGGCGATCTGCTGATTCAATGGCTGGAACAGATGATTGGCTGAGGCGCAATCGCTGGCGCAGCGCATCGATGGGCAGCAGTGTATCCTGTTCCCGGTCGTGATAGTACCAGTGTTCCCAACCGTTACACGGGCCGCCCTCGATAAACCGACCGATCTGATGAATCGATCCTTCGTGCCCCTGATAGCAGAGCCTGCCATCCGGCTGAATGATGGCGGCCAATAAGGGATCGGCGCGGAAGTAAAGCGGGGTGCCGAAATGGAGCAGTCCGGCGGACATGATCTGGCTGAAACCGATGCGTGGCAGGCTGCGGCGGGTGACCGGACTTTCGCTAACAACCTGGGGCTGGACGCGCTCCAGACGGGCCTGAGCCACCCGGACATAAGCGGGGTCGCGTTCGATGCCGATCCAGTGCCGGCCCAAGCGTTTGGCGACAGCGCCAGTGGTGCCGCTGCCGAAGAAGGGGTCCAGCACCAGCGCGCCGGGGCGGGATGACGACAGGATGACGCGCTCCAGCAGCGCCTCCGGCTTCTGGGTCGAGTGAGCTTTTTCGCCATTGAGGCGGATACGCTCGGCACCCGAACAGATCGGGATTTTCCAGTCGCTGCGCATCTGCTTGCCGCCGTTGATCTGCTTCATCTGGTGATAATTGAAGGTGTAACGCGCCTTCTCCGACTTTTTGGCCCAGAGCAGGGTTTCATGGGCATTGGTGAAGCGCACGCCGCGAAAGTTGGGCATCGGGTTAGTCTTGATCCACAGCACATCGTTGAGAATCCAAAAGCCTAGATCCATCAGGATGGCACCGACGCGATAGATGTTGTGGTAGCTGCCGATGACCCAGAGCGTGCCATCGTCCTTCAGCAGGCGGCGGCAGGCGCTCAACCACTGGCGGGTGAAGTCATCATAACTGGCGAAGCTGCTGAACTTATCCCACTCATCATCGACGGCATCGACCTTCGTCATGTTGGGACGCCAGAGTTCCTGGTTCAGTTGCAGGTTATAGGGCGGGTCAGCGAAGATCAGATCAACGCTTTTTTCCGGCAGCGTCGGCAGTATCTCCAGGCAGTCGCCGGGCAGCAAACAATCTAGCGGGCTATGATCTGATGAACTCACAAGCGTGCCACCAGCCAACCGGTGATGTCGTTGATGACGACGTTCTGGTCGATCTCATTATGACACTCGTGGTACATGCCGGGGTAGAAGCGAAGCGTCTTGTCGCTGGAGCCGATGCCATCGTGCAGCACCTGGCTGCCGTTGGGCGGACAGATTTTGTCCTCTGATCCGTGCAGGATGAACAGCGGCAGGGTGAGGCGGTTCATGCCGGCACGAACCGCCCGTCCCTGGTGGATGATGTGGAACCCCATGCGGATGCGGATGGCACCCCGATAGACCAGCGGGTCGCTATCATAAGCCTGAACGGCAGAGAGGTCGTGCGAGATCAGTTTGGAGTCCAGCGGTGGCGTGATTGCCATGCGTGCCGCCAGCGTGTTCATCATATTCGCCATGTTAATCAACATCCTGGACTGTGCCGCTTCGACATCCAGCGTACAGCCGGAGATGACCATCCCGGCCAGATCAGACTGGTGACGCAGGGCATAGACCAGACTGATGAGCGATCCCAGACTGTGTCCATAAAGGAATATCTTCTTGCCGGGCTGCGCCAGCCGCACAGAGTCCAGAAATCCCTTCAGATCTTCGACCGGGTAATCGAAGGACTCGAAATAAGCACGCATGCCGGGGCTTTTGCCGTGACCGCGATGGTCTATGCCATAGACCGCCAGACCCTGCTGCACCAGCGCCGCCGCCACATGTCCGTAGCGTCCGGCGTGCTCCGCCAGCCCATGCACGATCAGAACCACCGCGCGCGGGTCGTTATCCGGCAACCAGGATTGGGTGAAGAGCGCCTGGTTATCTGGGGTGCGGTAGGTTGAAGTTTCGTGGTTCACGTCGGGCGCTCCTGTCCAAGCCAATCGCTTCCATTATAGCGCCATGACCCGAAAGCGGATACCGTCCGTGCAAGCCGGCGCATGTCAGCTAAAGCCTGTCGAAAGGGCTTACAGAGAGACAAAGCTGATGGGTTAACGCGGGGCGGGTGGCTCCTCCGTATCGACGATCTCCAGCAGCACATCACGAATCTGGTCGCGCAGATCCGCCGGGGGTAATGAGGAGCGTTCGCGTCCGGCGCGGGCGGCATCCTCCACCGAGTACCCACCGATCAGCGCCAATGCCAGGGTGATGAGCAGCGTCAGGATTTCGCCGCGCACCGGCTCCAGATCCGGGGCGGCGGTCACCAGCAGGCCGACGATCATGGCGCACAGGGCCACCAGCACCCGGCGCGACTTGAGCGCCAGCAGCAGCGGATCGATGATGGGACGACGTTGGTTCAGTTCGAGCATGGTTGGGTTTCCTTTCATGGATGGGATTGTAGGAATGAAGAGTTAATCCCTCACCCCAAACCCCACTTGTGAAAATAGAGGTTTCATCTGGGTGCCAGCCGCAGAGGGGTTAACCCCTCTGCTAACCTTTTCCGGTAAGCCCACTGAAGG
Organism: Anaerolineae bacterium; assembly: GCA_022843385.1. Taxonomy (GTDB): domain Bacteria; phylum Chloroflexota; class Anaerolineae; order Aggregatilineales; family Phototrophicaceae; genus CFX2. The sequence goes on along the minus strand of JALHNT010000041.1, from coordinate 25,009 downwards.
GGCTGCTTTCCCAAAACGTCTTCTTCAGCGCCTTTAGTGCGCTTACCGGTTTCCCGGTAGCTGGGCGGCTTCAGCCCCCAGTGGCTATCGGTGTCAGACTATTTTCATCCCCTTTCTGACACAGGGCTGGGGGGATGAGGGCTGGCTCACCCCTTGCGCAGGGCGATCACCTCCTGTTCCAGCCAGGCGACCCGCTTGGCGAGTTGTTCCAGCAGCGCATCCTTGCCAGCATAAACGCTCACATCCAGGTCGGCGCTGATGTCGCGGCGGGACTGTTCCAGTTTGGCGCGGCGCTGGATTTCGGCCTGCTGCCGGGGGGTCAACTGCGACGGGTCATGCTCCTGTGCCAACCGGCGCGCCTGACCGACGCGGTTGGGCGCTGCCTGATCGCTCAGGTGCAGCGTCAGCGTTTGACCGTCGTAGCTGATCCCCAGCGCCTCGCCGCCCAGCGCTGTCCGCAGGCTGGCATCGAGCGCCTCAACATTGACGGCAGGGATGTTGTCGAATCGAATGTCCTTCATGTTAAGCCTCCCGCACCCAGAATTGGGGCATATAACCGAGATTGGGCCCGGCGTTCATATACACCCCCATCGTGCCGCTGGTGGTGCGGCAGCGCAGCTTGAAGGTGTGTGACCCAGCAGACAAAGGGCTGATGTAGCGGACGAACGACGCCGGAAACGACGACGGCGTGGCCGCCGGAACGTTGATCCCCATGATGCCTTCGCTGCCACCCTGCGACACGCCATCGATCATCAGGTCGATGAAGTCCCCCGCGCCGGCAGCGGTGTTGGTCAATTGCATATACGCGCCGACCAGAAAGCCACCGCCGTTGGAGACGAGCGTCAGCGGCGACCACAGATCGACCCAGGTGGTGCTGGTGGTGAGGAAGGCATTGGCGGGTTGGTGAACTTGCAGCGTCGGCGACTTGAGCCAGTCGAGGTTATCGCGAAGCTGCTGGTTCATCAGGGCGGCGGTAGCCAGTTCCCCGACCTGCCAGGTGCGGGGTGGTGTCCAGATTGCGGGCATGGTGTGTGTCCTTTCTCAATCGTTCAGGGGGCGAAATTGCCTTCAATACGCCAGCACAGCCGTCACATCGAGCTGGCAGGCGCTGTCGAATAACCAGAAAGTGTTGGCCGCCGCCGGTTCGAGCAGCCAGCGCACCTGATGACGGCTGCCGCCCAGCTCGACCTGATGCTCCTCGGCGATGATGAAGTAATCAGCGTTGTGACCGGTCTGGCTTTCCTGCACCGTGATGCGGTCGAACAGCGTCCGCGCCAGCACATCGGTCGCATGATTGACGCGGCTGAGGCGGATGGCGCTCGCCAGTCCACGCGGGTTTTTGCGCCGCGCCAGTTCATAACGGACGCGGTTATGAGCTTCATCGACCGAATTAAAGAAGGGCGCGTCCAGCCGCAGCGAACGCAGCCCATAGAAATTGACGCTGGTCAGATCGGTCTGGGTCAGCAGCAGCGGCGGCTCCTGACGCAGCGGCGTCCCACGCAGTTGCGCCCCGGCCAGCAGGAACAGCCGTTGACTGCCCCGGTTGCGCAGTTCGAGCAGCGCACTGGAGGCATTGGCTTCCACCAGCGCCACCGTCAGCCACTCGGTCAGGTTGGTGCCAGCGCCGTCATCGCGGCTGTTCGCCAGGAAATCGACGCCGGCGACCGGGGCGATGATCTCTGTCGCCCCAATGGGATTGTCGGCGCTGTCGCGGTAGCGGGTGACGATGCGGCGCACCCCACCCTCGCCCGGCTCGATGGCCTGCGGCACACTCAGCTTCCAGATGACGCTGCCAGCCAGCCCGACGCTGCGCGGGATCAGCGGCAGTTCGACGCGGTTGACGATGGCCGCGCCGTAGGCATACTCCAGCCCGATCATGCTGTCGCTGAAGCTGGCGACTGCTGCGCTGGTCAGCAGCGTGTGATGACGATGATGGAAGACCAGTTCGCCCAGGCGGTTGACGAAGCAGCGCCCGCCCTCGCTGGCGGCGATCTGACGCAGCGCCTCCCAGGCCGGCAGCCCCTCGTCCCAGGTATCGGCGGCGTAGGGGAAGGTCGATTTCCCGGTCTCCAGGCTGCGCGGCGCGCTCCCCGCCAGCCGGGTGTTGACGCCGACTTCGGCCTGACCCACGCTATCCAGCACCCAGTAGCCTTGCAGCGGCGTCCAGCGCAGATGCGCCTGATCCAGCACCGCCGCCATCATCTCGTCGGCGCGGCGGTTGACTTGCAGCGGCAGCCCGATGCGCTGCTGCATCAGCGCGGCTTCCGGCCCACCGGCGCGGATGAGAGTCCGCTGCTCGCCCCAATCCCCCGCCCCCGGCTGGATCGACTGGATGAAGCCGGTGAAGTGCGTCCGTGTTTGCACGTCATCATTGCTCTGGATGCGGAGCGGTTTGCCGGGGCGGAGGGCCGCAGCCAGCTCCGGCGAATACGCCCGCCCGACATTACGCAGCGTGACCTCGGCCTCAATCGGGGCAGCGATCGGATCGTAGGGCTGCGCCAGTCCCAGCCGCCAGCGCAGCGCCAGCACATCCAGGTTGAGCGTCTCGCCCAGGTCGGCGAAATCGCCATCGTCGTTGAAATCCACCGCGACGGTGTAGGTGATCGGCATCCGGGTTCTCCTTTCTGGTGCAGCCCTCATCCCCCGCCCCTTCTCCCACCGGGCGAAGGGGAGTCTTTAAATCCCTCGCCCTGTGGGAGAGGGATTTAGGGTGAGGGCAAGAATCTAAAAGGTATTCACTTTAGTCGCTGCTCATCACCCAGGTGTGGCGGAAGGCGCAGGCCACATAGCGGACGCCGCCGTAACTGACGATCCCCGGCTCAACCTTCAGCCGCAGCGGTTCGAGCAGCAGACCACCCAGCGTCAGATCCGCCGAGAGCGCGGCGACATAGGCATCCACCAGATCGATCAGCGCCGGCAGATGAATCCGCAGCCCGCCGGCCGAGGGGGCGAGCAGCAGCAGATGGGTGACGGCGTAGGTGATGGCGCGTGGGCCACCGCTGAAGCCGATGGCCTCGAAACCCGCGCCACGTTCTGGCGCGAGATGACGCTCGGTCGCCAGCGGCAGCGTCAGCAGCGCCGGGAGCTGCGCCCGCGCCAGAGCATCCGGCACGAGGGTGATGTCGTAGTTGTGCGCCACGCCCGGCACCGTGAGTCCGGCCAGGGCGGTCAGGGCAGCGTGAAATGTGGGCATCGGGAACCTCCGGGAGATAGTTGCTAGTTTTAGTTGCTAGTTGTTTGTTGTCAGCTATCGATTGATGACTGTTTTGTGTCGTCGTCGTCGGACAGACATAACGACATCAAGACAGAAAGACCACCACAGAGAACACCGAGAGAAAGCGGAGTCCTTCGCTTTCAACGCTCCGGCCTTGATTCGCAAGATTCGTCAGATTCGTCAGATTCGCATCAGTTGATATTGCGATTCGCGAATCAACAGGGCGACGACCGGCGAAATTCGTCAAATTCGTCAAAGTCGTCAAAGTCACTACTGACTTTTGTGAACAATGGCTTTCAGCTTTCAGCCTTTAGCCTTCAGTCTATTGACTACCGACTGCCGACTAACTTCACCCAGCGTACTCCCGTTCGCGGGCTTAGGGGTGAACTTTTGGTAAACTTTTTAGTACGACTTAAGGCGAGTCGGCGTTAACGATTCGGCGGGAGCAGGATTGTTAAGACCGTCGGGCGATGGTTAGAAAAGGGTTGGCAAAAATCGGGGTTGAGAGAGCCCGATTCGGCATAATGTTCAATTGCGCCGAAAAGGGCATTTACGATATGGAATTACGCAACGCGGTCAGATCGAGCAGGTCATGCCAGGTCGCGGCGCTCAGGATGTGCCGCAGAATTTGTTCGCGGTTGCCCGGCCAGACCCAGGCATAATTGTCATGTCCGGCAGCGACCAGCCGCAGCCGGAGCAAGTCCAGCGCCGGTTCTGCCCCATAACCCTCAAACAGCGGCTCCCACCAGCGGGCAGCGGCTGGCAGCGTGACCGCCATCTCGATCAGCAGCTTCAGCCAATCGTGTCCGCAATCCCCGGCAGACGCGACCTCCATATCGACCACGCCGGATACCTGCCAATGACCATCCGCTTCCACCAGAAAGAACTGGCTGGCATGACAATCGCCGTGTGTGAAGCAGGGCGGCTGATCGGCCAGCCGGTGGGATTGTTCCTCATATAGGTTTTGCATCTGGCGCAACAGCGCTGCCGGGAGCGTAAGCGAGTCATGTTCCCAGACCTGACGGCATTCCTTCTCCCAGGCGGCGAATGTCCAGATGGGATGCTGCCAGCCATCCGGGTCAGGCGGCGTGTGAAGGCCAGCCGATGTGATGTAGCCGGGATAGGGATAGCGGATCGTGTGCATCTGGCGCAGATAATCGCCAACGGCTTGCAGCATGGCAGACGCGGCGGTGGGCGCTGCCTGGGTGATGAGCGCCGTCAGTGAGGCACCGGGCAGGGCGCGGGTCAGCAGATAGGGTCGCCCGATCGGATTCTCAACATCGAGCGCGGCTGTCAGGACATCTGGCACCGACAACCCGGCTTCCCGCAGCGCATCCCAGGCGGCGACCTCATGATCGACGCAGTAGGCCGTGCCAGCGCTGTCATCGCCATACCAGGATTTGGTGTAGATTTTGAGGTAGAGGGTATCCGCTGGCGCTCCCAGCCGGTAGATATGATTGTGTTCCTTGACCCGCGTGATGGTTGGCTGGCCGATTAGACCTGCTGCCGTCCAGATGGCCTGAGCCTGTTGCGATGAGAGCATCATGCCTCCGCTACCGAATGCGATAGGTCACAACAGATCATATCTTGTTTTTAGAGTTTTTGACAAGTTGCAACAGAGCGTCACCCTAATAGGTTGATGGTGTATCCATTGGACAACCGATTCTGGGGTTACAATTCAGAGTGTGGAGTGAAGTATTTTTTACCACTGGAGCAATCCCCATGAGCGACAATGACAAGAAATCCTCGCTGGCCGACCAACTGCGCGCCCGCGCCGATAAAGCCGATGACGCGGCGGATAAACTGCGCGGACGGGTGAAGGGCGGTGGGAAAGATGAGGATGATAAACCGGGGCTAGGGTCGGCCGCAGCCGCGCTGGGGGCAGCCGTGACGGGAGCGGCGTTGAGCGAAGCTGATCAACTGATGCTGACGCAGAAGATCAGCGCCATTCAACAGCAGTTCGCCGATCTGCCGGGGCGCGTCAAGCTGACTGCCCTGAGCGACAGCCTGGGTTCGCTGGAGACGCGCATCAAGGGGCTGCCAGTGGCGATTGCTGAGGTGCGGGGACGGGGCTACCCCTACCGTGAGTATCTGGAGAACAAGGTGCAGGTCTTTGGGACGCAGTGGGATGAGATCAAGACCGCCATTCGGGAGTGGATGCAGACCGAAGCCGCCGGCCTGGAGTCGCAGTTAGCGGAGGTCGAGCCGCTGCTGCATCGGCTGAATCCGGCGCAGTTGACCAGCACCCAGCAGGGAGCCGTCGCCCAGATCGAGAGCCGGCTGAAGACGCTCGATGCCCATGTCAAAGCCGCCGAGGATCGCATTCGCGGCCTGTTCGACAGCCTTCAGCGCGAGGTCGGTCAGGCACAGTCCCAGGTGGAGGAGATCAAGCGCTTTCTGGAGCGCAAGGATGGGGCCAGCTTCCCCTTCCTGGCCGGGGAAACCGTCTTCCGCGCCGACGAGGCCGAGTGGGTCAACGGCCGGGAGAACCCGGATGGCTACCTCTTCCTGACCAACCAGCGGGTGATCTTCGAGCAGCACGAGAAGACCGGCAAGACGCTGGGCTTGTTCGGCGGCAAGCAGATGCATCAACTGTTGTGGGAAGTGCCACTCAATCAGGTCGAAGGGGCGCAGGCCGAGAACAAGGGCGTCTTCGGCGGCAAGGATATGGTACATCTCAAGCTGACCCCGGCGGCCAGCCAGGGCGACATCACTGCCGAGGTCAAGGGCGGGGTGGATTGTAAGCTGTGGGCGTCCGAGATAGGACGGATGATTCGCGGCGAGGTCGGCGCAGCGACCGTGCAGGACCCGGAGCTGGCGGAACGGCTGCGGAATGCTCCCACTGATTGTCCGACCTGTGGGGCGGTGCTGCCACGCGCGGTGGCCGGTCAGAACAGCCTCACCTGCCAGTATTGCAGCACGGTGGTGCGGCTGTAGCCGCTTCACCGGGTATCTATTCAGAAACCTCCCACTGCCCACAGCGTTTTGTTCGGCTCTCCACCAGCAATCTATTGGCAAGGGGCTTGGGAAGTGAGGTGAGCGAAAAATTTACGAATAGGGTTCCTATTGTATGGTATAAAGGGGATGAGGTGAGGAAACTCATCCCATCTCACTACATGGTACGCCCCGGGAAGCGCCTTATCACCACAATGAAGAGCCAGCGACACATGCCGCCTCGCCTTACACATGCTGATTTGCGTCTGTCCATATCCTTAAGGACGGGAAGATGAACCTGCTGCACCATCGCTGGCTGGTCGATACTCCCCTCAAAGTCTCGATCCTCTCCAGTGCCGTCTGTATGCTGCTGTCAGCGCTGATCGGCCTTGTCTTCTATCGTGACGCCATCCTTGAAGCCATGCTGACCTCGCTGGTCATCGCTGCTCCGATCTCCTATATCACCCTGCGCGTTGTCGTCCGCTTTCGCCAACGCATTGAAGAGCAGAACATCCGGCTGGCGTTGGAACAGGAACGGGCGAATATTCTCACCAGCTTCATCCGCGATGCTGCCCACGAATTCAAAACACCCTTGAGCATCATGCAGAACAGCCTGTATCTGCTGGAGAAAGACCCGGCACGGACATCCGATCAGGCACAGCGCATCCGCGACCAGATCAAAACTCTCGACCGGCTGCTGGACGCCATCCTGGTCATGACTCGGTTGGACAATCACCGCCCGGACGACTATCCACGCCGGTCCGTGAGTATTCGAGAACTGGTCGCCGCCATCCGCGCCGCCGATCCGGCCAGCCAGTTCACCGTGCTGCCGGTTAATCTCGATGGGCTGCCCGCTACCTGTATCAATCTGGATGACGTTGACCTGGCTCTGCGCCAGATTCTCGATAACGCCCGCCGCTTTTCCCCCGTTGACTGCCATATCGTGATCCAGTTCAGCCATTCCGACCCATTCCTGCTGATCCAGATCAGTGATCCGGGCAAAGGCATGGGGACTGAGACGGTACAACACATCTTCGAGCGTTTCTATCGCGAAGATAACAGCCACTCCACTCGCGGGCTGGGGCTAGGGCTAGCGATTGCCAGTCGCGCCCTCGAACTGAACCGGGGGCAGATCGAGGTCCAAAGTCAGCCGGGCAGCGGTACGACCGTGCAGATTTATCTACCCATCAACGCTGCTGCCCCATCACCAGCCGCTACCCATCTGCACCACCCCTGACTTCCATCGGGCGGATTCTGGGAGCAATGTTTTCCTGGAACGGCCTTAGTTGTTAGTTCCTGGTTGTTTGTTGGTGGTTGTCAGGGAGTGACGGACACCGACATCCGATTCATCGCCAAGCCGCCAAGAAAAGACGAAGAAGAATTGAACCACTGAGACACAGAGAGCACGGAGAGGAATCAGAGGTCTTTTCCTTTTTACTTTGCACTCAGCATTTTCAACTTTCAGAGGAGAGCCAGATTCGGACTACACGTTCTGGGGTCACAATCTATTTCTCGTGCCTCTTCAGCGCGATCAGGGCTTCGGGAGTGCCGAGCTTACGTAAGGCGGCAGTGGCCTCGTGGCGCAGCCACCAGTCCGGGTCCTCTAGCGCGACGATGAGCGGCGCAACAGCCCGTTCGTCGCCAATCATTCCCAGAGCCGTCGCGGCGTTTCTTCGCTTGGATAGGATTTCTCCGGTGTGCAGGGCGGCAATCAGAGCATCCAGCGCACGGGTATCGCTGATTTGCCCCAGCGCCAAAGCAGCCCGACAGCTCAGCATCGAGTTGCTGCCCTGGAGAACAGCTATGAGCACATCGACGGCGCGTGGGTCGCCAATGTTGCCCAGCGCCAGGCAGGCATAGAGAGCGCAATCATCGTTATTCTGGAGGGCGAAGATGAGGGCATCAACAGCACGCCGGTCACCGATCTTGCCCAACGCCAGGCAGGCATAACCGGAGGCAGGTTCATCATTCTGGAGAGCGAAGATGAGAGCATCAACGGCACGGCGGTCACCAATCTTGCCCAACGCTTGGGCTGCACCCTGGCGAACTTCCGGGTCGTCATCGTGCAGGAGCGCGGCGATGAGCGCGTCGGTCGCTCGCCGGTCGCCAATTCCCTCCAGAATCCAGGTGACATTGTTGCGAACCGCGACCTGGGTATCCTGAAGCAGCGGGAGCAGCGGCTCAAGCGCCGGAGCGCCAATCATGCGAAGGGCGGCGGCGGCATTGAACATCTCGGGGCGAAGGGCAGTACCGCTATTGTGGCGGTCTAATCGCTCGTCTGTGAGCAGCACGGCGATCAGCGGCTCGACCGCCGGTGCGCCTATACTGACCAGTTCAAACCAGGCATTAAACACGCCATCGCTGCGGTCGCGCAGCATTGCAATCCATGAGGACAACAGGTCGTCGTTCACGTCAGAAGCGCAGGAACATTTCGATGCGGTGGAACATATCGACATAACCGAACTGGTGCAGGATCGGCCAGTCGGTCTCCAGCGGGATGTTCTCGATCTTGGTGTCCTGGCTGGCGTGCAGCCGGTGCAGGTGATAGAGCAGGCCGGAGAGAATGGCTTCACGCGGGCCGCCGCTGCACCAGAAGACGACATGCGTCAGGTCGTAGGGGTTGTTCTGATACACCACCCAACCGCTGCCGCCTTCGAGTTCGAGGTGGATACCCTGAAGCTGCCCCAGCTTGAGCAGCGAGCTGCTTTCATCCAGCCACGACGCGCCGTGATCGCTGCGCTCGGTCAGACAGGCGACGGCTTCCTCGCGGCTGAGGATTTCGACGTCACCGGCGGGTCGATAGACTTCGTCCGGCATTCCGGGCGGGCGGCGGATGACGCCGAAGCGACGGGTTTCGACAAAACCACATTTCTGAAACAGGCTGTGCGCCGGAAGGTTGCCTTCGATGACTTCAAGCTGTACCAGCCGCGCCCCCTGCTGCCGGGCGGCTTCGATCAAGCCGTGCATCAGGAAAGCGGCGCTGCCCTTCTTGCGCCGTTCGGGGATGATCCCCAGCCGGGTGATCCAGGCACGCTCCGGGCGCAGCCCCAGCATCCCCAGCCCGATTTCGCGCTGATCCTGATCGAAGATGACATACGACAGATCGAGGTTGACATCGTAGAGGCGCACGTAGCTCTGCATCTTCTTGGCGCTCATCGGCATCGGCACGATGTAATCTTCGCGGGTGCGGTTGTAAATATCGACCAGCTCGTCGGCGCTGAAGCTGCTGGTTGGCACCAGAATGTAGAGGGGACTCGCGCCACTTTCCGGCGACAGGGAGAGCGATGTCAACATTAATGAAGTCTTTCTCCGGGTGGCATAACCACGCCAACCTGCTCGATGAACTGGCGGGTGTCGATGGGTTTGGTAATCACGCCGTCACAGCCGTAGGCGCGGCCCATCTCACGGGCGCGTTCTTCCGGCCAGGCGGTGACAATGACGATCTTGAGGTGTTGCAAGTCGGCGCGCTGGCGGATGACGCCGATCACGGTCTGCCCATCCATATCCGGCAGTCCCAGATCGACCAGCACCAGATCGGGGCGGGTTTCCAGCACGGTGCGCAGCCCGGTCAGGCCATCGTCGGCCAGCGTGACATCGTATCCGGCGCGCTGAAGGAGTTTCTCCGTCAGCCGCGCACTTCGGGGATTGTCTTCAATCACTACGGCGCGGTTCATGAGGCACATCTCCTGACTTTCATCATACTGATCTTAACCGATCAGCGCCATCAGAGAACGTGAATTTTATCCTAGAATATTGTGAACAACATACAGAAATTCCTCGCGATCAAAAGCGCCCTTCTCCATCACCGAGTGGGTATGAGAGCGCAGTTGGTCGCGTTCGGCCTGCGTCAGTTCTTTGGCCGAGACCACGATGACCGGGATTTCACGCAGATACTCGTCACCCTGGAGCGCTTGCAGCACTGTCAGCCCATCCATCTCCGGCAACATCAGATCGAGGATGACCAGGTCAGGCCGGTGTTCAAAGATAGCCTTCAACCCTTCGCGTCCGTCGACCGCTTCGATCACCTGAAAGCTGCCATCGGATTCGAGCAACCGGCGCGCCAGCCGCCGTTCCAGCGGATTGTCCTCGATGATGACGACGCGGGGTTTGGCTGCGGCGATGACTTCCGCCGTCACCGTCTTGTGTGGGCTGCTTTCTTTCGGCAGGAAATGCCCCAGCGCGCCAGCAACATATTCGACCAACTGGCGGGTGCCGGTCTCGCCGCCTTTGGTCCAGACGCTGGCATCGTAGGACTCCAGCAGGCGGGCATCGGTCTCGGAGAGGGTCTTGGCCGAGGCCACGACCACCGGGATGTGCGCCGTCCCCGGGTGCTGCTTCAGGGTTTCCAGCAAGGTGAAGCCATCCATCTCCGGCATGGTCAGATCGGTGATGACCAGATCGGGCGGCTCCTCGCGGATGATCTTCAGCGCTTCGGCACCATTGCTGGCTTCGGAGACGCGATATTGTTTATAGCGATGCAGCAGCCGCTTGACCAGGCGGCGGTCGGCCGGGTTGTCATCGACCAGCAGGATAGTCGTCACCTGTTCATCGAGGATGCGGATGGCGGCATCGAGACCGTCCTGGGTACGCGGCGATTTGCCGTTCACGCTCAGTTGTAAATCATGGACGTACTGGTCGCCGAGGATATGGCTTTCGGCGGTGAAGGTGTGACCGGAGCAGTTGACTACCACCACCTCGCCCGGCTGGATGGTCTTGTCCTGCAACATCGCCTCCAGTCCGGCGAAAGCGACGGCGGTGGCTGGTTCCACCGAGAAGCCGGTCTTGCTCGCCAGCCGGCGCATGGCCTCGAAGGTCGCGCCATCTTCAATTGCCCGCATCACGCCGCCGTTGGAGAGGACGGCCTGGCGCAGTTGGGGGTAGCTGTAGCCGGGGTCGCCGGTCGCCAGCACGGTGATGAGCGTGCGCGGGATGACCGGGTCGGCCTGTTCCTTGCCGGCGGCGAAGGCCTGCACCATCGGGGCGCAGCCAGCGGCCTGAATGATGCCGAGTTTGGGCATGTGATCGATCAGTCCCATCTGGTGCAGCTCGCTGAAGCCTTTCCACACCCCCAGCGGGCCGATGCCGCCGCTGACGGCCTGGATGTACCAGTCGGGTGCCTGCCAGCGACCATCCTGACGCAACTTCAGACCAAGCTGTTCCGCGATCTCGAAGGCCAGCGTCTTCATCGCTTCCTTGCCGGGGACAGCTTTAGCACCGCCGTCGAGATGAATGCCCTTGCGCTGGGCGAATTCAGCGGCGACGTGCTTGGTTTCGTCATAGGTGCCGGAGACTTTGACCACCTCCGCGCCATACAGGGCTGCCTCGCGCATCTTCTCTGATGGGACGAGGCTGGTGAGGAAGAGCCATAGTTTGATGCCGGCGCGGGCGCAGTAAGCGGCATAGGCCGCCCCGGCATTGCCGGTCGAGGCCAGCACACATTCATGAATGCCAGCCTGATGCAGCGCCATGACAGCCAGCGCCGCCTGTCGATCCTTAAAGGAGCTGGTCGGCCCCTGCCGTTCATCCTTGACGAAGATCGGCTGATGGTTATAGAGCGTCTCGTAGGCATACAACCGCGTGAGCGAGGTGTAGCCCTCGCCCATCGTAATCGTCTCCACCGGGGCGGCCAGTGGCAGCAGTTCGGCATAACGCCAGAGCGACCGGTCACGACTGGCGACAACCGACGGCCATTGCTGGGCGACGGCGGCGTAATCATAACGGGCATCGAGCCAGGGCGAGCCACAGGCCGGGCAGCGCAGGAGATTGAGATCGGGCGGCAGAGACTGACCGCATTGGAGGCAGGCAATTTGAGTGAAGTAAACCGACATGGGTACAACCTGATTCTTCGTCAGGCAGCGACGAGCGCCGCCTGACGTGGTGATATACATAATGTTCGAGGATAATCGAGTGCCGCCCCAGAGGGGTTATGCGCTTTAAGAATTAAATGCCCTCACCCCAAACCCCTCTCCCACGGGGCGAGGGGCTTTAAGACCCGTTGCCGACGGCTCCCCTTCTCCCACTGGGAGAAGGGGCTGGGGGGATGAGGGCTGCAAACGGCATCCGATTCCGCAAACTGTTGCCCGGATATTCTCTTAACCTGCATAACCCCTCTGCTGACCTTTCGGGTAAGCCCGCTGAAGGGGCTGTTGTTCCAGCCTATCCTCTTCAGCGCCTTTAGTGCGCTTCCAGATTTTCCCTTAGCTGGGCGGCTTTAGCCCCCAGCGTTATTAGTGCATAACACTGGTTACGCCTGTGGCACTGGCTCCTTGACGAAGGCTGGCAGGCGGAAGGTGAAGACGCTGCCGACACCCTTCTCGCTGCTGACCTCGATGTCACTGTGATGCATCTGCACCAGATGGCGGCTGATGACCAACCCCAGCCCAGTGCCACCGGCACGGCGGGTGGGCGAACCATCAACCTGATGGAACTGTTGGAACAACCCCTTCATTTCTTCCGGCGACATGCCGATACCGGTATCGCGGACGCACAGCAGCACCTGCTGCGGATTGTTCGGGTCACGGCTGACTGCAAGTGTGACGCCGCCCTGTTCGGTGAACTTGATGGCATTGTTGATGAGATTGAGGATGATCTGCTTGAGGCGGATCGGATCACCCAGCACCGAGGGCGCGTCGTCGACGCCTTCGCTGCTCAGTTCGATGCCCTTGTTGCGTGCCAGAATGCTGAGGGTGTTCATCACATCCTCTACCAGAGGCAGCAACTGTACCTCGCGCCGGTCAATGTACATCTGGCCGGCTTCGATCTTGGCGAGGTCGAGAATGTCGTTGATGATGGTCAGCAGATGCTTGCCGCTGCTGTGGATGGCGTCGACATCTTCCATCGCTTCATCGTTCAGATCGCCATCGATGCCGTCCAGCAGCACTTCGGCATAGCCGATGATCGAGTTGAGCGGGGTGCGCAGCTCATGGCTCATGTTGGCGAGGAACTGCGACTTGAGGCGATCCACCTCACGCAGCCGTTCCGCCACCTGTTGTTGTTCACGGAAGGCGAGCGCATTATCGACCGCCACTGCAATCTGGTCGGCCAGCGCGGTCTTGAGCAGCACGTCTTCGTCGCTGAAACGGTTGACCTGAGTGGACTGGACATCCAGCACACCGACCAGCTTGTTACCGACGATCATCGGCAGCGCCAGTTCCGAGCGCGTATCCGGCAGCAGCGGGTTAGGCAGGAAGTTGGGTGACTGGGTGACATCGTTGGAGACTGCGCCGCGTCGTTCGCGCGCGGCTGTCGCCACCAGACTATCGGGACGACTGATTGGGATGGCATGACCGCGTTCCTTCATCAGCCGTCCCGGTTCGCCCGCGCCAGCCGCCAGCACCAGCCGGTCGCCAGTGGCGTTGAGCAGGTAGATATGAGCATGGTAGTAATCGAAACTGGTCTTGGTGAGATCAGTCACGGTTTGCAGCAGCTCATCAACGTCGAGAATCTGGGTAGTGGTCGAGCTGAGGCGGGCAATGGTCGCCAGTTCACCGGCGCGGCGCTCGGTCTGCTGCGTCAGATACAGCCGTTCCAGCGCCTGATTGGCCTGCTCGACCGCCGCATGGAAAACACGCTGATCGCGCTGGCTGAATGTGACCGGTTTATCGGTGGTCATGCTCAATGCACCCCACTCACGCCCAGCGACTTTCATGGGGGCGGCGATGATGCCGATGATGTTGATCGATTGATATAACTCGCGGGCAGCCGGTGTGACGGTAGGATCGGTCTGGGTATTGCCGATGATAACGAACTCGCCGCCCGTCGCGATCTGGGCGAACTGTTCGCTGTCTGCCGGAATTTGCAGGCCAACCGTGCTGAAACCTTCGATCTGCTGCCAGTCGGCCAGGACTTCGAATGACTGAATCTGCCCGTGATTGTCCCGATTGAAGCGTCCCAGGGTGATCGCGGCAGTGTTGGCCGGTGCGATGAAACGCTGGATCGCATCGACAATATCGGCTTCACGCTGGGTTTCGTTGATCGCGCTGCTGAGCAGGTAGAGCGTTTCGGATTCGAGTTGGGCTTCGACCGAGTCGGCGAAGGCGCGACGGCTGGCAAGCACCGAGGATGTGGTTGGCATGATGTCGCTGTAACGTTCGCGCAGGTCAGGGCCGAAGGTGCGGGGCATTGACCACACCAGCGTGATGAGACCCTGCCAGCGGTTGGCGCTCCGCAGCGGCAGCGTGATGAAAGCGGCGATGCCAGCGGTTTTCAGGTAAATGCGCGCGTTATCATCACAGCGCGGATCGAGATCGACATTTTCGATGAAGAGCGGCGTATCCGGATGGCTTTCGATTTCGTCAATCAGCGGATACTCATCGCGCAGGAATTCGGTGCGCGGCAGATTGCTCAAGGCGATGAGCCGTCCATCGCGTGTGCGGCTGGCGACCAGATTGAGCAGATGGATGCGACCATAATCGTCGGCTTCGGTGTAGAACAGGCTGCTGCGTTCGGCTGAGTCGGCCTGTGCCAGGTTCGCCACCGCTTCGAGAATTTCAGCATTATCCACAGCCCGTGACAACATGGCGTTCGCTCGCGCCAGAATTTCAGCGCGCTGCCGCAATTCTTCTTCCGCCAGATACGAGCGCCGTTGGGCGACGACCGCAGCCAGCGGCTGGATGAGGGCGGTGTAGACTTCGCGTTCGATGTCGCTGATGACATGGGGTTCTGCCCAGTTGATGCTGAGGATGCCCTGCCAGACGCCAGCGCTTTGCAGCGGCAGCCCGATGGTGGCCTGTGCCCCGACCTGTTGCAGGAAGGCACGTTCCGGCTGATGCAGCCGAATATCGTTCAGCACATCCTCGATCAGCAGCGGTTTATCACCGGCCTGGAACAGCAGCTTGGCGGTGAGGTAATTTGTCAGTTGAATCGGCACACCGAGCAGCGGCTCATCCAGAGCAGGTTCGTTGTTGCGGCGGCTGGAGACGGTGATGGCGGTCTCTGGCGTGCCGCGCGCATCATTTTCCAGATAGAGCAGGGTCATATAGCTGGGGTTGTAACGCTCGGCAAAGAAGGCGATGCCAGCCAGAATGGACTGCTCATCCTGCGCCTGTGACAGCGCGCTGTTGATCTCGGTCAGGATTTCCGCACGGCGCCGGGCATAGTCGAGCGCTTCACGCTGCTCGACACGCTCGGTAACATCGCGGACGACCGCCTGGAAACCGACGGGCTTGCCATCTTCAAAGGTGATGGTCGCCTGCTGATCGACCCATTTGCGCTGCCCACTTTTGCTGAGGATCGGGAATTCCAGCCGTGTCTCGATTTCACGATCTGTCAGTTGCTTCAGATAAAACTCGATCAGGCGTTTACCCCACCCCTCGCCCTTGGGCAGGAGAATGGTGAAGTGCTGGCCCATCAGCTCCTCTGGCTCGCGTTCTGCCAGGCGGATGATGGACGGGCTGACGAAGGTGAAGAAGCCTTCGGCATTGATGGTGTACACCACATCGCTGGCTTCTTCGATGATGCGGCGGAAGCGGCGTTCGCTTTCGACCAGGGCAGCAGCCGATTTCTTCAGTTCAGTGATGTCTTCCGAGATGCCGACCAGATATTGCGGATTGCCCTGGGCATCGAAGATCGGAATTTTGCGGGTGTGCAGGGTGCGAATTTCACCGCTGGCGGTGCGGATTTCCTCTTCGGGAATATCGACCAGGACTTTCCCGTCCAGCACTTCACGATCCTTGTTGGTGAACCAGTCGGCTTCGGCAGGCGGGAAGAAGTCGTAATCGTTCTTGCCGAGGAAGGCATCGCGGGTGAAGCCCAGCAATTCTTCGCCGGCTTTGTTGAAGCTGATGAAGCGCAGATCCTGGGCGTCCTTGACGAACACCATGATCGGCAGACTTTCGATGACCGAGTCGAGGAACTGCTGCAAGCGACGGGTTTCCTGCTCCGAGCGTTTGACTTCATCGAGACTGCGGTAGCGTTCGACAGCCTGGGCAACCAGACGGGCGGCATCCTCAATCAGGGTGCGTTCTTCTTCACCCAGGGCGCGGCGATCATCGTTTTCCGCCACCACCAGTTCGCCGATCTGCGCTCCACGCACCCGGATGGGCTGGGTGATGCGGCGGGCATTGGCTGGCAGGATGGGGGTAATCGTGTCGTCGAAGGGGCGCGGCGACTCCAGATCGTAAACATAACCGAGTTGTTCCTGGTGTAGGTAGTTCTGCCAGGACTCAGTAGTCAGGCTTTCGGTGACCTGCTGGGCGCGTTGGGTTTGCGCCTGAGCTTCACTATAGGCCTGGGCAGCGCGGATAACAGCAGCGATCTGACCCGCCAGCGCCTCGAATACCGAAGCATTATCAGCGGTGAAGGTGCCAGGTTGGTTCGCCTGCAAATCCAGCACACCGAGCGTCAATGGGCCGACGCGCAGCGGGACGGCGATTTCGGAACGGGTTTCCGGCAGCAATGGATTGGGCAGGTGATTGGGATTTTCGGCGGTATCGCTGACCACCACCGGTTGTCCGGTGCGGACGGCCTGTGCTACCAGCGAGGTCTGGCTCAGATCGAGGCGGTGCTTGCGCGCCAGCAGCAGTTGACCGGCATCGCCGGTGCCCGCCCGCAGCAGTGCGAAGCGCTCGGCTTCGTCGAGCAGATAAATCTGGGTGTAGTAGAGATTGAAGCGGGAACGGATGAATTCCACCAGGCGCGGCATCAGATCGGCTTCGGCATAGATGTTGTTCGCCAGCCGTCCGATTTCGATGGTGGTGGTGAGGTCCTGGGTGCGGGCATTAACACGCGCCTCCAGCGAGGCCACCATCCCCTGTAATTCGCCAGCCATCGAACGGAAGGTATCGGCCAGTTGGCCGAATTCGTTGTTGCTTTGCAGCAGAATCGGCGCATCAAACTGACCGGCGCTGAGTTGGCGGGCGCTGGCGGTGAGCTGGCGGATCGGTTCGATCAGGCGCTGCGAGAGCAGCACCACGAGGAAAGTAATGATGACCAGCGTTACCAGCCCCAGCGCGATGACGCGGGTCGCCAGCGCGTTGACGGCGACGTCGAGGTCAGCCAGGGGGAGCTGGGTAATCGCAATCCATCCCTGTAGACCAGCAAGCGGGATATAGCTGGAAATGACTTCTTCGCTCAGGTGACCAACTTCGATCACGCTGCCCGATAGACCCTGCAAACCATTCTGGACAGCAACCGAATCGCTGACATCCTCAAACAAGTGAGCCACTTCAACATCAAGGATGGTGCGCCCTTCCCGATCAACGAAGGTGATTTCTCCGCGCTCGCCTACTTTGACCGAGGCGACGATGTTTATCAGCGCATCCACGTCAATATTGGCTGCAATGACGCCAATGAATTCATCCTCCAGGTCATAGACCGGGCGGGCGATGGTGATGACATATTGCTGGTCGAGGGTGGAATAATACACACTGGTCGTATAGGTATCATTCAGCGCAACCGCTTGCTGAAACCATTCCTCGTCCGAGAAGTCGCCCGTGATGGGACGGGTTGAGCCAACGACACGACCATTGCCGGTCAGCAGCATGATTGATTCATACGCGCCGTAGGTATCTTTGATGGTTTGCAGATAGGCGGTCTTGTCTTCCAGCGTGTCTTCGACGTTGCGAATGGTTTCGGCGCGAGCCATCACTTGCAGGTCGCCATATCGCTCGAATAGATAACGATCAAGATCGCGCCCGACCGCTTCAGCCACACCGCTGGCACTGTCGCTCACCTGCTGACGCAGGGCATCACGAGCTTGCAGGAAGGTAATCGTTCCCAGAATGGCAACCGGCAGCAGTCCCACCAGCAGCGAGAAGAGGATGAGCTGCCACTGGATGCTGGAGCGCCAGGGGATGCGCCGGGTTTCAGAAGTTGCTTGCATCATGGGCCTCTATTGTGAACCGGCTAATGATTGAATGAAGCGGCTGTCGAGCAGGGTGCTGATATCGGGCAACTGCTGGATCACGCCCTGATCGCTGAAAATACTCACTGCAAAGCGCGCCTGCTCGTAGAGCGACTGCGGGTTGGTGGTATCAAACATTTTGAAGTTATCCTCAAGGCCATAGAGTTGTAGGCCTGTCATGGTATCGGTCATATCGGCTGGGGGGATATTCATCTGAGCCGCGACAATCTGGTTGCCAGCTTCCGGGTTAGCCTGCCACCACTCCACTGCCTGACGAATGGCGCTGACGAAGCCCTGTACCTGATCGCTATCTTCTTCGATCAACTCAGTCTGAACGCCGATGACGTCAACGATGACGCCAGGGATGTCGGCGCTGGTCAGGATGGGTGTGGCGTTCACCTGGCTGGCGGCCACTGTGTACGGGCCGTAGGTATGACCGGCGTCAATCTGATTGGCGCGCAAGGCATCGGCTACGCCTTCCGGCGGGATATTGACGATGGTGACATCGCTCAGGCTCAAATCGGCCTGGGCCAGCGCGGCAGCCACAAAGATCTGGCTGAAGGTGCCGTAATTCATGGCAACGCGCTTGCCACGCAGATCGGCGACAGTGGTGATCCCTGAAGCCGCCATCAGGACGTCGCCACCAGTGGAGGTATCGGTTGCCCAGATGACCTGAATCGGGACGCCAGCCGCCGACAACGCCAGCGCATCGGGCAGCACCGTGAATACGACATCGCTGCGTTTTTCAGCGAAAGCCTGTGCCGATTGGGAGGCGCTCTCCAGGATCGTGATCTCGATGTTGAGACCGGCCTGTTCAAAGAAACCCTGAGCTTCAGCTATATAGAGGGCACCATAGCCCGGCCAGGGATCAACGGTGATGCGCAACGGGCCTGACTCTGAGGTCGTATCGGTCGTATTCACGCCGCAGGCCGTAAGCAGTAGCAGAACTCCGGCTAGAAGCAGCCTTATCAATTGTCATTCTCCTTGACTTCACCGTTGCTCGGTTCGACCTGCAACTGGATGACGGTGTGGGGGACGCGCAGCGCCTTACCCAGTTCGCGCACAGTTGATTGCAGAATTTCGTCCAGATCAACCGCGCTCTGAATGCCGCGATCAATGCTGCCCAGGGCGCGCTCGTGGCGGCTGGTGCGTTCGGCATATTCATAAAGACGGGCGTTGCTGATAGCGACAGCCACCTGGCTCGCCATCAATTCCATAACGGTCAGCGTTTGCTGGGTGAAGTAATTGACTTCATTGCTCTGCACATCCAGCACTCCCAGCAGCTCGCCACGCGCGATCAGCGGGACAGCCAGTTCGGCGCGGGTATCCGGCAGCAGCGGATGTGGGAGGAAAGTGACCGAAGCGCGGACATCGTTGATGACCACACCCCTGCGGCTGCGGGCGGCGCTGGCGACAATACTGTTGGGGTTATCAATAGCGATGGAACGCTTTTCTGCCACCATCTGCCGTCCAACAGCCCCGGCACCGGCGGTCAGGCGCAGGATGTCGCCGGACTCATCCAGCAGGTAGATATGGGCATGATACAGACGCAACCGTTCTTTGGTCAGGTCAGAGACTTCGTTGAGGAGGCGGTTCACTTCCAGGATCGAGGCGACCTGGGTACCGACACCGACGACTGCTTCGAGATCGCGGCTGCTGTTCTGTAATTCACGCAGCGCGAGTTCCAGCGACGAACGCGTTTGCCCCATGCGCTCAAGAGTTTCGTCGATTTGCTGGGTGGCAGGGCGGAAGACGAAGTAGCCCAGCGCCGCATAGACCGCCAGCGAGACAACAAAGACGATCACCTGAATGACACGGGTTTCGGTGACACGTCCGGCGGACTCGATCTGGAGCTGGGTGACGATGGCATCCATCCCTTGCAGGAAGTCGCCCTCGTTGGCAAGGATGGCATCAATGTAATCGCGCACATTGTTACTGGTGCAGGTAGCAGTGGCTTCCGGACTGCTCAGACACACAGCCGCATTGAAGATGGTGTCGAAGCCGGGGTTGATTTCCGCGAACAGGCTTTGGACAGCCGGTGAATTGTTGCCGGGCAGACCCAGGCCCTCATCGCCAAATTGCAGGCCAAAATGACTGCGCCGCCAGAGCGTCGCCCGTTCTGCCAGTTCCGACCGATCCTGGGTTGTGTTCGCGGGGAAATAGAGCAGCTCGAGGCTTTCTTTCGCCAGAAACTGACTGAGCATACGCTGACGCCCGGCCAGATTGATGACGATGGCATCGCTTTGCTGCCGGCTGATCAGAATGAAGCCGACGCCGAAGTTCAATCCCAGCAGCACCAGGAACACTAAAGGCGCTAACCGGCTGTAACGCTGGGTCAGATTCTGTTGTTGATTCAGGTTAACGGACATGGCCGTCATGCTTGCTCCTCATCAGGCTGCCAGGGTACAGAGACGCGACAGCACAAATCTATCCATTACCAGGATTATCTCCACCTTTCATTTTATAGCCATCTAACGATGTGGGTGGCTTAAGGTTAGTTTGAGTTTTGCAGGCTGAACCACACGTAATTCCAACCTTCAGATAACTAACAGGCTGGACTGAGAGAGAAACAAGCCGGCAGGTGGGTCGCACCTCTGCCGCTTTTGCAGTATATTCATCAGGAATAATCTTATTCAGGGAAAATACCCATGTCTGATGACAGCGCGCCTGAGCCCGATTGGCTTGATGAGTTTCGTGACCTCGCCAATCGCAAACTGGGGGATGGATCATCGTGTGAGCAAATTCATCCCATTGTTGAGCGCTGGTTTCGCGGCCTGATGGAAGGTGAGCCACCCGAATCACGCGATTCGGTCATTCAGGCCATGTCCTGCCTCTCTACCGAAGTACTGTACAGCCTGCCCGATGACATTCTCAATCCTCTGTTGGAAGCGCTGCCCGAAGACGATCTGGCACTGTGGATCGAGCATGTCCTGCTGGTTGGTCGTGCCTTTGAACAGGCCCTGCAAAAAGGCGAACTGGACGATCTGTGATCCCCAGTTCGCAGTCCCCAAACTGATGACTGAATTTTGCGTATGTTGAGTATGAACATCCTAACCTTTGAGGACAAAAGGTTTATGTTAGGTCAATTTTAGGCCGCCAATGCACTATTCCAGGCAGTGACAAACGCTGTCAATTGTTTACATTCCGCCAGATGGGCAACCCTGTCACCCTGGGTCGCCCGAAAACCGTTGGTGGCGGGACACAGTGTTGGGGGAACAATATGCACGAGAAGAGACCTTTTTCGATTCTCAGATGGTTGACCTGGGTGCCGCTGCTCCTGGTCTTTTTTGTTTATAACGGCAGTGCCAGCCCGGTAGCCGCACAGACAACCGCAGTCGCCTGCGCCGTCACGCCCGACAAGGTAGACGGACAGGGCTTCAACGTCACCGGCTTCGGCTTCAATGTCACTGGTTTTGGCTTCAACGTCACCCAGTTGGGCTTCAATGTCACCGGCTTTGGCTTCAGTGTGACGCAGTTGGGTTTCAATGTCACCGGCTTCAGCGTGGAGCAACTGGTGGCGCAGATCACCAACAACGTCATCACCCCGGCCTGGCTGACCAATCAGGTGCCAGGTATTACCGGCGGCCCTGGCTATAACGGCACCCGCACCGCTATTCTGGTGGTCGATGATTTCAGCAGCCCGACTGCTCACGGGGCGGATGTGCGCAAGGTTTTTGACAGCCTGTACAGCGCGCTGGATGCTCAGGATGGCCCGAACAGCACCCCCAACATCCTCATCCAGAATGTCGATATGAGCAGCCAGGCAATCGGTTTCCGTTCGGATGCCATCGCCAATGCCATTCGCAATGCGGTGGATGCGCTGGCCGCCCAGGGCATTCAGCGTTTCGTCATCAACATGAGCTTCGGCCTCGTCCCGTGCGATGATGCTACTGATGTCACACTGACCGATGCCGGCACCGGCCAGACCACCACCGTCACCAACAACTTCAGCTATGCCGCCTACCTCAGCACGGCCAACACGGTGCTGAACAGCCGCACCAAGCAGGTCAGCCCGGTGCTGGAGTGTGTGCAGAAGGTCAGTTACGGAAACTACATCGCCTACTGGGGTTATGAGAACAAGAACCCGGTGGCGGTCAGCATTCCGGTTGGGGGCGATAATCGCTTCCACCCTACTCCCCAGGGTCGCGGCCAACCGAGCGTCTTCGCCGCTGGACGCCAGCGGTTCGTCTTCGCCACTCCGTTCGATGGCAAGAATCTGGTATGGCAGCTCAAGGGGCCGGATGGCAAGGGCCGCACCGCAACCGCCAGTTCCAACCCGACCCAGGATTGTGCCCGTCGTGGCATCGTCCCGCCGGCCAATGGCAATGTCACCGAAGCGCCGCTGGGCTATGGCTTAAGCCAGTACCTCAATCAGGCGCTGGGTATCCCGGCCAATTTCGTCGATGAGTATCTGGCTTATCTGGCGGGTAAGGCTTCGGAAGACCCAATCACCGGTTTGCAGGCGCTGCTGCGTGGCTACCTGCAACGCAGCTTTAACGACCAGCAGGATGCTAACCCCAGCACTAACTTCGCTGTCATCCCGGTGGCGTCGTCTGGCAACTTCCGCTTCCTGTTCGGTGGCGCGCCGCTAAAACCAGCAGCTTTCCCAGAGAGCTTCGCCATCTCAGCCGCGATTGGCGACCCCGGCACCAGCCTGTGGCCGCTGTCGCACGACGGCAACGCGATGGCTCCCGGTGGCGGTTTCCCATTTGAAACTGACGCTCAGGGCAAGATCACCCGCATCGGCGCTGGCACATCCTTCGCTGCGCCTTACTTCAGCACGCTGGCGGCGCTGTGGCTGACCTACCCCAATGCCTGTACCTTCGGCAATGGAACGCTGCCAGTGACATCGGCTGCCAGTACCAAAGCCAGCAATACGGTCTCCAACCCCAGCGGCAACTCGGCGCTCAACTGCGCTATCCCGGTCAATCAGGCTGATTTGCAGGTGACCAAGACCGCCCCAACTGAGCCAGTGCCGGTTGGCGGTGACATCGCCTATCAGGTGGTCGTCAAGAACCTGGGGCCCGGAACTGCCCAAGCCGTCAAGGTCACTGATACGCTTCCCACTGGTGTGAGCTTCAAGAGTATCACCACCAACCTCGGTAGCTGCAGCAGCCTGACCGGGATCTGCGAGCTGGGAGATATGGCGGTGAACCAGACAGCGCTGATCCTAGTCACGGTGGTTGCGCCCTATGCCGAGTCGCTGAAAAATGACGTCAGCGTGGCGTCACCAGTTACACCAGACTTGACTGGCGAGAACAACAACGCTTCGGCCACCGCACTGATTACCCTGCCACCGTTCGACGCGCTCGACGATGACGTGGTGACGGCCTTCAATGCAGCGGTCACTTTCGATCCGACCGCGAATGATCTGCCGTTGGGTCAGGCGAAAACCATCACCAGCTTCACAGCGCCACCTGTCGACAAGGGCGTCGTGACACAGAATGGCAACCTGCTCACCTTCACCCCGGTAACCGGTGCCAGCGGTCAGACGAGCTTCACCTATACCGTCGCTGATGGCCGCACCCGCGTCGATACGGCCACGGTTCGGGTGACAGTCGGCCAGGCACCCCAGATTGATCTGATGCTGACTAAGGATGGACCGTCGTATGCAGTTGCTGGTGAAACCGTCACTTTTGACATCACGGTTGAAAACATCGGCGGTGTAGATGCCACGAACGTCACTGTTGTTGATCTGCTGCCAGCGGGAATGTCCTTCATCGGCGTGAGTGGTTTGCCGGAAGGCGCGAGCTGCAATATTGGTAACCTGCCCTATATCGTCTGCCAACTGGGTAATCTGCCAGATGACGCGAAGCTGATGTTCATGCTGGACGTGAAGGTCATTCAGGCCGGGGACATCGTCAACAAAGCATCGGTGACTGCCAATCAGATGGATCTGAATACCGGGAACAACGCTGACGATGCGACCGTTCATGTCGAACCAGACAACAGCAATCGTCCGCCGGTCGCTGTGGATGACTGCGTTTCCATCGCAGCCGGTCAGACATCGGTACAGATTAATGTGACGGGCAATGACTACGATCCGGATGAGGATCCTATCGAAGTGTTCTTGTCCAGTTCCAATCCACCGGATGGCTATACCGAGATCATCAGCCCATCGACCATCGTCTACTATCCCGCAACCGGTTTCGCCGGGACCTATATCTTCTATTATAAGATCCGCGATAATCGGGGTGGCACCGCCTTCACCAACGTGACGGTGCGGATCGGTGTGCCGTGCTACGAAGAAGAAAGCTCGACCGAGCCGGTACCGGTGGAACAACCGCCAGTTGAACAACCACCGGTGATCGAGCCGCCGGTTGAACAACCGCCGGTGATCGAGCCACCAGTAGAGGTCACGCCGGAGTCCACACCGCCGGCAGAACCGCCGCCCTCACCGTAGCAAATGTTGTCCTCATCCAGTGGGTGAGGACAACTCCTTGTGAGGAACCCGACTCAAGATGGGATGGCCGATGGTCATCCCATTTTCGTTTCAGTCGATAGTGGTCAAAAAGAACTTCAGGCTCGGAAGCTGCTTGGAGCCATCAGCTTTCAGCCTATGGCCTATTATCTGATTCACAAGATTCGTCAGATTCGTCAGATTCGCATCACTCCATTTTTCAATTCGTGAATCATGGACATTGGTTTTCCCTCAAACGTTGCAACTGTTGCAAGTGCAAGACTCCCGTTTTGTGTCGTCGTCGTCGTCGTCGGACAGACACAACGACAAAGACAGAAATGCGAACACAGAGGACACAGAGAACACAGAGCGAAAACCGAGCAAATCTGTGCAAAATTCGTCAAATTCGTCAAAGTCAAAAGTGCATTTTGCGACTTTTTGCTTTCGGTCAGTAACGAGTAACGAGTGACGAGGCATGAGTGTTTCCTCTATTGACTATCGACTGACGACTGCTTGCCCTCAGCATACGCCCATTTTCCCCGTTACGGGTGAACTTTTGGTAAACTTTTGGCTCATGGGTAGAAAGAGTGCAAACGGACCAGGGATGAGATGAAAGCAA